>JBBRXA010000099.1:0-2008 GCA_038248855.1 Bacteroidales bacterium | reverse complement strand
GACGGTTGCTCCACGAAAGGGTATAGTTGATGTTGCCAGTCACCTTGCCTGTAGTTTTTTCTGCAAGGAATTCTCCACCAAATACTTCACCTATCCCATTTGTTACAAGCGAATTCTCCCACTGATAAAATGAGTATTTCGAAAGATAATTGATTTTATATTCAACAAGGTTTTGCATTCTTTTGTAGTAGATCTCTGCCCCGAAAGAATAATCGTCACTTTTACTCTTGTGCATGAATCCCAGTGCTACCTGGTTTGCCTTTTCAGGAGGGATTCCGGCAATGGATGGCACCCATACGGTCTTGTCCAACAGGATGTCATTACGCATAAGTGCATGTATGTTCTGTGTCATCCGCGACCATGAAAGGACAAGCGATCCGGCCTCTTTCATATCTGCTGCTATTGAGAGGCGTGGATCAAGTGAATTGAAGAAGACGCCGCTGCTTGTGAACATATTAAACCTGAGGCCTCCGGTGAGTCGGAGAATACTTCCGAACTTCCATTCATCTTCTATGAATAGGGCGCCTTCAGCCGCCGTCATACGGTTGTTGCTGAAGATACTTTTCAGTGGCGTAATGTTGTCAAGGGTATCTCTCAATTCTGAAGTGTAGGATCCGGGCTGAAACTCCCTGAATGTGCCTGCTGCACCAAAGTTTATGGTATGATTTTTATTTGCAAAGAGGGTGAAATCGGCTGTTGATGCAATATCACCGGTAAAGCTTCTTTGCCGGAATCGTTCACTGGAGTCAAAGCCTGTTTTTCTGACAGGCAGATGTGTCAGCGGATCCCACCATGTATAATCATAATAAGTGGTCTCTTCATCATCCGACTTTCCGGTGTTTGAGGTATATCCAAGCATTGTCGATGCAAATAGCCTTGACCCGAATACATGATCCGATTTCACTGAAATCGCTGTATTGAAAAGAGAGTATCGGTATTTCTCATCGTACGTAGATGAATTATCGAAAATACGGTAATAATCAATTGAATGAAAGAGATTTGCCGAAATGCTGTGATTATTATTAAACCGGTGTTTTACCTTAAAATTCAGATCGCCGAAGGTGTACATGACAAACTTTTTGCTTCGTTCAGGAATTTCTGAGGTTGACTCGAACTTTTCTCTGGACTTTGTTATGGCATTACGTATTGGCGTAAACAGATCAAGGTATGTGCTTCGCAGAGAAAGCAAAAAAGTGGTTTTATCGTCAATAGGACCTTCAATAGTGAACTTTGAATTGATAACTCCTATCTCGAAATATTTTTTTATCTCACTGTCGTTTCCATCCCTGAATGTTATATCAGTGACTGATGAAAGCCTGCCGCCGTATCTGGCAGGGAAGGGGCCCTTATAGAAATCGAGCCTTTTGACAGCATCGGGATTGAAGACAGAAATAAAGTCGAAGAGGTGGCCGGTACTGTATACCGGTATGCCATCGAGGATAAAGAGGTTCTGGTCTGTTCCCCCGCCTCTCACAACCATTCCTGATGACCCTTCATTTGCGGCTGCTATTCCGGGAAGCGTAGTAAGCGCCTTGATAAGATCAGTTTCTCCTCCCATTGCCGGGAGTTCATTCAGCCTTGTTATCGGAATTGTCAGCCTGCCCTTGAGGAAATCACTTTGTGTTCTAACCGACCTGACTGTGACCTCCTCCAGTTCTACTCCCGGTTCAATACTGAAATTCATCACGGTATCCCCGGAAAGTGTGATACGGTAACTTAGGGATTGATATCCGACAAAGGAAACCAGAATGGTCCCCGATCCCTGCTCCAGGGTGAGGCTGTAAAAGCCCCTGTTGTTGGTTGATGTACCTGCATATGATGCGCTGTCATAGATACTGGCTGCAATGAGTGGTTCACCGGTTGTCTTATCGGTAATGAAGCCTGATATTGTAACTGGCTGTGAAAATAAAGTATGGGGAATTAACAGAAAGAGAGTTAAAATGCTTAACCATTTTAAAAAGGAAATTTTTGAAAGAATACAGCCATTTTGGGCTGTATTCTCCTTTAT
>JBBRXA010000098.1:0-2697 GCA_038248855.1 Bacteroidales bacterium | reverse complement strand
ATAACTGTAACAGTTCTCGATCTTAATATTTTTGCCGGTCCTCTGATTGTAATCCAGTACCCTGATTGGTCTGATCTGGAATGCTCCCACAGCCTCTTCTTCAGAGTTATACGCCAGGGGATCACCCAGGCTTTCGACCTGAACAATTGCATTGACAAGTACCCCGAAAGGATCCACGGGCTCAGCAGCAATAATATAGATGACATTTAAGCCGGGAGCAGGTGCCCTCGTTGCCGACATTGACAGTAAGAGTATAAGCAAGCATTTTCCTTGCCGGAATTTTACCATATGTTTTTTGTTTTAAGGCCTGATTAAATTGTAACGATGATCTTAATCAGTTCCTGCTTTGACTTCCCAAGTTTATAGCCAAGCAGTTCAATCATTTCCTTCTCCCTGCCTTCCATAAAGCTTAAATCCTTTTCAGTCAGCATCGGATAGTGTTTTTTTAGTTTATCCTTCTTCTCGTTCCAGAATCCCTTTACATATGTTTCCATGGCGACAGGTTTTATGGTCAGGCACTATTTGCCGGTGGTAAAAGTAGGCTGAAACAGCAGGGAAAATTTACAGAATCTTTTTCAATTTTTATATAATTCACACACTTACAGTGACAAAGCATCTTCATGATCATGCTTGGGGTTAGCCGGTTTTAAACATGTGAATGATGTAACTCTTTCCACAGGTTATGTAATGTGGGCCACGAAGAAGCGACCTATCTTTCCGGAAATACATTTTAGTAATAACCGGTACGTGATTTTATATCCGGCCAAACATAAAGACAATGAAAAAAATGAGACTAAGTTTAATCGTGATTTTGAGTGCACTGATGATCTTATCTGGCTGTGCCTCATGGAACAGAACACAGAAAGGTGCAGTTGTTGGAACGGCAGCCGGAGGAGCAATGGGAGCTGTGATAGGCAGGGCAGCCGGTAATACTGCTCTGGGAGCCATTATAGGGGCGGCAGTAGGTGGCGGCGCAGGTGCTGTTATCGGAAATAAGATGGACAAACAGGCTGAGGAAATCAAGAACAAGGTTCCTGATGCAACGGTTGAACGTGTCGGTGAAGGAATCGTGGTGGAATTCAACAGTAATGTTCTGTTTGGATTTGACCAGTCGAACCTGTCAGAGGATGCTAAAATTAACCTTGACAAACTGGTCGGGGTACTGGAAAGTTACAAGGATACGAATATTGAAATTCAGGGACATACTGACAGCAAAGGGAGCAAAACGTACAACCAGGCACTGTCCGAAAGAAGAGCCGGTTCAGTATCAGCTTATCTTGCAGGCAAGGGCCTGTCAGCCAACCGTGTCACAATCCTGGGATTTGGCGAAACCGCTCCGAAGTATAACAATGATACTGCCGAAGGACAAACTCAAAACCGGAGGGTGGAATTCCTTATCACAGCAAATGAAAAAATGAAGGCTGAGGCTGCTAAAGAAGCAGGACTGTAGTAATAATAGAGGGGGGGATTAATTCTAAGGTCCTTTCCCCTCCTTTTATGCCCCTCCTTTTTAAGAAGGGGTGTCCGCCATCAGGCGGACGGACGTGTGGGGTAAAGGACCTCTTAATACAGACTCCTAAGTCTGATTAACGTACTCCGACTGATGGATAAAGCTGGCTATCAATCCGAGTAACAGCGTGAGGGCTCCTGCACCAATGTAACCTCCTGCACATACCACAAGGGAGATTATCAGGGAGACAAAGCTCAGCCAAAAAAATATAACCGAATGGTTTTTCATGAATTTGTTATTTACTGATTTCAAAGTTATGGCGCCTTTGGGACATCACTGTTATATAATTCCCTGACAGTTTTACATAATTCTCACCTTGCCGGGGGAAGTGCATAGGTTGAACTCTTTTTTACTTCCTTTCATTTCAGAATATTAAACATTCTGTGGAATTCGTTAAACAAAACACACCTTGTATTGTTATTAGTGATGAATTCAGTGTTAAGTGAATAACAGCTAAACAGTTCAATACCTGATATTTATAACATATTGTGTTTTGTATTGAAAAAACCTTTTTCTTGTAATCTGATTTCGAAAAAAGCAACCGGGCAAATCAATTAAGAACATGAGGCACGATGTAATAATTATCGGCGGCGGAGTAAGCGGGACTTCGCTGCTGTATACGCTGAGCAAATATTCAAATATTAAAAACATCGGGTTGATTGAGAAGTATAATGACTTCGGTCTGGTCAATACATCCCCGAGGATGAACAGTCAGACTCTTCATTTCGGTGACATCGAGACCAATTATACAATTGAAAAGGCCAGGAAGGTAAAAAAGTACGCCGATATGGTGATGCATTACCTTGAACATGAAAAGGCCGTGAAGGGAGACGAAGGACTTTTCATTAAAGTCCCGAAGATGGTACTTGCAGTCGGCACGGACCAGGTAAAGACTTTGCGCGAAAGGTTTTCGGTTTTCGGTCAGCTGTTTCCGGGATTGAAAATGATCGGAAGGGATGAGATCGGAAGAATTGAACCGAGGATTGTCGAAGGCCGTGATCCGGACCAGGAACTCCTTGCGCTGGTCACTGAAGACGGTTATACAGTAGACTTCAGGAAACTAAGCCACTCTTTTGCACAAAATGCAAAAGCGCTTAATCCTGAAATAGCCGTCTACATGTCAACAAGGGTTGAGAAAATAACACCGGCCGGCGGAGGCTTTATTATAAAGACCGATAAGGGCGAGT
>JBBRXA010000097.1:0-2709 GCA_038248855.1 Bacteroidales bacterium | reverse complement strand
GAACTGTACGACGATATCCATTTTCTTGGCGCCGATAGCCATTCTTGTTCCGATCTCCTTAATCCTCTCCATGACGGAGGCGAACATGATATTCATAATACCAATTCCGCCTACTATCAGGGAGATGCTTGCAATAGCCCCGAGCACTATGTTAAAAATGTCCTTTGTCCGCTGCTGCTGCTTGAGCAGAAGTTCCGGAACCGTTATCTCGAAGTCCTTAACATTGGAATGCCGCCTCAACATCATGCGGCTGAGTAACTCCGTGGTGGGGGTCAGCTGTTCGGTCTCCTGGACCTGAACTACTATCTTGTCAAGCTGGTTATAGTTTGTCTCGGCATTATTAGTTGATGCGTCGGAACTGCTGATAACCACTCTGCCCATATGTCCGCCGCCTCCGAAGACCTGCACACTTGTCGCTGCTGTAGCAAGTTTTGTATTTACAAGAGCCCTGTTCTGATACCTGAGAAGCATTGTTTTGATAGGTATATAAACGTTGTCATTATAAACATTCACGCCCTTGTCTTCAAAACCCGTCAGTGAAACATTTGTCTTCTCCAGCACCCCGATTACCTTCAGCCACACGTTGTCAAACTTGATGTACTGACCCATGGGGTCTACCTGGCTGAAAAACTTAGCCCTGATGTTTGCGCCTATTATACAGACCTGGATCCCGTATTCCTCCTGGTAATCATTGAATATAATTCCCTGTGACATGGGCAGGTTGTACAGTCCGAAATAATCATTGGCTACGCCTACAAGTTTGGCGTTGTATCTCATTCCGTTCAGGACGATATTCGAGTTAAACGAGATTTCAGGACTTATTCTCTTTACTGACGGAACAGAATTACGGATTGCCTCCACATCAAGAAGTGTCAGCCCGCGCGAAAATTTATTCAGCTGCATGTTGCCCTCACCCTCACTCGCACTTTTATCCTGCACAATAGGACTGATGAGTATATTGTTCACTCCCACCATTTTTATCTGGTCAAGAATCTCCTGCTGAGCTCCCTTTCCTATTGCAAGCATACTTATCACCGCAGCCACACCGAATATTATGCCAAGGGCGGTGAGTACCGACTTAAGTTTGTTTGAAAGGATAGACTCAACAGCGATGCGTATGTCGTGCTGGTATCTTTTAAGCATATTATTCCTCCGTGGTTAGCTTAATTCCGATTAATCCGGACCTGCTGAGTCTGCGTGCCCTGTGTCTGTCTGCTGGTAGAATCTGAACCTGTTGTCCGCTGACGGCCGCCGGCGGCACCTGCTCCTGTTCCGCCCCTGAGCTTGCGCATTGACTCACGCTGCTCCGGTGTCAGGTTCTGCATGAACTCACGCATCTTCTCCGAATCCATTCCGGGAGCCCGATCCGCTCGCTGGTTTTCCATCTTCTGGCGCCTCTCTTCTTCTGCCTTCTGAGCCTTGCGATCTTTTATGACAGCTATCAGATCTTCCCCAACCCTCTTGAATTTGTCGCCCCCCTCGGGAATGGTCAGGTAAAGACGTTCACCCTTTTCTAGCCCCTGTTCGACGATCACATCATTTTCATTTGATTCTCCGAGAACGACGATCTGACGTGCGCCATCCTTCTTATAAACGATCGGAATACTGTCAGTCCCGGCAAAAACAGTCTCGAGGGGAATGTAAAGGACATCCTTGAATGTTTGTGTTATAACCTGATTGCCTGTTGTCATTGAAGGCCTCAATATCGGGTCCGATCCGTCAACCTTCGTAATTACTTCGAAGACCTTGGCATCGGTGTTCGGAAGCTGTTCGCCGATATTTGCAACACTGGTGACACTCCCCGTATAGGACTTGTCAGGAAAAGCGTCGACAGAAAGCCTTACCTTCTGGCCCGATTTTACCTTGCTTATATCTATTTCGTTTACGTATGTCTTGGAGATCATCGATGAGAGATCGGGGAGTGTAGCCACTACCGGGTCCCACGGACTGATCTCTGAGCCTACCTTACGTTTTGCTCCGCCCCATTCACGCTTGTATATTACCATTCCCGAACCGGGGGCAGTTACTACAAACTTGCTCAGGATCTCCTGCATCTCTTCTACCTTGCGCTTCTGTTTCGCGAGCTGAAGCTGCGTATCCTTGATATCTGCTATTGCCTGCCGGACTTTAAGATCATAATTACTCAGAGTCTGCTCATAAGTCCTCTGGGTTTTTTCGAGCGAAATCTTTGCCTGTCTGATTGTTGTCGGAGGTTCATATTTCGACTGTTCGAGAGTGATTGCAGCTTCCTCAAGCGAGAATCTGAGGTTTGCCAGATCATCCCTTAAATTTCCAAGCGAAATTGTCGTATCTATCTGTTTCTTGAGAAGATCTGTCTCAAGCTGCTCCTGCCTGTCGAGCTCATCCTTCAGACTGTTATCGGCACCTGAACGGTCAAGGGTCGCGATGTAATCACCCTCTTTTACAACTGTCCCTTCCGGAACAAGGTCCGATATTTTTATGCCTCCAAACCTGAGGTTGCGGCTGTTAAGTCCTTCAGGACCCTTGATATCCGTTGAAACCTCTGCCTGCAACTCACCTGTGGTGGTTACAACAATTTCAAAATCACCCTGGTGAACTTCGGTAAAAATTGCACTCAGGTCCTCTTTGCTTCCCAGTCGGCTTATCACGATCATTGCAATAATTGCGACCGCAACAACGATCGAGGTAATAATAATAGTCCTTTTCATCTGTGGAACTTTTTCTTTT
>JBBRXA010000096.1:0-3141 GCA_038248855.1 Bacteroidales bacterium | reverse complement strand
TTACTTTAAAATCCTGAAATCCACCCGCCGGTTAAACCGCCGCTCAAGCCACAATGAATTTGAAGCTACCGGCCTCGTGCCGCCGTAACCTTTGGCAGTGAGCCTGCCGGCGCTTACACCCCTGTTGATGAGATAATTCATAATAACCTGCGCCCGTGCCTGTGACAGCGATAATTGCGCCGCCGCATTCCCCTGATTATCTGTGTGCACCTCTATCTCCAATTTTATTCCCTGATGCCTGTTCATCAGCGTCACTACCTGGTCAAGCATAAGATATGCGTTCGTAACAAGCCTGTTGTTCAGGTCGAAATATGTGTCAGTCAGAACACCGTAATTCTTCTTGAGTGTCAGCAATTCCTTCTCGGCAGGATCAGTAAGTACAAATATCCTTACCCTGGCATCACCGAAGCCGGCAGCTACCATGTCGTCATATGCCGGGTAAGCAGCCATAAGGCTCATCTGCCGGTCTACGATATAGCTGTAACGTCCTTCACCTTCTCCTTCTCCTTCTCCTTCTCCTTCATCAAAAATCTCTGTCACCTGGTATTTCGCGGGTACGTTCCTGAAAACAGCGGAGTTTAACGGTGTCTTCGCCCTGGATGTCAATATCTCTACCTGGAACAGTGCATCCTTTTTGTAATCAGCCTCAGCAGAGTATAGATCCTTGATAATTACATTTTCAAACTTCCGGATGTCGGTGAGATCCTTCCTCACAGCAGCCATGCCGGCAATATAAGCAGCTCTCTCCTGTCCGGTGGAGAATATCCTGACCTCTTTTGTCACCGCACTCATAACCATATCCCCTGACTTCTTCGACTTAAGCGTCAGTCCCAGCCTCACAATAAATGTTCCGGTCGTTCTAAATGCATGACTTGCCTTTTCTCCCTTTGCCTGCGTGCCGTCGCCGAAATCCCAGAAGTAACCGGTAACGGTGTAGCCGGGGAGATATGACTTTAGACCGTCAAAATCAACTACCTCGCCTGCCACAGCTAAATCTGCCGAGGTAATTAAAGGCTGTTCTATATCCACAATTCCCACGTCGTATGTGAGCTTGCGGAAGAAGAGTTTACCTGTTCTCCTGCTGGTGATATCAAGGTTAATACTGTACTTCCCGGGACCTGGGAAACAATGCCTGACGTTGGTCCCGACTGTTTTCGAATTGTCGCCGAAATCCCAGACATACTTAAGCGCTAAAGTGTCAACTTGTATTGCTCCAGTGTCTGAAATCGTGAAACAATACTGGTTTTCTTTTTGTGGCTCACTGAACCACACCTGACGCAGAGAGGAACTGAACCGGTAAATATCCAGGGATTTGTCCCTGTTCGAAGAGAAATATCCGTGGTTCATCATTGCATCGGTTACAATCCCAAAATCATCGGATTCCGAGTTCACCGGGGCTTCGAGCCTCACGGGAGCGTACCAGCCATTACCACTCTGTTTGGTGACAAAAATGTCTTTGCCTCCCAGTCCTACATGACCGTCGGATGAGAAGAACAGCTCTCCTGCCTCATTGATGAACGGATAAGATTCGTTGCCTGAGGTGTTGACCAGTGGCCCGAGGTTTACCGGATCATCCCAATAACCGTTCCTCAGCTGGCTGTAATAAATGTCTGATCCTCCGAAACCGTCCGGTTTGTCTGATGCGAAATACAACCGCTTACCATCTGCAGAAAGGCAGGGCATGCTAATGTTGTACCATTCGGTATTAAACCTCATCTCCCGGATCCTGGTCCATTTTTTTCCTTCGGCAACGGCAAAAAACAATCCGAGCTTATTCCTCGAACTGGAAAGCACGCTGTACTTGTCATCCACTTTCAGGTTCCTCGAATAGAAAATTGTATCCCCGTTCCTGTTAAATGTCGCAGGTCCCTCATTCAGCTTCGTCTTAAGATCTTTCGAAAAAAGCCTTGACGAGGTGTTGTGGGCTGCAGTATCGGCATAATACATTTTTATCATCCCCTTGCCCTGATTGTCACTTACTTTCTGCCCCTTATTCGAGCAGAACACAATGCCATTCTTATAAAAGGTCGGAGCAAACTCATCGTAAGAATCCGTGCTGATCGGGGCTCTGGTAACAGTGTAAGTCTGCTGCTGGGCGAGACCGGTTCCTGACAGCATAAAGGCAAAGAGGAAAAATATAATTGTCTTCAGTTTCATTTTCTTAAGTTCGTTGTAACATGGTGAACCAAAGTGACTCAAAGTTACGATTTTTGTCAAATGTTCCCGCCACACCGATTCCTCCAGGATAATATTCGAAAATCAGGTCTGATACTAAAATATCAAAGGATTCACCACATCCACCTTATAACGAAACTCATAGCGAAGCATGATCTCGTGCGATCCGTTGCTGTATGAACCCAGAGTACCGAAGTCGAAATCATATGTGTAGGCAATTTTGAACTGGTTGTTGACAGCAAACTGAATCAGGCCAGCCAACGAGCGGTTGCTCCTGTAAGAAGCGCCCATCCATAACCTGTCGAACATACTGAAATGAGCGTTAATATCATAAAGCAGCTTCTCTCCCGGTGAAAAAGAGACAAGGGCCGAGGGGAAGAACTTCGTTTTCTGATTTAAGTTAAACAGGTACCCGGTATGGAATAAATAGTTGTAATGTGCAGGTTCGACCTTCAGGGAATATTTGTTCCTGTCAAAGTCGAATTTATATCCGAGCAATTTCGGGATGGAAAAGCCTGCAAAATAATTCTCATTGGTATAGTAGGCACCGAAGCTGAAATCAGGCACAACAAACACCCTTGAATCAATGAGGTAATATTCGTCTCCCGGATCAATCACCACGAGGTCAGACCACGCGGTATTCGTGGCCAGCAGGCCTGCCCCGAGTCCCAATGACAGATCGCCATTGCCCATACCTATCTTGTAGGCATAGGCGGTCATGAAACGCGTCTCTTTCGTAACCCCGATTTTATCGTTGACTATCATCAGGCCGAGACCCAGTTTCGAATTCAATACCGGGGCATCGGCTGCCAGAGTCATTGTCTGGGGCGAGCCTGTAATTCCCACCCACTGCCTACGGTAAAAGGCGGCTATATTCAGTACTCCCCTGTTTCCGGCATATGCCGGATTGATAGTTACCGGGTTAAGAATGTACTGGTTTGTGACAGGAGTCAGCTGTCCTGCAAG
>JBBRXA010000095.1:0-3162 GCA_038248855.1 Bacteroidales bacterium | reverse complement strand
GAGTAATTTCACCCCTTCGGGGTTTAATAGGTTTTTATCCTGTTGGCAAGAGTAATTTCACCCCTTCGGGGTTTAATAGGTTTTTATCCTGTTGGCAAGAGTAATTTCACCCCTTCGGGGTTTAATAGGTTTTTATCCTGTTGGCAAGAGTAATTTCACCCCTTCGGGGTTCCATAAGCTTATAAACTCTTCAACTCTACAGCTCACAGCTCTTCATCATTGCAACTTTTCAAATCCCTATTTGTGGACCCGTTTGATGAAGTCCTCCACCTCAGGCACCCCGCCCTGGTAGACCAGATAGCCGTTGTAGGGCTCCCTTTCAGTTATCTCCCCGTTTACAGGAGTTAACATTATCCTTTTAACTTCCTCCTGATCATCTGTCTGCCCCAGTGCCCAGCCCAGCTTGACCCAGGCTACCTCGGGAAGCATATTGCCCAGTGGGATGACTCCCCTGGCCATCATATCGCGACCGGTCTCATATACGAACATATGCACATAACCCCAGATGGTCTGGAGGGTCATGTAAACAGAGACATTCTCTTTCTGAGCTCTTTCAAGGGCGGGATAGAGTTCCCTGTTCACGTGGCCGAGGCCTGTGCCAACGATAATTATCCCTTTGTAACCGGCGTCGATCAGTGAATGCATTATATCAGCCTTCATATGTGGATAGTAATACATCATCGTTACATTCTCGTTGAAAAAGGGAAGAATGCTGACATTGCGGTCCTTGCGACGCGGGTTGTAGTCGTTCTTTATCGGTGTGACCCCGGCAGTGCGGCTTACAGTCGCCACCGGCGTATCCCCAATGGTCCTGAAAGTCGACCTGTAGGAGCTGTGCATCTTGCGTACCCTTGTTCCGCGGTGAAGGAATCCGTATTCATCACTCGTGGGGCCGAACATGCACACCATCACCTCGGCTATGTCACCGTGGCCGGCGGCAGTGGAGGCGTGGATGAGATTCAGTGCTGCATCTGACGAGGGCCTGTCTGAAGAACGCTGTGAGCCTACCAGGATGATGGGCACGGGTGAATTCTGAACCATGAATGAGAGCGCCGCGGCAGTGTGGTGCAACGTGTCCGTTCCGTGACCTATCATAATGCCGTCTACGCCGCCGGCGATCTCCTCACCGATGGCTTTGGCCAGTATCATGTACTGGTCAGGACCCATATTTTCACTGAAAACGGCAAAAAGCTTCTCGGTTTTTATGTTGCAAACATCAGCCAGCTCCGGGACTGCGCCGTAAAGCTCTCCAGGGGAGAAGGCAGGGATAACCGCCCCGGTCCGGTAATCCAGTCGTGATGCGATGGTTCCTCCGGTACCGAAAAGCTTCACATTGGGCTTGTCATCTGAATAGGGAAACTCTTTTTCAGGGATTTTATAGTTGGCTTTCTTATAGCCAGTCTCAATCATCCCGGTGACGGTGGTCACATCGATTCCGATGTTATAGCCAGTCTCAATTTTGATGACAATATGCAGGTCGTCGTCATTTTCCGATCTCGGCAGTACAGTACCTTTAAAGAGCCCGCGGGTTGTCTCAACCTCAGCCTGACCCCATACCCGCACGTTGTACTTCTTCAGCACTTTCAGCGCCTCTCCCTTGTATCCCTGAAAAAAGTCTTCTGCCATCGTTATTAATTTGAGCTCTCAACCATTGCGGCCACCTCTTTTTTTACATCGGACAGCCTGACATTTCCCAGTGCCAGCGGGAGAATGCGTCCCATTATCCAGTCCGTTTCAGCCCTGCTGCTGCCGTTGGTGCTGCTGCCGCTACCATTGTTGCTGTTGCTGCCGTTGCTGCTGCTGCTGCTGTTGCTGCCGTTGCTGCTGCCGTTGGTGCTGCTGCCGCTACCATTGGTGCTGTTGCTGACGTTGCTGCTGCTGTTGCTGTTGCTGCACCTGAAGCAGACGGTGCTGAATTCTTTTCTCAGGCCGCTTACCTGCGCATTTATTTCAGCCATTGTCGATTTACAGTACCCTGTCTCAGTCAGTATTTTGTCGAAATCAGGTTTTGCCGAAGCCACTGCACCAGGAAGCATAGCCTTTGCTATCTGAGGCAACAGTTTCTTTTCTTTGATGAATGCAAAGAGGCTGTACAGCGTATCATAGCTGAATCCCGATCCTGTCAGTTTGCGTCCCTCCAGGTTGCGGAATCTGTGCCCGAGAAGTGTGCCCACTTCTCCCGGGTCAAAACCGAAATCCTCAAAAATCCTTTCAATAACAACCACCAGGTTCTTCCTGAGGAGGTAGTGCATGGCATCGTCCGGTATACCCCATTCTTTCATCTGTCCGAAACGGAATGAGATATCCTTCGGTACATCCCGGCCAAGTTCCTCAATCATCTGAGTCGTTACAGGAATGGGTTCGGAGTCAGTGTCCGGGTACATCCTGTCACGTCCGGGCAGAACCCTTTCGAACATTGTTCTGCCGTCAGGGAATGATTTTCGGGTCTCGTTGGGAACACCCTCGAATGCCATGCGCATCCGTTCCTCAACGGTTTCGAGGGCTGTAGGAATGTCTTCCGCAGGTCCCCAGAGGATTATCTGGGCGTCATTTTCAGATGCCGAGAGCCATATCGCCACTTCCGGGAAGAGATTGTTGAAGTTTGTTTCGCCGGTCTCCTCGGAATGGATCAAATTGGGTTTCTCGATGCAGGCTATCACCTTGAGCCTGTCGCTAATTTCATCGGCAAAGATCCGTTCCGGCTGGGTGAAGTGTGAAAGAATACCGCGGCACCGGGGCAGATTGACGGCAAAGACCTTCCATCCTTTGTCAAGAGCTTCCCGCACCGGAGCAAAATGAAGGGTCATTTCGGCTTCCGTTATCTCCCTGTGTCTGGGTGACCAGAGTGCCGGATCAGGGATTGCAGCAAGGAGTTTCTTCCTCACATTGAGCAGGGCGAACTGCCTGAAAGCTTCATTGTGAGACAGTTCCGGTATCCATTTGATATGGGCTACTCCTTTTATCTCCGCCCTTGTTCCGCCATCGCAGCTGACGTTAACATCTTCGCGGGCGGCGCCGATGCCTGTGCGGACCTTACCTGTACTCCGGTTCAGAAACCGTATATATTCGGCAGCCTCGGCAAGCTCATCAGGCGTCAGGCAGTCGGGGTAGGTGACTGTCTCTATCAACGGCATCCCAAGCCGGTCTGTCTTATAGATCCTT
>JBBRXA010000094.1:0-3210 GCA_038248855.1 Bacteroidales bacterium | reverse complement strand
GTCTGTCTTATGAGGAGATAGCGCGGCAGGGTGGCGGAATTCTCAACTCCGCGGCTCTCCTGCATAATACTTCAGAGGATGCACTCTTTTATCAGTCGATAATCAGGATCAATGAGATAATCAGTCTCGGTACAGGCGCGGTGGAGATCAAAAGCGGCTATGGACTTAATCTGGATGATGAACTGAAGATGCTGAGGGTTATTCGTAGAATTAAGGAATCAGCACCTCTTGAAGTTAAGGCTACTTTCCTGGGAGCTCATGCATTACCGTCAGAATATAAGGGCAGGCAGGAGGAGTATGTTGATAGCATTATAAATGAGATGATACCTGTGGTGGCATCTGAGGAACTGGCTGATTATATAGATGTGTTCTGCGACAGGGGCTTTTTCACGGTTGAAGATACTGAACGCATTCTGATGGCAGGATTAAAATATGGGTTAACGCCGAAGTTGCATGCCAATGAACTCGATTATTCCGGTGGAATTCAGGTAGGTGTCAGATATAATGCTCTTTCTGTTGACCATCTTGAGTGCACAGGTGATGATGAGATCGATGCACTATTAAATTCAGATACAATGCCTACACTTCTGCCGGGATCAGCATTCTTTCTCGGATTGCCTGATCCTCCCGTGCGGAAAATGATCAATGCCGGTCTTCCGATCGCACTCGCATCAGACTATAACCCTGGTTCATCACCATCGGGTAACATGAAGCTGGTAATGTCTCTGGCATGTGTAAAAATGAAAATGACGCCTGAGGAGGCGATAAATGCTGCAACTATAAACTCGGCATATGCGATGGGACTCTCGGAAACTCATGGATCTATCGCCAGGGGGAAAGTGGCTAATATGTTTATTACAAAGAGAATACCATCATATGAGTTTATGCCGTATGCTTTTGGCAGCGACCTGATAGAGACTGTAATCCTTAAAGGCGAAATTTGCCCCCCAACCCCCCTAAAGGGGGGCAGAAGATAGAAATTTGATCGAATAGTAAAAATCACATGGAGAAGAAGATAATAGAATGTGTTCCGAATTTCAGCGAAGGCCGGGACATGGGAATTATAAAGCAGATTACCGATGTAATTGAGTCGGTTGAAGGGGTGAAACTTCTTGATGTAGATCCGGGAAAGGACACAAACAGAACAGTAGTTACTTTTGTAGGCAAGACTGATGCAGTTGCTGAGGCTGCGTTTTTGTCTGTAAAGGCTGCTTCTGAATTGATAGATATGTCAAAACATCACGGGCAGCATCCACGCATGGGAGCTACTGATGTATGTCCGTTTATACCTGTGTCGGGAATAACAATGGAAGAGACTGTTCTGATTGCCAGAGAAGTTGCAGAGAGGATTGGAAATGAATTGAAAATACCGGTATACTGTTATGAAAATGCAGCCTTCACGCCGGAGCGAAAAAACCTTGCCTCATGCAGGTCGGGTGAATATGAAGGACTGAGGAAAAAACTTACTGATCCTCAATGGAAGCCTGATTTTGGCCCTGAAATCTTCAATTTGAGGGCCGGAGCTACAGCCGTAGGAGCCCGCGATTTCCTTGTAGCATTCAATGTAAATCTCAATACAACATCTGTACGACGGGCAAATTCGATAGCCTACGACGTACGTGAGAAGGGTAGACCTCTGCGTGATGGTAATCCTGTTACCGGGAAACCTGTAATGGATGCTGACGGTTATCCTGTTATGATTCCGGGAACACTGAAATCAGTTAAAGCAATTGGCTGGTTTATAGAAGAATATGGTATAGCACAGATCTCAATGAACCTGACCAATATTGCAGTAACACCGGTGCACATGGCATTTGATGAAATTTGCTCTAAAGCTGAGGCCAGGGGAATTCGGGTTAGCGGTTCTGAACTGGTAGGTCTGATCCCGCTTAAATCATTGCTTGATGCTGGCCGGCATTATCTGGCAAAGCAACAAAGGTCATCAGGTGTTTCCGACAAGGAACTGATAAAAATGGCTGTCAGATCACTCGGACTTAATGATATTCGCCCTTTTAAACCCGAAGAAAAAATCATTGAATACGTAATGGCTGGCGGTGATAATCAGAAGAGGCTCATTGCCATGAGTCTCTCCGAATTTATGGACGAAACTGCCTCCGAATCACCGGCTCCGGGAGGCGGATCGATCGCAGCCTATATGGGATCGCTGGGTGTCGCTCTTGGTACAATGGTCGCAAATCTGTCGGCACATAAACGCGGATGGGATAGCAGATGGAAAGAGTTCTCCGACTGGGCTGAGAAGGGAAAGGTGCTTCAGAGTGGCCTTTTACAGCTCGTCGATGAAGATACTGAGGCCTTCAACCTGATAATGACAGCCTTTGACCTGCCAAAGAAAACTGACGATGAGAAAAAGATAAGAAGTAAGGCAATTCAGGATGCTACAAAAAATGCTATAATGGTGCCTTTCAGGACAATGGAAACTGCTTATTCAGGTTTCGAATTATTGAAAGAAATGGTCGAAAAAGGCAATCCAAACTCCATAACAGATGCCGGTGTAGGAGCACTAGCATTACGGGCAGCCGTTAAGGGAGCTGCCCTGAATGTCAGAATAAATGCTGCAGGTCTTGATGATAAAGAATTTGCATCCGACATCGTCGCCCGGGCAACAATAATAGAATTAAAGGCAGATTCAGCTGAATCTGAAATCATGAAACTCATCGGAACAAAACTCGGCTAATTTTTGTCAAATGAACCCGGGATTGCCAAAATTGTTTAAACTAAAATGATAATTATCACAATTTGGCTATTATTCCTCTATGTAAGGAAGATTGTTTTGATTTAGCTGATTGTATAATCAAATATTTAAATATATTTGGCCAATTATTCATCTCTAAACCTAAACTAGATTTTATGAAAAGAATCCTCATGTTTTTTTCACTGTTGCTATTGACAGGTTCGCTTGTTATAGCCCAGACAGTGCAAATTTCAGGAACTGTTAGCAGTTCTGAAGATGGAATGGCTCTTCCTGGTGTCAACGTATCGGCAAAAGGAACAACCATTGGAGTCATGACAGGAGTTGACGGTAAGTATTCCATTTCTGTTCCTGCAACTGTCCAGACACTTACTTTCAGCTTCATCGGTTTCAAGTCACAGGATGTGACTATCGGTGGCAGAACGCTGTTGAGCGTGGTCATGGCATCTGACCTGTCTGTTCTCGACGAGGTCGTTGTTATTGCCTATGGAACAGCTAAG
>JBBRXA010000093.1:0-3224 GCA_038248855.1 Bacteroidales bacterium | reverse complement strand
TTGCAACGAAGATGGAAAATGTTGAAGCAGCATTCAGGAACATACACCAGGACCTGATAGACGGCTGCAGAGCCGGAGACCAAAAGGCTCAGTTTCAGGTGTACAAACTGTACTACAAGGCTATGTTTAACACGAGCCTGCGTATTGTGAACGACGGGATGGAGGCCGAAGATGTAATGCAGGAAGCATTCCTCTCAGCCTTCGAAAAGATCGGGACTTACTCGGGCACTGTCAGTTTTGGCGCATGGCTCAAGAGAATAGTTGTAAACAGGTCACTTGATGCCCTGGGGAAAAGAAAAGCGGTCTTTGAAGACATTGAAACTCACACGGGCCTCCGCGATGACAGTCCTGACGAAACATCCTACAAAGAGGATCTTGAGTCCAGGGTCGAAGAGGTGAAAGCAGCAATCGAAAGACTGCCCGAAGGCTACCGCGTGATACTCTCTCTCTACCTCATCGAAGGCTATGACCACGATGAGATAGCAGAGATGCTGAACATCTCAAGCAGCACCTCCAGATCACAACTCTCGAGGGCCAAGCAGAAGCTGGTAAGCGAAATCAAGAACAAAAAATCATGAGTCATGAATAAGATTGGCGAAATATTCAAAAAGGAAAGAGGGGCCTTTGACGACCGGGAACCGTCTGAAGGGCATTTCGAGCGATTCAGCTTCAAGCTTGCAACACGTTTGCACGCCGGCGGAATCAAACGGAGCATCGTACCGTACCTGCTTAGGGCAGCCGTGGTAACCCTGCTGGTCACACTATCATCACTGTGGACATATGACCACTTCATCAGGCCGGATATGAAAAAGACCATGACCCTCAGCGAGGTTTCTCCGGAATACAAGGAGGTAGAGACTTATTACGTCAGGCAGGTTTCACTGATGCAAAACGAATTCACAACCCTCGATTTTGAAAATAATCCCGGACAGAAGGATATTATGCTACGGGAGCTTCAAAGCATGGACTCAACTTATGTTGAGCTTCAGAAGGAACTCAGGGCGAATCCGAACGATCCGCGCATTGTCAATGCAATGATCAAGCATTACCAGACCAAAATAGAAGTGATGAGCTACATCCTTGAACAGCTCAAACAGATAAATACCGAAACTGAAAATACTGGCAGCCATGAAAAAGTTACAATTTAAGCAGGGTCTTGTTACCCTCGCAGTATGTCTCTGTGCAGCGACACTCAGTGTCAGCGCAGAAGAGGTAAAGAAGGATTTCCACAGGGAAATGGTTCCCGGAGCCAATACTACTCTCACCGTAATCAACAAATTCGGTGATGTGGTAACTCAGACCTGGGATCAGAACAACATCGTGGTGGATGTGATTGTCACTGTGGAAAACGCTTCCCCGGAAAGAGCAAAGAAGATGCTTGAAATGATCAATGTTGTGTTTACGGAAGCTGACGGCAATCTTACAGCCGAGACTGTCTTCAAGGAAGAATTCTCTTCTAAAAGCTGGGGTAATGACAATAACAAGTTCAGCATCGACTACAGCATTAAAATGCCTGCAAAAATAAATCTTTCAGTCACAAACAAGTACGGCAACAGCGACATCGACGAGGTTTCAGGCCTTGCCAGGCTGGAGGTGAGGTACGGTAACCTTACCGTCCATAAGCTTACCAGGGGGAATATCAAGCCTCTTAACAGCCTTGTTGTGGCATACGGCAAAGCGACTGTTGACGAGGTTTCCTGGGCTGAGATCAATGCCCGGTACTGCGGACAGTTCACCGTTGCGAAAGCCACCGCGCTGCTTGCAGACACCCGGTATTCCAAAATAAGCATCGGTGAAGTCAGCTCGCTGGTATGTGAAAGCAAATATGACGGTTACAATGTTGACAAAGCGGTGAATATCATAGCAATCAGCGGATATACGAACCTTACTTTCAGGAGTGTGAGCAAGAAGCTGGATGTGGAGACCAAGTACGGCAACCTCTCGGTTGACCGCGTGCCGGCAGGGTTTGAAAATATTAAAGTAAAGGCAGCATACTGCTCCGTAAGACTCGGAATAGAACCCGGTGCCTGCTATGTGCTGAACGCAACGAGTTCCTACGGGAGTGTGAAGGTGGATGACGACAGTTTCGCACCTGACAGGAGGATCATAAACAACACATCTTCGGAACTTGCCGGAAAAGTCGGCAGCTGTGCAAATCCGAAATCTTCGGTAAATGTTACGGTATCTTACGGATCGGCAAAACTGTATTGAGCAATTAAGGTTTAGGTAAAGGTTTAGGTAAACATTATGCTCAGAAGGCTGCTTCCTGCGGGGAGGCAGCCTTCATCATTTACTGCATTCCGGGTTCAGGTCAGGTTTCAACTTTATGTATGCAAGATACAGTTTCCGTCAATCAAGCGATTCAGGGAAGCAGAATATTGATCTCCATTATTGATTTTATGGCACGGTCGGAGAAAAAGTCACAGCCGGGGAAAAGTGAGAATCTTCCAGCCCCGTCTTCGTTGCCGCGGTCAATAAGAAGAATCTCGTTCTGGTCGTTGCGGTTAATGATCTCACTCAGGGTAAAGGCAGCCCTGTAGCTGTCAATACCGGCGATGACCACCAGACCTTTCTGAAGCGATTCAGTTGATAGCACCCAGGAGCCTTTAAGCCTTGGTTATTGTTTGTTCCGGCAGCGGCCAGAGGTCTTTGCATTTCGGAAAATAAGCAACATGATCAAAGTCATGCAAGGAGTGGATGGTGATTGCAATAATTCGCTGAATCCCGAGGGGATGAAATTATACTAGAGGTCAAGTTCTATGACCGTGATGCCGGCTCCGCCGCGCTCAACGTGCTCGTCAACAGCGCTCTTTACTGCACCTGTGGTATCAAGATACTGACGGATCATCTGTCTCAGGATGCCGTTACCCTTACCGTGGAGGATACGCAGACTGCGGTACTGGATCATCACCGCCATATCAATGAACTCCTGTACCTTCTGCAACGCTTCCTCGGTGCGCATGCCGCGTACGTCTATCTCAGGGTTGAAGTGTGTCCTTTTGTTGGTGAATGACCAGTCGATCTTCCGCTGCGGTTTCAATCCCGGCGCCAGTTTGCGGTATTCCTCCGCACTCACCACCTCAACATTTGAAATATCAACAGTCATTGTCAGACTGTTGGAGACAACCTGCACCTTTTTCCCGCGGATCACCCCTATCTCTCCAATAGTATCACTGCCGGTGATCCTCACGTGGTCACCGGGCTTCAGCGCTTCGTTTTTTTTC
>JBBRXA010000092.1:0-3392 GCA_038248855.1 Bacteroidales bacterium | reverse complement strand
TATTTGTCGGGCGGAACATCTGAATATTCCCGGAGAATGTAGGCATATCTGTGGACAACCGGGTCATAATCAGAGACAGGGAGGGTATCATATGGGCAATAGGCGTAAAGGTTCGGAAATTGCATATTTACATCCTCGATAAAAAGCCGCTTTGTTGCAACGGCAGACACCCTGAAGTAACCGAGGGCCTTATTTGAGGGATCATCAGTGCAGATGATGTTGCTGCTGACGGAAGACGGGACAATGTCATAAAGTCCGCCGATCTCCCCGGTTGTTTTCCGCAGATTATCCCAGTATATAAATTCTTTTTCGTTCAGAGAGTATTGCTTAAGGAGCAGGCTGTATTTCCTGGACAGCCGGTCTGTCTCAGTGGAGATGAAGAGAATAGGCTGCCTGCTGACGCTGCTTCCTGCAAATGCTGATGTGGTCTTGATGTTTATGTTGTCAGAAACTGCCGACTTCCAGCATACCCTGTTGACAATTTTAAAATAGTCCCAGGGAAGCTTGAACTCCCATGTCTCCTCGAATTCCCATCTGAAAAACCTGCACTGGTCAGAAGGGTCGCGGGTATCGGCATATACCTGCATTCCTCTTGTTATCTTTCCGGGATGCCAGAACTCGTTATCCTCAACTTCGGCATACAGTGCATCAACGGGCGGAACCGGCACCATCTCCATCGCTTCTGATTCGTAAATGTGTGAATTTCCTTCGAGGTGCAATACATATTTTCTGCCCGGCACTCCCCGGAACGATTCAGGATCTGAGATGTGTATTCCGCCCCCGATATCTGTGAAAGAGTATCGGTAACCAGTATCGTCGGTGACTGAAACCGTAAAGCCGTAAATCGGGTAGTTTTCCTGCGGTGTGTTGAGCGGATATGACCATGACAGTTTGATCCTGTAAGGCTCATCCTGATCAGTGATCATCCCGTCGACAACAAGGAACGGTTTCTCTTCCTTGAATTCAGGGACGAACTCAACTGTACAGCTGCCGGTAACTACAAGTGTGAGGAATAATATGGTCAGTATCTTATTCATCTGTGTCAAAAATCGAAGCTGTATGATAAGGTTGGTATCGCCCTGGCAAAGACAGAGAGACGGTATGCTTTTATCCTGTTGTTTTCAATTCTGAAATATTCCGAATAGACATTCTCCCTTCCCAGGACATTGAAACAGGAGAGAGTCCAGAAGGGGTTCAATAATTTTCTTGATTTCAGGTTACCGCTCCACCGTGCCGACAGGTCGAGCCGGGAATAATAGGGAATCCGGTACTTATTCCTGTCTGAATACTGCACCACCCACTGGTCTGCAACGCGGTAGACTGCCACCGGATATGTTACAGGCCTGCCCGTATTGTATGTGTAATTGAACGAGAGGTTGAGCCTCCTCGTTGCAGCATAGTTGAATGTTACTGCAAGGTCGTGGGGTTTATCGTGTGAGGCAGGGAACCACCGGCCGGAATTTATTGCATCACTTTCGAATAAGGTACGGCTTCTGACAAGTATTCTGGAATATGTGTAGTTGATGTTCCAGGAGAACTTGCCGGTGGCTTTCTTAACCATCAGTTCAACACCGTAGGCCTTGCCCGAGACATTAATTATGTCTTTCTCAATGGTCCCGTTCATAATCAGGTTCGTTCCTCCCTTAAAGTCGACCATGTTGCGTATCGGCTTGTAATACATTTCGGCCGAGAACTCCAGGTTTTTCCAGGGCAGGTCAAGGTAATAGCCTGCAGAGAACTGGTCAGCAATCTGGGGCTTTAAATAGTAATCTGAAAGCTTCCAGGTGTCTGTTGGTGATATCGATGTTGTATTTGTAAGCAGATGAAGGTATTGCCTCGTCCTGTTGTAGTTGAATTTCAGCGAGCTGCCCTGTGAGAGGATGTAATTGACCGAGGCACGGAATTCGGGTCCGCCGTAGGTCCGGTAGAATTTTCTGTTTTCAATGTCAAGTGTATCATAGACAGTCGCCTGGCTCATTGGCAGCGACGGATCATATAACTGGATCAGCCTTGGCCCCAGGGCCCCGAAGAGAGAAGCCCTCAGTCCGAGACTCAGCGACAGGCTTTCTGTGAGGGTGATCCTGTCATCGAAATATATTGCTCCTTCGAGAGCCTTGTCGCGCATAATTGTCCGGGCGGCCACGACGGAAGAGTCTCCTGCCGGAAGGTACTCTCCGGGCAAAACAGAGTAGCCGTTGGCCTCCACACCGAAATTGATGCGGTGCATATTCTTCAGGTCCCAGTCAAAATCGGCTTTAACCCCTTTGAAATCAAGGTTATAATTGAGCAAAAAGGCCTCTGCGCTGTTCTTGCGGCTTTCAATGTTGTAATAATACCTGCTTGTATTTCCTGATATGTTGAATATAAGACCTGAATTTACCCTGTGTCTCCATTTGAATGAAAGGATACTGTTGTCGTAACTGTAAGTCGTGTCACTGTTCAGCCTGAATGAGTCATGGCTGAGATATGAAGAAAACTCAAGCTTGTTTTTGCTGTCCGGCTCAAAAACCACCCTGCCGTTCAAATCGTAAAAAGAAGCCCTGCTGTTCTGCAGCACCGGGTCGTTAACCATCCCCAGCACCCAGTTGGAATAGGTGGTCCGGGCAGCAAGGATGAGGGATAGTTTTTCTTTCACCAGCGGGGTCTCCACAAGAAGATGGGTGGCAACAGGGCTGATACCTGCATTACCCCTGAACTCCTCCGTGCTTCCGTCACGGGCTACTATATCGATTACGGATGAGAGACGGCCTCCGTACTGGGCGGGGATGCCTCCCTTGTATAACAGAACATCTTTTATTACGTCGGAATTGACAGAGGAAAAGAAGCCGAAAAAATGGGAAGGATTGAAGAGCGGCGCCCCGTAAAGCAGAATCAGGTTCTGATCAGCTGCTCCGCCCCTGACATTGAAACCGGCAGAGCCCTCTCCAACGGTCTTGACGCCGGGAAGCAAAAGAATGTTTTTCAGCAGATCGGTCTCACCCAGAGAGGTTGGCATAAGCCTGAAAGTAGCCATGTTCAGCTTTTCCAGTCCTACCTCAAACCTGCGGTGAACGTTGCCCCTGTCAGCTGTTATCACTGCCTCTGAGATTGGAATGAATGCCTCGGCCATCAGCACATCAAGTTTGCCGCTTCCATAGATTCGGGTATTGACACTTGTCTCCTGCATCCCGAGGCACGAGAACCTGATGTTGTAGCTTCCCCTGGAGAAGCTCATCGAATAAGACCCGTTGCCGTCGGTAACGGTTCCTTTCGCCAGCTCCCTGATGAAGATAGTTACCCCGGGAATAGTCTCATCCGAAGTGCTTTCTCTTACAAAACCCGTAACTGTTACATTTCCTGATCTGTTTTTATCTGCAGGGTTCCCGATTTCGACAATGATATTCTCATTATAG
>JBBRXA010000091.1:0-3430 GCA_038248855.1 Bacteroidales bacterium | reverse complement strand
CACCCGTGGGGGTAACCACGATCAACTGCTTGGTGATGATCTTTTCAGATTGTGAAGGAACGTGGTCTTTCCTGCCCTGCTTTGCTCTTCGAAGCTTTATTCGACCTCCCGTAACGTAGTGAAGGTGGTACCGGAGGAGAGTGGATCGTGACAGAAATATTTCACTATAAGGACTCCGCAATTTACAAGGGTCGCTATAATCCTGACATAGTAAATGCTTATAAGAAAAAACTGAATTTACTTTAACTTGAAATAAATATCTTTATTTATATTTCAATCGCATATAGGGCTCAGTAAAATATTAATATTAAAAATCTTATTGTTTGCATCACACATCTGTTTCAATGCCAAAAAAGAAAGAAGCCCCTGTACCTAAGCCCAATGCCTTTTTATACCTTACTGTTTGCTTTTTTGCAGGTTTATACTTCCGATGGATACTTGGGCACAGGGTGGATCGCTCTGCTATAAAGGGTATCAAGCCCCCATTTTTTGTGATTGCCGGGCACACCAGCTGGCTCGACTTTTATACCGTATCCATTGCGCTTTTCCCGAGAAGGATAAATTACATTGGAGCCTATAATTTCTTTCGGGATCCTGTTCTCAAATTCCTGTTGGGATTAATGGGAGTTATTCCTAAGAATCAATTTACCAGAGATAACCAGGCCATACTCAAAACGAAGAATGCTATCAGTTGTGGTGGTATCGTAGGTATTTTCCCTCATGGGTGCTTATCGAACGAGGGTCGCCCGGGGGGATTTGCCGCTCCCAGCATAGCAAAACTTATTCAGACATTTAAAATACCTGTGGTTGCTGTACAGATCAACGGTGGTTATCTGACTCGCCCCCGATGGACAAAAAGAGTTCGCAGAGGACGTATGGATGCCACTGTTACCAGAGTGTTTACCAGTGAGGAGCTAAGCACCCTTTCCGTAGATAATATATACCGCAGACTTATTTGCGCCATCGACTTTGATGACTACCGATGGCAGAGAAAGAATAAAGTTACGTTCAGAGGAACCCATCTGGCCGAAGGTGCCGAACTGGTACTGTATAAATGCCCCAGATGCAATGCAGAATTCACCTTACGCTCAAAAGGGAACAAACTCTTTTGTCTTAGCTGTGACAATGAAGCAATTGTGAACAGCAAACTGTTTTTTGAACCTGGTAAGGAGGACAGCATCGTGTACGATGGAATTGATAATTGGTACGACTTCCAGCGGGAGAGCCTTTTGACCGAAATTCATGATCCGGACTTCAAAATAACAACCTCCTCATCGCTCCTTTGGAATGAGCCGGGAAAGTATGGATATCAGGATATGGGACACGGAGACCTGAGCTTAACCCGGGAAGCTGTAACCTACGAAGGAAAAGTTTTTGAAAGAACAGAGACCCTATACTTTTATATTAAAGATATCCTTATGGTGCCCTTTGCAGCCGGTGAGTATTTCGAGATCGCCAAGGGACATGACATCCGCCGCTTTGTGCTGGATGATGTCAGGATGATGATGAAATGGGTGCTTGCCATCCGGCTTATCCGGGATGAATACTATGAAAAGAAACCTGAATCATGAAAAACAGAAAAGAACTATTCAGCAAGATGGCCTATGCCTGCGGTGATATTTACGGTGGCGGAGCCTTTATAATTGTAGGTTTACTACTACTTGTGTACCTGACAAATGTGGAGGGATTCTCCGGAACCAGCGCTGGCATCATCATTTTCATCGGGAAAGCCTGGGATGCCATTACCGACCCTTTTATGGGGCAACTGTCAGACAGAACCCGATCGCGTTTTGGTCGCCGCCGCATTTTTTTCCTTCTGGGCAGCCTTCCTGTTTTCTTCTCCTGGGTAATGCTATGGTACGGTTTTGGCATCACAGATACTGCCTTCAAATTCTTATACTACACCCTGGCTTACATCTTCTTTTCCACGGCATTCACCATAGTCATGGTTCCCTACAACGCCATTCTGTCCGACATGGTAAGGGACTATAACAGGCGTAGTGCATTCACCGGGATGCGCCTTGGTTTTTCAGCTGCTGCTGCCATTTTTTGTGCTACTGTACCGGCGCTTATCACTGGAGCCTACACCGACCCCAGGCAGGCTTATCTTATAATGGGTCTTGCCTTTGGTGCAGTATTCGCCATTTGTTGGCTGGTAGTATTCGTTGGTACATGGGAGAATCAGATGAAGCCAAGTCCTGTAGTTAGCATTAAGGATTGGCTGACCGTACTCAAAAATCGTTCCTTCCGTATTTATGTAACAGTATTTATTCTCTTTCAGATGGCAATAGATACCATTATGACACTGGCTGTTTATTTCCTGACGGTTTCTTTGCAGAAAGAGGAACTTTTCGTCCCGATCATGGGATCTATCCTTATCACTCAGCTCGTTTTTATTGGGATATTCTCGTATGTGGCTCAGAAAACTGACAAGACTACACCTGCATACATCTCCGCCGGCGTGTGGATTGCTGCCAGTATTGCCATCGTGTTCTTCACGAACGCCACACCAGGATATATTGTAATCTCCATTTGCTCACTGATTGGCGTGGGAAGTGCAGGATGTAATCTCTTTTCATGGTCGGCACTACCCGACATAGCCGATGTGGATGAACTTATCACCGGACGTCGCAGGGAAGGGCTCTACGCCGGCGCATCGACTTTCCTGCGTAAACTCTCGGGAGGTGTTCCTCCGCAAGTATAAGTTGGGAAGACAAGAATTCATCATAATTAGTAATATTCTGAACCGTTACAGAGCGGGCGAGACGAATATATCCATTGTGGGTGAGGAACTCAGAGTTTGCCAGCAACTAACAGGCTTGAAGGATGATCGGTTCTTTAAAATTGATCAGGATCCGGATCAGATGATATATACATAGTGAGGCAATCGTCACTAAAGTTCACCAGCCGGGTTGCCCCTTTTTGCTTTTTTTTCTTTAGTCAGTTTCTTCGTAGTAATATGAGTAATCAATTCCTTTCATATACATTTCGCGGTCGTTTATTTTGGTGGTGAGCGCATTATTCAAAAGAGTTTTTATAACACTACTTTTTGTTGGACTTAGCATCATCGGGCGCTTCTGCCGTTGCCTTCCATAAAAGGGTGTGCAATGTTCATTTCTTGATTTTGAATCTAATGAAATAAGTCTATGATCCCACTGCCTCATCAGTGTTCACAACTTTTTCAGTGACTCTTTAATTACACTAATAAGTTCCTTTTTCACACCTGGTTTGAACCGATGAATCTTAAAAATCGGGGTAGCTTTCTCAGTTACCTCATCATAATCAACAAAATTTGCCGGTGCATTGCCAAAGTCATTGACAAATGAATAGAGATTCTCAACTATAGGATTTCTTTTTATTGGTTCTGGGTAGAGAACTGCTAATTTTCCATAATCACCTGAATTAGATATCTCGACAAGTTTTTCAAATT
>JBBRXA010000090.1:0-3451 GCA_038248855.1 Bacteroidales bacterium | reverse complement strand
TTTGCGCCCAACCTGCATGCTATGGGGCTGATGTCCACACGAGACTTTGAAAACTATTTTACGCTGTTCAAACTTATGAGCTCTCTTGTAGAGCCACCTGACCTTCTTCTTTACCTCCGGGCATCGGTGCCGACACTCGTCAGCCAGATTCAGAAGCGCGGAAGGGAATATGAAAGTTCGATACGAATCGACTACCTGAAAAGACTTAATGAAAGGTATGAGGCCTGGATAGAGTCCTATAAACTGGGGAGACTGCTCATCCTCGAGGCCGACTATTACGATTTCCCGCAAAATAAGGAGCACCTGAATGAAATCATTGACAAAATAAACGCTGAGCTCCATGGGCTGTTCTGAAAAAAATAAAAACTAAATCTAAACCATCACCGCGATGGTTTTTTTTATTTAACTTTATTGTGGAATTGTCTCAATGCAATGTGCTAACCCTAAATTAATCTGATCATGAAAAGAATTCTGATTTTTACCGTGCTGTTTATCAGCAGCCTGAGCCTGGCAGCCCAGAACGATCTTACTGTCATGCCACCCCTTGATCCGGCATACCGGACCGGGAAACTTGACAATGGCCTCACATATTACATCCGTCACAATACGGAGCCTGCCGGCAGGGCCAGCTATTATATAATTCAAAATGCAGGTGCTATCCTGGAAAGTGATACCCAGAACGGGCTTGCACACTTTCTCGAACATATGGCTTTTAACGGTACAACTCGCTTCCCAGATAAAACAATACTAAATAAACTTGCCCGTCACGGCGTCGCCTTCGGATACAATATAAATGCATTTACAAGCTGGGACGAGACCGTCTATAACCTGAGTGATGTGCCGGTTGACAAGCCAGGCCTCATTGATACCTGCCTGACTATCCTGGCCGACTGGTCTGATTTCATTTCGCTTAAAGAAGAAGAGATCGACCTTGAAAGGGGTGTGATTATTGAAGAATGGCGGACACGTGAGAATGCAAACTCAAGGATGACTAAAAAACTGTTCCCCGTCATGTTCGAGGGTTCAAAATACGCTGTTCGCGATATAATCGGTGATACCATGATCATAAAGACTTTCTCTTATGACACTCTCAGATCATTTTATCACGACTGGTACAGGACTGATCTGCAGGCTATTGCGGTGGTAGGTGATATCAACGTTGACGAGGTGGAACTTGCAATAAAAAAGATTTTTTCTTCAATCCCTGCCGTTGAGAATCCAAAGCCCAGAATCAACACAACGGTTCCGCCGCAAAAGGGAACCCGCTATGTTCTTGCCACTGACCCTGAAGCCCCGGGCACCTCTGTCAACCTGTTCATAATGGATGAAGAAACTGACAATCGTCCAAAGGATCTCGCCTATATGCGAGATATATACGTCACTGACATTATGAATTCGATGATGGGCAAACGCATCAGCGAACTGCTCCAGAAAGGAACCCCTCCTTTCATTGCCGCTTCAGTGAGCTACGGAGACTTCATTCCCAGGAATTATAATGTCCTTTCTGTATCAGCCCAGGCCCGCGACAATGAAGAGGCCAAAGCTTTCGAAGCAGTTCTTACTGAAATTGAACGTGCCCGCAGGCACGGTTTCACCAAGGGTGAGTTTGAAAGGGCAAAATCAACAATGCTTGTGAATTATGAGAGTGCCTGGAAACAGAAAGACAAGATCACCAATGATACCTATGCAGAAGATATTCAGTCTCATTTCCTGACCGGGGAACCTCTGCCATCAATAGATTTTGAATTTGATTTTTTCAAAAAGATACTGCCTCAGATCACTCTTGATGATGTGAACTCTAAGTTCAGCAGCATTGTCAGGGATGACAACAGGGTCATCCTGATTTCAGGACCGGAAGGTGTTGACCACCTGAGTCAGGATGAGGCTCTTGCCCTGGTGTCAAAGGTCCAAAAGGCTGACATAAAACCGTATGATGATGTGACGGGAGGAACAGAACTGATAAGCGAACCCTTGCCTGGCTCGGCAGTTATAAAAAGTGTTGCCCTGCCTCAGTTCAGTGCCGTGGAATGGACTCTCGCCAACGGCGCAAAAGTCGTATTCAGAAAGGCAGATTACGAAAAAGACAACGTGACAATCACCGGATATGCATTCGGAGGAGCGTCACTATTTGCTGATTCACTCATTCCGTCACTGTCGGTATTCCCGGCAGTTATCGCCATGTACGGTGCCGGGGAATTCGACAATGTCGCCCTTCAGAAAATGCTTGCAGGGAAGAAGGCCTCAGTCACTCTGGGTTTGCAGGAGCCTATGCAGAACGTAACAGGGACTTCCACCCCTGGTGACTTTGAAACAATGATGCAGCTTCTATATTTGCGGTTTGCAAAACCGAATTTCAACAGGGAGGCCTATGACGCCATCATTGGCCGCTATATTGCAATGGTTACTGCCATGCAGAAAGATCCCAATAAAATGATATCCGACAGTCTGACCCTGAATATGACGGGCTACAGTCCGCGCACCTTTGTAATGACTCCTGAATCAATGAAGAAGATCAGGTTTGAAGACGTCAACTATATTTACAGGAATGCATTTGACGACGCTTCGGCTTTCACTTTCTTCATAGTCGGGAATATTGACGAGGCCGTAGCCCGTACGATGTCTGAAAAATACATCGGTTCCCTTCCCTCCATCAGGTCAGATGAGTCATGGACAGACCGCGGTGTAAGACAGCCGGAAGGCAAAATCATAAAGGAGATTCCGATCCCACTTACCACGCCAAAGGCTACTGTTTTGATGAGCTATACCGCCGAAACAAAATACAGACCCGAAAATAACCTGTCAATGGAGGTTCTGAAAGGCATTCTAGATCTTGTTTACACGGAAAAAGTACGGGAGGACGAAGGTGGCACCTATGGGGTAACAGTAAGCTCAACCACCCAGTTGCGCCCTGTTTCCAAATCAGTTCTGCTTGTGGCATTTGAATGTGATCCGGTGAGAGCTTCTGAACTGAAAGCAATAATATACAACGAGTTGAATGAAATTGCTAAAAACGGACCTTCGCAGGTCAACCTTGACAAGGCTGTTAGTAATATGCTAAAGAAGAGGGAGGAAGCATTGCCACACAACAATTACTGGGCCACCACAATCCGCAATTACTATGTCACCGGAATAAACGGTGACGATCCTAAGAATTTTGCGGAAATCCTAAATAAAATGACCACAAAAGACATCCGTAAAACAGTAGGCAAATATCTCAAAAATGCTGATCTGCTTGAAATAGTCTTTGTCCCTGAAAAGAAATAGCCAGAAACACCCTGTATGTCCGCCTGGCGGCGGACATACACCCCTCACCGGAGTACTCACTGACTGTCCGCTGGTGGCTGACGGTCAGGGGGGAGGTGGTAAACTCGTGTAGCTACCTCTTTAATTTATGCTAAATTGCAGGATAAAAATTTAAGCCTGTAATAGCAATTGCCAATCACATACGAGA
>JBBRXA010000089.1:0-3571 GCA_038248855.1 Bacteroidales bacterium | reverse complement strand
TCACTGCCATTCGCTCCGGAAATAGTCTTGCCAACAATTAAATCGATAAATGAAAAGTACGGTGATAAGCTCTGGGGCAAATACGGATATTATGATTCTTTTAACCTGACTGCCGGATGGGTCAATGATGACTTCATCGGGATCGATCAGGGCCCGATGCTTATCATGATAGAGAATTTCCGAACGGGACTGGTATGGAATTATATGATGAAAGACCCGGTGATCAGGAAGGGGCTGACAGTTCTGGGTTTCGAATATTTTAATCAGTAGCATCACTGAATGAGAAGGATTTTTCATAAGGGAATACTGATTCTGCTCCTGGTGATATCTGCCACAACGGTTATCAACGCTCAGATTAGGGCTCTTGATGAATTTGACAATACGGAGGGATGGACTTTTATCAAATCAGACGGGGTCAGTCTTGATTTATCTGTCGAAAAGGGATTTTCCGGCAATGCAATACGGTTTGACTATGATTTTAAAATGGGCACCGGCTACGGTGGAATACAGAAACGCTTCCCCATTGACCTTCCTGATAATTATGAATTTACCTTTTATGTCAAAGCCTCATCCCCCTCAAACAATTTTGAAATAAAATTTATTGACAGCACAGGGAACAACGTATGGTGGGTTAACAACCGCAATTATGATTTTCCGGTTGAATGGAAAAGAATCCGGATTAAGAAAAGAGACATCAGTTTTGCCTGGGGTCCGGCTACTGATCAGAATTTAAAACGGATTGACAGGATTGAGTTTACAGTTGCCTCCTTTGCCGGTGGCAAAGGAACTGTGCAGATCGATAACCTGAAATTCGAGCCGCTTCCGCCTGAAACCAATTCCTGGCCTGCCCCTTCAGTAACAGCCTCATCAGCCCGGAAAAGGCATACCCCGGCTTTCATTACGGATAATTCTGATAATACATATTGGCTTAACCGGAAGGCGAAGAGTCAGCATGTAACCGTTGATTTCAGGGCAGAAAGGGAGTTTGGAGGCTTACTGATTAAATGGCTGAAAGGTCATCATGCGAAGAGTTTTGATATCCTTCTGTCGGTTGATGGCAAAAACTGGGAAAAGGTATATTCCGTTCAGTCAAACCACAGTGATGTTAGCTTTATCAGGCTTCCCGAAGCGGAAGCAGCGTATCTCAGAATAAACCTTACAACACCGGGTAATGAAAAGGATTTCGGTATCGCCGGAATAAATTTTCCTGATCTGCAGAGCACATTAACCCCAAATGATTTTCTGAAATATGCAGCCGCCAATTCGCAGGAAGGGAATTATCCACGGTACTTTTCGGAACAGGCTTCCTACTGGACTGTCACGGGCGTTAACAATGACGTCAGGGAGGCACTTATCAGTGAAGACGGAACGGTTGAGGTCGATAAAGGTCTCTTTTCCATTGAACCGATGCTGAGAACCGGAGACTCTCTCTATAACTGGAGTAATGTAAAGCCTGTTCAATCAATGGGCTTCCCTGACGAAGGAAGTGAATTTGTATTTTTACCTTCTGTAACCTGGTTGTGTGATGACCTTAAATTTGTTACCGGAGTGTCATCCGGTGGCATGGCCAACATTGACTCAAAACTAAACATCGGGTATTCGTTAGCTAACCTCACAGACCAACCCAAGGATTTGGAACTTTATCTGCTAATCCGACCGTTTCAGGTCAATCCCTATTACCAGTTCCTCAATTCTGTGGGCGGCGCAGGAAAAATAACTTCAATAAGTGAAGAAGGGGGAGACCTTATTGCTGTGGATGAAAAGGTGATACGTTCAACGAGAAAATACGACTCTTTCGGGGCAGCAGTTTTTGATGAGGGGAATATCGTCGATTTCCTCAGAGAGAAGAGGATGCCTCATGACAGGTTAGCCGTTGATCCGTCGGGCAGTGCGAACGGTGTGATAAAGTATACCATCCGTCTCAATGGCGGTGAACAAACCGGGTTCTTCGTGACTGTTCCGTTTTACGGAAAGGGATCTGTTGACAAATTGCCGGATGTCAGTAACATTTCTGAAGAATTTTACGGAGCCGCTGACTACTGGAAGAACAGGGTTGAGCATATCAGTTTTAATCTGCCTGCATCGGCAGACAGGATTATCAGTACCTGGAAATCCAATCTTGCCTACATATTGATTAACAGGGACAAGGCAGGCATCCAGCCCGGTTCACGTTCCTATGAGAGAAGCTGGATACGTGACGGTGCATTGACCTCCTCGGCACTGCTGAAGTCCGGGATAGTGGAAGAGGTTAAAGACTTTATCGACTGGTATTCAGATCACCAGTACGAGAATGGAAAAGTTCCTTGTGTGGTCGATTTCAGGGGCCCTGATCCGGTTCCCGAAAACGACAGCCACGGCGAACTTATCTACCTGATACGCGAATATTTCAATTTCACACAGGATACAGCTTTTCTCAGGGTAAAGAACAAAAATGTCTTAAAAGCGGTAGAGTATATCGAATCACTGATTGCAGAAAGATCTACGGATCACTTCAGGTACGGAAATGACAGTGTTCGTGCTTACTATGGCCTGGTTCCGGAATCCATAAGTCACGAAGGTTATTCGGCGAAACCGATGCACTCATACTGGGATAATTTTTTCACAATGAAAGGACTGAAAGATGCGACGGAGATTCAAAGGATTCTTGGGGAGGAGGACCAATATGACAGGATCAAATCTGTACGTGATACATTTCAAATGAACCTTTACAATTCATTGGATCTTGCTATGAAAACCAGGGGAATAGACTACATCCCCGGTTGTGTGGAACTCGGTGATTTTGATGCAACATCAACTACAATTGCCCTGTCTCCTTGCAATGAACTTAACAACCTTCCTAAGCCGCAGATCTACAACACGTTTGACAGGTACTATGAGTTTTTTAAAAACAGGAGAGACGGGAATATTGACTGGGTTAATTACACTCCCTACGAAAACCGCCTGATAGGTTCTTTTATAATCCTGGATGAACCGGAAAGAGCGCATGAGTTAATCGAATTCTTCCTCAATGACCAGCGTCCGCTATCCGGCGGTTGGAATCAATGGCCGGAGGTGATCTGGAAAGATCCCCGTAAACCCGGTTTTATTGGAGATATGCCGCACACCTGGGTTGGCAGTGATTTTATAAACGCCGTAAGATCAATGTTTGTTTATGAAAATGAATATGATCAGTCACTTGTAATTGCTTCTGCATTATACCAGGACTGGATAGATGCTCCCGGGGGCATGTCTGTTGAAAACCTCCCTACTTATTATGGTGAGATCTCGTACTCAATAAGAAAAGAAGACGATAAATATTTCTTTTCAATATCAGGTGATGCGAAGCTTCCTGCCAACGGCATCAATATCAGGAACTTTAACGGATCCAGGCATCCTTTAAAAGTAACCGTTAACGGAGTAGGGACAAAAGAAATTAATGTGAAGGGAATTGTAGTGAAGGAGTTACCTGCAGAGGTAGTTATCTATTACTAACCGGTACGCCAATAAGTTGTTTATGAAAGAGCAGGAAGCAATCACCGCAAAGGCTAAAAACCAGAATGACAGGATTCCTTTTTCACAGCTGGCAGCTTAC
>JBBRXA010000088.1:0-4008 GCA_038248855.1 Bacteroidales bacterium | reverse complement strand
GATAAACATCAGAAAAATCTGCTTCAATATCCCTGACTATTGCATCCTTGACTTCCTTTCCAAACTCTTTGAGTTTAATCTCAGAAAAATAACTTCGTTTGAGATCATAAATATTAAGTATAAAATCCTGTAGAAAGTTTATTTTTTAAAATTCAGCAACCATTTTCTTAGCCGGGTGTTTTAATTCTTCATACCTGTGTTAAAGTAAATACATTATATTAGATGCCTGACAAACAGTTGTTCTAAATATTTAAAGGGATGAAGATTTTCCCCACTATAGCCGGTATGCTGGTCTCGCTCACAGTTAATGCACAAAGCTATAATATAGGTCATTCTTATGTGGTGCTGATTGATCAGTTAAGAGGTGGCAGGAAAGTGCCTGTTGATATTTATTACCCTGTTGGACCCCGCAATGATGATTTAAACGATGGGCAACAGAATGAAACCAAGTTCCCTGTTGTCTGTTTCGCCCACGGTTATCTGATGTCTCCTAAGGCATACTCGAACATTCAGGAGATGCTGGTGCCGGAGGGCATAATAATGTTATTCCCACGGACGTGCAAGGGTCTCTTCCCTTCTCATCATCGTTATGCTGAAGATATAGCATTTGTTCTGAATGAAACAAAGAGACTATCCAATGACCCATCATCAGTATTATATGAAATTACCGGCACCAAAAGGTGTCTGATGGGCCACAGTATGGGCGGGGGTGCGCTTTTTAATGCTGCAAACGTGGTTAGCGACCTAAGTGCTGTTGCAGCCCTGTCACCCTTAAATACGAGCCCTTCGACCATGCAGGCCGCATCTTTGGTGGAGGTGCCGGCACTGCTCATTACAGGAAGCAATGACTGTATTACATCCGTGGCTAAGCATCAGCAGCCTCTCTACGAATCTTCGGCAAGCGTAAATAAAACCTCTATAGTTATCACGGGCGGCAACCATTGCCAGATGGGCTCGGACAATACTATCTGCAACCTGGGAGAGAGGATGAAGGGCTGCAAGGCCGGGATAAGCAGGGATGAGCAACATAAAATCCTTGGCAAATACCTGATTCCATGGCTAAGGTTTTATCTGAAGGGTGATGTCAATGAGGGCGCCCTGTTCAATTCTACTCTGAGCACGGATAAGGCAGTTATTTACCAGCATTATCATAAATCTGAGAATTAGGTGTATTTAACAACCCATGCGTGTTCAGCGCACTTATTTTTTCAGACTTGCCTTTGAAAAGATATATTCCGGAATAGAAACATTGAACTGAATCTCCTCTACGAGCAATTCCGTACCCATCCCTTCTTTAAGCATATCCTTGAAGAGTATCTTTTTGGGATACCATCTCTTGTTGATAAGCTGAACATCCGATAGCTCTGTGCGTTTTAGAAGGGTACCACTTTTCGCGTACATCTCTTCGCGCAATGGTATATTTCTCTCCACATCAACCCAGAGCTTCATACCCTGATAGGCTATCTCCGGAATAAGGGCCTTGAGATCAATAACCCAACACTTGCGGCCATCAATCACCTCTTCGCCCGTAATACGCGCATCATACCGGTTAGTAAGCGTATTATCCTCCATCAAATCCTCATAGGACAGGTCGGAACCCATCACAGACTGGCGTAGCATATGACCACTGATCTGTATGATGCGATCCGTGCCGGGTGAGTATATCCACAACTGATCTTCAAGTTTGAGCATTTTGGTGCCCTGTTCACGGACAGGAAACAGATATTCGGTGAACGACTTATTCTCACCGGCTGTCCATGTCTTAAGCCTGATTGTATGTGTTGTTCTCCTTCCGTGGATAACCATTTGGGAGAGATATATCCGGTTCTCTGATGATAAATTCTGGTCTATCTTCTTCAGAATCTGTTTACCGTCGGGATACTGAGCGCTGACAGAACCGACAACGGTCAGCAGGATTATAATTGATAATATTCTTTTCATGCTTCCAATTCTTTAAATAGTTGAGCCGTCTGGCGTTTATATATCCCTGTGCCTGCAAGCATAGTACCTAATTGTGTAGAAAAAATACCCGGGATAAACCCTATAACCCATGTTTGCCATGTAATATGAGCCCTGAAGATCCCCGGCATCATTATGGAGGCATTTTTCATCATAAAACCAAGATCGATACCATGATTCTGGAGAAAGAAGGCTATGCTCATTCCCACGCCAATTCCTGCCAGTGATCCAAAGATTCCTGTAATCAGCGATTCCATCATCATGGTTCTGTAAACATGACCCTTTTCTTCACCTATTGCAAGCCTCATGCCAAATTCACCGTACCTCCTTAATCCTCCCAGCAATCCTGCATTCCACAGTATAAGTGACATAGCCAGTATAAATACTGAAACCAGTATTGCCTGAAGCTTACCCGAATATTCCACCAGGAAGCCCATGTTATTCTGCTCTTCCAGGCTCTTCATTATCGGAGAAAACTCATCTTCTTTAGATGAATACAGTCTATTGAACTTTTCTGTCGCGGCAGTAGCTTTTTCCTTATCGTAGGTACTTCCACGAATGAATCCGAGTATCTCTCCTGTTGCATCATGCATGTTCAGGGCTTCTCTTACATCCTCAATATCTGCAATAATGGTTCCCTTGTCAAGGGCTGTCGTTCCGAACTCAACAGTTCCGCTGAGCACAAAATTGTAAAGCGCCAGCTCACCATACATAGTATTGGTGACAAGCGTAAGGGTGTCTCCCGGCTCAAGTCCAAGTTTTGAGGAGAATTCATCACTTACCAGAACCTCATTTCTCTTTGTGGGCAAGCTGCCTTTTTTTAGTGATGATGGGAGGTTCAGCCGATCTGCTTCCCCGGTATTACCTGAGAGCAGATCTATTCCAATGCCCATAGCATTGCCCTGTGACCTCGTTTCACCGCCTGGACCGGGCGCATCCACAATGCCGCCAAAATATATTCGTTGAACAAATTCAAACCCGGGAAACTCTGAAGCAATAATACCTGCCAATGTGTCGGTGCCAAGTAATGCGAGGTCGTTAGGCGATTGCGAGGCATTTTCAGCATATGCCCTGGTCATTATCTTAACATGACCTGCAGAGAACTTTGCGTTGAACTCGATGCTGTTGCCTAACACGCCGGTAATCCAGGCATGAAACACAACCGTAAGCATTACTCCTATGGCAGTAACAAGGAATGGAATGAGGCTGCGATGCTTGTCTCTCAGGAGACCTTTGAGAATAAAATTTATCATTGGATCCTCCCTCTCAGTGCTTCTGTAGGATTAAGTTTAGCTATTTTTCTTGATGGCCAGTAACTCACCACCGTAGTGACCAAAAGTACAATGAGAACAGTTCCTGCTATTAGTCCGATGCTGTACACCGGGTACAGCCTCGCCGCCATTGCGATTCCGAAATCACTGCTGCTCACCGGAATGGCTATACCATTTATCGCTTGCATGGTTAAAAAAGGTATACCGTAAAATGCACCTAACAAAGCTGCCAGTACTGAATGCATGGCACCCTCAAGTGTGAACAGCTTCACTACCTGTCCGCGTGTCATGCCCAGCGCAATGTAGGTCCCTATCTCTTTCTGCCGCCTGAATATTGAAAGCACCTGGGTGTCAAAAACTGCGAGCATAGCCATCATAAGCAGTATAGCCCATATAATTACACTGACCATTCCTTTTGACTTCATTATCTTATCAATATCAGATAACAGCGATTCACGGTTCATATAAATCCAATTATCCAACTTAGGTGCGTTACTATGATCAACAGCCGTTATCATAATTGTCGCCTCATCAGGAAGAAGCATCATCTTCTGAAGCTTCTCCAGCGGTATCCATACCTGCCCCATATCTACTGTGGGAACTGTTGTTTCAAACACTGCAACAATAACTAATTCTGTCGCATCAAATGTGCCGTTTCTGTCTCTCCACCTGAGCGTGACATAATCACCTACTTTCAGCTTTGTGCTCTCTGCCATTGATCTTCCGATAATTGCAGGCACTCCGTCCGCCGCAGCCATCATTTTATCCGTAGGCAGGG
>JBBRXA010000087.1:0-4532 GCA_038248855.1 Bacteroidales bacterium | reverse complement strand
TGTTCCGAAGCCCAGGCGCCAATCTGGCTTTCGCGGGGCCGGGCATGAAAATATTGTTCGGAAACAATCCGCGGAGTCTTTTCGACAGTTCCCTCAATGCGGACCTGACGGCCAAGGGGTTGCCACCAGAAGAGGAGGGCGGCATGACTGTCGGATTTCATCTGCCGGCCTTTACGGCTATCGTAATTGGTAAAGAAGATGAATCCCTTTTCACTGAAATCCTTGAGGAGGACAATGCGTGATGAGACTGTGCCGTCTTTTCCTGCTGTGGAAAGCGCCATTGCCGAAGGCTCCGGAGGGTTGGTCGCAAGCCAGTCATTATACCATAGTGTGAAGAGGGATACCGGATCCATCAATACTTTTCACAATAAACAATGAAAGCCCTGAAAGGTTAAAATATGACCGTCAGTGAAGGGTTATGCCGGTGTGATAATCTTATTTCGGCTTTTTGGGATTCTTGTTTTCACCGGTAAATTTGAATACAGCCCAGATAATAAGAGCAAATGCAACTGTACCGATGATATAGTAAAAACCGTGGCCCATTCCCAAACCGTTATTAATTCCTTCCATCATAATTCAGATTATTTGCATCAGGTGCCTGCGTTTACTTGTCTTTCTTAATTACATTGTTTGAAAGAATTGCTTTACCTCTTCATTTGTCTGACCGGCGGCGAACATTGTAAGAGTCGCCAAAACAATTACCATGCGATTTTTTTCATTGTCATAAAGGTAGACCTTCTGATACCGGTAAGTTTTACACAATTCCAGATCAGATTTATATAATTCTTACTTCGACAGTCTTATGGCTCCGGGAGAAATCCGACTCGGACAGGTGGTGCGAATAGGTAAATCAAAGATAATTTTTATATTTACCGCCGGCAAACAGAAAAGTTGATTATAATAACCTGATAATCTGAATTAAAATGAATATGAAGTTAACGGGAAAAATTGCAGCGGTCCTGGTGGTCTCTGTTATAACGGGCGCAAGCCTCAATGCGCAGGAGCGTAATGATGTGATTACTGCTTACAATGAAGGTGCAAAAGCGATGCAAACGGATGTTCCCGCAGCTATTGCGGCCTTTGAGAAGGTGATTGTCCTGTCTGGCCAGGTTGGCGAGACGGCTGACGACCTCAAACAGAAAGCCGTACAGGTGCTGCCAGGGCTCTATTTCAAGATCGCCAACAACGCGCTTAAGGAAAAAAAGCCAGCGGCCGAAATAATCACGGCTTCGAAGAAGGCCGCAGCGGCAGCGGAAAAGTACGGAAGTGCATCTGTCAAGGACAATGCAGGAAAGGTACTTGTGGCCGGTTATAATGCCATGGCATCCGACTTTATCTCGAAAAAGGATTATGATAATGCCCTGCTGGTACTTGACAGTATTCTGGTAATCAACCCTTCTTACCTGAATGCAATTTACAACAAGGCGCTGGTTTACAGAAATCAGGACAATGCTGCCGCCTTTGAGGAGACCATTGATCTCTTTATTGAAAAGGCCGGCGCTGCATCTGATACACTAAAAGCGAAACAGGCAACAGTAATGGCTCTTGAATATTTTCGTGCATCAGGATCTCAGGACGTCAAGGATAACAAGCTTGACGAGGCTCTTGTTCTGCTGAATAAAGCTGCAAAATACGGTGACGATAAGGATCTGTTCTACTTCTTTGCCGACCTGTATAACAAACAGAAGAATTTTACCGGCGGAGCGGAATATGCTCAGAAAGGGCTTGATCTGGAGACAGGTGACGCCGAGGCCAAAGCAAAGTTCTACTATCAGCTTGCAGTTGCGCAACTGGGTAAAGGTGATACTGCCGCAGCCTGCGAATCATTCAAGAATGCCTTGTACGGGCCTTTCGCCGCTGCAGCAAAAGCGCAGAGGACGAACCTGAAGTGCGAATAAAGGGCCGGGATAGAAGCAGTGACATTTACTAATTCTGAAATGAATTCCGATCGAAACAGGTAAACTATAGTTTTGTGAGACAGGAAAGAAGGTTGTTAACAATATTGCTGCTTGGTGTTCTGCTGGTTAGCACAACAGTAGTTTTCGGAAAAACCCCGGCCCGGATAAAGGCAAAGGAGTTCAGCGCTTCGTCGCCTGACGGAAAAACGATACTGAAGGTAACTGTCGGGGAAAGCATAAGCTATCAGATTGAATCCGGAGGTCTGAAAATCATTGAGCCTTCAAAAATTGCAATGACACTCAGTGATGGCACTATGATGCCGGGGGCAAACCCGTCAGTAAAGTCAGAAAACCTGAAACCAGTAAATAACACTATCAGCACAACTGTTTACAAAAAGTCTGTTGTAACTGACCGCTACAACCCTTTGGTCCTTACGTTTAAGGAGGGATTTTCAGTTGAATTCAGAGTTTATGATGACGGCGTCGCCTACCGTTTTCATACTAACCTTCCGGGGTCCATAACGGTGAAGGAGGAGACAGCCGAGTTCAATTTCGGTGGTGACCATTCTGCCTGGTTTCAGTATCTGAACAGGTGGGGTAAAGGAGATAAATATTATACAACCTTTGAGAATGCCTATGTAAATACTCCATTGTCAAAGACTGCTGTGCCTGACTCATTAATTGTTGCCCCTGCTGTTGTTGACCTTGGCAGCAGAAAAGTGGCAATCACTGAAGCTGACCTTGAAGACTATCCGGGCATGTTTCTTCAGAGAGGCAAGAGGGAGTTTTCGCTCGCGGGGGCATTTGCCCCTGTACCGCGTACAACCTCAATATCCGGCTCAAAGGCTGTTGAGGAGGGAAACCTGGAGGCTGTGGTGATGGGTGACAGATACGACTATATAGCAGTAACCAGGGGAGCCCGGAGTTTTCCGTGGCGGGTAATAGTAATTGTCGAAAATGATATTCAGCTGGCTGACAATGATATGGTATACAGGCTTGCATCTCCTTCGCGCATTGGTGACGATTCGTGGATAAAGCCCGGAAAGGTTTCCTGGGACTGGTGGATAGAGAACGACCTGTGGGGTGTGGATTTCAGGGCCGGAGTAAACTATAAAACATACCGTGAATACATCAGGTTTGCATCGGAAAACAAGCTTGAATACATAATAATTGATGTAGGCTTTTCAAAATCGGATGACATAATGAAGGTCAATCCAGCTCTGAGGATAGAAGAGCTGATAAGGTACGCCGACAGCATGAATGTTGGCATAATTGCCTGGGCCGGATGGCTGGCAATAATTGACCAGATGGAGGAGGCGTGCGCTAGATATTCGGGAATGGGGATTAAGGGGTTCAAGATTGATTATATGAACAGGGATGACCAGGAGGTCATAAAATTCTATTATGCGCTGGCTGAGACAGCAGCCAGACATAAGCTGTTGCTTGATTTTCACGGCGTCTCAAAGCCAACCGGAATGAGCAGGACATGGCCCAATGTACTTACTTCTGAAGGAGTAAAAGGCCAGGAATGGTGCCGGTGGACAAATCCTGATCAGCCAAAGCATGCAGTAACCATCCCGTTCATCAGGATGCTTGCCGGACCTGTTGATTTTACCCCCGGGGTGTTCAGAAGTGAATCAAAAGATCGGTTTAAGATATCGTGGACAGGATCGATGGGACAGGGAACACGCAGTCATCAGATGGCCATGTATGTTGTTTTTGAGTCGCCGCTGCAGATGCTGTCAGACTCACCCTCGCGGTACCGGGAGCACCAGGAGTGTACAGACTTTATAGCCCCTGTTCCGACGGTTTGGGATGAGACCAAAGCCCTTGACGGAAAAATCGGGGAGTACATAATCATGGCCAGGAGAACGGGAACAACATGGTATATAGGGGCGCTTACCAGCTGGACAGAGAGAAAGGTTGAAATAGATTTCTCATTTCTGCCGGCCGGGAAATATAATCTTGAGTTCTTCCGTGACGGGGCCAACTCGAACCGTTATGCACAGGACTATAAGAGAGAAGTAAGAACGGTCTCCGCGGGCGAAAAGCTCACAGTACAGCTTGCCTCAGGCGGAGGATGGGCAGCCAGGATTGATCCTGTAAAATAGTAAGGCAGCCGTAAGACTCCTTTTGTTTTGCCAGGTTTTGCCTGGCGCGTGGACATGTGAATGTTGCAATTAATTACCAATTTTATATAATACTTATCAGCTTAAAAGCAATCAACTTTGAATAGTCAGCATTTCCTGGCTGTAAAAGTTCAGTGAGGCCCCGGACAGGTTGCTATAATTGGGGAAATGTATATTGCCATAGTAAATAGTGTTTAACTTTGTAATTGTATTTGTAAACTCTATTGTAATCAATATGAAAGCTAATCTTTCTGTAAAAAACTTTCCCGTTGTTTGTGTTGGCGGTTCAGCCGGGGGGCTCGACGCATATACTCGTTTACTTAAGAATCTGCCAGCCGATATGGGCGTTGCTATTGTCATCGTTAATCATCTGAGAACTGTTGCTACCCTGCTCCATGAGATTCTCCCACGTTATACAGAGATGCCGGTTGAACTCATAACGGAAAAACTGGACATTCAGCCTGACCATGTGTTTATAATACCTGAAAAGCGAGACTTGCACGTT
>JBBRXA010000086.1:0-4927 GCA_038248855.1 Bacteroidales bacterium | reverse complement strand
CTTGGATATGACGTGATGTTAGGTACCCGTAATGTGGAGGAAAAGCTGGCAGCTACTTCGCAAGACGCCTACGGGAATCCGCCTTTCAGTGCATGGCATGAAGCAAACAAACAGATAAAGCTTGGCACATTCAGGCAGGCAGCAGTTTTCGGGGAGACAGTTGTGAACGCGACGATGGGTGGCAATTCAATCGGAGCATTAAAAATGGCAGGGGAGGAAAACCTGAAAGGAAAAATCCTGATAGATATTGCCAACCCCTTGGATTTCAGCAGAGGTATGCCTCCGGTTTTGATAAGTGATCTTTCGAACACCAATTCATTGGGTGAGGAAATTCAGAAAACGTTTCCTGCTGTCAGGGTGGTCAAAACTCTGAACACAATGTGGTGCGGTTTAATGGTGAACCCGCAACTGATAAACGGAGGAGATCACAATGTTTTTATATGTGGTGATGATTCCGAGGCCAGGGAAGATGTAAAAGGGATATTAATAATGTTCGGATGGGCCGAAAAGAACATTCTTGACCTGGGCGGAATAGCCGCGGCAAGAGCAACAGAAATGTATCTGCCACTGTGGCTCAGTGTTTTCGGGACAACAAAAAACGGGGCATTTAATATAAAAGTTGTGAGCTGAATTGTGAGGAACTTCCCTCTGCAGAAAAGTGTTGACGGTCATTCACCTCCTACGACCACCGTCCAGGGACGTATATGCCACTCAGTAATGAGTCCGTTTTTGACGTAGGGGTCATTCCTGGCAAAATCTTCAGCCACCGCCGGGGTGTCACCCCTGAAAATCAGGATAGCCCCGTCTGCGGGGTCTGCGAGCGCGCCGGCCATGACCAGGGCTCCCTTGCTGTGAGTTTCATGCACCAGGTCAAGGTGCAACGGACGCAACGGGGCTCGTTTTTCAATGTAGTCTTCAACTGTCTTGTAAAAGAGGATGTAGTACATGGCGGATTTTTAAATTATTGATGCAAATTCTGGTTTAATCAGGTTTAAATGGTCAGCCCGACATCTTTTCCCAGAGTCGTTGAGCCTGTTTGCGGGCGCCGCTCATAATATCAGCCTCATTTACGGTTGTAAGCTGCCGGTCACGCACGATGACCCTGCCGCCCGAGATGACATCCCTCACATGGTTTGAGCCAATGCCGAAGAGAAAATGGCCCGGAAAATTATCACTGCTGAAAGGTGTGGGCGGATCATAGTCAAGTACCACCAGGCTGTTATCTCCGTCGCCCTTAAAGAGATTTTCATTCAGATACCTGTGCACATTCCGGAACCGTGTGTAAGCTGAGGCATAATTGATAGTATCATACCTCTGCCCGTTGAAGAAGGCGGCTTTGGCGCTCTGAAGCATGTCACTGTGCATGCCGTCGGTGCCAAGCATAATATTTTCCCCGAGGCCCGAACCGTTGAAATACCCGACATTGTTATTCATGTTGCTCTCGCTGTTCTCTACCACCCAGACCGGGGATTTGCGGATGATTTCCCTTTCATTGCCCTCAAGGTGCAGGCAGTGGACGAGGATGGTCTTCGGTGAGTCGAGAACGCCGGCATCACCGAGCCTTTGCACAACTCTTTTCCCGTGTTCCCTCAGACAGACATCCTGGTCGTGGACATCCTCTGCCACATGAATATGTATTCCGGATTTAAAGCGGTGCATCATATCAACGGCCTGCTTCAGGGTGTTGTTGCTGACGGTGAACGAGGCATGCAGGCCCAGCAGACCCTTATGATGCTCAAGATATGAAGCTGTTTCTTCAAGCCCTTCAGCAGCAACCTGTTGTCCGTCGCGGTCTGAGACCTCATAACAGAGAAGGTGGGATACGCCGACTTTTTCAAAAGCCCCTGCAATTATCCCCAGAGATCCTTTCACTGCCGAAGGCGAAGCATGGTGGTCGATAACAAATGTGGAGCCTGCCTTTGCACATGCGATGGCCGTCACCAGCGCGCTGGCTTCAATCATCTCAGGGTCAAGGCACCTGTCGAGGGTCCACCAGACATATTTGAGAATCTCGAAGAAATTTTCAGGACTCTTCTTCGGCGCACCCATTCCGCGGGAAAGCGCCGAGTAGGCATGATGATGACCCACGGCGAAGGATTTTGTGACGAATTTGCCGCTGCAGTCTATCACCACAGGCTTATGCTTACGGATCACCTCGCCGGGGTCACCGATAAAAGTGACTGTATTCTTATTCTCTTCGGCCAGGATATTCTGCACACTGAATTCCAGGTTTTTCCAGTCGATATATGTTGCGTTCTTCAGTAGTACTGACATCGTGATTGTCTGTGATTTGGGGTTTTACCTTTTCCTTGCAAGGGGAAGTTTCGTTCTCCGGATGCCGTCGCGGGCACAGAGGGCGTTGGCAATCGCAGCAGCGGTGGGTACCATGCCTATCTCGCCGATGCCCTTGGCACCATAGGGGCCTACCGGGTCAGGTTCCTCAATGCCTATTACCTCTATCTCCGGCATCGCCGAAGCTCTTATAATGCCAAGATCATTAAACTTCAGACTCACCGGCCTGCCCTCTTTCATGGGAAGGTCTTCGGTCAGCGCATACCCCATTCCCATATGAATTGCGCCTTCAATCTGCCCCTCGAAAAGAGTTCGGTTCATAATTCTGCCTGCGTCATGTGCAGCAATTATCTTTTTCAGTTCACCGTTGTCATCGAGTATCGCCACCTGGGTTGCGTATCCGTAAGCAAAATGGATGACGGGTTCATCGGTGTCAGCGCCGGGTTTGCAGGTCCAGTCGCAGACATACTTCCCCTTATAGACCCTTCCAGCGAGCTGTTCCAGTGTACCCTGCCCGAGATCTTCCATCAGCCTTTTCGAGGCATCTATTATTGCATTTCCCATCAGTGCCGTTGCCCTTGACGATGTGGTCATTCCTGTTGGCAGTCCGGCTTCGGTCTCAACCCTGACCTCTATGATACCTGGATCAATGCCTGTCTCCTGATGGAGTATCTGTACCGCCATGGTATGTATGCCCTGGCCCATCTCGCTCCAGCCGTGGTTAACCACAACTTTATTTCCTGAGACGATCTCTATCGATACCTCGCTGTCATCAATCATGCCGTTACCCACCCCGGTGTTCTTGATGCCGCATGCTATGCCGGCATATTTTGCCCCCCGGAATTCATCCCTGACTGCCAGGAAGGTTTTCTTCAGGCCCACACCTCTCAGCACCTGTCCTGTTGCAGTTTTACCGCCCTCTTCAAGGGCATTTTCATAGCGGAACTGCCAGCGGTCGAAGGCGCCATTTTTGCACAGTTCATCAATACAGCTCTCGACGGCGAAAACTATCTGTGGGACACCGAAGCCCCGCATGGCTCCGGAGGGGATGTTATTGGTATAGACCGTTACGGACCTGACATCCACGGCCGGTATGACATATGCTCCGGTAGCATGGCCAACCACCCGTTCCATCACCTTTGTGCCTACCGAAGCATAGGCGCCGGTGTCTCCCACCGCATTAAGTCTTAGTGCCGTAAGTTTTCCGGCACGGTCGCATCCGATACTTATCTCCATCCTTACCGGGTGGCGTTTAGGATGCATTATTATCGACTCATCCCTGTTCAGATGGACCCTTACTGGTTGTTTAAGCAGGTATGCAAACAGCGATGCATGGCCCTGAACGGTAATATCCTCCTTGCCTCCGAATCCGCCTCCGTTCTGCACCTGAACCACCCTTACCGTTTTCTCATCAAGACCCAGGATCTCCGCAACCGATTTTCTGTCAGCATAGGCACCCTGTCCCTGGCTGTACAGCCTTATCCCGTCACCGTCAGGATGGGCTATGGCCGTCTCCGTTTCCAGGAAAGCGTGCTCAATGCGCTGGGTCTCATAAATGCCTGATGAGACATAAGCTGCCTCCTTTAATGCTAAATCAGCATCTCCGAACCTTATGCTGCAGGTCTCCAGCACATTCGACCTGCCGGGGTGTACCTGAGTGCTGTCAGGTTTCACGGCTTCCGTCATTTCAGTGACCGGCGTGAGAACCTCATAATCAACTATTATAAGCCTGGCAGCTTCACGGGCTTTTGCTTCGGTTACTGCAACAACCCCTGCCAGCACATCTCCTATGAAGTTTGTCGTCTCACCCTCGTCAATCATGAGAGGCCAGTCCCTGAAGATCAGTCCCGTCTTGTGAGTTCCGGAGATATCTTTTGCGGTAAAAATCCGTATGACACCTTCTGCCTTCAGGGCTTCGGCGAAGTCAATTTTCAATACTCTGGCCCTTGGGTGGTCACTGAATCTCAGTGCACCGTGGAGCATACCCTCAAAGCGCATGTCATCGACGAAGTCCCTGTCGCCCAGTGCCGTCTCCTGCGCCTGGTATTTCGGGTAGCGTGCACCCACGAGTGCTGAAACCTCTCCGCCGTGCGACCCGCCGGCTTCTGCCTCCCCACCTTTCAACCCGCCGGCTTCTGCCTCTCCGTTCAGTTCTTTAAAAGTGGCTGTTATTGCATCGATTATCTTAACATAACCCGTACACCTGCACAGGTTCGGGTTAATTGCCATTATGATATCCTCACGGGAAGGATTCCTGTTTATGTTGTAAAGGCACTTCGCCCTCATTATCATCCCCGGTGAACAGAAACCGCACTGTACCGCGCCCTGTGCAGCGAAATTCGAGGCTATAACCCTTCTGAATTCTTCGGACAGTCCTTCAGCGGTCAGGATAACGGCCCCTTCAAGATCTTTCATCTTAGTCCTGCAGGCCAGTTTTGCCCTGCCGTCAATCTCCACCGTGCAGGCTCCGCATACACCCTGTCCGGAGCACCCGTCTTTGGCAGAGGTGATGCCGTTCTCAAGCCTCAAATGGGTTAAGAGCGATTCCTCTTCATCGCCTGAGAAAGATCGCAAGATGCCGTTGAGAGTGTATTCAATCATTGAAACAGGCTCCTGAGTTCATCGATTGAGGGAT
>JBBRXA010000085.1:0-5382 GCA_038248855.1 Bacteroidales bacterium | reverse complement strand
CTTGATTCATCAACTATTTCAGAAGAGACCCGGAAACAGTATATTGAAGTGGTTTACCAGAGCAGCAGTCAGCTGCTTTCCATAATTTCAGATATCGTAGATATATCGAATATTGAGACAGGCCTTATCAGACTGTCAGTATCTGAGACCAATATAAACAAAATGCTTGTAAATGCTTTTGACCTCTACTTCCTGCAGGCTAAGCAGAAAAAGCTCAGGCTTGCCTTCAGCAGCTCTCTGGCAGATCAGAAGTCCTTTGTAATGACTGACGGCACTAAGGTCCTTCAGATTTTGTCAAACCTGATCAACAATGCAATCAAGTTCACCCAGAGAGGGTCAGTCAGTTTCGGCTACACAGTGAAGGAGAGTGAACTGGAATTTTTTGTGTCTGATACGGGAATAGGTATACCGGAAGGCAATCATTCAAGAGTTTTTGAACGCTTTTATCAGGTTGAAGATCCGAATATCATCAAAACTGCCGGTACCGGACTGGGTCTTTCAATTTCAAAGGCTTATGCAGAGCTGTTAGGTGGAAAGATATGGTTTAACTCTGTTCATGGAAAAGGCACATCTTTCTTCTTTACAATTCCATTTGTGGAGGCAATGGTCAGCGAAACGAAATCAGAGATGCAGGGAAGTTCGCGCAGGAAGGTGATTTTACCTGGAAAAACCATCCTGGTGGCTGAAGATGATGATGTAAATTTCATTCTGATGCGTGAGATGCTCGCAGGGGTAAATGCCACATTAATCAGAGCGGCAAACGGTGAGGAAGCGGTGAAGTACTGCAACAATAACAAACCCCCGGATCTCATCCTCATGGATATCAAAATGCCTCTTATGGACGGCTACCAGACTGCTGAAATTATCAGAGAGTCGAATCCCGATATTCCTATTGTGGCCGTTACTGCCTACGCCCATGCATCGGAAAGAGAGAAAGCCACATCTGCAGGTTTTAAAGGTTATATCTCAAAGCCAATAGACAGGCCTCAGCTCCTTTCCCTGATATCGAGGTTTCTCTGACCCTGTATCCTGCAGACAGCGCTTTACCAGTATTTTAGACTGTATCTGCGGGTATGCAAAAGGTTTAATAAACTGTGTAAAAATATTTAGTAACGGGAGGTTGGCACATTGAGGAGGAAGTTCCTGGTAAATATAGTTTTTCTTCTGGCTGTTAGCCTGGTAATCAAAACCTTCTGGGTGCTGGGCATTGACCGTACCGTACAGAACATCGCCGGCGAAGAGGCGTACGGATTCTATTTTTCCCTGTTCAGCTTCTCTGTAATCTTCACCCTTGTCCTTGACATGGGCCTTTCGGGCTTCAACAACAGGGCCGTCTCCGCCGATCCCTCCAGGGTGAAACTCTATTTCGGCAATGTGCTGCTGCTAAGGCTTGCCCTGACTGTCGTTTATTTCGCCGTCACCCTCACCGCTGCGTGGCTCATGGGTTACTCAGGCAGCCAGATATCGCTCCTTCTCATCCTGATGGTAAACCAGTTCATGGCCTCCCTCACCCTCTGGCTCCGTTCAAACATCAGCGGGATGCAGTATCTTATTCTTGACAGCCTGTTATCGGTAGCTGACAGGCTGCTGATGATAGTTATCTGCTCCGTTTTACTTTGGGGTGGGCTGACTAATTTTCCTTTTAAAATCGAATGGTTCGTGTGGTCTCAGACAGTCGCGTACTTTACGGTGATGGTTGTCTCATTCGTGATTGTAATCCGCCGGGGAGGCGTTTCAGCCATTCGTCCCGATAAGGCAGTGCTGAAAGGAATAATTGTATCAGGACTACCGTATGCCCTTGTGGTCTTTACAATGACGATTTACTGGAGGGTCGATTCGGTGCTGATTGAGCGGCTTCTTCCTGCCGGGGCGGTTCAGGCAGGGTACTATGCCCAGGCCTTCAGATTGTTCGATGCCTTTTCAATGATCCCTGTAATGTTCGGGGGCCTGCTTCTGCCTATCTTCTCGAAGGAGCATGCGGCAGGCAATGACATAACGCCTCTTGCATCGATGGCTTCCGGGATGCTTCTTGCGCCCGTTGGGATCATCGCCGTAACAGCGGCAACGTTTCCGGAGGAAATCCTGGATCTTCTTTACACGTCATCCGTAGAGAGCGCCGTGCAGCCTTTCCGCCTGCTGATGATTACCCTTATCCCTGTAGGACTGACATACATCTACAGCACAATGCTGACAGCGGCAGGTTTCATAAGGAAACTTGGCATGATCACCTCGGCAGCCCTGGCAGTCAATCTCTCGCTCAACCTGCTGCTCATACCTTCGCTTGCAGGCACAGGGGCCGCCGTGGCATCGCTTGCTGCACAGCTCATTGTGGCCTCACTGTGCATAATCACGGTGCACCGGTCGATGACAAGCGTTCCCGAGCCGCGAAGAGTTGCACTCTTCATCCTGATGTTGCTTGTAACTCTGGCTGCAGGCCTTATCTGCCGGGCACTGAAGGTGCCGTGGCCGCTGGCAGCGTCACTGCAGTTGATCGCCGGAGCTTCATGGGCTCTCATTTTCAGATTTGTTGAGCCTTTGAAAAGCCTGAAACTCATTCTGGAGAGACGCAGTTCTATTTAAAAAATACTATTTTTGGCATTGATAACTCATTTACCTGAAATGAAAGGATTGTTTACCTGCATTATCCTCCTGCTGTCATGCCTGCAGTCTTTCCCGCAAAAGGCATACAACCTGTCGCACCAGGTGCTGGTACCGGCCGGGAACCTGGTCATTGCAGGAGGAATTTCATACCAGCAGACCATCGGTGAGACAGCTGTGGAAATATCGGTTCCCTCGATCTACAATTTATCGCAGGGCTTTCAGCAGCCAAGGTTTATTCCGGTCAAAGTCCTGCCTCCCAGGGAAGGTAATGGGGTCGACTTTTTCCCGAATCCGGTGACCGAAGATAAAAATCATCTGTTTTATATAAGGCTCTACGGTGTGCTTGCCAGACACTATAACATCATTATCTCCAACTATACGGGCTCCCTTATCTACACAAATGAGATTGAGCTTTCCCCTGATCATGATTACCTTATCGAAATCAACTTGCATCATTACGGGAACGGAATTTACGTGGCTAGGGTCATTAGTGCGGATGGTGTTATAAACAGATCATTCAAAGTTGAGAAATTCTAAAGTGAAGGATATGGAACGAATTTTTTCTATCGTGCTGACTGTCATGGTGCTGTTGGCTGCAGGGGCAAAGGTGGCTTCAGGTCAGACTACTGTTCCCGGAGGCATTAATTATCAGGCTGTTGCACGGGACAATAACGGCGATGAACTTGTAAATACTGATATCGAGGTAAGGTTTTCGGTAAAAACCGGATCCCCGACCGGACCGACTGTTTACCAGGAGGTTTTCACCGGAGTCACAACATCGAGGTACGGTGTATTCTCGCTTATCATCGGTAAAGGCGATCCGGTCATCGGCACTTTTACGGGTATTAACTGGTCGACGGCCAACCATTACCTGCAGGTGGAAGTGAAGTTCGAGAACATCTTCATGGATATGGGAACAATGCAGTTCATGGCAGTGCCCTATGCACTGTATGCGGGCAAGTCGCTTGAGCCGGGACCGGCAGGCCCGAAGGGAGATCCGGGCCCCCAGGGACCCGAAGCGTCGGATGACCAGCAACTAAGTTACGCCAGGGGCACGAGGACACTTTCACTGACCAACGGAGGAAGCGCCGTGCTGGGCACCGAGGTGGCTTTCAGGGCACGAAACCTGATCTCTGACATTGCACCCCAGATTACCAACATCACAATGACATATGACGCTCCCGACCTGAGCGTGGGAGGGGGTTTTAATCCGGAAACGGGAATATTCACTGTCCCGGCTGACGGAATATATACTTTTAATGTTTCTTATTTTGCTGACGGAACCGGAGGATCCAGGGAGGTGGCCATTTATGTGAACAATGCCACATATGAAAAGCTTGCTGTTGAAATTGGCGGCGGAACCACGGTAACGGTCAAATCTGTCACTATCAGGCTAAGCGCTTCGAATACGGTAAGCGTAAATATATATACAGGCACCGCCACCCAGACCGGCACCGGTTCATTCTCGGGCTATAAGGTGGATTGACAGTCCATCTGCCCAACAACTTTTCAACTCTTCAACTTTCTCTTATCTTTGCATCAAATTTATTCGCTATGATAACCAGTGACCAGATAAAAGACCTGGCCGGACGCCGTGACGCGTTAAGGAGGTATCTTTGACGTCCAGGGCAAGCTTGAGGAAATAAGAGAAAAGGAAGAGGTCACCAAAGACCCCACATTCTGGAACGACCCCAAAAAGGCCGAGGCAGTAATGAGGGACATATCTTCCGTTAAAAGCTGGACATCAGCATTTGCTGCGGTGGATACGGCGGTGGAGGATCTGCAGGTGCTGTTCGACTTTTACAAGGAGGGCGAAGCCACCGAGGAGGAGCTGGCCGTACAGGCAAAAAAGACCATACCGGCGATTGAGAAACTGGAGCTTCGCAACATGCTGCGCCGTGAGGAAGACAGGCTTGGTGCGGTGATGAAGATCAATGCGGGGGCAGGCGGAACAGAGAGTAACGACTGGGCGCAGATGCTGATGCGCATGTATCTCATGTGGGGAGAAAGCAGCGGTTATAAAATCAAAGAAGCATATTACCAGCCCGGCGACGAGGCCGGAATAAAAACAGTAACCCTCGAGTTCGAAGGTGAAAACGCCTACGGATACCTGAAAAGCGAGAACGGCGTTCACCGCCTGGTGCGCATCTCACCCTATAACGCACAGGGAAAGAGACAGACGACCTTCGCTTCGGTCTTCGTGTCCCCGCTGATCGATGACGAGATAGTTGTGGAGATAAACCCGGCCGATATCACCTGGGAGACATTCCGTTCATCCGGCGCCGGAGGCCAGAATGTCAACAAAGTCGAGACTGCCGTCAGGCTTCGTCACGCACCCTCGGGAATAGTGGTGGAGAACCAGGAGACAAGGTCGCAGGGCCAGAACAAGGAAAACGCTCTCAGGCTCCTCAGGTCATATCTCTACGATATCGAGCTGCGCAAGAGACAGGATGAGCTTGACAAGATTGAGGGAACAAAGAAGAAGATCGAGTGGGGCTCCCAGATACGCTCGTATGTGCTGCACCCGTACAAAATGGTGAAGGACCTGCGCACTGGCTATGAGACAGGGAATACTCAGGCTGTACTCGACGGCGATATCGACGGTTTCATAAAAGCCTGGCTGATGGAGTCTGGCGGCAGTCAGTGATCAGCCCGGCCCGGGAGCAGGGCGGCAGTCAGTGATCAGCCTTGTCAGGAAGCAGGGCGGCAGTCAGTGATCAGCCTTGTCAGGAAGCAGGGCGGCAGTCAGTGATCAGCCTTGTCAGGAAGCAGGGCGGCAGT
>JBBRXA010000084.1:0-5651 GCA_038248855.1 Bacteroidales bacterium | reverse complement strand
GGTTTCTTTTTTATCTGAATAACCTCTTGTTAAATTTGCCTGTTCAACAAGTCTATGAAAGAGCTGATCCTTAAAAACATTGATCCAGTACTTGCCGGGGTGGCCGGAAAAATTCTTGACGGCCTGAGAATAGATGCTGATGAAGCCCTCGTCCTTTACCGCAGGGCTGAGCTTTCACTGCTGGCGGTGCTGGCCACCGAAGCGAAGAAAAAGCACAGTAATGATTCTGTCTATTTCAACCGCAATTTCCACATTGAGCCAACCAACATATGCATCTATAACTGCCGCTTCTGCTCGTACCATAAGCCCGAAGGCGATGCTGAAAGCTGGGAATTAACGGAGAATGAGATACTTGACATTGTAAAACGCTTTGATGGTGTGCCGGTCACTGAAGTGCATATCACGGGTGGAGTGCACCCCTCGCGTGATATCCACTATTACGGCAGGATCCTGGCAGCCATAAAGAAGCTGCGTCCGGATATCAGTATCAAAGCCTATTCTGCTGTAGAGCTCGATTACATGATCAAAAAGGCAGGGATGACTTTCACCGAAGGACTGAAGCTGTTGAAGGAATACGGTCTTGACTCCATCCCGGGTGGCGGCGCCGAGATTTTTGACGAGACGTTGCGGAGGCGCATCTGCCGTGAAAAAGCCGATGCTGAGACATACCTCGCAATTCATGAGGCAGCCCACAATCTGGGAATCCAGTCAAATGCAACGATGCTTTACGGCCACGCAGAGACTGCTGAGCAACGCATAGATCACATGATGCGCCTCCGCAACCTGCAGGACCGTACCTCGGGCTTCAATGCCTTTATTCCCCTGAAATACCGCAGGGAAAATAATCTTATGTTCGAGCTCGGCGAGGTACCTGTGACTGAAGACATGCGCAACTACGCACTCTCACGCATCTTTCTTGACAACATACCCCACCTGAAGGCATACTGGCCTGCGATCGGCAGGAACGCCGCCCTCATGAGCCTTGCCTTCGGTGTCGACGACCTCGACGGCACCATCGATGACACCACCCGTATATATTCAATGGCAGGTGCCGAGGACAGTAAACCCGGGATCTCAACCACAGAACTCGTATCGATGATTCGGTCAGCCGGTTACAAACCGGTGGAGAGAGACACACATTACCATACAGTTAAGGAGTGGTGAGGCCCTGAACTCTCGCAATATAATTTTATCTTTGACTCTGCGTTTAATACATAATCCGTCATCATAAGATGAGTCTTAAAGAATTTCTCAAAAGCAAAGTCTTTCTCAGGCAGCTCGGGCTGGCAATGGTCATAGGTGTAGGCCTGATTATAATCCTCATTATATGGCTTAACATATACACCCGTCACGGTCAGTCAAGACCCGTGCCCGAAGTGCGCGGCCTTACTCTTGAGGAAGCCCGGCGCACGGTCCTGAAGAACAGGATGCGCTTTACAGTCATCGACTCAGTCTACACTTCATTCGTTCCGAGAGGCTGCATTGCCGAACAGATGCCACTACCGGGACACCGTGTCAAAAAGGGAAGAATGATCAAAGTGACTATCAATGCCTTCAACCCCGAAATGGTTGCCGTTCCTGACCTTGTCGGCCTCCCCCGCCGTCAGGCCCTGTCGCTGATTGAAACGGCAGGACTTGTACCCGGACAGCTGAATTATGTGCCTGACCTTACAGTCGACTTTGTGCTTAAACAGACAATTCACGGGCGCGAGATGACACCGGGAGACTCCGTACAGAAAGGAATGGTCATCGACCTGGTGCTGGGCAAAGGTCTCAGCAGCCAGCGTACCGTGATACCACATCTCTCAGGAATGTCGCTCAATGGAGCACGCAACCAGGTATTGAGTTCTTCGCTGAACCTCGGAGCGTATGTCTTCGATGCCACCGTGGCTGACATGGATGACTCACTGGCAGCATTCGTTTACAAACAGAACCCCGAATACTACCCCAATGCTACCGTTCAGCTGGGCTCCTCCGTGTATATATGGCTGACAACTGACTCACTTAAACTGCAGGCTGACATGACTTCCGTGGCAATTGCGGATACAACCGCCCTGCAAGGCTTTTAGACACAACAAGGAATGAGGAATAAAAGGCTCACATATCTGACGATCTTCATTCTGTCAACACTAACAGCCGGAGCACAGGAAGTAGTATCAGGCCTCCTGTACAACAGGCAGCTGTCAGATCCGGCGCTGCATTTTTCCTTAAAAGGAGCCAAGGGAACCGATACCCTTTCGCTTCCCTTCACCGACGATTTTTCTTACAGTAATCCGTATCCTTCATCGGGGAAATGGACTGACAGCAAAGTCTTCATCAACAACACCTTTACCGTAAACCAGATCACACAGGGAGTAGCCACATTCGACTGCCTTGACGAATTCGGCAAGCTTTACCCGGAAGCTTCCACATCGCTTTTTGCCGCCGATGTTCTCACCTCAAATCCCCTTGACCTCACCTATTCCCCTGCTGACAGCATATACCTGAGCTTTTTCTACGAGCCGGGAGGAATTGCAGATATGCCTGAACACGATGACAGCCTGGCATTAAGCTTCTGGTCTCCAGCTGAAGAACGCTGGCTAAGCGTCTGGAGAGCACGCGGAGAAACAGCACGTGAATTCAGGCAGGTAATGATCCCTGTTAAGGATCCGCGCTGGCTGCAGAAGGGATTTCAGTTCAGGTTCACAAATTACGCCTCACTGGCAGGAATCGTCTCCGAGCCCTCACGTGCAGGAAATGCAGACCAGTGGAACATTGACTGCGTAAGACTGGGAGCCGGAAGGACGCTGTCCGACACCGTACTGCATGACGCCGCCCTTACAAAACCTTTGAGATCACTTCTCAAGGAATATGAAGCAATGCCATGGAGGCAGTTCCGTCAGGCGTATCTATCGGTAATGAGCTCCACAGCAGGAATTGCATACCGTAACAATGACAACATTGTCCGTAACATTACGCGGCATATATCCATTAAGGATCTCCGGAGCAATTTTGTCGTCCGTGATTTTTCGGCAGGTGCAACAAATGTCGAACCTTTCACCGATATTTTTTTCAACGCCCCCCTACTATACACATACAGTTCACTGGCAACTGACTCAGCTCTTTTCCTGGTCACCTCGTCACTTATCACAGACGATTTCGATCCAAAGGGGAATGACACACTGAGTTTTCTCCAGAGGTTCTCTGATTTTTTTGCCATTGACGACGGTACAGCTGAGGCAGGTTACGGTATCAACGGTCAGGGTTCACGCAATGCAATGGTCGCTCTCAGGTTCAGGTCATTCATACCCGACTCGGTTATAGCAATAAGTATCTGTTTCAATGATGCTTACAACAACGCCAACCAGGGCTCTTTCGACCTGATGGTATGGGCTGATGACAACGGGGCTCCTGGCGCCCAGATAGGCACCACTACAGGACCTGTGGCCGTTCCCGGAACATCCGGCAACAGCTTTGTCACCTGGTATTTTGAAAAACCCGTAAGCGTAAACGGCAATTTCTGGATTGGATGGAAGCAGCTCTCAGAAAAGTTCCTCAATGCAGGACTTGATCTCAACACCCCTCCTGCCGGGAGACAGCACTTCCTGCTCAACGGCATATGGCAGCAGTCACAGGTGCCGGGAACCTTAATGATGAGGGCGGTAATGAAAGGGTCAGGCACCGGAACTTCCTCCGGAGAAAACCCTCTCTTCAACAGCCTTTACACTCTTTATCCCAATCCCGCAGCCGGAGACGTCACACTAGCAGTATCTGATGATGCGCCGCAGGACTTTACAATTGACATATATGATCTGCCCGGCGCCAGGGTACTATCCCTGCCGCGAACCGAACATCCCGATATAGGAAGGCTGCCTGCAGGGTCCTACATTATGATCATCAGAAACATGGCCGGGACACCCCTGACGCTGCTTCGGTTCATCAAGACCAACCGTTAAATGGCCGAAGAGGATACGTCAGACCAGCCTGAACAGGAACAGGGACAGGAACAGGAACAGGAACAGGAACAGGACCTGTTCGAGCATTACCGTTTCGAGGTAAACCCGCGCCAGTCACTGCTTCGCATTGACAAGTACGTCACGGCAAAGATTGAGAATGCCTCACGCACACGTGTTCAGGCAGCCGCACTGGCAGGAAATATACTCGTCAATGACGGCACTGTCAAGCCCAGCTACAGGGTGAAGCCCGGCGATGTCATCCAGATAGTGCTCCCCGATCCTCCCCGCGAAATAGAGCTTATTCCGCAGGACCTTCCGATAAACATAGTATATGAAGATGACGATGTCATTGTGGTGAACAAGGCGCCAGGGATGGTTGTGCACCCGGCCTACGGTAACTATACCGGCACACTGATGAATGCTCTTATGTTTCATTTCAGGGATATCCCTCTCTTTCAGACCGGGGAGCAAAGACCCGGACTGGTGCACCGTATTGACAAGAACACATCTGGACTGCTGCTTGTTGCCAAGAACGAATATGCACATGCACGGCTTGCCCGGCAGTTTTTCAACCACACCACCGGCCGGCGCTATCTCGCACTTGTGTGGGGTACACCTGAGCCTGAGGAAGGAACTGTGACAGGGAATGTAGGCCGTAACATACGTGACCGCAAGATCATGCAGGTCTTCCCTGATGCCAGCCAGGGTAAGCATGCCGTAACCCACTATAAAGTACTGGAAAAGCTCGGGTATGTGTCACTGATTGAGTGCCGTCTGGAGACCGGACGTACGCACCAGATAAGGGTACATATGGCATACCGGGGACACCCGATCTTCAACGATGAAGAATACGGTGGCCACCGCATCCTGAAGGGAACAACATTTACAAAATACCAACAGTTTGTCCGCAACTGCTTCGATATCCTTCCCCGTCAGGCGCTGCATGCGCAGATGCTGGCATTTGAGCATCCTGTTTCCGGTAAGAGGCTCACCTTTGAATCGGACCTTCCTGATGATATGGCCGCAGGAATAGAAAAATGGAGGAACTATATCTCAGGCCGCGACTAGATAATTTGCAATTTTAAATTATTACTTAGCCTAATTCTATTATAAAATCTCTCCCTTTTTTCCTTGAGAGCAAAGTTGATAATTTCATTGCTTATAAGACATCATTTGGAGTAAATTGTGGACCTGACGGTTATCATGGGGTCATAAAATCTTGCACCGTAATCCTGTTAGTCTACTCAGCTAAAACAACTCTCCAAAAAGCTTCAGGAAATGCGGGAGCTAATGGACGATTTTTGAGAACTGCGGGGATTAATCTCTCCTGAGACTTAGTTGCCTCCCAACATCTTAATATCATGACTGATAAACTCTTCCAGCTCTTTCACTGTTGGTAATTGTACCAGATACCTGCTTACAAACAATTGATTATCTAATGACCCGGTAGCAAATTTTACGGTAGATGACTGTTTGTCGGTACAAAGGACTATACCAACAGGAGGGTTATCTCCCTCGCTCATTTCATTATATCTAAAATAGTTCAGATAAAAATTCATTTGTCCTGCATCGGTATGTTTGAACTTTCTCGTTTTTAAATCAATAAGAATATGGCACTTTAATATCCGGTGATAAAATACCAGATCTATATAATAATACTCTCCATCTATGGTCAGTCTCATTTGCCGGGACTCAAAGCAGAACCCTTTTCCAAGC
>JBBRXA010000083.1:0-5908 GCA_038248855.1 Bacteroidales bacterium | reverse complement strand
GAGGGAGCAAGCTACTCGCTTCAGACTTTTCCCGATCCGGAACTCGAAGCCTATCTGGATACGCTTATATATAAGATAGGACTCGCACAGGAGGATGACGGTTACATATATACCAACCGCACAATAGCTGAAATGGGTTACGGCAAGCTTCACGACTGGGCGGAAGGAGCGAGATGGGAGAAAACAAATATCCTGAGTCATGAGCTTTATAATCTGGGGCATATGTATGAAGCTGCAGTAGCTCATTATCAGGCTACCGGCAAGAGAACATTCCTTGACATAGCCATCAAATCGGCAGACCTTGTCGATAAGGATTTCGGATGGGATGCCTTTGCAAGCTATCCGGGTCACCAGGTCATTGAAATGGGCCTTGTCAAACTATACAGGGTTACAGGCGAAAAGAGGTACCTGGACCTTGCAAAATTCTTCCTTGATGCACGCGGAACACGTGACGACGGGGAAGAGTACTCGCAGTCGCATAAGAAGGTCATCGACCAGACAGAAGCTGTAGGTCATTCAGTAAGAGCCACCTATTTATATTCCGGTATGGCTGATGTTGCAGCAATCATGAAGGACGAGGCTTATCTTAATGCTATTACGAAAATCTGGGAGGACCTGGTTTACAAGAAGATGTACATTACAGGAGGTATTGGAGCCAGCGGCGGAAATGAAGGCTTTGCCGAACCGTACAGCCTGCCTAATATGTCAGCATACTGCGAGACCTGTGCTTCCATTGGAGATATATTTTTCAACCACCGCCTTTTCTCACTTCACGGGGAGGGCAAATATTTTGATGTGCTCGAGAAGACACTATATAACGGTGCACTGTCAGGAGTCAATCTTGCTGGCGACAGGTTCTTTTATCCCAATCCTCTTGAATCCAACGGTCAGCATCAGCGGTCAGCGTGGTTCGGATGTGCCTGCTGTCCTTCGAATGTTGCAAGGTTTATTCCGGCTATCCCGGGGTATATTTACAGTGTCACTGATAAGGATCTGTATGTAAACTTGTTCGCTTCGAATAATGCAGATATAACCGTTGGAAGAAATAAGGTGGGAGTGACCCAGGAAACAAATTATCCGTGGGAGGGCGATGTAAAAATCACTGTAAACCCTGAAAAATCAGGAAAGTTTACCCTGCACGTCCGCATTCCGGGCTGGGCCCGCAATGAAGCCATACCTGGTGGGCTTTACGCTTTTGCAGACCAGAATGACGCAAATTACTCGTTAAAGGTGAACGGCAAAGAGTTTGCTGCAGAGGTAACAGACGGTTATGCCGTCATCTCCCGTAACTGGAAACCGGGAGACAGTGTTGAGCTGTCGCTGCCAATGCCGGTGCGGCCCGTGGTAGCTGATGAAAAGGTAAAAGAGGATGTTGACAAATATGCTGTCCAGCGCGGACCGCTTATGTTCTGTGCGGAATGGCCTGACAATCCGGAGGGGCAGGTACTCAATCTTGTAATTGACGAGAAACCTGAATTCAAATCCGAGTTCAGGGGCGATCTTCTCAATGGAACTGCGGTTATCAGTACAAGGGCCCGGCAGTCTGAAAGGGGTCTGGACGGTACAGTGTCACTAGGAGAATATGAGGAGGTGACCCTGATACCGTACTTTTTGTGGAATAACCGCGGCGGAGGTGAAATGAGAGTTTGGTTCCCCTACAGGGAGACCAGTGCCAGACCGTCACCTGCGCCAACGATTGCATATACCAGTAAGATTACCGGCAGCATTCAGAACAGGTCACTGCATTCTGTGGCAGACCAGTTTGAACCTGCAAACTCGAATGACCACACATGGCCCTACTACCACTGGTGGCCCAACAAGGACAAATGGGAATGGATACAGATGGACTTTAAAGAGAGGCAGAAGATTTCAAGGATTAAGGTTTACTGGTTTGACGACGGTCCTTTCGGCGGATGCCGGGTACCTGACGAATTTGAGGTCCTTTACAGTTCAGGCGGTGCAATGAAGAAAGTTGAACCCATCACCCCCGTGACAGTGGTAAAAGATGCATGGAATATTGTTGAATTCAAGCCGGTTTCTGCAACCGGAGTGCAACTAAGGGTGAAGCTGAACAAGGATTTTGCCTCAGGCGTACATGAATTAGTGGTTGAATGAGAAGCCTCAAAACATTAATTCCGAAACCAAATGATAGCGGTGTAAGAGTTGTAATTGTAATAGCCTTTTTATCCCTCCTTCTTTTTCAGTGCTCAAAAGAGAGTTCAAAGGAGATAAAACTATCTGCACCTGACATTGACCGGGTTAAAATAACAGGTGGCCCATGGTACCATGCTATGAATCTGGAAAGAGAATACTTGCGTTCACTTGATCCTGACCGCTTGCTTTTTCATTTTAAAAAAATAGCCGGGATACAAACTGATGCCAAAGAATATGGCGGATGGGAGATGGAGTGGAGAGAATTGCGTGGACATTCAATCGGGCACTATCTTTCGGCAGTTTCACGAATGGGCCGGTTAACCAATGACAGCCTTCTCCTGGCAAGGTGCAAATATACCGTGCAGGAATTAAATAAATGTCAGAAACAGACAGGCACAGGATATTTGAGCGCATGGCCGGAAGAGTACCTCGACAGGGTAGAAAACCTGAAAGAGGTCTGGGCGCCATATTACACCATTCATAAAATTTTGGCCGGTTTATTGGATAGCTATGTATACTGTGATGACCAGCTTGCCCTTAGCACTGCTATGGATTATGTCCATTATCTTCATGCAAGGATAGTTCCGCTCGGCAAGGATTATTTTCAAAAAGTTCTCGACAAAACCGAACAGGGAGGAATGGCCGAAACGCTATGGAACTTGTACGCTGTGACCGGTGATACCATCAGCAGGGATCTGGCACAGTATTTCTATCAGAAGACTTATTTCGATCCTTTGGAACAAGGAAAAGAGAACCTGAAGGGGTGGCATTCCAATTCATTTATTCCGGCAGTGGTAGGAATTGCCCGGGAATTTGAACTAACGGGTGAAATCACCAAAAAACAGATGTCAGAATTGTTTTGGAAGCAGGTAACTGAGGGGCGTTCTTTTGTAACCGGAGGTACCAGTAACGGGGAGCATTGGAACGCGGAGCCCTATCAGATGCACTCAGAGCTGGGGCCGGGGGCGCATGAAAGTTGCTGTTCCTATAACATGATTAAACTTACGAATCACCTGTGGAATTGGAGCAAGGATATTAAATACCAGGAATATATGGAAAGAGCCCTTGTCAACGCCATTCTTCCCACTCAAAACCCTGTCACCGGAATGTCAATGTATTATATTTCCACTGCTCCCGGATATTATAAAACATGGGGAACACCCGACTCAGCTTTTTGGTGTTGCACCGGAACGGGGATGGAGAATTTTTCTCGCATAGCAGAATACATTTATGCAGTGCAGGATAATCGCTTATATGTGAATCAGTTTGTTCCTTCTGAACTTAATTATGAAACAGAAGGCTTTAAACTGATTCAGGAAACAACGTTACCTGACGGGAATTACGTGAAGATTAAACTGAGCTGTGAGAAACCGGTGAGGCTGAAGCTTGCCATCCGCATTCCTTCATGGACCGGCGATGATTATAAAGTAAGTCTGAATGGTGAATCATTTGAATTAAAGCCTGCTCCCGGTTCGTATCTTTTATTAGACAGGGTATGGCACAATGACGAGAGCATCGATATCTCCTTTGTACCCCACCTTTGGTTCTCCCTTTTGCCGGTGAACAATAAAAATGTAGCTTTCGGCTTTGGCCCTATCGTTCTCGCGGCAGTACACAAAGGGGAAAAGGTAGAAGAGAAATTAAGACATAGATATGGACCTTATGACGGCCAACCGGTTGATGTTCCGGCTATTCAATTTAATGCGAAGAATTTTTCCGGATATATTGAAGTGATTGATGAGGAAAATTTGTTGTTCAAGGTGAAGAGTCAGTCAGGGGATGAAATAAATCTTATGCCCCTTTATAAAGTGGTGGATGAACACTTTTCGATATATCTACCTGTTGACAGCATTGAAAATAACATCAATATAAAAGAAGTCGATCCGTCGGAGCATATATAAATGAAAAATGGTAAGTATAAACGGTGATTACGAATAATGTACATCTAATGAAGACATTCAATCTAATTTCGACAGTCGGAGCTGTGGCTCTGATATTTGCAACATCATGTACCGGGGGTAGAAAAGATGAGAGCTACCCGATCAGGCCGGTGCCGTTCACATCGGTTAAAATGACCGATAACTTCTGGGCACCACGCATAAAGAAAAATCATGAGGTGACCATTCCGATTGCTTTCGGTTATTGCGAATCTACAGGAAGGATAAAAAACTTTGATATCGCTGCAGGAAGAGATACCGGTAAATTTCAGTCTTTTGCACCGTTTGATGATTCTGATGTTTATAAAATCATGGAAGGGGCAAGTTACTCACTGCAGACATTCCCTGATCCTAAGCTTGAGACTTACCTTGATACTTTGATTGACAAAATAGGGGCTGCACAGGAGGCCGACGGATACCTGTATACTAACAGGACCATAGCAGAGAAGCGTGGTGAGAAGCCTCATGAGTGGGCAGGATCAAAGCGTTGGGAGCATACAAACATACTGAGTCATGAGCTATATAATCTGGGACACATGTATGAGGCAGCTGTTGCACATTACCAGGCAACGGGAAAGCGGGATTTTCTGGATATTGCAATAAAATCAGCCGATCTTGTTGACAGGGACTTTGGGTGGGATGCGCTAGTCAGCTATCCCGGTCATGAGGTCATTGAGATGGGCCTTGTGAAACTCTACAGAGCTACCGGTGAAAAGCGATATCTTGATCTTGCAAAATTCTTTCTTGACGCACGCGGCACACGCGATGACGGTGAAGAGTATTCACAGTCACATAAAAAGGTTGTTGACCAGACGGAAGCAGTAGGTCATTCGGTTAGAGCCACATATTTATATTCCGGTATGGCGGATGTAGCTGCAATATTAAAGGATGATGCCTATTTGAACGCCATAACAAAAATCTGGGAAGATCTGGTCTGGAGGAAAATGTACATAACAGGAGGCATAGGCGCCAGCGGAGGGAATGAAGGATTTGCCGAGCCGTATAACCTGCCGAATATGTCTGCATACTGTGAGACCTGCGCCTCGATAGGGGATATATTCTTCAATCACCGGATGTTCTCGATGCACGGAGAGGGTAAGTATTTTGACGTGCTTGAGAAGACACTGTATAACGGAGCCCTGTCGGGAGTCAACCTCGCAGGTGACAGGTTCTTCTACCCTAATCCGCTGGAATCAAACGGCCAGCATGAAAGGTCGGCATGGTTCGGTTGTGCCTGTTGTCCTTCAAACATAGCCCGGTTTATTCCTGCTATTCCCGGATATATCTACAGTGTCACTGATAAGGATCTGTATGTTAACTTGTTTGCCTCCAATGATGCTGATATTTCATTCGGGAAGCACCAGGTGAAAATATCCCAGGAGACAAACTATCCCTGGGATGGCAAGATAGGCCTGACCATTGATCCGGGTCAGAAGTCAAAGTTCCGGCTGCATCTCCGTGTTCCGGGATGGGCAAGAGAAGAAGCTATGTCGGGCGGACTATACTCTTTTGCAGGAGGACCGGAAGAGAAGTGTAAACTCATGTTAAACGGTAAAGAGATAAAGTGTGATGTGATTGATGGCTATGTCACCATATCAGGGAAGTGGAAAACCGGCGACAAGGTTGAGTTAGATTTACCGATGCCTGTCAGAACAGTTATGGCTGATAAGATGGTCACGGCAGATGAGGGTAAGTATGCCATACAGCGTGGCCCTTTGATGTTCTGTGCCGAGTGGCCCGATAGCCCGGAGGGTAATGTACTTAATCTTGTTATAGATGAGAAGCCGGAGTTCAGTGAGGAATTTGAACCGGGGCTG
>JBBRXA010000082.1:0-6040 GCA_038248855.1 Bacteroidales bacterium | reverse complement strand
GCTGATTCTGTTACCACTTCAGCGGCTGACTCTGTTACCACTTCAGCGGCTGACTCTGTTACCACCTCAGCGGCTGACTCTGTTACCACCTCAGCGGCGGACTCTGTTACCACTTCAGCGGCGGACTCTGTTACCACTTCAGCGGCTTCATTTTTAATTTCATTTACCGGTGTGCCGGCGTTTTCTTCAAGGCCTTCCCCGGTGTTGCCGAGAGCCTTCTCATCATTTTCACTCATGTTTGAAATAATTGTAAATTAATAAGTTAGACTTTATGTTGTTTAAAAAATGTGTGCAAAGATAGCAAATATTTAAATTCCAAAACCAACAAACAGCAGATTTTCAGTAAGTAAGATTTATCGGCGCCAGTCTGCGGGGAGGCTCAAATGATTCCCGGAATTTTCTATTTTTGCATTCTGAATCAGGAAAAAGAACACGGAAGATGAGGATTGCGGTTGTAGGTACAGGATATGTCGGACTGGTGACGGGTACATGTTTCGCCGAGACAGGCGTTACAGTCACCTGCGTCGATATCGACAGGGAAAAGATCAGCCTTCTGCGGATGGCCAAACCGCCGATCTATGAACCGGGACTGGAGACTATGATTCGCAGAAACGCCGAAAAGGGACGGCTGTTCTTTACTACTGACATTGCCGAAGCACTGGATAAATGCGAGGTGGTTTTCATTACCGTGGGGACTCCCCCCGGAGAGGACGGCAGTGCAGACCTGACCCATGTTCTGGAAGTTGCTCATGATATTGGCAGAACCATGAAGGACTATCTGGTTGTCGTAACCAAAAGCACGGTCCCCGTTGGCTCTTCCGCCCTGGTCAGGGAGGCTGTTCAGGAAGAACTTACAGAGAGAAAAGCGGAAATATATTTCGATGTGGCTTCCAATCCTGAGTTCCTCAAGGAGGGCGACGCCATTGAAGACTTCCTCAGACCTGAAAGGATAGTTATAGGCGTGGATGAAGACGACGCAGAGGAGATTATGCGCAGGCTCTACAAACCCTTCATCCTGAACCAGCATCCGATTCTCTTCATGGACATTGCCTCGGCCGAGCTAACGAAATACGCCGCCAATGCAATGCTGGCAACACGGATCAGCTTCATAAACGAGATAGCAAACCTGTGCGATATCCTCGGAGCGGATGTCAACCTGGTCAGAAAAGGCATTGGGGCTGACAGCCGTATCGGGAATAAATTTCTCTATCCCGGAGTTGGATACGGCGGGTCCTGTTTCCCCAAGGACACAAAAGCGCTAATTCGCACAGCAGAGGAAAAAGGCTATTCAATGAACGTCGTAAAGGCTGTCGACCTTACAAATGAACAGCAGAAAAAGATCATGTTCACAAAGATAAAGGAGCATTTTGGCAGGGATCTTACGGGAAGGGTGTTCGCAATGTGGGGACTCACATTCAAACCCCAGACCGACGATACGCGGGAGTCACCCGCAATGGTTATCATCTCCCTGCTGCTGACAGCCGGAGCATCAGTGCAGGCTTATGACCCCGCCGGCATCCCGGAAGTAAAAGCCAAACTGGGAGACACAATTACCTACACAACAGACCCTTACCAGGCATGCGAAAATGCAGACGCACTCCTGCTCCTTACAGAATGGTCGGAATTCAGGCTGCCGGACTGGGAGGAGATAAGCAGAAAACTCAAACACCAGGTGATATTCGACGGTAGAAATATATACGATCCCAATGAGCTCAGACGCATGGGCTTTGAATATTACGGGATCGGCAGGAGGTAGTAATCAGAAATATAACTGTAATGAAAGGAATCATACTCGCCGGAGGATCCGGAACGCGCCTGCACCCCATAACCGAAGCAGTATCCAAACAACTGCTCCCGGTATATGACAAACCGATGATCTACTACCCGCTCTCCGCCCTAATGCTTGCAGGAATACGGGAAGTTCTTGTAATTTCAACTCCCCGCGACCTCCCGAGCTTCCGTGCACTGCTCGGCGACGGCACCAGGCTTGGGATGCAGTTTTCATACCGCGAACAGCCATCGCCCGACGGGCTGGCACAGGCATTTATAATCGGTGAGGAATTCATCGGGGATGACAATGTGTGTATGATCCTTGGAGACAATATCTTTTACGGACATGGATTCGGTACCGTGCTGAAGGAAGCTGCCGCAATAAAGAAAGGTGCGGTGGTCTTCGGATATGCAGTCACTGACCCCGAAAGATACGGCGTGGTCGAGTTTGACAGCAACCGCCGCGCTGTAAGCCTGGAGGAAAAACCGGTGAAGCCCAGATCGAACTATGCTGTTACCGGGCTTTACTTCTATGACAATACCGTGGCCGCAAGAGCACGTGACCTGAAGCCATCAGCCCGGGGCGAACTTGAAATTACGGACCTCAACAGACTCTACCTGAACGAGGGCCTGCTGGAGGTAAAACTGCTGGGACGAGGCATGGCATGGCTTGACACAGGCACTTTTGACAGCCTGCTACAGGCGTCTAATTTCATTGCCACCCTTGAACAACGGCAGGGACTAAGTGCCTCGTGTATCGAGGAAATTGCATACAAAAGCGGCTATATTACAAGAGAACAGCTGATTGAACTGGCCAGGCCCATCGCAAAAAGCCAGTACGGCCGGTACATACTGAAAGTGGCAAATGAACAATAAATCAAGATGAGAGTCCATAAGACAAAACTTCCCGGCCTGCTGATTATCGAACCTGCGACCTTCCCCGATGCAAGGGGTTATTTCTTCGAGAGCTACAACAACAGAAAATTCAGCAAGGCAGGAATTGACTACACGCCTGTGCAGGACAATGAATCAAGTTCCTCCCGCGGAGTCATACGCGGTTTGCATTTCCAGGAAGAACCGTTCGCGCAGGCAAAACTTATCAGGGTCATCGAGGGCGAGATTTACGATGTAGCCCTCGATCTTCGCCTGGGATCGCCCACATACGGTAAGTGGTATGGTCTGAAAATAGATTCCGAAGCCAAAAATCAGTTTTTTATTCCGAAGGGATTTGCCCACGGCTTCTCTGTCCTGAGTGAAAAAGCGATAGTACTGTACAAATGCGACAACTACTATTCTGTAAATCATGAGAGAGGAATCAATGTGAAGGACACCACCCTTGGCATCGACTGGATGATTGAAGCAGGCAAGGAGATAATCAGTCCGAAAGATTTGAAGCAGCCTCCTTTAAGTGACATTACCTCTTACTTTATTTTCAAGGGATGACAGGTATACTTGTAACCGGAGCATCTGGTCAGCTGGGGAGTGAACTTAAGGAGCTTTCCGGAAGGTTCAGCGGCTACAGCTTTATCTTCACCGACACGCCGGAAATGGATATCACTGACGCCGAAGCTGCAATGTCATTTATAAAGTCAGCAGAGCCTGCCTGGATAATAAACTGCGCAGCATATACGGCTGTGGACAGGGCTGAGGATGAAGAGCCTCTTGCTACGCTTGTGAATGCCAGGGGAGTTGAAAACATAGTAAATGCCATCAGAGGTACAGCATGCCGCCTTATCCATATCTCGACCGATTACGTTTTTGACGGCAACTCGCCCCGGCCCTATACTGAGGAGGATAAAACGTCGCCCTCTTCAGCCTACGGGCGCAGCAAACTTGCGGGAGAGACCGCCGCCCTTGGCTGCCCGCGCTCAATTGTCATCCGCACTTCGTGGCTTTATTCCTCTTACGGGAAGAATTTTGTCAGGACTATACTCGCCAAGGCAGGATCATCACAAAGCATAAGTGTCGTTGCCGATCAGACAGGCTCTCCCACCTATGCGGCAGACCTTGCCGCGGCAATAATGGAAATCATCAGCGGAACCATACAGAACAGACACAACTTTGTCCCGGGCATTTTCAACTATGCCGATGAAGGACACTGCAGCTGGTTCGATCTGGCAACCGAGATAGTTGCAGCCGCCGGATCTGAATGCCGGGTAAATGCAGTGCTCAGTTCGGCATACCCATCAAGGGTAAAACGTCCCGCGTTCAGTGTACTCGATAAAACCAAGATAAAAGAGACTTACAATATCACCATTCCGCACTGGAGAGCCAGCCTCAACAGGTGTATAATCAAAATCAACGGACTATGATAAACATTAATGACATCCGGAAAAAAGCTTCGGCATGGCTTGGAAGTGAATTTGATGAAGCAACACGTACTGAGGTGCAGGCTCTGCTCGATAATGATGAAAAAGCACTTGTGGATGCCTTTTACCAGGACCTTGAGTTTGGCACCGGCGGACTGAGGGGGATAATGGGTGCCGGGACCAACAGGATGAACAGGTATACACTCGGGATGGCCACCCAGGGTCTGGCCAATTACCTTGTCAGGCAGGCCGATAACCGCTCGTCAGTAAAAGTTGCCATTGCCTACGACTGCCGAAACAACAGCAGCTATTTCGCCTCTGTGGCTGCAGACATCTTCACTGCAAACGGATTTACCGCCTATCTCTTTGAATCGCTCAGACCCACCCCTGAGCTCTCCTATGCAGTCAGGCTTTACAACTGCGATGCCGGGGTCATAATCACCGCCTCACACAATCCCAAAGAGTATAACGGCTACAAAGTATCCTGGAATGACGGCGGACAGGTAGTGGAACCTCATGACAGGGGGATCATTGATGAAGTCCGCAAAATAAAATCTATAAGTGAGATAATGACCGGAGGTGACCCTTCAAGAATAATCACCCTGGGAGCCGAGACTGATGAAAAGTTCCTCGCTGAGGTAAAGGCAGTAAGCATAAATCCTGATATTATAAAGAGAAACAGCGGAATCGGAATAGTATATACTCCCCTCCACGGTGCTGGTTATAAACTGGTGCCTGAAGCCCTTGCAATGTACGGTTTCACCAATGTTCATACCGTTAAGGAACAGAGTATTACCGACGGCAATTTCCCCACACTCCGTTCTCCGAATCCGGAAGAACCGGCAGCACTTTCAATGGCAATCGACCTGGCAAAAGCTAAGGGAGCTGACCTGGTAATGGCCACAGACCCTGATGCCGACAGGCTGGGTATTGCAGTCAGAACACCCTCGGGAGAGTTCGTTCTTCTGAACGGAAACCAGACAGGTGCCCTCCTCACCTGGTATATTATCTCGCAGAAAAAGCAGAGAGGACAACTGAAAGGAAACGAATATATTATCAGCACCATTGTTACGTCGGACCTGCTTGGCAGGATAGCTGAGCAAAACGGTGTGGAGTGCTATTATGTTCTCACAGGATTCAAGTTCTTTGCCGAGCTGATAAGGGAGCTCGAAGGGAAGAAAAAATACATTGGCGGCGGCGAGGAAAGTTTCGGGTATCTCCCGGGTGACTATGTCCGTGACAAAGACGCTGTGGCTTCCTGCGCGCTTATTGCAGAAACTGCGGCATGGGCTGCAGATAACGGAAAGACGCTCTGGGACCTGCTCCTTGATATTTATGCCGAATACGGGCTCTACAGGGAAAAACTGGTGAACGTAGTCAGAAAAGGAGCGGAAGGTGCCGGTGAGATTAAAAAGATGATGGAGGACTTCAGAAACACAACCCCCTCGGAAATTGCAGGCAGCAGGGTTGTAAAGGCAGATGATTATCTAAGGAGTATTTCAACGGACACGGTGAGCGGAAAAACCACTACCCTGCATCTGCAAAAATCCAATGTGCTCCAGTTTTTCCTTGCTGACGGCACAAAGATATCCGTGAGACCTTCCGGTACGGAGCCCAAAATCAAGTTCTATTTCAGCGCCACTTCAGGACTTGAAAAAGTGTCAGATTTCGAAGCAGCATGGCAGGCACTTGATGAAAGGATAGACAAAATCATAAAGGAACTTCACCTGTAGCACCGATTATGATGAAATCATTCCGTAAAGAGTTGTGGTTTGAGACGGAACACAGACGTGACTACCTGAATATCACAAGGCAGATGGATATGTGTCTTCAGGAAAGCGGAATTACTGAAGGTCTCTGCCTTGTAAATGCCATGCACATTACCTCCTCAGTATTTATAAATGATGACGAGGGCGGGCTATACCATACAAGACCTCAGACCTTATCCCTGAACCAGCTGT
>JBBRXA010000081.1:0-6068 GCA_038248855.1 Bacteroidales bacterium | reverse complement strand
GAAAGAGCAGGGTGGGTATATACATTATTGTCTTTGCAGAAGTCCAATGGGTCATCATCAATAACCCATTCGTTTTGTGTGTATACTGCATGGAATATCTTTTCCTTACTCTTCTTTTCCGGTATAATGCTTAGATACATCGTGTTATAATCCCTGGAGAAGGTTGTGGCTTCACTGGGAAAAATTACAGATGACCCGGTGAGGAATGGAATATACTCACCCGGAACGGTGTCGGAAACAAGCGCCAAAAAGGGACTCAGAGTACCGAACGAAAGGTGTTTTTCAATCATCTTAGAAGCTCCTTTGGAGTATGACAGAAACAGAATTCCGTTCCTGTAGAACCGGACACCGGATGAAGGAGCAACAATTTCGAGCTGGAACGGGGTGACCTGAATTGAGGTGTCCGGCGTCGCAGGGTGGGAGTAGTTATTCTCCTGTTTAGGTACAGTGCATTCGAATAGGTCATTAAGAGGTGTTAAAATAATTCCCAGGTTGAGAATCATTACGGGCATTATGATGTATAAACTTTTCATGGCTTTCGTTTTTATTTTACCAATGCCTGTTCAGGGGTGATACGGAGCTGGTTTTCCCGAAATTCAATCCCAGTACTAATTCTATTACCAACTCCTTTTTATAGAAAGGCACATTTCTTGGGAAATCGACCAAAGTGCCCAGGTACATCTTCGGAAATCTGTATTGAAAGAAAATGGTCAGGTTGTTGTAATTGTGGAGATATGCTCCAACACAGAAGTCTTCCATGTACAGTTTAAGCATCGGATTGTATGTCTCCTTTTTATCGAAATTCAGGGAATCGTCCAGGTTTATTATGAGCGAGGGTTCAAGGACTATATTCAAAGATCTGCTGACCATGAATTTATATCCGGCAATGAAGAAGTACTGTCTTGACACAGGAACATCATAAATCTCATTAACTGTGCTGTCCAGCATATTCCCGAGGATGTTGGCGGCCGAAATTCCGGCGAAGAGTTTTTGCCCGTAGTAATAAACTCCGGCATCTATGTTGGGAATAAAACTGTTTTTGGAGGGTGCGAGATCCGGAATGGAATCCATCATGTTATAAAATCCCTTGACGGTAAGGCCTCCGGATAAAAACGATAAATTCTTGTTGTCAAGAGGCATATGATAGGATCCGGTGGCACCGAATCCGACATTTCTGGAAGTTTCTGTCACTTCGTTGAACAAAATCACACCTGCACCAAAACGGGTAAATTGTTTTGAGACAGGAGCGCCGAAATATGTTGGTCCTTTTTTGGCTATTCTGGTGTTTGCACTCAGAAGCTGTGACTTATCGGTACCCTGTATCACAGCTGCAAAATCGATAGCCAAATAATCCTTGCTTCCGGATACAGCCGGATTTATGACAAACGGAGTGAACACTCTGTTTGCCAGAGGGTAGGAAGGAGTCTGCTGAGCCGAGGCATAAGGTATATAACCCATTGTGGCAAGAACAAGCAGGGCTTTCAGTATATTTTTTTGGAAACAGGCGGATTGGATTATCATATATAATTAATTTACAGCATCAAAAATAAATGCCAAATTACTACAAACTCTTGTCAAAGGCAAAGTGACAAGTTTTTTCATACCTTAAATGGTTCCTGAATTTCGAGTTTCAGGGGGTTTAAAGATAACGTGTAGAAGGGAGATAAAGTATTGTCTACTCGTCTCCCAATCATTTGGTTTCTCAGTCATTTATGAATTAAACGGATCTTTCATTGAAAAGTTGGGGCAGTAGGAAAATTGGCTGTCGTATTCCTGCAGCCAGCCGCGGGAGAAGCCGAGGGAATGGAAGGCGTTGATGACGGTTTCGTATTCCTGGCGGGTGACAGTCCGCAAAAGGGATTTGCGATCTTCGATTTGCGATTTGGGATTTGCAAAATCTGAAATATAAAATGAAAGAAAGTTGACTTTTACTTTGGCATGTCATAACTTTGAAAGGTTAAGCTGCTTATTAAAGATTTTGTGGAGATCTTTAATGATTGATCTGAGATTCTAAAGAAAAGAATTCTATTTTATTTTTTAGTGTGGAGTAATTATACCAATGGTTCACTAACTGGGGCTGAACACCCATTATGATTCTGAAGGTGGAAATATGCCGAATAAACACCTTAAACTAAAGTAGGCTCACAAAAATGCTGCAAAAATGAAAAGGTTCAACTTTGTAATTGTAGTCCTGGCTATTTTAATGTTTGTATTTCTCTTATCCTGTAGCAAAGGAAGAGAGTACGAATCACAGGTGGATCTATTAAGTTTTCAATCTTTTGAAAAAATTGGGAAATTGCATAATGATTTTATGACAAATGTGCAGAATAACTTTAAGGTAAGGGAAAGTGTAAAGTCATTAAATGCAAGAATTGATTATGTAAATTCTTATCATTTGAATTATCTGGAAAATTGTTCCTTGTCACAGTTTGAAAAAGAAACTTTGGGTCAGGAACTCGAACGAGCCAAAAATCTTACCGATGTTGAGAACATAAAACAACTTTTAACAATAAAAAATGAAGCAAGAAAGGATGCAAATTTGGAATCATTATGTTCAATTCTGGATAAAGCACTTGATTGTAAATGTATTGATGAATTTGAGTATACTGCTTTGACCAGAATTATGGATTTAGCAAAGTTAAGTTTTGATGGCTTAGTTTCGCAGCATGAGTTAATGAGTTCCCTGGAAAAGATGAAGAAAGACTGGATTTCAAATAAGTATAAAATTGATTCAAAAGCAGGTTACATAAGTGGTTATGCAATTGCAATCTCGCTTGCCTCAATGAATTGGTGGGAAGAAAATGCTGAGGCTGGTACTGTTGAATCAAAAGGAATAAATGTAATTCCGGTATGGGTTGCCGCAGATGCTGTAGGAGCAGTATGGGGAGCAGCAAGCGGAGCTATAGGATCTTATGTCATAAATGATGAAGTAAATTGGGAATCTGTTGGTTGGGGAGCTTTATCTGGCGCAGTTGCAGGGTCAACGGGAGTTGTCGGCAAGGTTGGAAAATGGTTGAGTAATATCCTTTAAATATAATATTATGAAGACTTTAATTGCCCTATTCATTTTTTTAGCTTTTATTTGGATTCCTGTGTTCTTTGATGTTTACTCATGGAAGGTTGGGCTTATTATGACCCTCATGATAAGTATCGGTGCTTATTTCATTGATAAATATATCAGCAAAAAAGATTGAAATTTGGCAATGAACCTTTGAGTCAAATTTAAGTATTATCTCAATATCATGTTTTATTGGTATTCAGGAGTTCTGAAATATAATATCGTATTGGGATAAAATCTCCTTTTTGTTTCTAAAATCAGAGCGTTGCTCAGTCATTTATAAATTGAAAGGAGATTTTTTTGAAAAGTCAGGGCGGTAGGAGAGGTGGCTGTCGTATTCCTGAAGCCATCCGTGGGTGAAGCCGAGGGAATGGAAGGTGTTGAGAACGGTTTCATATTCCTGGCTGGTTATGGGTCGAAGAAGGGATTCGCGATTTGCGATTTTGCGATTTGCGAATTGTTCACTGCAATTTTGGGTTGTTCCTACCATTCGAAAGTCGGGATTCGACAATCGCACATTATTTTCCGGTGGATAATACTGTGACATCAGTGATATGTGGAGATTGGGGGAGACTTCTTCTGCGATTATTTTTAAAACCCCAAAACTGTTTTCTACATGTCCCGGGAGTACCAGGTGGCGCACGATGACTCCCCGCTGCGCGATACCGTGGTCATTGGTCTGCAGAGTGACGCCACACTGATGAACCATCTCCTTCAGAGATGGCAGCGCGTAAGCCTTGTAGTCCGGCGTTGCACTATACTCCTCTGCCAGATTATCATCTGAATATTTGAAATCCGGCAACCAGACATCAACAATGTTCTCAAGCGACCTTATTGTCTCCGGAAGGTCAAATCCGTTAGTGTTATACACAATTGTGGGGTTGTGGCCTTGACGCCTCAACTCCTTCACTATCATTACCATTTGCGGCACAAAATGCGTTGGAGAGACAAATCCCAGGTTGCCCTCCGAAAGTGGTAACAACTCTATTATAGCAGCACATACCTCATCCAGACTCATAATAGTCCCCTGCGTACCCTTATTTGATATTTCATGGTTCTGACAGTAAACACACTGCATGTTGCACGACGGAAAAAAGAGGTTCACAATGCCCTTCTCACCGGATATAGGAGGCTCCTCACCCTTGTGAATCACCAGTGAGGCAACATGTATACGGTTGTCACAGTTGCACCAACCCTCAGAGAGAGAGCGGTCGGCCTGACATTGACGGGGACATCTTTTGCAGAGTTCCAAGGTTTATGAGTTTCAGGGTTTTGTCATGCGGTCCTGTCCACCGGCTGGCGGAAGGTCCTGAGGTCTTCGTTTCGCTCCGTCATGCGGTCGGTCAGTAGTGTCGATATTTCAATTGGTCTGACAATATCTGACCATAAGACTTTATCTTCCATAGCCATTCTTAACCGTTAATAACCTCTCCCATCAGGGTTGCAGAAGTAGCACTGATAACCATGACGTTAACATAATCCCCGGGGTTTGCACCGTCAGCCTGAAATACAACCACCTTATTGCCTGATGTCCTGCCCTTCATGGTTTGGGCGTTGGTTTTAGGGCTGATTTGATTAGTGGTGCCTGCCGGCTTCTTAGCCTTGCCCTCAACAAGCACTTCAAACGTCTTGCCGATGTCACGCTTTTTGCCAGTAGCTGAAAGCATATTCTGAAGACTGATGATATCATTAAGCCTCCTGGACTTCACCTCTTCAGGAACATCATCTTTCAGGTGTCGCGCTGCACTCGTGCCCGGCCGTTCAGAATATTTGAACATATAGGCAAAGTCAAAGCCAGCCTCCTTCATCAGGCTAAGAGTCTCCGCATGCTCCTCCTCTGTCTCACCGCAGAAGCCTGCAATGATGTCAGTTGATAAATTGCATCCAGGAAGGATCCGGTTTATGGCAGCAATCCGATCGAGATACCACCCCCTGTCATACCGCCTGTTCATCCTTTCCAAAACACTGCTGCTTCCGCTCTGAACAGGCAGGTGGATATGTTTGCATATATTGTCATGGCGGGCCATTGTGTGCAGAAGATCATCCGTGAGGTCCTTCGGGTGGCTGGTGGAATAACGTACCCTAAGCTGCGGACTAACATCAGCTACCATCTCCAGAAGCGCTGCAAAATTGATGTGGTCAGCTGATAAGGACAAGTTTCCGGACGAAACCGTTATCGGGGTAAATGAACCATAATCGTGCGAATCATTAGCGGAAGAATTCAGTCCGGTGATGTTGCCCGCCGCCACTTTATCCTTAAACGAAGACCTGTCAATTACATCTTCGCCAGAAGATACCCTTCCACTCCAGGAAAATGAATTCACGTTCTGTCCCAAAAGTGTTACCTCCCGGTATCCCTGCGAAAAGATCTCCCGGGCCTCACGGACAATTGTATATGGGTCGCGACTTCTTTCGGCACCGCGGGTATAGGGTACCACGCAGTAAGCGCACATATTATTGCACCCCCGCATAATGGATATGAATGCCGAAACGCCGTTGCTTTCCAATCGCACCGGCGAGATATCGGCGTAGGTCTCCTCGCGCGACAGCAGCACATTGACAGCTGTATGCCCCTCGCCGGCAGTTGAAATCAGCATTGGTAAATCGCGGTATGCATCGGGGCCGACAACCATGTCAACCATCTTGTCACTTTCAAGGAGCTTCTCCTTAAGCCTTTCGGCCATGCATCCCAGCACGCCCACAACCACCTGAGGGCGTTTTCTTTTTTCACTCCTGAAGAAGTCCAGCCGGCCCCATATCCGTTGCTCGGCATTTTCGCGGATAGAACATGTATTGACCAATATAAGGCCGGCGGAGTGAATGTCAGAGGTGGCCGAATAGCCTGCCTCCCCTAAAATTGAAGCCACCACCTCACTGTCGGCCACGTTCATCTGGCAGCCATACGTTTCGATGTAGTATTTTTTTTGCATAATTGTGGTGCAAATTTAGGGAAAAATAGGAAAGAGTGGACATGCGGTCTGAGGACTGAGGGTCTGAGGTCTGAGGTCTG
>JBBRXA010000080.1:0-6167 GCA_038248855.1 Bacteroidales bacterium | reverse complement strand
TGGTATGAGACCTATAAGTGGGGTTGCTATAATGAACTGGTGATTGAACCCCTGATAGCTGATCTTGAGAAGGCCGGACGGAGTGCTGACGCTTCATGGCTGAGAGGTGAGTATGAAAAGAAAGTTAAATACTTCGTCTATGATGATGTTTACCCCTTCAGATCAGAGTATGCACTTGACAGAACTGCCTTCGAGTCATCTTATGCATTTGCAAAATACGGCACACTGAACGAGATGAAGCCTGACAAAAACCTCTGGTATGACAAAAAAGACAGTGTCTGGTATTCTCATCCTGTTGTCCGCAAGGAAGATTCTCGCGATTTTATGGAGAGGCAGAATCTTGCGGGACTGGCTGTCAGAGGATGGCTTGAGACAAAATACTTCCTTCTTGGCAGTGACTTTACAAACAGCTCCGATGACCACTGCCTGAGTTACATGGCACGAATGGGAGGATGGTCAATACTGGATTATGGCATTAACTTCTCTGCCAAACCGTACGACTGGCTTCAGCTTGGTTATGCTTCTTACCTGAGTTCTTTTGCACTGATGAACACCGGCACCGCTGATTCCGATTACGGCTTCTGGTTCCCGGGCAAGCAGAACGACGGAGCCATGGGATGGGCCTTCATGGAGTCGAAGACCGGCAGGGCATGGATAAGGAAGGACATTGACCGTGGCGCATGGTATTATGACGGTGAGGCTGACCTCGGCAACGGAGCCATCTTCAGAACAGCTCAGACTGTGCTTTCAGATGACCCGCTCTTCGGATGGATATCCTACGGAGGAGTGCTCACTCAGTCGCAGAAAGGGTTTAATATTATCCCGCGTGACGGCGTGAGATCAAGATTCTCAATCGTGACTGAGAAAGTCAGGAAAACACTGAGCCTCGACCACGACGGCTTTGCAGCTGAGAAACAAATACTCGTCACTCCTGCACTTGACAAAGTGACTTTTACCCTCGAGAACAGGGGAGGCGGCAGCCACACCACAATCCTGACGGTTACAACTCCTGAAGGAACTGAACCTGTTGTGACTGTTGACGGAAAGAAAGTGAAGTCAGTGAAAGCAGGCGCAACCGCGTATGAAGCTGTGATCAGCGTATCAAAACCTGCCCATAAGATAACGGTACAATGAAAATGAGAACCCTTCCCCGTGTTTGCCTGCTGATGCTGCTGGCAGCGTTTCTGTGTCATTCGACGGTCCTGGCACAGTCACGTGCCGGCAGGATCGTTCTGGAGAACAAGGCCATAAACGGCACTGTGACAATAGATGGTCTTACTTCCCTGACATCGCCCTCCGATCCGTTCGGAGCCAATGTAATCGGTGAGCGATCATGGGGAAGGGCTTCTCTTACTTATGAGATAGTTGAGGGCGCCTGGCTTGAAATCTTCAAGGGCAGCACCCGCCTGGTTTCTGAATCTGACACTACCGTCAGCATCATCAACTATGAAAAGGGTATGCCGCAGATGATGGAGCAGAGGTATACCCTTACCCCCGGAGGCATTGACTATGATATCAGTATTGAGTCAATGATGCAATGGCCTGTAACCATAGGAGACCTGGCCGTGAGCCTGCCTTTCCGGAGACCCGGCGGAGGCAGTCCGGAAGCCATCTTCGAGAAGTCATTCACGATGCACCAGTTCATCTCCGGCAGCGGCTCATTCATCTATTTTGCACGGCCTTCGGGAGAGGGTCCTTTCCTGATGGTGCTCCCCAAAAAAGGGACGAAACTTGAGTATTTTGATGATGCAGGTGAATACAAGGTGTTTATTCATTCTGCAGTATCAGGACCAGCAGTAAAAAGCGGGACCTGGAGGCAGCCGTATACCTCACTGGATATGGGGCCTGCAGGTAGCAAAAACAGCCGGATCAGCTACGGTTTTAAGCTCCGCTGGGCTGAGAGCTGGGATGAAATGCGGCAGATGCTTTATGATGAGGGACTGTTTGACATCAGGGTATTGCCGGGGATGACAATTCCCTCCGACCTGAAGGCACTCTTCTCACTTCATACGAAAAACAAAATTGATTCAGTAACGTCAGAGTTTCCCCTGAAGACAAGGGTAAAAAGCCTGGGCGAAAAGCAACCGGGTCATTTTATCTATGAAGCAGAGTTCGGAAAACTGGGTGAAAACCTGCTGACAATACACTATGGTAACGGGCAGAAGGCATATCTCGAGTTCTTCTCAACAGAGCCGGTCGAGACTCTTATCAAAAAGCGCAGTGCTTTCATAGTCAACAGCCAGCAGCACCGTGACACTACAAAGTGGTATAACGGACTCTTTTCAGTCTATGACATGAAGAACGGCATCCTGCGCAGCCCGGATGATACTGACGGCTTCGACGGCTGGTGGGGCTATGTACTTGCCTGTGATGACCCTGCCCTTTGCAAGGCACCGTACCTGGCAGCCAAGAACGTCTATTATCCTGACGACGGTGAGATCGAAGCAATTGAATATTACCTGGAGAATTTTGTATGGAACGGTCTTCAAAGGACAGATAAGGATGACCCGTATCCATACGGTATCTACGGTGTCCCGAACTGGAAGGTGTCAAGAGACATCAATGCCAGGGCAGGTATAAGGAGCCGGCAGCTTGATAGGATGCAGGTATGGCGCTCATATGACTATCCTCATATCTTCATGCTCTATTACCATATGTACCAGATTGCGAAGATGTATCCGGAAAAGGTCAGTTATCTGAGTGCAGATCAGTATCTCGAGCGGGCTTACATGACGGCACGGGCATTCTTCATCTATCCGTATGATATCTGGGGCGATTATTACAAGCCCTACGAGATAGCCTGTTACAATGAGCTGGTCATTGAAGATATAGTGGCCGCCCTTGAGGAAGCCGGGAGGAGCAGTGAGGCTAAGTGGCTGAGAGGTGAGTATGAGAAGAAGGCGAAGTTCTTCATCTATGACAATAAATATCCTTACGGTTCCGAGTATTCTTTTGACAGAACAGCTTTTGAATCATCATATGCGCTGGCGAAGTACGGTGTACTCAATAAAATGTCTCCCGACACCAACCTCTGGTATGACAAGAATGCCGGCAAATGGCTGTCGCATCCTGTCGTCAGGCAGGAAGACGCCAGGGATTTCATGGAGCGTCAGCATCACTCGGGTCTTACTGTAAAAGGGTGGCTGGAGACAAGCTACTACCAGCTCGGGGCTGACAACAGCATGAGCTACATGGCGAAGATGGGAGGATGGTCAATACTCGATTACGGCATCAACTTCGCGGAAAAGCCTTCCGACTGGCTGCAGCTGGGATATGCTTCATACCTGAGCTCTTTTGCACTGATGAACACCGGAACAGCTGAGAGCAACTACGGCTTCTGGTTCCCGGGAAAGAAGAATGACGGTGCCATGGGATGGGCATTTATGGATAATAAACATGGCATGGCCTGGATGCGGAAAGAGGTAGACAGAGGTGCATGGTTTTATGACGGCGAGGCTGACCTCGGCAACGGGGCTATCTTCAGGATGGCGCAGACAGTACTCTCCAATGACCCTCTCTTTGGATGGGTTGCCTATGGCGGAACAATGAGAGAGACAAAAACCGGTTTTTATATTATCCCGAAAGACGGCGTCAGGAACAGGTTCTCACTGGTGGCCGGCGACCGCAGGGTCACCGTGACACTTGAGAGAGACGGTTTCTCGGCCACAAAAGAGATCAGCGTCTCAAGAAATCTTAAATCGATGGCGATGTTTCTTGAAAACAGGGCAGGTTTTGACCATAATGCAATTGTAACCGTTGAGAATCATACGGACCACACGGTGACTCTTAAACTTGACGGAAGGAAAGTTGTTCCGGTATCATCAGCCAACGGTTTTATACGTTTCAACATTAAAGTTGCCGGAAATGAACAGAAGATTGAGGTCCTTACTGATTAGCCCCCGCTTATTCCCGGTAGGGTTTTTGCTGATCGTGTCAGCCTGCGGAACCGTCAGGAGGAATGATACATCATTCCTTGTGGCTGCTGATATTCACCTTGACAGTACTGCTGTGAGGGTGGCGGTCATCGATTCGGTACTTGACCTGATGAATTCTGTGAAGGGAACTCCGGTAAAGGGTGTCGCGGGCAGATCTTATAATCCTTTCGGTCTTTTTGTAATCGGGGACCTTACAGATTCAGGGAGCGAAATCCAATGGGATCAGTTCACATCCCTCTTCGGGTTGAACGGTGATAAGGTGTTGTCAATGCCGGTCTTTGAGACCTTCGGCAATCATGACGGAAACAGTGGCGGTGTTGTCAGGGAAGGGATAACAGCAAGGAATTCCGCAAGAACCACAAAGGTGAATATTTCTTCGAACGGAATCCATTACAGCTTTGACAGGGGAGGGATTCACTTTGTGGTTCTGGGTAGTTACCCGGGAGGCCTGTGGGATCCGGAATGCGGATGGTGCCACTATTTTAAAGACTCATTCAGGGAAGCTGAGATGAGCCTGGAGTTCCTTAAGAGTGACCTGGCCATGAACCTCCGTAACAGGAGACAACCGGTGGTGCTCTTCTTCCATTACGGCTGGGATGATTTCAGTCTTCTGTGGTGGACGGAGAAGGAGCAGCAGGCTTTTGCCGATGCCATTAATGAGTATAATGTGGCAGCCATATTCCACGGGCATAACCATTCTGCCGCGGCGTATAAATGGAACGGCATAGATGTCTTCAGCAGCGGATCACCGCAGAGAGGCTCATCAGTTGGCAACTTCCTCATTGTGAGGTCAGATGGCGACAGTCTCTCAGTGACCTCCGTGGAAAGGAATAGAGATGTGCACCTGGGCACAGTCTCCCTGTCCGGGAAATAGTTGCTGACAGCTGACCTTACATTTTGCTGTAAGCTGAATCTTAAAGCTTTACTGTCAGCTTGCCCTCAAAGCTTTACTGTCAGCTTTTTGCCGGTGTATTTAACATTTTTTGTCACAGTGCCTGATACAAGCTCTATCACCAGCTCGCGACTTACAGGCATGTTGAAGGCGCCTTCAGGAGCATCAGGGAATATTGTCAGTTTCCCGCTTTTGTCGTTCCAGATGAATGTTGTCCATCTTCCCTTGCCCTCAAGGTATTTCTGGCTTATGCCGTCGTCTTCATACATCGTGAATCTACCGTCTGCACCGGGATAGACCTTTATTGTTGTCGGCCCGCTAACTTTTTCTCCGGTGTACTGTCTTATGGGGTCAACCGGTATTATTGCCCCCGCCCTCACAAATATGGGCATGACTGTAAGGCTGACTTCCCTTGTGTAATCTTTGCCTCCGTTTATCTCCGTATTATCCCACCAGTCGTACCACAGCCCGTCAGGGAGGTAAACGATGCGGGATTTTGCACCCTTTTCATATACAGGAGCAATGAGCAGGTCCGGGCCCCACATAAACTGGTTACCAAGGCCTGCTGCCTTCTCATCTGCAGGGTATTGAAGCCACATGGCCCGCATCAGGGGCATACCTGTGACATGCGCTTCCCAGGCCAGGGTATAGGTATAGGGGAGCAGCTGGTACCGAAGCTCGGCATATTTTTTTACAACCGGTTCAATTAGCGGGTTATTCATTTCCGACACGAGCGGATTGCGCTTGTCGGTATCACTGGCAGGGGCGTTACGGTTATTGTCTTCCCGTGGTCCCATGTCAGAGAGTCCCCATCCCCATGGCAGTGCCGTGAACCATGTGCGGCCGTGCGACCTGAATGATCCGCAGAAAGCGCCGAACTGGAACCACCGGGCATAGAGTTCACCCGTCTTTTCATTGTTGGGGTAGAAGCCTCCTATGTCGGAGCCCCAGTAGGGCCCGATGCTCAGAGAGTGGTTTATGCCTACCGCTATCTGTCCCTCGAGGGTTTTCCATGACGACTCGGTATCGCCTGACCATACCCAGCCGCCCCACTGTGCAATGCCCAGATGGCCGTTACGGTGCAGGCTCCACGGTCTCGTGTCTGGTGTGGTGGAGAGAGGCCCCTGGTAGTACATCTGGTGCCTTTTGATACGTTCAAAGAGATTGAACCAGTCGCCCTCATCAGGCCAGAAGGCGTCAATGCCTTTAGTCATAAGTCCGACATGCTGCTGCCAGTAATTCTGAATATGGGAAGAATCAAGCTTTTCATCCGGGAGGGCAGGGATGGTCCCGTGAAGTGTTGGAAGCCTGTCGCGGTCCCATGGCACCATGTGCACAAC
>JBBRXA010000079.1:0-6415 GCA_038248855.1 Bacteroidales bacterium | reverse complement strand
CACCGCATGGAGCTGTATGTCTCACCGGGAGATGCTCAGGCGGTCATTGATATTGCTGCCTCATTTGAACTTGATGCGCAGATTATAGGTAGGTGTGTAGAGGCGCCAGGAAGGTCACTCACTGTCAGGAGCGAATTCGGGAAGTTTCATTATTGACTCTCTTTCACTACCTTTGTCCCCTGAAATTTTGAAAAATGGCAAACGATCTTATACTTGAAAAGCTTGAGGGAGTGAAGAACCGCTTTATTGAGGTGGGAGAGATTCTTACCGGGCCTGACCTGATGTCAGACATGAAGCGGTACATAAAGCTAAATAAGGAGTACAAGGAACTGAAGCCCGTGGTGGAGTCATATGACCGGTATAAAAGCGCCCTCGCAAACCTTGCCAGCTCTAGGGAGCTGCTGGCCGCAGAGAAGGATGAGGAGATGCGCGAGATGGCCAAGGCGGAGATAGACAATCTTATTAATACGATACCGGATATGGAAGAGGAGCTTCGGTTTCTTCTCCTTCCGGCGGATCCGGAGGATGACAAGAATGCCGTCATTGAAATCAGAGCCGGTACAGGCGGCGACGAAGCCAGCATATTTGCCGGAGATATGTTCCGCATGTATTCCAAATATATCGAGTCGCGCGGTTGGAAAATAGACCTTAACTATTATACCGACGGTACCTCCGGAGGATACAAGGAAATAGTATTTGCAGTCACAGGTGACGGTGTGTACGGAACCATGAAATATGAGTCCGGGGTGCACCGGGTACAACGTGTCCCGCAGACGGAAACACAGGGAAGGCTTCACACCTCAGCCGCCACCGTGGCCGTCCTGCCTGAAGCCGATGAGTTCGATATAGATATCCGGAATGAAGATATCCGGAAGGATACATACTGTTCCTCCGGTCCAGGCGGACAGAGTGTCAACACAACCTACTCAGCCATCAGGCTGACCCACATTCCTTCGGGACTCGTGGTTACATGCCAGGATGAGAAGTCGCAGATCAAGAACCTCGAAAAGGCCATGAAGGAACTGCGGACACGACTCTATAACCTCGAATACCAGAAGTATCTCGACGAGATTTCCTCCAAGCGTAAGACAATGGTCTCCACCGGAGACCGCTCGGCCAAGATACGTACCTACAATTATCCTCAGAGCAGGGTCACCGATCACCGCATCAACCTGACAATCCATAACCTTCCGGTGGTGATGGACGGAAACATACAGGAACTTCTCGACAAGCTGCAGATGGCAGAAAATGCGGAGCGACTGAAGGAAACATCTTACTGACAACGACAAAATGAACTCCAAAGAGCTTTTTCAGAACATCCTGGCTAAGAAGTCGTTTCTCTGTGTGGGACTTGATCCCGAGATTACAAGGTTGCCGGCTTCGGTTGCCGGTACCGAGGACCCCATTTTCGAGTTCAACAGGCAGATTATCGATGCCACGCACCTTTATACTGTGGCCTATAAGCCCAATTTTGCCTTCTATGAGGGTTACGGAAAGAAGGGGATGGCGGCACTTGACAGGACGGTGAATTATATAAGGAAAGTGGATACTTCCATTTTAATTATTGCTGATGCCAAGCGCGGGGATATCGGAAACACCTCGAAGATGTATGCCAGGGCTGTCTTTGGCGAGATGCCCTTTGATGCGATCACCGTAGCACCCTACATGGGAGAAGATTCCGTAACGCCGTTCCTCTCGTATCCGGGGAGGTGGGCAATAATTCTTGCACTCACATCCAACATGGGGGCTGACGATTTTCAGTACCATACCGACAAAGGGCAGCGGCTGTTTGAAAGAGTATTAAGTATCTCGCAGAAGTGGGGAACAAAGGATAATATAATGTATGTTGTGGGCGCCACCCGCGCTGAGATGCTGGCAGACATAAGAAAAATAGTCCCGGATCATTTTCTGCTGGTTCCCGGAGTAGGGGCCCAGGGCGGCAGCCTCGCCGAGGTTGCAAAATACGGGATGAACAGTCGCTGCGGCCTGCTGGTCAATTCCTCACGCGGAATCATTTATGCTGACAGTTCCGAACACTTTGCTGAAACAGCCGGTAAAAAAGCCCGTGAGATGCAGGAGGAGATGGCCGGATACCTTATAAAGAAGTTTAAGATCTAGCCTTCATCCTCAAAGCTCTTTAATGTACTTTTCAGCACCTCTTAGAAGCAGGGGTGCCGCTATGGGCTATGTCATAGAACGGGATACTCATCCTGGGACAAAGGCCCGCAAGCCCGTCGCCATCTTTGATATTTGACCGGAGGGCCGGCTCATCCGCCTGACCCACCGGTCAAAATCTTACAGGGAGCATATTCACTTTCAAGCCTTAAGCATAGTCAGACTCTTCACATGTGCCTTTAAGATAGAATCTGATACGGAATACGTGTGATGATTGTGCCGTGAGAGATTCAAAAAAAAGGAAGAGGAGAATGGCAAGAATCAGGTATCTATGTTTCAAGGTGAGTTGAAAAAATAGGCTTATAAAATAAATCGCTTCATCTTCTTTTCATCGTGTTAACGTTTTATCTTCTGAACGCTCTGCTCTTTAACGTTTACCTTCTCTACGCTCTGCTCTTTAACGTTTACTTGCTGTACGCTCTGCGCGTTATTGTTTACCTGCTGTCCGCTCACCGCGTTAACGTTTACCTGCTGTCCGCTTGGTGAGCTCACTTTTAACCTCAGTAATTTGGAATCGCCGGTAAAACGAAAAAACGGGGTGCCCTCTTTTGCGATAATTACTTCCGTCTTCCCATTTATGCGGGTTGAGACATATATTTCATTCAGATTCCAGTTGTCTCCTCCATCACCACCTGAAAAGGTGGTTTCAATATAGATCTCTTGAATGTTCGCTTTACTGAAGTCGACGTTGTTATCCAAAGGTTTGGAAATCTGTTGATAGGAATCGTTGACCCAGCGGCTTCCATTATTTACATTATTCCACGTGAAAGACTTATAAGCTATTTGACCATAAGGAAGCTTAATGGAAGGGTCAGGAATATTCGTTACGATTGTCAGGTTCACATTATCTTTTCCCCCGCGCAGGTCATCACCTCCAGTTTTGAAAGAGAAGATGACTTCTTTGGGGTTCAGAGGAATATCAGGAGGTAATTGAGGGGTATATTTCGTATTAACAAAATAGGTACGCCAGCGCGGATTGTCTTTTTTGTCCGGGTATGAGAAGTACGAACCTGCTTTATTGGGTTTTAGTTCCGAAATAACTTCAGGGTAGTTGGGGTCACACACATAAATTATCAGGTCTTCAACATATGGTCCCAGATCGCCATTATATCTGCCTAACTTGTAACCGATAGCCAATACCTGGTGATCGCCCTTACATCCGTCCCCGCATGATGATAACCCAAGTACCACTGGCTCACCCCTGTCAATATAAGACATGAGTCTGCCAAGCTGTCCTGATCCTGTCTGCAGACCCCAGTTAAAGAATTCCGTGTTGCGTGCGCCAAAGACATTAGTAAGTCCAAACTCTGCCCATCTGTCGATATTTGTCATCATTGAAGTCATCTGTCTGTCATACAGATATTGGCGTAATGGCATCCCTTCAGCAGGTATATAAATCTGCTGCGGAATTCGTTTGTTATACTTAAAATAGTCGAGTGCTGCATAGCTCATTCCTCCGCAAAGACCACTTGTTATCCAGTCAACTCCGCTTATGAAGATGTTTTTGAAAGAATTTATAAATTTGAATCCATGTATTGATGGATTAAATTTTGTCATGACTGCCGGGGCTGAAGGGGTGCCGGTGGTGGTGGCGGACGTAGGTGGGGTGGTAACTGACAATGGCAAGCGTTTGAAATCCTTTCCCTTCTGATCGCCGGTAAACCTGAACAGGGGATTTCCACTGGAATCAAACAGCTTGGTGGTCACACCTGAAACTATTGCGTTAATGGTAAGACGGTTAAGGTTCCAGTTATCTCCGCCCATTCCCCCGCCGAATGTAGTTTCAAGACGGAAAGCAAGAATATCTGACATGCTCCCAGTCGAAATGATTTGCGTCACTTGGTTGGTTGAGTTATTTGCCCAGCGCGCACCACTGTTTGCATTATTGAGCCGAATCTGATAGCCGTTATTCATAATGACAATAAGGTTGACATTATCATTGCCACCCCTTAGGTCATCATCACCGGTAACAATATCGTAGGCTAAAGTTACCTGAGCATTTAATGTGCTGGCACCTGCCAAAAGAATCAAGGTTAAAAGAATTAGTTTTTTCATTTGAGTATGGATATTTGGTTTTAAATTTCAATTTTAATTGTGGCTATTGACATAGTATGTATACTGGCCCTGCCCTGTAGTTAACAACTTTTATATCCCTAATGACAGGGTTTGCTTCGGCATAAGCCTTTTTGCCGGCTTCACTCATTTTACCAAGATTCTTTGTATCATCTATCGACATATTGGTCTGCTGTTGCATCATCTTGTTTGCCAGCGCTTGCTTTTATGCGGCTGACATACTTTTGGAATTCTTCATCTGGTCCATGTCTGCCTGTGATAGGCCAGATGGCTGAGATACTGACTAATAACTCTTAGATACTATTCAGAGTTTGATAAATTCAACTCTGCGGTTCAGTGCTTTGTTGACGGGCGTATCATTGGGAGCAACCGGCTGGCCCTCACCCATACCATCGGTTACCAGACGGTCGCCGTTCACGTTGAAGGATGTTACCATTTCATTTTTAACAGATGCGGCCCTGCGCTTTGAGAGGTCAAGGTTGGCATCATCAGCACCGTCACTGTCGGTATAGCCCACAATCTTCACTTTCACATCCGGAACTTCATTCAATATCGCTGCAATCTCTTTAAGTGTGCCGGATGATTCTGGTTTAACCACATCTTTGTTTACGTCGAAATAGATGCCGTAAGTGACGAGCTTTCCTTCAGTCATAAGCTTATTGCGCATATCTGGGGCACCTACGGCAATGCGGATATTGCTCACCATAAGGCCGCCGGATTCAAACCTGATCCTGTCCATTTTAACACTTGTCAGGGGAAAAGCCTTAGGCAGGTCAATAATCTTATTTTGTTCCTGGTATAAGCGTACCCTGGATTTCTGTACCCAGATTGCAATATGGTATTTCTGATTTATCTTCTGCTTGTATGCGTCGTTTTCCACATATCCCTCCAGTCCAAGGTCTTGTCCTTCATCACTGTTGATATAGGTCCGGTGGCTTGGTCTTCCGAAATATTCCACAGTAAATGCAAAACCCGCCTTACCTGGAATGGCTCCCCAATCCCATGACTTCTGGTTAATGCTCTGAAAAAGTCTGAATATGTAACCGCCCATACCGTCACCCTCTTCTCCCTTTATCGGTATAATATCAAATTCTATTGTATAATTTTCCGGAAGCTGGAGTAGATTGTCAGTCCAGACAGACTCGCTCCCGACGAATTTCATCCAGTTGCCGGGATATAAATTGGTAGTCACCACTTCAGCAGAAGCGTTGGTATTCCATAAAGCGGGAAAATCGCCAACAGCATCCTGACTGAAATCCTCATAGAATATAACTTTCTCCCCCGGGATGAAATCGTACTTTGAATAAGACTGAAGGGTTGTCTGCTCCTGTTGAGGAGCCTGATCACCCTGAACAGCCGGGTCACCCTGATTCGCGACACCTGCATCACCCTGATTTTCCACGCCCTGCTGGGCTTCGTCGGTTTTGTCTTTTTTCTTCAGAGCTTTGCCTAACCCGCTCTGTATAGCGTCCAGGCCTCTTTCTATCCCCTGGTCTGTTCTCTGGTCAACGCTGCCTTCCACCCTTTTGACTTTGTCCTTGAGTTTGATCTGGCTGCTTGCCATTAAAGGAAGACTGAGTAATAGAGTCGCAGCAATTAGAAATTTAACGGATGAGTTCATATTAGCTTGGGTTTTAGTTTAAAAACTGATAATCTCTTTGTTTAAGTAAAGTTATCAAGGAAATTCTGATTCATCCCCCCCCTTTTTTGGGGTTTTTTGTAGCATCCATTAAAGATTTTTTGCTTCATCGGTTCTCTTGTTCATGTGGTCGTTTGTTCTTATCTTTGGTAAGCTGCATTTTAATTTTACCTGTTATGAAAGAAGAATTTCTTCACTGGGTGTGGAAGAACCGCCTGTTTGAGGCTGTCTCGCTGCATGACAGGGAGGCAGGGGCAATTGAAGTAATAACCCCTGGTGATTATAACCGTGATTCAGGTCCTGACTTTTTCAATACCAGGCTGACGATTGGCGGAACCACATGGGCCGGCAACACGGAGATACATATTAACGCATCAGACTGGTATCGTCACGGGCATCACACCGATCACGCCTACGATAACGTAATACTGCATCTTGTAACTAACAACGATGCAGATGTCTTTACGGCATCAGGGCGGAAACTGGTCACCTCGGAGATCGCCTTTGACCCGGGGTTGTGGGAGAACT
>JBBRXA010000078.1:0-6488 GCA_038248855.1 Bacteroidales bacterium | reverse complement strand
GCCAGCTCCCTGATGAAGATAGTTACCCCGGGAATAGTCTCATCCGAAGTGCTTTCTCTTACAAAACCCGTAACTGTTACATTTCCTGATCTGTTTTTATCTGCAGGGTTCCCGATTTCGACAATGATATTCTCATTATAGGTCTGCCGTTGCCGTGAAGCAGAGTAATCAGTCGGGGGTAGATAAGCCCCCATCATCACTGGTTCTGCAGATACAGTCTTGATCTTATAGCCTTTCGTCAGGACTATATTCCCCTGTTTGTCAATATGATAAAAGAGATTTCTCGACAGGAGCAGGTTATCCAGGATGCCGGTAAGAGTCTGATGTTCACCCCGGTCACCAATCCTGATATCACTTATCCACTCATCCTTATAAAAGAACCTGACTTGAAACTCTCTTTCCGCCACGGCAACAAATTCAGCAAAGGTCTGGTCACGGTACTCCCAGGTAATATTGTATTCAGGAATCTGGGCTTTCAATGTCACGGCCGCCAGAGACAAAAGGATGCATATGAGAATTCTTTTAACCATTATTTTTCGGACCCGGCCTTGAGCGAGTCATAATATTTCAGGATTGGTACAACAGATTCAGGTTCTTTCATGCGGATCCTGATGTTGCTTTCTCTCACAAAATGTTTCACCTCTGCAGCTCTGTCAGACAGCGCCGTGTAGAGGTCCCGGCTCCCTGAAAGCTGCCAGGAGGCCTCCTCTGTTACGAGCCACGCCGTCTGTTTTTCGATAAAGCTGTCGTAAATGTTTTCAACTGCTCTGTTCTTTATTTCCTTTATATGTTTCCTGACAATCCAGGAGTCTCCATGCCAGATTACCTGCCCGTAGCCATTCAGACCTCCCGGCTTTTTACCGTCAAAGTTCTCAAAAAGATACCGCATACCGTCAATCTCCAGGACAAAGTCTGACACAGCCTCTTTGTTGAGTTGCAGGTAAGTATCGGGGCTATCGAGCATCAGTAGCTCATCATTATAAAGATCATACCTGAGGAGTACATTAGGAAAGGTCCTGCCGTTTATTGTCACGGATCCGCTTACCGGATTTCTTGTCATAAAGAACTCGTGGCTGAGAGTTTTCTGATACCTGTTTTCCCATACTCTGCCATTGTAAAGAAGCTGTCTGCTGTAAACCGTATCCTGCCTGTCTGCCGGCCCTGACCCTGTATGAGTACCATATAAAGTCCCTGCTACTCCGGTTACGGGTATGAGAAAATGACATGCTATAATTACAGAAAGTAATCGGCCCATAAAGCAAAAAGTTCCTGCTTTAATTAAGTGAATGTAAAATAACAAAATTTGTTGCTTCCTTTTGTATTTTTGTCACCTGTTACAGAGACATGAAAATTCATAAGGGATATGAAAACCTGAATCTCAGGAACCCTGTCATAACGATGGGTATTTTCGACGGGGTGCACCGCGGTCACCGAATGCTCCTTGGCAGGGTGGCGGAACTGGCCCGTGAAAGGGAGGGTGACGCCGTGGCAGTCACATTTGATCCCCATCCCCGCCTTGTGCTTACCGGAGATTCCCCGGATCTCCGGTTCCTGACGGATATTGATGAGCGCATTGGGTTGCTCGGTGACACGGGGATAGGACATCTGGTTGTCATCAGGTTCACTACTGAACTCAGCCGGATGACTGCCTGCGGGTTCCTGAGTGAGATTTTATGCCGTCACCTTGGCGTCAGCCATCTAGTAACAGGTTTCAACCATCATTTCGGCAAAAGGCAGGAGGGCACTTCCGAAACCATTATGGAGTGTTCCCGGAGAATGAATTTCAGCGTCAGCCGTGAGGAGGCTCTCATGATTGACGGTATGCCTGTCAGTTCCTCCAGGATAAGAACCCTGCTTGCAGGAGGAGATGTTGAAAAAGCTTCCGTCCTGCTCGGATATGATTATACTGTCACCGGCAGGGTAGTGCCGGGAAGGAAGATCGGGCGGGAGCTGGGTTTTCCCACTGCCAACATCGAGCCGCTGTTCCCGCACAAGCTTATTCCCGGTGACGGTGTATATGCCGTCGAGATCGAAACGGACAGTGTTCCGGGCCGGCGTTCGGGGATGCTGAACATAGGCGCCAATCCAACCATCAGGGAAGGCGACGGACGAAGGACCGTCGAGGCGCATATAATTGATTTTGAGGGAGATCTTTACGGAAGGATCCTGCGCATCAGGTTCCGCTTCCGCCTTCGCGATGAAATCAGGTATGATACCGTGGAGGAGCTTGCCGCACAGATGAGTGCTGACCTTGTCAGGGCTGTCAGCCTGCTCGGGAAGTGAACAAATTGCATTATTTTTAGTTATCTTTGCAGACTTCAAAAAAACGAAATATGTCATTCATCAACGAAACCCTTTCTTACAAAGTCAAAGACATCGAACTGGCTGAATTCGGCCGCAAGGAGATCGAGATTGCAGAAAAAGAGATGCCCGGACTGCTTTCAATCCGGAAGAAATATTCACTTACCAAACCTCTCAAAGGAGCCCGCATCACCGGTTCACTTCACATGACCATCCAGACAGCGGTACTCATTGAGACACTTAAGGAACTCGGTGCCGATGTTCGCTGGGCCAGCTGTAATATCTTTTCAACCCAGGATCATGCTGCGGCTGCCATTGCTGCTGCGGGCATACCGGTCTTTGCCTGGAAGGGTGAGTCGCTGGAGGATTACTGGTGGTGCACCGCCCAGGCGCTGGCATTCCCCGGAGGGAAGGGGCCCAATCTTATTGTCGACGACGGCGGCGATGCTTCGCTTCTCGTTCACAAAGGCTTCAAGGCCGAGAAGGATGCTTCGGTTCTTGATGTGAAGCCCGGAAGCAGGGAAGAAGCAATCGTTCTGGATACCCTGAAAAAGATACTAGCCGATGATCCGCAGCGGTGGCACAGAACAGTGAAGGAGATGAAGGGCATATCGGAAGAGACAACCACGGGTGTTCACCGTCTGTACCAGATGATGGAGGCAGGTGAACTTCTGGTGCCTGCAATAAATGTGAATGACTCTGTCACTAAGAGCAAGTTTGACAATCTCTATGGCTGCCGCGAGTCGCTTGCTGACGGCATCAAGAGGGCTACCGACGTAATGCTTGCAGGCAAGGTCGTGGTTGTTTGCGGTTACGGAGATGTGGGCAAAGGATGCTCGCATTCGATGCGTTCATACGGAGCCAGGGTCATCGTCACTGAGATCGACCCCATTTGCGCTCTGCAGGCTGCCATGGAAGGATTTGAAGTAAAGACCCTTGAGGATGCACTGCCGGAAGGGAATATCTACGTCACCACCACCGGTAACAGGGATGTCATCACCGTCGGACACCTGGAAAAGATGAAAGACCAGGCCATTGTGTGCAACATCGGTCACTTTGACAATGAAATACAGGTCGACGCCCTGAATGTGTACAGGGGCATAAAGAAAATAAACATCAAGCCGCAGGTCGACAAGTATCTGTTCCCTGACGGTCATTCCATCTTCCTTCTTGCTGAAGGCAGGCTGGTGAACCTTGGCTGTGCCACAGGCCACCCCTCGTTTGTAATGAGCAACTCATTCAGCAACCAGACACTGGCACAGATCGATCTCTGGACAAAGCCTTACAGCATCGGTGTTTACCGTCTGGCCAAATATCTTGATGAGGAGGTTGCACGCCTGCATCTTGAGCAGCTGGGAGTAAAGCTGACGAAGCTCACACCGGAACAGTCGGAGTACCTGGGGATACCCGCCGAAGGGCCTTACAAGCCTGACCATTACAGGTATTAGGGCTAAAAGGGTCAGTACCTGTTCCAGACGTGGAGATACTGCCCGGTAATTGCCGTACGGTAGTTTTTCAGGGGATACTGGGAAGGACCGGCCGCAGTGGGCGTTCCATAGCTCGGCAGTAAATAGTGAGAAGTGCATTGCGGACAAACAGCTTCTATTCCGTCAATGTTAACCGCAATGCTCAGAGAGTTTACTACGAAACAGTGCGGGCAGGTGCGGTCATAGGCAAAGAAGAAGTCATTTGAAGCATTGTAAACGATAATTCCGTTGCCGTCATAACCGGCAGCTTTAGAGCCCCAGTTATTTGTTGCTGATGATATGGCTGCACTGTTGCCGGGGGACAGCGCCAGGTCGAAAAAATAGGGATCAGATACCAGGTCTATGTAGAAATCGGTATAAACATCCGGAATAACATCGTTTTTCTCCTTATTGCATGACATTGTAAGGAGTAATGTCGTCGAGATGATGAAAAATATTTTTAAATTTGAAGCTGACAAGTGCATTTACGGTTTTTTACAAAAGTAAGACAATTTTTCGCGGAGTACGTGTATCAAACGCCATGAAGCAGCAAATAGTATTTATCAGGTTACTGGTCCTTTTCATGACGATGCTTGTGACAGCCCCGGTAAGTTCCTGTCTGGCTCAACGCAATGCGGCGCGGAAGATCGACAAGGAGCTCTTCGGCAAGAAGCGCCGCGGCGAGGCATTTGATGATAAGGTAACGGTACGGGGCGCAGCGGGAAAGGCAATAAAAAAGCAGGAGAAAAAGGAAGCTGAGCGGAATAAGGAGGATGGCAAAGCACTGAATAACCTTAAAGACAGGCACCTCCAGATTCAAAACACTGCCACGCGGGAGCGGATGAAAGCCAATGGCGAAAGGACATCGGAAAAGTACAAAGCCAAAAAGCAGAAGCAGCGTAAAGAACAGAGAAGACCGAAAAAGCAGGGAAAACGAAAACCGGGAAAGTGATGGAAGACAAAGGATTAGGCAATATAATATTTTACATTATCCTGGCCATAATAGGCCTTGCAGGGTCATTCTCCAATAAGAAGAAGAAGGCCGCCGGACCGGGGGCGCCTAAGAAGACCTTCAAATGGCCGGACTTCGAAGGGGAGGCAACGCCCGCATTCCCTGACGTATTCGAACCTGAGACGGAGCCCGTGGAGCAGCGGCCGGCCGTGAAGCCGGTTTCTCGTCCCATGGTTATAAATGAAGGCCGTTATGAGGATCCCGTTGCCGGATCATTCAGCGGGGAAGGCTCCTACAGAAACCCCATGGCAGAAAAGTTTTCCCGCGAGGGCAGCATGGCCGACCAACTTGCTTCGAGATTCAGCAAGGAGGGGAATATTGAAAACAGCATGGCAGCCGCCTATTCCTCAGAGGGCATGTCAGTAATGAACGAGGCACAGATATTAAGGTCAACAGACAACACTATTTCTGACAGCGAGATTGGTGATCCGGAAGAATATGATTATGAGGCCTATAAGACAGACATTGGCAAGGAAGGCGCGTTCAATGTCTGGAAGGCGGTAGTATACTCTTCAATCCTCAACAGGAAAGAATATACCTTCTGACTGACCGGCATTTGATATAAGAAATTTGTATATTTGTTCTTTGAAGAGTTCCGGCAGTGCCGGGATTCTTCTTATTTTTTAACCTATTTGAAGATAATTATGTCTGAAATTGTTTATCTGACAGATGAAGGCCTTCATAAGATGAAGGAGGAGCTTGATCTGCTTCGAAAAGTCGAGAGGCCGTCCATCTCGAGGCAAATAGCAGAAGCGCGTGACAAGGGCGACTTGTCTGAGAATGCGGAGTATGCTGCTGCCAAGGAGGCCCAGGGAATGCTCGAGATGAAGATATCACGCCTTGAGGATAAGATTGCGCGTTCACGCGTCATCGACGGCTCGAGAAATGATACCTCAACTGTGAAAATCCTGAACAGGGTCAGGATACGGAACAAAACCAGCGGTGCCACCATGGAGTATCAGCTTGTGCCTGAGACAGAGGCAAACCTCAAGGAGGGAAAGATAGCCGCAAGCTCGCCGATAGCACAGGGGATCATGGGAAAAAAGGTGGGGGATATCGTTGACGTTAAAGTCCCGGCCGGTGTAATACCGTTTGAGATAATTGAGATATCGATTTAAAAGGTAAAGAGATGGCTTCAGTATTCACACGGATTATCAACGGCGAGATACCCTGCTACAGGGTAGCCGAAGATGAAAGGTATATAGCCTTCCTCGATGTGAGACCGCTGGTGGCAGGTCATACACTGGTAGTCCCGAAACAGGAGACCGATTATATTTTTGACCTTGATGACAGTACGCTCTCTGACATGATGCTTTTTGCAAAGAAAGTTGCAAAGGCAATGAAGGAAGTTATCGAGTGCCGCAGAATCGCTGTGGCCGTCCTTGGTCTTGAGGTGCCGCATGCCCATATTCACCTGGTCCCGATGACCAGGGAGACGGACCTTGTATTTACAAATCCCAGGGTAGTGGTTTCAGATGAAGAGAACAGACGGCTTGCAAAAGCCATTAGTGAACGGGTCAGACTGTAATAAGAGATAACCGGCATAAAAAAAGCCTCCGTTTAAGGGAGGCTTTTTGTTGTGTGCCGTGCACACTTATTACCTTGAAGGTGGAAGTCCTTTATGGGGGTCGGTAGTTACCAACCATTAGCCAAGGGCAAGGGTGTCCGTTGCGAAGCGGAATCTGAAGGAAGCTGGAGGCAAAATTCTG
>JBBRXA010000077.1:0-7034 GCA_038248855.1 Bacteroidales bacterium | reverse complement strand
CATTTCAGCTGATATCGACACAATTTTGTCAATGATATCCCGGCCGGGATTTCCCAGTGTTCCGGTTCCTGTCCTTCTTAACATGATATCCCTGAGCGTTCTGGCGCTTTCATATTTGATTGCATAGACGATCTCGGCAAGGATCTCTCCGTCGTGACTGATTACTTCGGCAAACCTGGGATTATCCCTTGCGATCTGAAAAACTACCTTGCTGTCGGTCCCGTAGTTCCTGCTCACATATTCTATTGTCTGTTTGCTGAAATCGGTATAGTTAAGATGCTGCCTGATCATAAACTGCTTCATATCCCTTATTTCGCATCCTGAGAGATAGAGGTTGTCAGAGACGGGATCAGAGAGAGTCCTGTTCAGTTTCCGTGAGATCATTTTCAGCACCTCGGCGGCCAGGCTCCTGCTGGTAGTATACTTTCCCCCTTCGATTGTTATCATCCCTTCTATTCCTTCGGTAGCGTTATCATAGACCTCGTACTTTCTCGATGTCTTGTATGATCCCTTGGTCTGGTCGTCCACCAGAGGCCTCAATCCGCCGTAGGCATGCTTTATGTCCGAAAGGGTGATTGTCTTTCCGAAGTTTTCATTTACTCCCTTCAGGACCTCCTCGAGGCTCTCTTTCGAGACTCTGTAATTATCGGGGTCGCCCTCATACTCCTTGTCGGTGGTTCCAATCAGGGAGTGGTCGCGCCAGGGCATTATCATCAGGTGGCCACCATCCTTTCGCTGAAGTGATACGACATGATTCCCGGCAATTCTGGGGGTGATTATATGAATTCCTTCAGAGCGCTTTACCTTATGGGCTGAGAAATCCTTTCCGGCGGCCAGGTTGAGAATCTTGTCGGCCCAGGTCCCGCCGCAGTTAATTATCAGATCGGCATAGACGTCCTTCTTCTCTCCGGAAAACAGGTCCCTGACCTCGACGCCGATGATCCTTTTGTTGTCACCTTGTTTAAAGGCTTCGATTTTGGAATAGTTTGACACCCTGGCGCCGTATTCGGCTGCTGACTTGATGAATGCGAGGGTAAGTCTTTCGGGAAAGATGCTCTGGTAATCGAAAAAATAAAACGAATTACGCAGGCTCTCCATGCTCAGGTTAGGCTCCACCCTGATGGTTTTTCTGTGCGATATCAGTTTATGGTTGGCAAGCCGTTTGCTCCTGTCCCACGTATCTTTCTTGTCATACGACAGGATATCATACAGGTACATCCCCACCAGCATCTTCCAGATGTTCCCTTTCCATCTTTTGTAATTCGGAAGTATGAATGGAAGCGGGTAGACGAAGTTAGGGGCTATGTTACCCAGGATCCTTCTTTCGCGCAGTGATTCCCTTACAAGGCCTATCTCCATTTTGGCAAGATATCTTAGGCCGCCGTGGATAAGCTTGGATGTGGCGGCTGAGGTGGCGCCGCCGTAGTCTTTCTTTTCGAAGAGAGCGACGGACATTCCGCGGGCGGCGGCGATGTATGCCACTGCGGCGCCGGTGATACCTCCGCCGATAATTATCAGGTCAAACTTCGTGTCAGAATGCTCTTCGATATACCTTTTCAGGATCATGAGTGACTGGGTTTTTAGCAATCATGTAAGTTAGTGAAAAACGGGAAATAAAAACAATTTCCGATGCATTTGAATAGTATGGTGCAAGAAGAGCCGAATGTCTAAGAGTCCGGAAGCCGTAGGAATCCCGAAGGGGTGACATAACGATAGCCTGAGATATCTCCCTCTCCTCTCAATCCCTCAGGGGGACCTGCCGTAAGAAATTGTCAAATGAGTCCACCAGTCGGCGAGAAAACGAAACTTACGGAAGCAAGGAAAACCATCGTAAAGCACATAGCGCAATGATGCGTGCCATTAATAATTTCAAACCTAATAAGGAGCTTCCCTTAAAAGACTTAAAATTATTTGGTTTTTAACCTGAATCATTTTATATTTGATACGCTGCATTTCTAAATATTTCTATATGTCACTGGTTAAGTACATCGCGAGATTACAGCGTATGGACTATCTGATCTCGTTGAAGGCAACAGGTCCGCCTGACGATTTTGCCTGCAAACTACAACTTAGCAGAAGCACTCTCTTTGAAACTCTTCAGGAAATGAAGGGTATGGGTGTGGATATCAGATACTCCAACACCAGGGAATCATACTATTATGCTGATGAAAGGAGGATCATCATCAGGGTTGAAAAAATTTGCGAGAAACGGTGATAAATCTATAAAGTGATGGGAATAATGGGATTTGCGCCCGAGTCGATGAACGAATGGCTTTAAAAACAGACAGATAGGGTTATTAAACTGTAATGCAATGAAATTATTAGAAAACTATTTCTCAATTAATAGGTGGAGTCTCTTCTCCGGAATTATCCTTGGAAACATTCTGCTTTTATGGTTATCGCAAACGCTGATAAATGAAACAGTCTTCTTTAACACCTACAGCGACCAGCTTACATATGAGAGGTCGATGGAATTATTTGCCAGGATGAAATCATTTTCATGGACAGCATATCTTATCACTCCCCTGATTTTGTTGATTAAATTTTCAGCCCTTACCCTGATTATATACATAGGTGTATTCTTCAGCGAAATGCAGAAAGAGATCACCATGCGGAAGGTTTTTACAGTTGTTGTAGCTTCAGAAGCGGTAATCCTGCTTGCCTCAGTTGCTAAATTATTGTGGTTCTCCTTTTTTGCCGGTAATTATACTCTCGATGAAATGGGTTTCTTTTACCCTCTGTCCCTGATAAATCTATTCAACAAATCAGAAGTTGCAGCATACTGGGTTTATCCACTTCAGCTGGTAAATATTTTTCAGCTTTTCTATATTCTGGTCCTTGCTGCCGGATTGTCAAAAATAAGTGCCGTAAAACGGGAAACAACTGACAGGATTATTCTTTCGACGTATTTCCCTGCAATGGCCTTATGGGTTGTATTGATAATGTTTCTAACGATAAATACTTCCTTATGAAGAAAAAATTAGCCAGGCTGAGCATAGTTTTAATTCTTCTTGCAGTTCTGCTGCTGACTGTCGGAATCGTAAGAAAAGCAGGCGAGGTAAATGAAATGGCCGAAAGATTAAAGATTCTTCCGGATTTCACTTTCCCCCTTGTGGAAGGGGGCCTCTTTAGTTCATCTGAGATAACAAGGGGACCATTACTGGTAACATATTTTCACCCTGATTGTGAGCATTGTCAGTATGAGATCTCATCTCTTTTTGAAAGCAATTTTCTTGACGGTAATACTAAGGTGGTCCTTGTAAGTTTCGCCGGACCGGCCAGGATCAGTAAGTTCATGGAACAGTTCCATACTGAATATGATACTTTGCTTTGGGTACTCTCTGATACTTCTATGGGTTTCAGGGAGATCTTTGGCACTGAGATGATTCCCTCTAACTTTATTTATGATGAAAATCTCAGGTTAGTCAAGGAACTGAAGGGTGAGGTCAGAACTGAAACTATTTTTAAATATCTCCGAAGTGCCAACTAATTTAAAAAGAATCAGGGAGGTTTCCCTGCTTCAACATGACTCAACCGATTGCGGGGCAGCCTGTCTCGCCTCTGTAATCAGATACTTCGGCGGTGATGCCGGTATTGAGAAAATCCGGAAGATTAGCGGCACCACTCAGTCAGGGACTTCGATGCTGGGTCTGTATCAGGCTGCTCTGGAGAGTGGAATGGAAGCCACGGGTTATGAAGCCACAGTCAAAGATATCCTTGATTTCGAGGGAATACTGATCCTGCATGTGACCCCTGAAAAGGGATATGAGCATTATATTGTATCCTTCGGCTATGCGGAAGGCAGGTTCACCATCTGGGATCCAGCCAGGGGTCTTTCTTATAAAACAAAGGAAGAGATCGATAAGATATGGGCAAGCCGGAAGTGTCTGGCAGTTTCACCGGGAAAAGGGTTCAAATACCGGAGTATTGAAAAAAAAGAAAAGCGGAAATGGCTGATTGAAACAATCAAACCTGATAAGGAGCTCCTTTTAATAAGCGTATTCGTGGGAATTCTAATCTCACTCCTCGGGGTTGTGATGGCTGTCTTTTCTCAGAAACTGTTGGATAAAATTTTGCCTTCCGGAGATTTGAAAGTTCTGATTGTTTCTTCAGTATTGGTGCTGCTGCTTCTCTGTTCCAGAGTAATTATGTCATCCATCAGACAGTTTATGTTATTATCGCAGGGGAAGGCATACAACATCAGGATTGTTGACAGTTTCTACGGTACCCTATTGGCCCTTCCGAAGCCCTTTTTTGATACCCGTAAGACCGGAGACATGGTGGCCAGACTAAATGATACCATGCGTATCCAGCGGGTAATATCAGATATTGCCAGTACATACATCATAGACATTCTGATTCTGATAATAACCTTCGGTATGGTTTTCTGGTATTCCGTAATGGCCGGATTGATTTCGTTGCTGGTTCTGCCATTGTTATTCCTTCTTGTCTATCGGTGGAATAAAAAAATTATCGGGTCCCAGCATGACCTGATGGCCGGTTATGCATTGAACGAGGGTAATTTTATAAATACCCTCAGGGGTGTCACTGAGATTAAGAGCATGAACTGGCAATCTGTTTACACGGCCAGAAACAAATTAATCTTTGGGAATTTTCAGGAGCGGGCTTTTTCGCTTGGTAAGATCAAGATCAAACTGGGGATGATTACAGGTCTGGCTGGGACAATTTACCTTATTGGTCTGCTGGTTTATACATCATTGCAGGTTATGGGTTCAAACATGTCTGCGGGAGAGCTGATGGCAATACTGTCGTTGAGTTCTTCCCTGCTTCCATCTGTCATGAATCTTGCTTTGGTTTCCATCCCCTTAAGCGAAGCCAGAGTGGCAATAGAGAGGATGTTTGAATTTACCAGGCTAAAGTCTGAATCGGAAGTAACATCAACTTCAGGTGAAGATTTCGCCATGAATCAAATTTCTCTCGAAAAAGTTACATTTCGTTTTCCCGGGCAGAAGCTATTTTTGTCAGATATCAACCTCCAGATTAAGAAAGGAGAAATTGTAGCGCTGGTTGGGGAGTCAGGAAGTGGCAAGAGCACACTGATAAATATCCTGATGCGGTTCTATCTCCCGGAGTCAGGCGGTCTTAAAGTCAACACCTCCCTGGACAGTAGCTGTGTATCTCTTGACACGTGGCGCCATTCTGTGGGTTTGGTACCTCAGGATGTCCATCTGTTCAACGGTACTTTGCTTGAAAATATCCTGCCGAATCCTGATGAGGAAAAGGTTAACAAGCTTATCCGACTAACTTCAGACTGCGGTTTGGAACCATTTGTGAACAGTCTTCCGTTGGGTTTTGCCACAATGACCGGAGAGGATGGAGTTAAACTTTCAGGAGGCCAGAAACAGATCATTGCATTTCTCCGAGCACTGATACATGAACCCGATATTTTACTGATAGACGAGGGGACATCCGGGATGGACAGGGACACAGAATTGCTTTTCCTGAACCTGCTTGAACAAATAAAGGGAAAGGTCGGTATTCTGCTTGTTACCCATCGTATTAACCTGATCAGGCGTTTGTGTAACAGGATTTATATCCTTGACAAAAGAACAATTTCCTCGTCGGGGACTCATGAGGACCTGATAACATGGGATAATATTTACAGTCGGTTCTGGGTTGATCTAAAAGAGGGATCGGCAATAAAGGAAAAAATATTATGATGCATAAAAAACATGGGCATGTATTACTGAGAGTGACTTTCGTGGCACTCTGCGGTACTTTTTTAATAAGCCTGTATTTCCTTTTCTGCTCTGATCTTCACGGAACAGGTAAGATTGGGTTTGTACTTATTGCTATCTCTTCCTTTTTATCCTGCTTATCCTTATTTCTCAACCTTAAATCAAAAGATAGGCCCAGAAAATGAAATTAAAACAGGACATAAAATGTATGCAAGAGGTAAAACTTTCAGAAGAATTAGGCTATCTCGGGTCTGGTGTTTTGTGTAATCCTGTAAATGATTGCTTTATTTTGCAAATTTTTCTGATTTTTTTTTAAGACTCCGGTATTTTCGGACTGCCATGTTTTTATTTTGATAGTGCAGACAAAAAGTTTTAACTTTCGTTTGCAGGCAGATACCGAAAAGCCTGAACAGAGTAGGTGACAGAAAATATGTCTCGCTATGAAGAAATTAACTTATGAACAAATGGAGAAAGTCCAGGGAGGTTCGATTCTTAAAGTATTGGGGTGCACAATGGGATCAATTTTACTTGTTTCTGCCTTTGCCGGATTATTTGCATTGACAGCAGGTGTGGGTGCTATTGCAATAGCCTCTGCTGCTGTCGGCGCCTCACTATCTCCTGCGGCCTGGGGCGTGGCTTGTTTTACTGAGTATTAATCATATAATAAAAAGAGGGAGTCAATGACTCCCTCCTAATAATTAAGAAGATGGGAAAATTACTGAAATGGGATTTATTAAGTTTGGCTTTTGTATCAGCCTTAATAGTTTTTGGAACAAGTGTGGTTTTTCTTACTATACTTGATCTTTCAACAAAAGCTAAACTTATTTTTATGGTCTTCGCTATCGCTTCTTTTTTTTCATGTTTATCAATGATTTTACAATTGAACGAAAAAAGAAGACGGGAGGATGATAAGACATGAGTTGTGATTATCCTTTATTAATGGGCATTAGATAAATTAACTATTTTTTGAATTTTTGAAATATTTGAGTTATGCTTTGAAGCACATCAGCCCAGGTATTAAAACTCGTTTTCTCACCTGAAAAAATAATACTCAGAGTCTTTCAAACAATTGCCGTGGTAACAGCAGAAAGACCACTGCGATAGTTAGAAAAATCAGACACCTCAGGATTATGTTCCTGTAGAATAGATTCTTACCCCGGGCATTCTTGATAATAGCAATTATAATAATTATTGCCGCTAAAACTATTCCAAAATAGAGCAAAGTATTGGCCATCGGGTATTTGAGAACGAAAAACATAATCCCCATAATGAGGTTTGAAAGGGCTATACCCGCTCCGATGGCAATCATGATTCTCCAGAGTCCAAGTCCCTTAT
>JBBRXA010000076.1:0-7097 GCA_038248855.1 Bacteroidales bacterium | reverse complement strand
GATCGGGTCTTTGAACTGGGATATTTCGAGCATGTAGATGTTGCTGTCTATACCCTGCGTTGGTGCAGAAGCCAGGGCCCGGGGAGTCCCCAGGGCAAGAAGAAGAAACGCCAGCAGGAATATCCTTGTGATGCGCACAAATTTAGGGAGATACGGTCGTGATTGCATGGATTCTCCTATTCGAAAAAGCTCCTCTCTCCATTTGTTGTCCAAAATTTGGAGACGGGAGGCTGATATCCCCTATGTAAAAATTGGCCGTCGACATCAATCTATGCGTAAAGGTCAATGTTTTATTTTCGTTTTGCCCCATCCAAAGCATTGCTTCTGCAGGAAATTTCATTTCAAGAATGTCACTGGTATGATTAAGATTTTATACTATCTAATTGGCTCTTGCAATAGGCAAATCGCAATCCGGGTCATTTCCAGGCTTCAGCCTGCAACGGTCAGCCCTGGAAATTCATTGTGGTTGACGATCCGGTACTGCGTGAAGGAGTGGCAATGGCTGCCTCTGCACGGGTACTGAAGATGAACACTTTTGTCGACCAGGCTCCGGTTATAATAGTCATGGTACGTGAAAAGTCAAACGTATCGTCCAGGGTCGGTGATTTTGTAAAAGGCAAGGATTACTCGCGGATAGATATCGGCATTGCAGCAGTATCAATGTGTTACCAGGCTACTGCCGAGGGATTGGGGACGTGCATAATAGGTTGGCTTGATGAAAAGAGTATTAAAACTCTTTTGCACATTCCGTCCACAAAAAATGTGGAGCTGATACTTACCCTCGGTTACACTGATAATAAGGTGCGATCAAAGATCAGGAAACCGCCCGGTGAAGTAATATCGTACAATAAATACTGAGAAAAGCACTTTCCCCTCCTTCTCAGGGAGGGGTGTCTGTCCGCCAACCGGCGGACGGACGGGGTGGTAATTATCTCAGCTTTTCAAGAGCTTCCCTGATCCTTCTGACGGCTTCGGTTATCTTTTCATCCGAGGTTGCATAGGAAATCCGTATACAGTCAGGTGCTCCGAAAGCGCTTCCTGCTATCACGGCAACCCTGGCTTCGCTCAGAAGGTAGAGGGCAAGATCATCTGAATTCTTCACAACCTGGCCATTGTAACTCTTCCCGCAGAAATGGGTCACGTCAGGCATCACATAGAACGCCCCCTGCGGTACTCTCACCTTCAACCCTTTTATTTCACCCAGCAAACTGCATATCAGGTCTCTGCGGCGAAGAAAAGCCTCCCTCATTCTCTGCTTCGAATCGCTTTTCGATGTCACCGCAGCAAGGGCAGCCCTCTGGGCGATGGAACACACCCCTGATGTAAACTGACCCTGCAGCTTATTGCATGCGTTAGCCAGCCAGAGTGGAGCTCCCATGTAACCAATCCTCCATCCGGTCATTGCATATCCCTTGGAGACACCGTTTACAGTTACGACCCTGTCAGCAATGGATGTGAATGAAGCCATGCTTATGTGTTTACCCGTGAAGGTTATATGTTCATAAATCTCGTCGGAGATGACAAGTATCTGCGGATGCTTTTCAATTACTCCAGCTATGGCCTTCATCTCTTCACCTGTATAAACCATGCCGGTGGGATTCGAGGGTGAATTGAAGATAAGCACCCTTGTCCGCGGGGTTATGGCAGCCTCCAGCTGGGCAGGTGTTACCTTGAAATCAAAATCGATGCTCGTATTCAGGATCACCGGCGTTCCTTCCGAGAAAATTACCTGGTCAAGGTAGCTGACCCAATACGGCGCAAGTAATATAACCTCATCACCGGGGTCGACAACTGAAAGGAGTATGTTTATCAGGGTATGCTTGCCTCCTGCAGATACAATTACCTGCTCGGGAGAATAATCAAGCCCGTTTTCTTCCTTGAATTTTACCGAAATTGCCTTTCTGAGGTCAGTGTAACCGGGGACAGGAGGATAAAAGGAAAAGTTGTCGTCTATCGCTTTCTTCGCTGCTTCCTTGATATCATCAGGGGTATTGAAGTCGGGTTCGCCCAGGCTGAGGCTTATAACATCAATGCCCTGCTCCTTAAGCTCCCGGCTCTTCTGCGCCATTGCCAGTGTCTGTGAAACTGACAGTGACTGTACTCTCCTTGAAATGTGCTCCATGATATTTAGCTTTTATTCTTTTTGTGATCGGTAAAGGCCAAATGTAGAATATTAAACTGAAAAAGAAAAGGTATTAGGGCAGGTTGGGATAAGGATACCGCGCTCACGAAAAATGAGTAATTTGCGCTCAGCAAACATGCAAACAGAATAATATGGAGACTTTTATCGAAATACTTAAGATTACCCTCCCCGCACTGATGGTTATGATCACCGCTTATCTGGTCATCCGTAGCATGTTAAAAGATGATCAGGACAAGAGACGGCAGGAAGCGCTTTTGCAGACAATCAAGACCGTCACCCCTGTGAAGCTGCAGGCTTACGAAAGAATAATCCTGTTCCTTGAGCGTATTTCTCCCGAATCGCTCATTATGCGAATTGCCGGTCCCGGTCAGAGTGCCCAGGAGTTGCATTCGTCACTGATAAGCTCTATAAGAAGCGAATACGAGCATAACCTCTCGCAGCAGATATACATGAGCAATGAATCATGGGAGATGGTCAAAAATGCAAGGGGTACCGTTGTGAGCCTCATTAACGGCATAGCAAACAAACTGCCTCCGTCAGCTTCCGGTGAAGAACTCTCGAGAATGCTGATAGAGGAGGTAATGGAAATGGATAAGGAACCTACCCGGACAGCCATTGACTTCATCAAGGCGGAACTCTCACGTATAATGTAAAGAAAGCGGGTCGGACCCGCTTTCTTATTTATTATAACAGACTAATGCTTCGCCGGACGAAGCTGCTTAACGCCTCGCCTTTCAGCATGTTGTTTGCCAGCATGGCAAGGTCAATAAGCTGTCTTACCGATGTATGTTCGCCGCCAAAACCGGTCAGCACTGTCTTTCTTTTCTCCTCCAGCTGTCTGAGCTCACCCCTTAAACGTTCGAGGTCATCCTTTTCAAAGGTCGATATCTCTTCAGGCTTCTTTTTGGCGTGTTCCTTTTCCATAAAGTCAATTTCGACTTTGGTCTTTTCAATACCGGCGCTGTTTTTCTTGAGTTCCCCGACATGTTCCTTTTCAAGTACCTCAGCCAGTGAAATAATAAGCGGATGGTTCGAGTTCACAACAAGGTTGTAACTGTCAGGCATCTCACCGTAGAATGAGTATCCGCCGCCGTACTGCGCCATATCCTTCATCCTGCGCATGAACTCACTCTGGGTGATTACAAGCGGAAGATCGTTTTCATCGAGGCTTTCTGAAGAAATCTGGAAATGAGTCTTATCGGTGTCTGTCACCTGGCTGCGGAAGATCTTGCTGAGGTCTTCAGACTGCGCAGGTGTGAGTTTGGATGCCCTTTTTTCTTCCTTACGGATAAGGTTGTCAACCACGTCGGAATCAACCCTTACATAACGTGATTCAGGGGTCTTTGATTCGAGGGTGTTAATCAGGTGAGTGTCAAGCTGACCGTCAAGAACCAGAACGTCATAGCCCTTTTCAACAGCTTTCTCTATATATGTGTGCTGTGCCACCTGGTCGGTAGTATAAAGATGAATCAGCGCCTTGTCCCTGTCTGTCTGGTTCTCCTTTATGATCTTGTCATACTCTTCAAGGGTGAAATACTTGCCGGCCGTGTTCTTGTACAGGGCGAACTTCGATACTTTTTCAAAGAATTTCTCCTCGGTAATCATTCCGTAGTCGATGAAAAGCTTCAGGTCATCCCATTTCTTTTCGAAATTCTCCCTGTCCTTTTTGAAGATTTCTGCCAGGCGGTCTGCAACCTTCTTGGTGATATGGCTTGAGATTTTTTTTACGTTGCTGTCGCTCTGCAGGTAGCTTCTTGAAACGTTCAGAGGTATGTCAGGCGAGTCGATCACCCCGTGAAGCATTGTCAGGAAGTCAGGCACAATACCTTCAACCGAATCAGTCACAAAAACCTGGTTGGAGTACAGTTGTATCTTGTTCTTCTGTATCTCGAAGTTGTTGCGGATTTTCGGGAAGTAGAGTATCCCGGTCAGCTTGAACGGATAATCCACATTCAGATGAATATTAAACAGGGGATCCTCACCTGCCGGGTAGAGTTCATGATAGAATTTTACATAATCTTCATCCTTAAGGTCAGCAGGTTTAAGTGTCCATGCCGGTTTGGTGTTATTGATAATTTTAGGCTTGCCGGTCTCGGTCATTTTCCCGTCTTTCCATTCCTTCTCCATTCCAAACTGTATGGGAACAGGAAGAAAACGGCAGTATTTTTTAAGCAGCGACTCGATTCTGTTCTCATCCAGAAACTCCTTTGACTCTTTATCGATATGGAGAATTACATCAGTGCCTCTCTCAGTCCTTTCGACAGGTTCGATAGAGTATTCCGGACTGCCGTCACAGATCCATTTTACAGCGGGTACGTCTTCGGCATAAGATTTTGAAATGACTTCCACCTTGTCTGAGACCATGAAAGAAGAATAGAAGCCGAGGCCAAAATGTCCGATGAGAACATTTGCCTGATCCTTGTATCTGTCGAGGAATTCATTGGCGCTGGAGAAGGCTATCTGGTTCAGGAATCTGTCGATTTCATCCGCACTCATCCCGATACCGTTATCGGAGACCGTTATTGTTTTCTTTTTCGTATCGAGGTATATCTTCACCTGCAGCTCTCCCAGTTCTCCCTTGAAATCGCCAGCGGAAGAAAGCGTTTTAAGCTTTTGCGTTGCATCCACGGCATTTGACACCAGTTCTCTCAGGAATATTTCATGATCTGAATAGAGAAACTTTTTGATTATCGGAAAGATGTTCTCAGTAGTTACTCCAATTTTGCCCTTTTCCATATAATTTGTTTTTTGATTTGTCCACGGCACTGATATTCAAAGGGCGTGCCGCGAGAGGAAATATGACAGAGTGTCAGTTCAGGGGTGAGACTTCATCAAGGAGTTCACCGAGGCGACGGCAGGCGAGTGAAATTTCGTCAGGGGTGACAGTCAGCGGAGGCGCTATCCGGAATGCCTCATCGCAGAAGAGGAAATAGTCGAGCAGGAGGCCGTGGTCAGGCGCCTTTGTGATAATATCCCCGAGGGTATTCTTATGGAAAGGGACAACGGCAAGCAATAGCCCTTCTCCCCTCACTTCCCTTATCGACCTGTGTGTCAGCCCTTTTCTCAAAAGTTTTTCTTTTTCCCGGGCTGCTTCTGCGAGGTTCTCCTCAAGGATTACATCCAGTGATGCCAGTCCTGCCGCGCAGCATACAGGGTGCCCGCCGAAGGTTGTTATATGGCCGAGGGAGGGGTTATGTGTCAGTGATGACATTATCTCTTTTGAGGATATAAATGCTCCGAGCGGCATGCCTCCTCCGAGGGCTTTGGCAAGGACGAGTATGTCAGGTGTCACGCCGTACCTGTAAAGGGAGAAGATTGACCCCGTCCGGCCGAATCCTGTCTGCACCTCGTCGAATACAAGCAGTGCACCGTGCCTGTCACAGGCTGCCCTGAGGCTTTGAAGGAAACCCGGCAGCGGCTGTATCACTCCAGCCTCGGCCTGTACCGGTTCAATTATCACTGCGGCGGTGGAGTTGCTTATCATCTCTGCGGCGGCAGGCGAGTTGAACTCAGCCATGGTTGTGCCAGGCATAAGTGGTCTGAAGGCGTTCCTGTACAGTTCGGATCCCTGGATGCTCAGGGTGCCGGTTGTAGACCCGTGATAGGCATTGCGAAAGTAGATTATTTCGCTCCTCCCTGTGTATCGGCGTGCCAGTTTCATTGCCCCTTCAATGGCTTCGCTTCCGGAGTTTACGAAGAATACCGACTGCAGCTGCGGAGGCAGAAGCGATGAAAGGCGGGCAGCATAACTTACCTGCGGGCTCTGTACCATTTCGCCGTAAACCATCAGATGCATATACTTATCTGTCTGCGCCTTAACGGCCTCGACCACTTTCGGGTGGCAGTGGCCGGTATTGCTGACGGAGACGCCCGATATCAGGTCGAGATAGTCACGGCCGTCAGGACCGTAGAGGAATGATCCCTCGGCCCTCTCGATCTCAATCATCATGGGCGACTGAGAGGTCTGGCCTATATGGTCCAGAAAAAGCTGTCTGAGGGAAGGCATTTCAACGCGTCATTATGTTAATGTAGTTCATAATGCTTTCACGGTAAGATTTGCCTACGGGTAGAGTTTTGGGCGTGCTGCCCACGTGTATTGTAAGACTGTTTTCGCTGATTGAACGGATGACACTCTTATTTACAAGGAAGGAGCGGTGAATCCTGACAAACAGCCCTGACGGCAGCTGCTGCTCGATGGCCCGCATTGTAAAGTGAATAGTATATTTTTCATCCTTCGTGATCACGCTGACATAGTTTTCCAGCGCTTCCACGTAGAGAATTTCTTTAAGTTTCAGGCGCACCAGCGAGGAGGCCTTCTTGATGAATATCTCTTCGTCGCCCGCAACGGAAGGTATGTTCCTGCTTGGATTGTAGTACTTCATTATTTTCTCGACAGCCCGGCAGAAGCGTGAATAGGCTATGGGCTTGAGCAGGTAGTCGACACCGTTGTAATTGTAGGCTTTGTAGGCGTGTTCTTCGCTGCCTGAAACGAAAACAATATGGGGCGGGTTTTCGAGGCTTGATAAAAAATCGAATCCGTCCATCTCCGGCATCTGAATGTCGAGAAAGATCAGTTCGATGTCTTTTCTTGACATCAGGACATTGCGTGCTGAGACGGAATCGCTATAGGTGCCGATAAGATTCAGTGAAGATGACTTGCCGACGAATTCCGCCAGGGTCCTGCACCAGATAAGATCATCATCAACAATAATACAGTTCATCTCGGGGTAAAAATTGCTTTCATTACAATGATAACAAATATACTAAAAAATTACAGCAAGCAATATTTGAACTTAATTGTTAAAAATAAATGCCATCCTTTGGGGACGGCATTTAGAAATCTTTAAAAAAAGGGGTGCGTAAGCACCCCCTGAATTTTTACTTCAGGCCTTTTGTAAGGGCCGGAGCAGCTTTGAATTTAACGACTTTCTTGGCGGGAACATTAAGTTTGGCG
>JBBRXA010000075.1:0-7140 GCA_038248855.1 Bacteroidales bacterium | reverse complement strand
TTTAAACACTATTTAACATCTTCAGGTTAAAATAAAATTGCTTTTTATCCCGTTTAGGCCTATATTTATTAAATTGAATAAGTGTAAAATACACACATAATATCATACCGTGATTATCATGAGAACCGTTTATTACCTGTTAGTTATGGCATTATTGCTCACTTCCTGCGGGGTGAGTGAAAACATGAAGGAAGGAGCCTCTGTTCCTAATGCTTCATTTGAAGATGCAACCCTTGCCGTGGTCAACGAATGGGCTTCCGAGGCACGCTCCAGGGATATGACTGCATTCTATGACTTTGTGAGTCACGAAGGTAAAAGAAGTCTCATCCTGGTTGCCGACAGGCCGGCATCAGGCAGATGGCTCACAAAGGTTGAACTTAAGCCCTGGTCAAAGTACCGGTTTACCGGTTGGGTGAAAACCGAAAATATTACTGCAGCCAAAGGAAAGGGCGCGGGCTTCCGGTTTGATGCATTCAGAATTGATTACCCCGGACTTACCGGTACCAACGACTGGACGCAACTGTCATTCGAGTTCGAGACCGGAAATGATGACTCATCAGTCCTTTCATGCCTTATCAATGTTGACGGTATTGCTTCCGGGAGGGCCTGGTTTGATGACCTCAGCCTTGAACTCATCTCTTCGGAGGATATAAAAACCGCGGTTAAGATTGACATCACACAGGCAAAAGAGCCGATGTCGGAATACATATACGGCCAGTTCATTGAACACCTGGGGAAATGCATTTACGGAGGCATCTGGGCAGAGATGGTTGAAGACCGAAAATTCTGGTATGCCCCGGGAGAACGGGATTCTCCCTGGAGGATCACCGGCAAGAGAGAACTTTTTTCTGTCGACAAAACAGCACCTTTTGTCGGAACACAAACGCCGGTGCTTACTGCCGCCGCAGACGGCGTTGCTTCATTACAACAGACGGGCCTTGGCCTGAAGCCTGATCTGGATTACCAGGGCCACATTATTCTGAAGTCCACCCCGGGCATTGAGAAAGTGGATATTACCCTGAGCTGGGCTGACAGGTCAGAGGTTGTGACGGTGACCGGTCTGACTGGCAATTATGCAAGTTATCCCCTTGCTTTTCATTCAGGAGAACTGACTCACAATGCCTCCATTGAGATAATACCGTCCGGAAACGGTAAGGTTTGGGTTGGCACCGTAAGCCTGATGCCTTCTGATAATATCGAGGGATTCCGGCCTGATGTTCTGGACCTGCTTCGTCAGCTTGATGCACCGGTTTACAGGTGGCCGGGTGGCAACTTCGTAAGCGGATATGACTGGAAGGACGGCATCGGTGATCGTGACAAAAGACCACCGCGGAAGAATCCCGCCTGGCAGGGAGTGGAACATAATGATGTCGGAATCCATGAGTTCATGACATTCTGTAAACTGCTTGGCACTGAGCCTTATATAGCAGTTAATGCAGGTCTTGGCGACTCAAAGCAGGCACAGGAAGAGGTTGAATACTGCAATGGCAGCGCAGATACGCCAATGGGCATAATCAGGTCCTCCCACGGTCAGACAGAACCCTGGAATGTCAAATGGTGGTCGATAGGTAACGAGATGTACGGCGACTGGCAGCTGGGACATATGACAACAGAAGATTTTGTGAAAAAACACAATGCCTTTGCTGATGCAATGAAAAGCGTGGATCCTTCAATAAAACTCATTGCCGTAGGTGATCTCGGCGACTGGGACCGGATGGTGCTTGCCAACTGCTCTGAAAGCATGGACCTGATCAGTGAACATTTCTATCGTCAGGACTGGCACGGCGGAGGTCTTATGACCCACGTGAAACAGATACCTGATGCCATCAGGGAGAAGGCGGATGCACACCGCCAGTACAGGAAAGAAATACCGGTACTTGAAGGGAAAGATATCCGAATATGCATGGATGAATGGAACTACTGGTACGGTCCGCATATTTACGGCGAACTGGGAACACGGTACTTCATGCGTGACGCCCTTGGCATTGCGGCAGGCCTCAACGAGTATTCACGGCAAAGCGATATAATATTCATGGCAAATTATGCCCAGACCGTAAATGTCATCGGGTGTATCAAAACAAATACGACAAGTTCTGTTTTTGATCCTACAGGACAGGTCCTGAAAATGTACCGGAGACATTTCGGAGTAATACCGGTAAATGTCAGCGGCGAAACAAGGCCCCTCGACATTGCGGCGACACTTAACAGCACAAAGGACACTCTGACAGTCTCGGTTGTAAACCCAACGATGTCCGCAGTTGAATTCCCGCTTGAACTTCTCAACGGCGAATTGATCACCGGAAGTGAACTGTGGCAGGTGGTTGCCGAAGATGACATGGCCTATAATGAGCCCGGTCAGCCGGAGAAAGTGAGGATTGAAGGTCCGGTGGCCGTGACTTCGGGAAAATCTCTATCGGTAAATCCGGCAAGCATCAGCATCTACCGTTTCGGTATAAAGCAATAATTTAAAAATTACCATTTCGGTATAAGGCAATAATTCAAAAATTCAGATACAATTAAATATCCAAAAACCAGGTAACATGAAAACGTCACGAATTCTCATTTTGTTTTTAATTGCCTTTCTGGGGCTTGCAGTGACGCTGCCGGGCACCGGAAAGAAGAAGACACAGGCAGAAAAGGCGAATGTCGCCGTTCTGGCCAATTTAAGTTCATCGGCACGCGGTGGAGGCCAGCTGACAGGACTGAATGACGGTCTGACTCCTAACACTGTGCCCGATCAGATGAGGCAGTATATGACCAGGCCTCAGACGGGCAACAACCGCAGACCATCACGTCTCACGGCACAGTGGTTCCAGTACGACTGGGCTTCCCCTGTTACGGTTGATGAGGTGGCAATCTACTGGTACAATTTCGATAATCTTGCAAAGTTACCGCAGGTCTACAGGCTGAAATACTGGGACGGCAAAGACTTTGTGCCGGTAAAGAATCCGGCAGGTCTGGGACTGGTAAACGAGCAGTACAACTCAACAAAATTTGACGAAGTATCCACAACCAGGCTGAGGCTTGAAGTGGATTCGGTTGACCGCTCGAATACCATCCTCGAATGGAAGGTACTTAAAACACTGAATTCGCCTGAGTTAGCTCCTGTAATTACGGCCGGGGGCGACCGTGACGTTGTTATGGGTGGCAAAACCTATCTTTCGGCTTCAATTAAATCTGTCGACCCTTTAAAAAATACAACATGGACAGCAAAAGGTCCCGGCAAAGTAGTGTTTGCCGATCCGAAAGCACTGGTGACAACAGCTACATTCAGCACTCCCGGTGATTATGTCCTGACCCTCTCTTCGCAGGCCGGCAACATGAAATCATCGTCGTCACTGAATGTTAAGGCTGTCTTCCCGCCAAAGGAAAAGAGGCTTGACGTAGTCTATACAAAAAGGTACAAGATTGATAATCCGCTTTGGAATGACAGGGCAAAGACACTCATAACCAGCTGGATACCTTATTGTGTCAGTCAGATTGAAAGGACTGATCTTACTGAGGGACAGGGCGGACTTGATAACTTCATCGAGGCAGCAAAAGCTCTTCGCGGTGAAGCCCACGGTAAGCATCTGGGTTACGTATTTTCGAATGCTTGGGTACATCAGACTGTAGAGTCGATTTGCATTGCACTCATGGTTGATCCGCAGGGAGACCCTGAAATAATTGCTGCCCAGGAAAAGATGAAGGTCACCCTTGAGAAATGGATTCCCATAATTCTAGCTGCACAGGAGCCTGACGGATATCTGCAGACAGCATTCACACTTCGCGATACTGCACGCTGGCACAACAGATGGGCACCTCAGACAAGAGGGAACCATGAAGGTTATGTGGCAGGTTATTTCATTGAATCGGCAATCAATCATTATACTCTCACCGAAGGGAAGGACAGGAGACTTTATGATGCAGCCAAGAAACTCTCTGACTGCTGGGTAGCCAACATCGGTCCCGGTAAGATTGCATGGTTCGACGGCCATCAGGAAATGGAGCAGGCGCTTGTGCGTTTCGGAAGATTTGTAAATGATATGGAAGGTAACGGTCACGGCGACAGTTATGTAGCCCTCGCCAAATTCCTGCTTGACAGCCGTGCCGGAGGCAGTGAATATGATCAGAGTCATGTTCCGGTACAGCAGCAATATGAGGCTGTGGGACATGCCGTGCGCGCGGTTTACAACTATTCTGCCATGGCCGATGTGGCTGCTGAGACAGGCGATGTTGATTATCAGAGTGCGGTAATGTCACTGTGGGATAACATGGTCAATAAGAAGTACTATGTAACAGGTGGCGTTGGAAGCGGTGAAACATCAGAAGGCTTCGGCCCGAACTATTCACTGCGCAACAATGCGTACTGCGAGTCATGCTCGAGCTGCGGTCTGATTTTCTTCCAGCATAAAATGAATATCGCATACCATGATGCAAAGTATGCAGACCTGTACGAGGAAACGATTTACAATGCACTCCTTGGGTCTGTTGATTATGCAGGGAAGAATTTTTACTATACCAATCCCCTGGCCTCCTCTGCACCCCGCACTGCATGGCATGTGTGCCCGTGCTGCGTCGGTAACATACCGCGGACGCTGCTCATGATCCCCACCTGGACCTATGTAAAAAGCGATGACGGCATCTATGTAAACCTTTATATCGGCGGTACAATCAATGTCGAAAAAGCCGCCGGCACTGACATCGAGATGGTCCAGAAAACTGACTATCCCTGGAAGGGCGATGTTTCGATAACCGTAAACCCGAAACAGAGCAAGAAATTCACGGTGTATGTACGCGTTCCTGACCGCAAGACCAGCGAGCTTTACACTTCGGTCCCGGCACTCAATACCCTCAAGTCCCTGACAGTGAACGGCATGCCTGTTCCGATGAATATAGACAAGGGTTATATTGCAATTACCCGCGAATGGAAAAAGGGTGACAAAATTGATCTTGTCATCCCGATGGAGGTACAGCAGATAACCGCTGATGAAAAGATCGAAGCTGACAGGGGTCTTATTGCATTCCGTTACGGTCCGATGATATATAACGTTGAAAAAGCTGATCAGCCTGACATCAACCAGGCGATAGGGGCTGGCACATTTAAGGCACTGTGGAATCCTGATATGTTCAGTGGCATCGTGACTATTAACGGTAAATGGGCTGACGGAACACCTCTTCTGGCTATTCCGAACTATCTGAGGGCCAACCGTCTTCCGGCCGAACGTCCGGCAGACAGAACCCCGACATTCATGGTCTGGATGAAAAAGTAGGGAGTAATAAATTTATATCCGGGCGATCGGCCGGCTGGCAGATAGCCCCTGTTTTTCCTAAAAAATTATAATCATGGCTTCGGAAAACTCTTTTAAAACAATTATCCTTTCAGCACTTGGTGCTGGTCTTGTGCTGGTGACATCTGCCGTGCATGGACAAAATGCAAGTCAGCAACAGCGGCCGCCTGAAGCACCGAAACAGGTGCTTGAAAACACAAATATCCGTGCGGCTTTTTCGGATCGGGGGGTCATATCACTGACAGATCCGCAGGATAAATACAAGGCTGATATTATCAACAGCCGCTCGCCCTGGGGAAGGGTAAAACTGGTTTACAGGTCAGGCGAAGGTGAATGGAAGGAGTTGCCTGACTCTGTAAAGCAGCTGAAATCAGGAACATCATCGGCCGACTATATCTCGGATGATAAAAATGCACCTGTTATCATGGACCAGCGTTTCACCCTCAACGGTGAATCCATGGATTATGATATTTCTGTAAAAACAACGGGTTCATCCCCTGTTGAGATTGGTGACCTCGCGATATTTCTTCCCTGGAGGACCGCTTCCGGAGAAAATCCGGAATACATCTTTGAAAATTGTTTCACCAAACATCATTTTATCGCCGGTAACGGGTCATTTATATTTTTCACAAAGCCTTCGGGGGAACCTCCCTTCATCATGGTTCTGCCAAAGAAGGGGACTAAGCTTGAATACTTTGACGGCGGCAGGGGAGGATATAAGGCATATATCCATTCTTCCGTGGCTGCAGCCAGTGTTGCATCAGGTACATGGCGTCAGCCGAACACCAGTCTTACCCTTGACCCGGGGAAAGGTAAATCTGAGGTAAACTACGGATTTAGGATAAAGTGGGCAGACAGCTGGGATGACATGAGACAGACCCTTTATGAAGAGGGACTGTTTGATATCAGGGTTGTTCCGGGAATGACAGTCCCTACTGATCTGGCGGCAACCTTCTCACTGCATACCAAAAATACAATTGATTCAATAGTACCGGAGTTCCCGGGAAAAACGACAATTAAGTTTGTGGGAGAGAAACAGCCCGGACACCTCGTTTATAACGTCAGTTTTGCCCGACTGGGTGAAAATATGCTGACAGTATGGTACGGTAACGGACAGAAGACCTACCTCGAGTTCTTTTCGACAGAGCCGCTTGAGACACTCGTAAAGAAAAGATCTGCCTTCATTGTCAACAGCACACAGCACCGCGATACAGCTAAGTGGTATAACGGCCTCTTCTCAGCCTATGACATGAAGAACGGTGTCCTGCGCGGCCCTGACAATACAGACGGCTATGACGGATGGTGGGGCTATGTGCTGGCGAGCGATGACCCCGGTCTGTGCAAGGCCCCATACGTCGCTGCAAAGAACGTCTATTTCCCTGATGACAAGGAGATTGCCTCGGTTGAATATTATCTTAAAGAATTTGTATGGAACGGCCTTCAGAGGACAGATAAGGATGATCCGTATCCCTACGGCATCTACGGTGTGCCCAACTGGAAAGAGGCACGTGACCCTGCTGAAAGGGCTAAGATAAGCAAGACCAACCTTGACAAGATGCATATCTGGCGCTCCTATGATTACCCTCATATAATAATGCTTTACTATCATATGTACCAGGTTGCAAAGATGTATCCTGATAAGGTCCATTATCTTGATGCAGCAGGGTATCTTGAACGTGCATACCAGACCGCAAAGGCATACTTTATATACCCTTATGAGATACTTCCCTGGTATGAGACCTATAAGTGGGGTTGCTATAATGAACTGGTGATTGAACCCCTGATAGCTGATCTTGAGAAGGCCGGACGGAGTGCTGACGCTTCATGGCTGAGAGGTGAGTATGAAAAGAAAGTTAAATACTTCGTCTAT
>JBBRXA010000074.1:0-9129 GCA_038248855.1 Bacteroidales bacterium | reverse complement strand
TATCTCTTTATTAACGAGTATGGTAAAGGGATTCACGTGATTGACAACTCAGACCCTTCAAGTCCTGAAAAGGTTGCTTTTTACGAGATCCTGGGCAATGTCGATATGGCAATAAAAGGCAACATTCTGTTCGCTGACAGCTATATTGACCTGCTGTCGATTGACATAACAGACATTGAAAACCCTGTCGAGATTGACCGCCTCGAAAATGTTTTCCCGGAAATCGTTCCTGAGGGAGAATTATGGTACCCGTATGCAATGGTAGATAAATCGAAGGGTGTTATTGTTGACTGGGAGGTAAAGAAGATTACCGAAAAGGTAGCTGACTATGAATATGGCGGCATGATATTCCGTGGCGGCATGGAATTTATGATGAATGCTGATGCAGGCGGCAAATGGACAGGAGGCAGCGGAACTGGCGGCTCCATGGCACGCTTCATGCTGAACGATGATTACCTCTACGTTATAGCAGTACCCATCAGGTTAAAAACAGTCGACATTACCTCGGCATCCGAAATGGCGGTTGTCGACAGTGTTGATGTGCCGCGCAACATGGAAACACTTTTCCGGCTCGAGAACAAGTTATTTATAGGAACCACAACCGGGATGCTGATTTTCGACCTTGTCAATCCAAAAAAACCTGTTCAGATCTCATCATATGACCATCTCAGGGCCTGTGATCCTGTTGTGGTTGACGGTCAGTATGCCTATGTAACACTTCGTACAGGCAACATGTGCAACAACGGACAGAATCTGCTCGAGGTCATCGATATATCGTCGATAACAAACCCGTACCTGGTGAAATCTTACCCGATGTTTAACCCGCACGGACTGGGTATCGATGGCGATCTGCTGTTTGTTTGCGACGGTACAGCGGGACTGAAAATATACGACAAATCAGACCCTCTGGCCATAATAACAAGCCAGATTGCACATTATGCAAATTTTGACACATACGATGTGATACCGATGAACGGGGTTCTGATGCTTGTAGGAGAAGGAGGCATATACCAGTATGACTACAGCGACCCGGAGAATATAGTCCAGATAAGCCATATAACAATTAAGGAAGAATAGAGAAAATGTTCAGATTTTCAGCAGTTGCGGTTTGTGTATTACTTACACTCACTGCAACAGGTCAACAGCGAAAATATAATGTTTTGCTAAATGATGGTTCCCGGATTTCGGGGACCATTGTTGGCGATTCTGCCGGCTATCTCGATATTAAGGTAACAACCCCGCAGATTATCAGGATCGGAAAGTCTCAGGTATCATCGCTTGAGACACTTGCTTATCCTGTAAAAGGGAATCTGAAAACAGAGGGATATTACATCAGGTTTTCCACCGGCATTCTAACAGGAAAAAACGAAAACGGTAACATAAGCAGCTTCAGCTTTCATCTTGCAAACGGATACCAGTTCAAAAACGGTGTCGGCATTGGAGTCGGCTCCGGAATAGAAGAATTGGGAGTGGTCATAATACCTCTGTATGCAGATCTCAATTACACGCCGCTAAACTCAAGGATATCGCCATATGCCTGGATTAAAACGGGCTACAGCTTTGCAACATCAGATCAGGCTGAATACTACGATTTTTATGGCTCAGCCGGCAGTAAATCTGAAGGTGGCTTCCTTTTCAACACAGGAGCAGGAATCTCTATGTTTACCTGGTCGAGAACTGCAATAAACATTGGCATCGGGTACCGGTATCAGAAAGTTACAATCAGTCACGATCAATACTGGTGGGGGAGCGGAACCTCGGTCAGGGAATCAGTTACCCATTACAACAGACTTGAGTTGCAACTGGGTTTTATCTTCAGGTAAATGAAGAAATATGGATAATGAAATCATAAAACCGATCGAATTAGGTTATTTTGGAAGAGCTTAATTCCGGCCGGTATAATGGGTAGAAGAGAAACAGATGGTCACGAATATTCTGACTCGGATCTTGTCAAAGGATGTGCCGGTGGCGACAAACGCTCACAGGAGATCCTATACAAGCGCTATTTCTCGTTTGCAATGTCTGTCTGCATCAGGTATACGCGTGATGAAAATGAGGCCATGGAAATCGTGAACGACAGTTATATGAAAGCTCTTGAGAGACTCTCAGGCTACGACTCTTCGCGACCGTTTAAACCCTGGTATGGGAAAGTGCTTGTAAATACGGCTATTGATAACTACAGGAAAAATCTTAAACACAATTCATACCTCTCAATCAATACGATAACAGAAACTGAGGAGCGGGAACCTGAAATCGAAGCGGAGCTTTCAGTTAATGATATTCTGACACTGTACAAACATCTCCCCGCACACTATAAGGTGACCTTCAATCTCTTCGAGATAGAGGGATATTCGCACGAGGAGATCGGCCAGATGATTGGAGTGACTGCTTCCACCTCCAGATCGAACCTTGCCAGGGCAAAGAAGATGCTACGGGAACTCTATAACAAGCACATTATTTCAGTTAAAAAGAGCCATGAAGCAGTTTGACAAAAAGTTCAGCCGGAGTGCAAAGGAGGCCTTTGACAACTACAATGCCGATCACCTCGCAGGGGAAGGATGGAACTCCTTTACAGGCAAATATGGCGGTAAACGCAAACGGGCCATTATTTTCCCGCTATGGGCCAAAGCCGCCTCAATAGCTGTTCTGGTGACTCTCGGAGTGCTCTTCACAGCACGGATAACTCACCGCAAAGCCGGCGAATCCGTCAGTCAGACGGCACAGGCGAACCAGACCGGATTACCTGCGCCTGCAATAAATAAGGAGGATACAGCTGCGGCAAGCCCTGTCGTCGCTGACTCCAGTCCGGTTGTTGAAGCTGCAGCCGGGGAAAACACCGTCATCGCGAACCCCGCTCAGGTTTCTGAGGTGAAAGTCACTGATGCCGGACAATCGCGGCAAGGCAGCAAAAAATCCGATTACAAGGCCAGTAAGGCTGCCGGATCACTTTTGGCTGAAACAGTTTTGGCTGAAAGGTCAGCTGTATCTGAAACAGTAAAGGCTGGCAGATCACTTTTGGCTGAAACAGTTTTGGCTGAAAGGTCAGCTGTATCTGAAACAGTAAAGGCTGGCAGATCACTTTTCTCTGATACTTCGCTGGTCGCAGAAACGCTTTTATCTGAAACTGTTATAGCTTCTGAGGCGTCAGCCTGGATGAATCTCCCGGATAATCCTATGGAATTAAGGTTAACTGAAGATGCTGATGCCAGGATGAATCTGAAGCCTAAAAAAGTACTTAAGGATTTTATTGATCTACCCCGCGAGAAGATGACTACAACCGTTATGACCGGCATGTCAGGTATGTTGGCCAGTGTTGACAATTCGGCATCAAACGCCCAGGGTGTTTCACTGGGTTTTTATGTGGAACGGCAACTTACCCGCAGAATCTCAGTACGGCCCGGCCTGGCAGTGGCAAAACATAATTATGCTATGGAAGGCATTCCGGGAGGCAGCGTGGCTTTTGATTATGCTGCACCCGAACTGAATGGTCTGTCAGGCACAACCACTTCCTATGAGGCAGACATAGAGGTACTGTCCATGGAGGTTCCCGTTAATTTTGTATTCTCACTCCGGAAACGGTCAGGGTCAAACCTGTTTGTTACTACAGGGGCATCGTCAGTGATATACCTGAGCCAGCAAATGTCAGGTAATTTCAACAATACATACACAAGATCAATGGTCGATAGCTCTACCGGAGAAGTTTCATACGATTCAATGAACACCTCGGTAACAATTGAACGCGAGCAAGAGTCATTCAATCGCATTGACTTTCTCGGACTTGCCAACTTTTCTGCAGGATACTCTTTCCCATTTGCAAAGACCAGTCACTTCGTGTTTGAACCTTTCATCCAGTTACCGGTAAAGGATCTCACAAGTATGAATCTGCGTATCAGGTATGGTGGCCTCTCAATGAAGCTTCAATTTTGAAATTAAAAAGGTCAACAATCCCGACTTCTGCAAGTAAATTCACATAAATAAATGTGTGGAGACTGTTACCGGACCATGAATTAATTTAAATTCGTGGCTCTAACCCGATATAACTTTATATGCTTCAATTCCTATCCATTTCCCTGATCACCCTGGCGCTGGTCTTTTATTCAATCGGTGTATGGGCTGAACGGATCTCGAAGTACCTCAAAGGATGGCACGTTGTGGCATTCTGGACAGGACTGGCATTCGACGTATCCGGCACACTGGCGATGGGCAGGCTGTCAGATGACCCATTCAACTTATTAAACCTGCATACACTTACCGGCCAGATAGCCATATGGCTTATGCTCATCCACGCAATATGGGCAACCTATACGGTGAAGCGCGGAAACGAAAAGCTGCGCCGGCAATTTCACAGCTATAGTCTGATAGTATGGACTATATGGCTTATCCCCTACTTCGGCGGTATGATAATGGGAATGTCAAAATAGCTCGTGGATCCGGAAAACGACGAAAAATTTATAAGGAAACATATCATATTATGAAAAGAATAGCCATGGCCCTGATTCTATTGAATTTGTTTGACGGTATCACACTGGGTCAGTCAGATTTTCCTACCCTGGCCGAGGGAGATTATGTTGTTAGCAACTTCAAGTTTAACAGCGGGGAGACAATGCCGAACCTCAATCTTCATTATACCACGATCGGGAAACCAACCCGCGGCGCAGACGGAAAGGTAAATAATGCAGTACTCATTATGCACGGAACAACCGGAAGCGGCAAGGGCTTTCTAAGCGCCCTGTTCGCCGGCAATTTATTCGGTCCGGGCCAGCTTCTCGATGCAGATAAATACTTCATCATCCTGCCTGATGCAATAGGTCACGGAAAATCAGGCAAACCGAGCGACGGGTTGCGCATGAAATTTCCAAAATACAACTATGACGATATGGTGCTTGCCGATTACAGGCTGCTGACAGAGCATCTGAAAGTCGATCACTTAAGGCTTGTAATGGGTACGTCGATGGGGGGAATGCACATCTGGGTCTGGGGCTATACTTACCCCGATTTTATGGATGCTCTATGTCCTCTGGCAAGCCTGCCGGTGGAAATCGCGGGCAGAAACCGGGTACAGAGAAAGATGATGATAAATCTGATTGAGGCAGATCCGGAGTGGAAAGGTGGCGAGTATGAAGTACAGCCGAAAGTAGGTCTATCCGGGGCCATCCTGGGAATGATGTTCATGGTAAGCAGTCCGCTTCAGTGGCAGAAGGCCGCTCCCACAAGAGAAACAGCGGAGACATTTATGGAGAACCTGTTAAACAGGTATCTCTCTTTGCTGGATGCAAATGATATGATCTATGCCTACGATGCATCGAGGGACTATAACCCTGCTCCCCATCTGACAAAGATAACTGCCCCGTTATATGCAATTAACTCAGCCGATGACCAGGTAAATCCGCCTGAGCTGGGGCTGATGGAAAAGGAAATCACAAAGGTGAAGAACGGAAGGTACATTCTTTTACCCATTACGGATAAGACTACCGGACATGGGACGCATTCCAATCCCACCGTCTGGGGTCAATACCTGGAAGCGTTGCTCAAACTCTCAGAAGTGTCAAAAGCAACAAGGCAGTAAAACCGCCACAATTGAAAGCCTTTGATGATTTTTACCGGGCAGGAAACTAATTCAGTTACTGCCCGTTAAAAGTATTATAGCTCATTAAAGAATAAAAATGTTTTAAAACACAAGGGGTTTTATTAAGAATTAAAAATGACATATTTGTTTAATATTATATTTATGAAAAACCTCACATGCTTCTTAGCCCTGACCCTTTTAAGTGCATCTCTTCTTTTTGGCCAGACCAATAAAGGAATACTTAAAATCTTCTCAGACGAACCCGTAATTGTATTTGTAGATCAGGTTCAGACTCCCAATTATTCAGAAATTTCATTGGTGGCAGGAACTCACTATGTAAAAGCCATCAATGCAGATGAGGTGAAAATATATAGCGAAATTGTTACTGTAATTGCTGATCAGGTAACGTCGATTTTTATTGAATCTCCAGTAACCGGGCCGGTAATAACACAGCCGCAGCCGGTGATACCTGATGAACCAGCCCCTGCGGCAGTGACGCCTATACCAACAAATGATATATTTATCGGTCAGACCGAAGGGCTTCTGCCATCCGATATGGACGGGGCATTTGGAATTAAATTTGGTGCAGATGCGACCAGCGTTCATCAGATTATGGAGCAGGCCGCAGCTCAATCGAAACAGTCAGACAAATTTTATAATTACGCAATATCTACCGATGAAGGATACTGTATAGTGGAAACCCGTTTTATAGATTCCAGACTTTTCGATGTTGTTGTCGGATATACTACATTGTATGAAAAGAACTCCAAAATAAAACTTAATAAAAATGAACTTCCGTTTGATGCATTTAACAAAATGTATTCAACGTTGGTAGCTCATTTCGGCGAGCCAACCACTGTTACCCGGAAATTTGCCGATGGCTACGCTGAAAATGACGGCAAATTACTGGAAGCATTAAAGAAGAAGAAAGCAATGATATTATACAAATGGGTGCACCCTGAAACCGGAAACTTTATTCTGCTTACCATGGCATATACATCTGCACCTATTGCAGCAATGACTTACACTTCCGGCTCTTTGGAAAAAGAAGCAAAAGCCCGGGGCCTCGTGGTAAATGACTACAACTACGGGAAATCATTCGAAGAAAACTACAATAAAAAATAACCCTGCTTACATGAAAACAAAATCCATTTTGAGTATCCTGGTACTCGCGTTTTTCTCACTCACTGTATTCGCTCAGAATACGGGAACTCTGAAAATCTTCTCTGAAGAAGCTGTTATCGTCTATGTTGACCAGGTTCAGCAGCCATCTTACGATGCTATCGCACTGAGTGTTGGTACCCACTATGTCAAAGTCCTCAACAAAAACGAAGAAAGAATTTACAATGAAATAGTAACCATCGTTGCCAATCAGGTAACTTCCGTTCTTATTGAAGCTGATAAAGCTGCTGCGGCCGCTGGCAATCAACCAGCCAATAATCAGGCATCAAACCCTAAAGGCACAGGAAGTGTTAATATTTTTTCTGAATTCACCGGAACTTCGGTTTATCTTAATGAGAATAAGCAAGGCACTGATATCAAAACAATAAATGCTGTTCCTGCCGGTAACCATTATCTGAAAATAATGAAAGACGGAGTCAGCATTTTTGCGGAACTCATAACTGTAACCGCCGGACAAACCACGACCGTTCTTGTAAAGAATGACGGCCAGGTTGCCGAAAAGATAATGGAAGGAAAAGTTAAAGAACGCGAAGAATACCAGGCTAAAAAGATAGATGTCCTGTTCACAACAAACGCGGTCAGCTCAACTGCAGGTTCAAGTACGTTCTTTCCGGGGTATTACGGATATTACGGTTATTCCAAATCGGTAACCAATACAGAACAGGTATCTGATTTCAAAATCATCCAGGGCGGAGTCAAAGAAATCGGTGATATGGGATTGGCAAATGCGATAAATAACACTGCCATCATTAACAGATATACTCAAATAAATAAGTCTGTTGCCAAACAAACTTCAATCGGGGCCATTACATTTCTCGGTTCTCTACTGATAGGTATTCCTCTTCTTGTAGATATGGTGGGTGAAAAGCACTTTTTGCATAAGGATACTCCTACGCATCCCAAGTGGGAAACGGGTGTTCTTACAGGTGCTATTGTGACCGGTACTATTTCATATGCCCTCGTTATGACTGCTGATAAGAACCTTCCACGGCATTACTACAGAGTGGATGAAGCAGCAACGGATGCAAAGAAGCATAACGATAAACTGAAAGAAAAACTGGGGCTTCCCGAAAGCTACGATGTCAAATAAAAACAGGGATCAATAGCCTGCCAGGTTAAGGTTCACTGTTAATCAGGAAGTTGCATGCTTTTATCATGCGTTCAGCCACCTCCTGAAGGCTGCTGAGCGGTCAATGCTGACAATGGTATCAAACTCATTGCCGGCCTTCGGTTTGAGTTCGAGCTTAATGCGCCCCCGTGACCAGGCTGTCATATTGGAGATTGATTCAATACTCACAAGGTACCCGCGGTTAATACGGAAGAACCGGGCCGGATCAAGCAGCCCTTCAAGCCTCTCAATAGTGAACTCCACAGGGTATGAGTTGCCCTGGTAAGTAGTGAGGTACACACCCTTTTCAAGTACATAGAAAAAGGCTATCTCCTGCACCTCAATCTTGCGGATCTTCTCTCCGACCTGTATCATGAAACGTTTCTTGTAACCTGCATCCCTGCCCTGCAATTGGGTCATCAGCATATCGAAGTCAATACTGAATGCCGACCTGAGTGTCCGGTACTTCGTCAGACTCTCTGCCAGATCGCTCTTACGTATTGGCTTCAGGAGATAGGCGATGCTGTTCAGCCGGAATGCCTTGACGGCGTACTGGTCATAGGCAGTTGTGAAGATTACCGGTGTGTTCACCGCCACCTGATCGAAGATGCTGAAACTGATGCCGTCAGACAGCTGTATGTCTAGAAAGATAATGTCTGCGCTGTTTTGCATAAGCCACCTGACAGCGTCGCTGATAGAACCAAGTTTGCCGAGGACCGTTATGGAGGGATCGACCTCGTGAAGCATCTTCTCAAGCTTTTCGGCTGCCAGGCTCTCGTCCTCAATTATCAGTGCTTTCATCTTTATCAGTTTCAATCAATGGCAGCCTGGCAACATAGTTGTCATCCTCAACCCGGAAAACAGGCACACTGTCTGTGATCAGCGAGTACCGTTTTGCGAGGTTCTTTAGTCCCAACCCTGTCGAATGAGTAGCAGATATCCTGGGTTGTATCCTGTTACTGATCACAAGCACGCGGGCCTCACTGCCGATGGAAATGTGCAGCGGCCTTGTGTGGTTGACAATGTTATGCTTGATGGCATTCTCGAGCACCACCTGCAGCGACAGTGGCGGCACCACGAGGCTGAGCAGTCCTGCCGGCAGGTTCACCGACCATGTCAGGTCATCGCCGTACCTCATCTGCTGAAGGAAGAGATAAGAACGAACAAACTCGAGTTCTTTCCCGAGGGTGGCTGCAGGCTGCTCTATTGTCTCCAGGACATAACGGTATATCTGTGAGAACTCATCGATGAATTCCTGTGCCTTTGTGACGTC
>JBBRXA010000073.1:0-9779 GCA_038248855.1 Bacteroidales bacterium | reverse complement strand
TGCGGAGAGAGGGGGATTCGAACCCCCGGTACGGTTACCCCTACGGCAGTTTAGCAAACTGCTGGTTTAAGCCTCTCACCCATCTCTCCAATATTTCAATTAACAATTACTCCGAGGCAGTTTATCCGCCGGGGGGCGGATTGCAGCGTGGTCCCATGGCTTATCAGGATTTCGCTCTGCAACGGGTGCAAAAGTATAAAATCATTGAATACAATACAACACCTTTGGAGATTTCGTCATTCCTTAGCCCGTTACAGCTTTTCCTTCCTGATTTTGTTGCCGGTCGTATCTGTTAACAGAAGATACCTCACCAGGCCGGTGTCCCTGACAATGAACTCGTACTTCACAGTGTCAACAGAATGGAGCTCTATGCAGTTCATAATCTCCCCTTCAAGAGAAGCCTTCGCCCGCACTGAGTCGGCAATAGTCTCGAGCTGCAAATTTATGCGGTATTCGAGCAATGTCCCTTCACGATCAAAACGGGCAATCTTCTCCATGCCATCATGATAAAATATTACCTCAAAAAGACCTCCATGTCGGCTCCATTCTGGATTTTTCGTAACACTGAAATTGGCTTTAAAACCTTCACGGACGACAGAGGGTACTCTGACAACCGCTGCCTTAATAATCTTCGTGAAGAGGTTTAAATTTGTTTTCATCTGTACAATAATGACGCAGAAAAGCCAAAAAGTAACATTTATTGGTTTTTATACAGGAAGAGCAGCCTCGCCTTGGCCCGCTTCAGTCTCATCTTGGCAGCACTCTCAGTAACCCTGAGAGCCTCGGCAATCTGCATCAGTGGCATCTCGTCAAAATAACGCATCATTATCAGGGCCTTCTCTTCAGTGTGAAGCCCGTTAAGCAATTCCATAAGCCGGTCGTAGCTTATCGCCTCCTTTTCTTCATTAGTCTCATCTATTATCTCCGGCAATTCATTCGAACTGTTCCACTCTGGGTAATGCAGCTTCTTCTTCTCCCTCAGATAATCGATACAGTGATTATAGGTAACAGAGTAAAGCCAGGAGGAAAAGGATGAATTACCCCTGAACCCGTCAAGCTTTTCGTATACCTTCGAGAGAATATCGCCCGCCAGCTCTTCAGAGAGGTCCCTGCTGCGGGTCAGACTGTAACATTTATCAACTATTTTCGGATAATACCTCTTGTAAAGAACTGAGAAAAGCTCCGTCTCCCTGTTGTTCCGGATTTTATTTACAATTTCCTCGTCGCTCAGAGGCTGCCTGCTTTTGATCATAAAATGGGACATTCACACGGATGCAAATATAATGTTATCCGTTTAAAGTTGTCTGAAAATGGATTTTCTTAAAAAAAAATGACCGATTGTGTGTTACTTTTTGATTTCTGTGCGTCATAATTACAAAATTTGCTAACTTTGCACCGGATTTAAATTCTGAAGCAGAGTGCTTTAACAAAGAATATTTATTGAACCAAATTCAAACAAAAATGAAAAACAGATTCTTTTTAGTAGTTGCTACCGTTGCAGCAGTTGTTCTTATGACCAGCTGCGGTAAAGTTCCCCAGGCTGACATCGATGCTGCAAATGCCTCTATCAGTGCCGCCAGAACTGCACAGGCTGACATTTATCTTCCGGGTGAATTCACAGCTCTGAATGACTCAATGACAGTTATTATGCAGAGTTCTGAAGCTCAGAAATCAAAGCTTTTCAAGAACTACAAAACAGTAAAAGTACAGGCTGGTGATGTTACAACCCTTGCCGGACAGGTTGCCGCCAACGCAGCTGTTAGGAAAGAGGAAGTAAAAGTTGAAGCTGAAACCATGCTTGCTTCAGTTAAAACCCTTATGGCTGACAATCAGGCTCTTATCCTGAAAGCACCGAAAGGCAAAGAAGGTAAAGCCGTTCTTGATGAAATCAAAGGCGAAATGACAGTTATCGAAGCATCAATCAACGATGCTCAGACACAGTTTGACAGCGGAACCAACTACATGCAGGTTCTTGATAAAGTAAAAGCTGCCAACGAAGCTCTTACAGCTATCAACACCGAGCTGAACGACGCTATCGCAAAAGTAAAAAGATAATATCTTTAAGGTATTGAAAAGGAATCCCCGGGTCAAGCCCGGGGATTTTTTTAATACAAAATCAAAAAAATGAGGCTGTCCCTGGTTAAAAACCTGATATTTCTGATTTTTGCAGGAATAATCATCACATCGATGATCTGGCTTTTCGTTGCCCTTATTCCGGAACCACCTTTAAGGGAACTTGAATCAGCACAGGAGGCCATAGTCAAAGCCAGAGACCATAATTCGGTTATTTATTCAGGCAAAACATTCAGGGAAGCGCGCAGTTATTATGATTCATCAATGATATCCTGGAAGACGGAAAATAAGCGCTTCATCCTCTTCCGCGATTATGAACGTGCCCGCATGTTCGCTTCTATCTCCCAGAAAAAAGCTGCTGAGGCCACCAAAACCACAATTTTAAAAGCCAATGACATGCGGTTGAACCTCGACCGTGATATAAAGAGGCTCAGTTCCCAGGTCAGGGATTTTGAGAAGCTTTTTTCGTCAGTTCCCATACCGCAGGAAATCAGGAAAAAACACGCAAAGGGTAAGCTCCTGCTGAAAGAGGCGGTGATAGCTTTCAATAAGGGAGAGTATGTAACAGGAAGTGTCAAAATTGCAGAAGCAAATGAGTATCTTACTGACTCATATGTATTTGCAAATGACAAACTGACTGCATATTACAAGAACTTCAGCCGCTGGCAGGAGTGGGCCGCGAAGACGATCAGAGAGAGTCGTGATAGAGGATCCTACGCCATTGTTGTCGAAAAGATCCCCGGAGTTTGCTATCTTTATCACAGGGGCGAAAAAAAATACACCTTCGAGGTCGAATTCGGTAAAAACTGGATGGGTGACAAGGTGAGCAAGGGCGACAATGCAACACCGGAAGGAAGATATACAATTACAAAAAAACTGTCCAACGGTGCGACAATATACCACAAGGCGCTGCTGATTAATTATCCCAATCAGCAGGATCTTGAGGAGTTCAGGGTCATGGTACAGCGCGGTCAGCTGCCTTCAGGAACGAAAATAGGCGGGCTGATCGAGATCCACGGTGAGGGTGGAAGAGGCGGCAACTGGACGGAAGGCTGCGTGGCCCTTAAGAACAGTGATATGGACGTGTTGTTTAAATATGTCAGAAACGGTACACCCGTGACCATCATCGGGTCATCGGTTCCGCTTAATAAATTTATGTCCTCGCGGTAGGTAAAAGAATTTTACAGCAATGGATGAAGATACAGAAAATACAACTCCTCTGACCGGAGATGAAAATCCGGCCGGGAATGATGAAAATCGGGCCGGGAATGAAGAAAACCCGCCAGTGAAGGAAGAAAATGCCTCCTTTTTTCATAAAATGTTTTCGCACCTCGCAGTGCGCAGAACCCTTATAATTGCAGGCGTGTTACTGCTGCTGGTATTTCTCTTCAGCGTACCGGTTTTCATCGCACCGGCACTCCAGCATGCCTGGGGGACCAGCAGGGCTGAATGCAGGGCAGACTCGTCACTGCTGCTGGATAAGGGCATAAAGAAACAGGTGTCGCTCACACGGTCGGACATTAACCGCCTTGAAAAAAAACTGGCAAGCTATATCCCTACATCGACATACATTGTCATAAACACCACCGATAACAGGTTTTCACTTTATAAAAGCCGGAAGCTCATACGTGAAGGATTTTGCTCTTCAGGCAGTTATACCCTTTTAAAAACGGAAGAGGGAGATAAGGAGTGGATCTTCAAGACACCCCGGGGCCGTTTCTCGATCCAGGGAAAGATAACCAACCCTGTGTGGCGCAGACCCGACTGGGCATTTGTTGAAGAAGGCCTTCCCATACCCAGTGCCGGTGACCCCTCGCGTTATGAATACGGAGTACTGGGCGATTATGCAATGAGTATCGGCGACGGTTACCTGATCCACGGAACACTTTACAAAAGATTTATCGGCATGCCCGTGACACACGGGTGCGTCCGCCTTAACGATGAAGACCTGGAGGCAGTTTACAATGCTCTCAGTATAGGGTCCAAGGTCTATATTTACTGATTAATACTCAATACCGGTCATGAATTTAAGCAAATACAAATGGTTCATACTGCCAGGAGTGATAATACTTGCGGTGGTTATCTTTTATCTTGCCAGGTCTGTCTCGGCGGTGAACCATACAGTGCGCGACTTTGATGCAGCCTATTTCAATTCGCTGGTGCAGAAAGAGAGTGATACAATTGACCAGTGCTCCATTCCGGGATATATTGAACTTCTCCGTAAGAAAGCCCTTCTCAGTTCGCAGGTAAAAATGGCCGACTCAGACTCCATAGGACTGATGATAAACATGAGAGACAGTCTCATTCTACTGTATATTAAAGGCGTGGCAATAAGGACTATTATGATAAATGAATTTGAAGTCAGTCCTTTCTTCCAGCGGGCTAACCAGGAAGCAATATACAGCATGCTGGCATCGCCCCTCGTGATCACCGGAATGAATGCCACCTTCCCCAAAGATCCGGTCAGTATAAAAATTGCACCGAAAGACACTTCATTTGCTGTGACTGCAGACAAACCCGATACAACTGACTTTGAAGCTGTATTTTTCACCCTGGAGACGAACCGCAATATCCGTTTTCTCTTCCAGCAACAGGAAGATACCATTCCCGCAGACAGAAAAGCACTTTTCATGTTCGATCTGAATGACAGACTCAGGAATGCCAAAGCAACCATGAAAGCGGTAGCCTCATTCACAACACCTCCGTATGTGCCTTACATCAGGATAAGAATTCCGAAGTCGGAAGCGAAGATTCTTTACCGGGCGATTCCGCGCGAGGGAATGATTGTTCTCACGGAATAACTGAGTCTGGCCTCCCCCTCTGTAGAGAGATCATTAAACATTTTTATTTGCCGGTTGTTAGTAAGGAGTTCAGGCAGTGGCCTCTGTCTTCGTTATTTGACTGTGTTTACCTTAGTACGTTTTAATTAAGTAACTTTGTTATTTTAAACAATATTCATTATTCGTTTTGAGCATCAGATGACAGTAACAGCAAATTCACCCCTTACTGAGATAGACGGCAGGAACCTCTATTACACTTTTATTGCCGGCGGCAACAGGGTAATAGCAAACCAGGCGGAGCTCAACAGGATCAATGTCTTTCCGGTAAACGACGGCGATACAGGAACCAACATGGCATCCACAATCAGGTCAGTGATTGAAAACCTTCATCCCGACAGGAATTACAAAGTAACGGCAGAACGTATTGCCGAAGCTGCCCTGATGAACGCCAGGGGCAACTCGGGAATAATCTTTGCGCAGTTTCTTTACGGACTCAGTCGCGAGACCGATGTGTCAGCAGCGGTCAATCTCAGGCAATTTGCCGAGAGCGTTCAGAGGGCAGTGCGGTACGTTTACGAAGCAGTGGCAAACCCTGTCGAGGGGACAATGCTCACGGTCATCAAAGAGTGGGCTGAATACCTTAATTCAAACTGGCACAAATTCACTGATTTTAATCTTTTTCTTCTCAGCTCGCTTGACGTGCTGAGGAAGTCTCTGGCGGAAACAACATCGAAGCTGCGGATACTTGCTACCTCAAAGGTAGTTGATGCCGGAGCCAAAGGATTCGTTCTTTTCGTGGAGGGAATAATTGATTATATCCGGACAAGGAACGTGAAGGAACTGATACAGTCAAAGCTGGAGAAAGTTTCACATTTCAGGGAGGAGGTGACGGTTGCGGAGTCGGTAAACTTCAGATATTGCACGGAGGCACTGATCAAAAACTGCAACCTTGACCACGGACAGCTCTCTGCTATTCTTGAAAGATACGGAGATTCAGCTGTAATTGCAGGATCAGATGCTATCCGGAGAATTCATGTTCATACCAACAGTCCTGCCGACCTGTTCAGTGAACTGAGAAAATCAGGACTCCTCACCTTTCAGAAGGCTGACGATATGGTGAGACAGAGCGACACCGTACATAACCGGAAATGGAATATCGCCCTGGCTGTCGACTCAACATGCGACCTTCCGCCAGAGATACTGGATCATTATCAGATCCATCTTTTGCCCATCAATCTCTATTTTGGGGACAATCATTATCTTGACAAGGTGACCATCACTCCCGACCAGTTCTATACACTGCTTTCTGAAAGTCCTGATTATCCCAAGACGGCGCAGGTTAATGAAAATGCGTTTGTAAACCTTTATTCGCAACTTGCGTCAAGGTATGATTCCGTCATTGCGGTAAATGTCTCCGACAAGTTCAGCGGCACCTACAATTCAAGCTGCAAGGCCGCAGCAAAGGTGTCAGAAGAATTCAACAAACCGGTTACGGTAATCAATTCCAAGGGTATCTCGGGCTCTGTCGGCCTCCAGGTCCTGCGTATAGCACAGGCGATTGAGGAGGGCAAAACCCATGACCAGATAATTTCGATGTCGGAAAAATGGGTCGGTGACACAAAAATCTTTGTAAGCGTCAGGACCCTTAAATATATGGTTCGCGGGGGCAGGGTCTCACATTTCAAGGGCTTCATTGCGAACCTCCTTAATATTAATCCTATTGTGTCTGTGGATGAGAACGGGAAAGCAATCGTCTTTGACAAGTCGTTCAATCAGAAAGCCAATATGGCGAAGGTGATGGGTCATATCAAAAGACTGTCAGGAGGGAAAAAGATATGGAATTACATTGTGCTTCATGCCCAGAATCCCGATGCCGCCGGGTGGTACGCCAACGAGATGGAGGCCCTTTTTGCCAAAAAGCCGGTCTCGGTGATCAACATTTCACCGGTTATTGGGGCTCATGCAGGAGTAGGGGCAGCCGCGGTGGCATTCATGTATGAATAAATCATGCCGGTGACGCCGTTTCTGCATCTCTGGCTTCAGGCCCTGGCGGTCATTATGATCATGATGACATCACTGTGGATTGTCAGCGTAATTATAAAAAATGTAAGCATTGTCGATCTTTTCTGGGGTTTCGGGTTTGTGCTGGCAGGATGGTATTATTTTCTGCATACAGACGGGTATGAACCCAGGAAACTGATACTTATGACAATGGTAACAGTATGGGGATTGCGGCTCACAGGTTATCTGACCTGGCGCAATGCCGGCAGGGGAGAGGATTTTCGTTACCGTCAGTTCAGGCAGAACTACGGGGAGAGGCGTTACTGGTGGGTCAGTTTCTTTCAGACTTTTCTGTTGCAGGGGATACTGATGTGGCTTATCTCCGCACCGTTGCTGGGGGCTCAGATAAAAATCGGGTCAGGAAGCCTTGGTATGGCTGATTACCTTGGGATGACGTTCTGGATTATCGGTTTTATATTTGAGGCCGGGGGCGATTTCCAGCTTGCCCGTTTCAGGGCTGACCCCATGAATAAGGGGAAGGTTCTCGACACCGGTTTATGGAGGTATACACGGCATCCCAATTATTTCGGTGATACGGCGGTATGGTGGGGATTCGGTTTGATCTCCGTTGCTGCCGGAAGCTGGCTGGCGGCACTGGGATCACTGTTGATGACTGCTCTTATAATTAAGGTGTCAGGTGTGGCTCTTCTTGAAAAATCGCTTGTATCTGATAAGCCGCAATACAGGGATTATATCGAAAAGACGAGTTCATTTTTCCCCTGGTTTCCCAAAAAATAGTATTTTTGCGCTCTTTACGGTCTGTAGCTCAGTTGGTAGAGCAGCTGACTCTTAATCAGCGGGTCCAGGGTTCGAGTCCCTGCAGACCGACAGAGAACACCCCACTAATCCGGGGTGTTCTTAATTTCTATACAGCCCAAAGAATTAACTACATATAAGCTCGCCAGGATGAACCTTGCCATCATAGGGATTGAGGCAAAGATTTAGATTGGCGATACTTTAAATGATGACAAGCACCCGGATCTACAAGTTGACTATATTCTGGCCAATCCTCCGTTCAATGTCAGTGACTATTTTTAATGTTAGTATGGTTTAATTCCTCGGAGCTCTGCTCCGAAAAGATAAGTCCAGAGTTCTACTCTGGGGTTTAATACCATTTATTTAACCAATGATATATAATTGAAGCTTTTTTGCTATTTTTGATACTGATGTCCTACAGGTAGTTAATGTGTTTCTATTGAGTGGTTTTTTGGTTGCTTTCACTTTAAATTATAAGTATGTCCAGGTCTTTTCCCTTAAGATTCCGTAAACTTATATTTCCTGCTTTACTATTTTCAGTCATCATTCTTCCGGCATATCCTAATGTTTTGCAAAATCAGGATACTGTTGTTCATGAGTCCGTTACACACGAGGATCTCGTAAGGGGGGAAAGGCTTTTTCATGGTCTGGTTTATCTAGAAAATAAGTCAATATACTGTATTGGCTGTCATAATATTAAGTTCTCGGATACCCTTAACTGGAATCCCAATGCCATTGAAATTTCACAAAAGTATTTAGGGAAAAGCGAGGAGGATCTGAGTAAAGTATTGATAAATCCGACAGGGATCAGGATGGCCGGGGTTCACAAAGGATTTCAGTTTACACCTGAAGAGATAACCCTTCTCAAGATCTACATGGATGAGCTGACCGTAAGGGGTATGCAGCAGCAAAAACCAGTTGTAACAAATCTTTTACTTTTTATCATTGCTTTGATATTTATGCTGGGTTCCCTGGTTGACCTTATGATCACAAAGCGGATTAAAAAGATTTGGCTGCACATGGGAATACTTACAATAGCAGGCGCTTACATTACCTGGCGTCTAGTTGTTGATGCCATTGCGGTCGGTCACTCTCCCGCCTATGGACCCGACCAGCCTGTCAAGTTTTCACATGCTATTCATGCAGGTCAGAACAGGACCGATTGTGTATATTGCCATAGTTATGCTCCATTCAGTAAATCGTCAGGTTTCCCGGCAACGAATGTTTGTATGAATTGCCATCTGATAGTGCGCACAGGAAAACTGACTGGTGCGTTTGAAATAGCCAAGGTTATAGATAGTTATGAGCAGATGAAACCTATCCAATGGGTCAGGGTGTACAATCTGCCAGATCACGTATTCTTCAGCCATGCTCAGCACGTCAGTGCAGGTGGAGTAGCCTGTCAGGAATGTCATGGATCGGTTCAGGAAATGGGAAGAATAACCCTCAATGATGAAATGACCATGGGCTGGTGCATAGATTGTCACCGTACTCGGAACGTAAATTTTAATAACAATAAGTTTTATTCTCAATACACCGATATGGCAGAAAAGATAAGAAACTCAGAGACCGCAAATGTTACAGTGGAGATGCTGGGTGGTACGGAATGTATGAAATGTCATTATTAAACCGGGATAGCGAAATCAATAAGGGATGAAAAAATACTGGAAAAGCATCGAAGAATTTCAGGGGACGAATGACAATGCAGCATTTAGTGAGGTGGGCCATAATAATGAGGTTCTGGATTTATTTGAGTCGGACTTTCTTAAGACAGGTTCATCAAGGAGAGATTTTCTTAAAGTTTTTGGTTTCAGCCTTTCTGCTGCAGCACTTACTGCAAGCTGTAAGAGACTTGTTATCAATGCAATTCCTTACGCAGTACATCCACCTGAAATTACTCCGGGGAAGTCTTTATATTATGCATCGAATTATTTTGACGGTCATGAATATTCTGCCATTCTGGTAAAAACCCGTGATGGGCGACCGATTAAAATTGAGGGTAATGCTCTTTCATCCTTTAATAACGAAGGAACAACTGCGAGAATCCAGGCTTCGGTATTAAGCTTATATGATGATGCAAGGCTTAAATTTCCCATGGCAAATAATTTA
>JBBRXA010000072.1:0-10034 GCA_038248855.1 Bacteroidales bacterium | reverse complement strand
ATATTTTCAGCTGACAGCGTGTGGAGGAAATCTGAATTGAGATGAATGGTCAGGTTCCGTTTTGCTCTTGTCAAAGCAACATACAGTAGCCGTCTGTCTTCGTCAGTTGAAGGATAAAAGTTTTCAAGCATCAGGAAAACATTATCAAACTCCTTCCCTTTTGCCTTGTGAATAGTTGAAACGAGGATTGTCTCCCCACTCTCCCCACAGAAGTCCTCCAGTCGGGATTCGCGTATAAAGACCTCCAGATCCGACTTGTACTTCATCTTTGGGTTGGAAGCTTCAAAATCCCTGATAAGATTGTGGCATATTTCATATTTTGTGCTGCGTTGATACCTTTTTGCCAGTGCACGCTTTGCATTTTCCCAGGCTTCATCGGTGACATTTATAATGTTTCCAGCCAGGCCAGGCTGGCTCAAAAAGAATCTTATCTCCGCGAGATCAAACAGATCAAATCCGTCGTTGCTCTGAATCAATTTGGCCGGCATCCTGTTCTTTAGGAGCAGCCCCGTTACCTGCAACGCTTCATCATTGGTCCTGGTGAGCAGCCCAATGGTACCTGAGAGAGGGGTTGCAAGTATATCCTGCACAAACGGAGCAATGAGATTGCCGTTTTGATATCGAACCAGTTTTATTTTTCCGTTGTCGGTTTGTCTGGCAATAATAGGAGTGTTTTTTAGCCTGTGACTGATCCGCATCACGAACTGATTGGTGAAGTCAACAAGATTGCGCTTGCTGCGGAAGTTCTCAACCAGTTCATATTTGGTTGCCTTGTTCACCATGATAAACTGCTCAAGATATTTTGAACTGGCCCCCCTGAATTCAAAAATGTTCTGATCGTCATCACCAACAGCAATCACCCTCATCTCCTCATTATGCTCCATGAGGGCCGTTATCAGGCCGAACTCCTCCTCGTCCATGTCCTGCGCCTCGTCAATTACCAGGACTGTTTTAGTGATCCGGCTTGCCTCAACCTCCCTGTTTCTGATCTTCTCAACAGTTCTCTTCAGGATAGTATCCGACTTCTCCAGGCTGCCGACCTTCCCCAGAAGATCAAAACAGTATGAGTGAAAAGTCTTTATCTCAATGAAGTTGGCTGCGTTGCCAACGAGACTGATCAGGCGCTTCTTGAATTCAGTTGCCGCCGCCCTTGAGAAAGTGAGCATCAGCAGTTGTTCATGTTTCACATCTTCCATCAATAGGAGAGAGGCGAGCTTGTGAACCAGCACCCTGGTCTTGCCGCTGCCGGGTCCTGCCGCAACAACAATGTGTTGCGTTTCTGTGTCGTTGATGATTCTCAGCTGGGCAGGGGAGAGCTCTCCGAACAGCTGGCGGAACTTGCCGGGTGTCAGGTTACGTTTGATCTCGCCCCGCCTGGCGCCTTTAAAATATTTGTAAATGAACGAGGCATAGTTCAACCGGAAATAGTCTTCGACAAACTGCAGAGCATCCCTGTAATCACTGATCATTTTCCTGGCATACTCCCCGACTATGTGAATCTGCTCAATCTTGTTCTCATAGAACTGATTCAGCTTCTGATAATCCTCAGCCTTATATCTCTTTTTATTGTCCTGTTCAAGCCTTTCAACAGTCAGGCCGTTATAAACAACCAAAAAGCCGCCTTCAATTTTTATTGCTCCAATTCTTGAGAGCCAGAACAGAGTGTCTTCAATATCTTCCAGCGTCACCTCAGTCTGAAAAAGCCCCTGATGCCTCTCATGTTCCGTCTTCAGCTCCAGGACTGAAAACTCAACCAGGACCTCCTCCTTCCCGGCATCGTCTTCCGAAAAATCGCGGTTGCTTTTTTCAAAGAGAAATTCAACAATGAGCCTTGCAAGCTCATTTCGCTTCCTTAATCTTTCCTTCAGCAGTTCCCGCGGATGAAGGCTGATTATTGTAACATGATTTTTTGAATACTCCGGGTTTTTCCGCTTAATCCAGTTTTTTATTGCCCAGAAATTGATGACGGTCTTGATCCTGCTGACATTTGACCCTTCGCAACCCTGTGCCTCTGCCTCCTCGTTTAACTCCTTGAGGTGAAAAGTCTTCCCTTGTTCGTCAAAAACCTGGACCAGACAGTTTTCGATCTGACAGAATGATTCGACAATGTTAAGTGACCGATTTTTATTTTCCCCTCTCCTGATGAATGCTGTTAAATCCTTGGCATCAGCCAGTATCTTCTCCTCGCGAAGGAGGTTGACAATATTTATCACCTCCTCCTTTACGATTCCGAGATGATCACTGATGTAATCAACCCTTGATTCGGCAGGTTCTCCGGTTGCATGCCTCCTGCTTTTGCTTGAAAAGAGCTTCCTGATAATACGGACTCCCTGTTCTTTCTGTCTTTCATTAAACCTTTCCGAAGCATATATTTTGTCAATGGCTTCCTGTGCATTCCTGGAGAGGATACTGTTGGCAAAGATCCGTGGCATGTTCTGTCCCCGCCTCAGATATCCGGCATCTTCCAGCGCGGCGATAGCGGTTTTAACCCTTGTCTCAATCTCATAGACACTGTCATCCCAGCCTGCCTTTCGCGCAATCTCCAGGGCTGAATTGGAAACCGTTGAACGGAACCTGGTGATCTCCTTTATCGCCTTCCAGACCTGTTGTATCTCCTTGATGGAGAGCTTTGTCTGATTCAGGAGGATGAAGTGCTTGTTCAGGTCTTCCTCGTTATAGAGGACAAAACAATCAGCAACCATGTTTTCATCACGGCCTGCCCTGCCTGCTTCCTGGATGTAGTTCTCGAGCGAATCGGATATCTCATAGTGAATAACCACGCCCACATCCTTTTTGTCAACTCCCATTCCGAAGGCAGAAGTTGCAACCATGATTGACACCTCGCCCGATATGAATGCTTCCTGGTTTGCTGTTTTCTCCTTCACTTCCATCCGGCCGTGGTACGGTTTAGCGTTAAAACCATCCTTGGTCAGCCTCTCTGCCAGCAGATATGCCTTTCGAGTCCTTGAGACATAGATGATGACCGGACAATTTCTTTCTTCAATCAGATCCCTTAATGCCTGATACTTCTCTTCTTCGTTTCCCTTTTCAAAAACCTTATAGTTCAGATTTGTCCTTGATACCTTGGAGGCGAAGAGTTCGAGGTCAAGCGAAAGCTTTTGCCTAAAATATCCGCGGATATCATCAATCACCTGAGGTTTTGCCGTTGCCGTAAAGCAAGAGACGGGAATGCCTTCCGCGAGGTTTTTCTTTTCCTGTATTGACTTGATAAAATCACCGATGTAGAGATAATCAACCCTGAAATCCTGCCCCCAGGAAGAGAGGCAGTGCGCCTCGTCGACAACAAAGCGGACGATCTTTCTTCCAAGGAGCAGTCGTTCTATCGTCCGGGAACGCAACGATTCAGGTGCAATGTAGAGAAGAGAGGCCGAGCCATCCTCAACTCTTTCAAACGATTTTGCCCTTTCAATGGGGTCAAGCAAACCGTTTATCGTAACTGCACGGGTGATCCCGGCCTTCTCAAGATTGTCGACCTGATCCTTCATCAGCGATTGCAGGGGCGAGATGACCACTGTCAGTCCCTGTGCATTATCGCCGCTCATCAGGGCAGGGACCTGGAAGGCAAGCGACTTCCCGCCACCGGTTGGGAACACAGCGAGCAGGGACTTAATGTCAAGGGCAGCCTTAACCGCCTTCTCCTGTAGAGGTTCACCCCCGAAAGTTTTATACGAATCAAAGCCGAACAGTCTTTTCAGACCCTTATGTATATCCAGGGCGCTGTTGCAATAGCCGCAGCCGCTAACGCAAGGCCTGTTTCGCAGGAGGAACATTATCCGTTCAACCTCCGGATAGTTTTTCAGGACCCATGGCGGTGTGACGGACCGCAGTTCCGGGTGACGGATGAAAGAGTCAATCAGGGAGAGGCAGTAAGCAAGTTCAACCGGGTGTGATGATATTAATTTTGCGAGGTCAGCCTGATCGCAGATTTCGTTTTCAAATTTTCGGCGGATCAATTTTTCAGGATCTGTTTCTTCTCCGGCGTATCCGATGAAACGAAAGAAGGCTTGAAACTCCGGTTTGTCATTAAGCAGCAGATAGATAATCTGTTTAAGTTTTTCGTCAATCTGTCTGAAAGCGGCAATCTCGTCATAGAAGAGATCTTTCGCCTTGATGGCATCATTCATGGGATTATTGATGTCATCCGATTGCAGCTTGTCATCTTTTAGCAGGGAATGATAAGGTTTCGCAGGGAAGAGCAAAGGTGAAAGGAACAGAGTGTCAATGATGTTTGAAGAGTCTATTCCCGCATTGGTCAGTGCCTTGCCGATATATTTTATGTCGTGTTTGAGAATGTTGTGTCCGCATGCGAATTTTGTACCGGTCAGAAAGCTGATGAATTCGGTCACAGAGGCTTTGTGAAAGGCACCGCCATCGTTTTTGACACTTCCAATATCAAGGATCCTCTGGCTTATTGGGTCAATTTCTGTATCAACGAATGCAATTGAGTTCATGAGCGGGGGAGATGGTTTTTTTCACTCTGAAAGATACGGATGTGTAGTTATTTATACAATCCATCCTGTACCCATGTTTATTTTATAACGAGAGCATTGGAAAACCCCTTAAGGACGTCACCGAAGAAATGATCGGACAGACGATGATAATTGGCGTCAACCGTCAACCTGAACCACAAGGGCATGACAGCAATCTCTGACCAGGAAAAGGGACATATTTGCACGATATTTGACTATGAAACATTGGTAACATACAAATAAATAATACCATGAGGAAATTTAACTACGTGTCCGGAATCCTGACTGGATTAGCTGTAGCAGTCGTTGCCTTCATTCTTGTCGCCCATAAACCGGCGGGGGAATCTGCAATGCCGCAATCTTCAGGCAGGATAACAAGCATTAATCAAAGTACTGATGTCTACCGGGTCTCGGTAGATAACGTTCAATACATCATTGTTGTCAGCGACAACGGCGGGGTAGCAATAACAAAACACAGATAGCCGAGCAGCCATGAATAAATTGAGAATTCCCGGCCTGCTGATGCTGGTCGCAGTCTCCTTCACGGCATCGGCACAAAATGTCTTCAGCGTTCAGTATGAGAACCAGGCGGATGTCAAGGTCTTTGATGATTTTGTCTTCATAGGCACTTATTTGAATCGGAACTGATTCCAGTTAAAAGAGGGGGAATACCTGAAACGTGCTGCTTTTCTGCAAAAGAAACTTGTCCAGGGCTGCGCCTTTCAATTCCTGCTTGGTGGCGTTGTGGAGTTGGTAAAATTTCCGCAATCACAAATACCGTTGTACATATTTCATAGTCAAGACTAAAAAATTCTGGCAATGCCCCTATCTTGATGACATCGAATAGTACGTTTGTGTCTGTGATTATTATCCTCATACCAATTGATGTAATTTTTCTCTGAATTCCCAGACACTTTTTCCCAGAAAGAATGCGGCATCATTAACTGAAATCAGCTCTTTACCTAAAGCAAAATATATCAAGCGTTCGAATTTGATAGGTTTCTCTCTGCTTAAAAATCTTGCAGGTTCGTTTAAATGAAGCCCACGGCTGCGATATTGTATATTTCCTGACCACATTTGGCCGGTCAGATAGCAAGTTGCAGAAGTAACTTAAAGGTAATTGTATAACTCCGGTTTTTGGTGGTCAATGAATTCCGGCCAGAAATGGTCAGGGCTCCTGGCTTTTCCACTGAGGGCATTATCAGGTCCTTAAATTCCATCCTTTAACAGCAACCATCTGTTTTCGTGTCAGGTAGATGTTTGACAGGCCTTTACCAACTATAAATGCAATAGAGGCAGCGACTACGCCGATAAGGTTCAGGAATACCACACCCACCAGCAAAACCACAATTATCCCAACAAGCTCTACTGCTGTTGCCTTTGAGATGGGACCCGTAGTACCGTTTATGATAAGGGTGGATCTCTGGAAGTTAAGAAGGACCGTAAACGCGGGCAGAAGAACCATTATCTTGAGCGGGAGATATGACATATCTGCAAGCTCTGTACTCAGTCCCGAGACTTTTATAAACCAAAAATCAGCCAGGGGAGTAAAAGCCAGCACTGATATAAGAACAGTTACAAGTATTCCAAGGTATAGAGCAAAATTCCTTAATACTGCGTAGTTCTGCTTTTCCTTTCCTATCAGGGCAATATTTACCTCCTGGTATGATAATCCCATACTCCTGAAAATAAATACCAGCGAACTCACAACAGGGAGCACAGCCAGCGACTCCACCCCCATATAGCTCCTGCCAAGGAAGAATATAACGAATGGATGCACACCAAGCGATAGCATTGAGGTTATTGCAAGCGGAAAATAGAACTTTGAAATTGACCTTAAGCTAAGATTGCCATTCTCTGTATCTTCTTCCCGGATCAAAGACTTCAGAGTCCCGGAAACCATAATCCTGGTGGCTATTGCTTCAGAAAAGACGGCCAGCGACAGTGCCCCTGCACCCACATATGCCCCTTGCACGCCTGCAGTATAAAGAAGCAATCCGACGATCACGATGACTGATAGCCGGACCATCGTCCCATATGTTACGCGTCTCGTAAGGTTATTCCTGATAAGTATACCCTGGTAGAACCTTCTGTAACCGATGGATGCTGCCCAGGGAAGAAAGATAATTAGTGCAATGTGGGCAAGCCTTGCAATTTCTTCAGGTACCTCCATGAGACCGACAACAATGTAGTTGAATACCGGGGGAATAAGGATAATAAGCTGGATACCGGTAATGCCGGCATTAAGGATATCAGTAAACCTTTTTAGTTTCTTATAGGAATTACGCCCCGTGACAAGTGCCGTGGAGGCACTCATCAGCATTATTATGGGAGACTCAATTATCATGGCAAACGATCCTGCAATACCGAAGGCAGCAAGGTTATATTTTGCATCATTCAACCTGGCGATAAAGGCAATGAGTAATGGCTGCTCAATGGCCATCATCAGCCAGGTAAGCGCCAGCGGTCCCCAGAAGAGTAGAATCCTCCGGTATGTCAGTTTTTCAGTTATATCCACTTTTTATGAAAGTCCCAAAGATAACTGTTTATTGATGTGGACAGCGCACTGGCCTGCCCGGACAACTGACTTAACAGTTAACAGTGAAAAGTGAATAGGGAAAAGTGCATAGCAGGCAGCGCTTATTAACTGACCACAGATAGCAGTGTGATTTTATTCTGATGATTCTCACTCAACAGACAAGGGTGCCCCAACTACCTGCATATCGTTGTCTGAAAAAATCTTATTTATTTCTTTTTGGTCCGGTTCATGGTCCAAAGCTGCCATTGTTACAAAAAAGTTTTCCAGTTTCCCGGCGGGTTGAAGAACAACAGTCATTTTTCCACTTTCCGATACCTGTGTCCAGGCATGAGGTACTTTGCGAGGTAAAAAGATACTTTCACCTTTTGCCAGATTGAATTTTTCATCTCCTACCTGAAAATAATATGAACCTTCAATTACATAAAAGATTTCGTCCTGTGAGTTATGAATGTGTAACGGTGTCCCCTTACCTTTAGAAAGCGAAGTCTGTTCAAAAATTGCCAGGGCTCCGTCTGTGTCACTTCCGGAAACTTTTAAGTCAAGTATATTTTCGTTTACCCCTTTTAATTTAAGATGTCCATGAATACGTCCTTCTCCTGCATTAATTTTAAATCCTTTATCAGTTCCCATAAGTAAATTAATTTTTGTATTGGCAAAAAGAGCTAATGGAATAACCGAAAGCGTTGTCAAAATAAATTTCCCCCTTTTCATAACTTTTCATTTATTGTTATTACACACATCATAACAATAATTCTAAAGTAAAGTTATTTTGCGGCATTCAGTTGCGATGGGGGCATGGCGCAGAGTTAAAAGACGAAGCTTAGCGAAGACCCTGACCGGAGCGTCAGGGTTAAAAGTTAAAAGTGGTTATCTTTATATCAGTTTTTTATCAATGAATAATTTCAGAAGAGACAACCTGAGCTAATTAACGGATCATTATGAATAGATTCCATTTTAACCTGCGTGTGTTATTCATGCTGGCGATGGTGCCCGCATGTGCAGTTTCATTATCACAGTCGAGAGGACTGAAGACCATAACGGAGAAGGAGCTGAGATATAACCTGGAGTTCCTCGGTGCCAGGGAATTCAGGGGCAGGGAGACGCCCTCGCCTGAGCTTGAGATAGCCACCCTTTATCTTGGTAACTGGGCTAAGTATGCCGGTCTCAAACCCATCATGAAAGACGGCTCATTCTATCAGTCTGTTCCGCTCACCGTCACCTCGGTCTTTCAACCCGATACCCGGATAAGATTATCAAAGGGGAACGGTGAACAGGTGTATTATTTCGGTAAAGACTTCAGCGGAAGCTTTCTGCGCAGTGGCTCTTACCGGGGTGATGTTGTCTTTGCCGGACTGGGTATAAGCGACTCTGAGAACGGATGGGACGACCTGAAAGGGCTCGATCTGAGAGGCAAGGTGGTGATAATACTTGATGCACAGAGACCGGGATATACGTTTCCATTGGGATTCACCTTAACGGGAAGGCTGAACTCACGGGTAGCATCGATACGCGACAGGGGCGCCTCAGCCGTACTGTCAATAGTAAGTCCTGAGAGGGAGCAATACAGGGATGAGGGTATCAACATCTTTGACTACATACCCACCGGGAGAATGGGTGTTCTGTACGACTCACAAAGGACAAACTTCCCGCCACCGCCGGTGTCAGCATCTGCCAGTGAGACCACGCGGCCACTACTTCCTTTTGAGAAGGCCGAGATAAGCCATGACCTGGCAGCTGAGATGCTCGGGCTATCTAAAGACGATATCGCCGCGATGTTCAGGATGGCAGAAGATGGATTGCAGGTGCCTTCAAATGAGGTACCCGGCATAAGCGTACGGCTTGATGTTGAGGTTGAGTCGTATGAGTCGACGTCACGTAATGTCATTGCAATGGTCGAAGGCTACGATCCTGTACTGAAGCATGAATATATAGTCATCAGCGGCCACCATGATGCCCGAGGCATCGATGACGGAGAGATAATAGCCGGTGCTGATGACAACGGCACGGCCTCTGTGGCGCTGATGGAGATAGCCGGCGCCCTGATGACCGAGAGACCCGGAAGATCGGTCATCCTGGCCTGGTTCACCGGTGAGGAACAGGGGATGATCGGGTCGCAATATTTCATCAATAACTGCCCGGTGCCTGTAGAAAAGATAAGCGCCTGCCTTAACATGGATATGATAGGACGCAATGACCGTGACAGCCTCTACCTCGTCGGCTCCGACCTGCTCAGCACAGGACTCGATGCCTCAATAAGTAAGGTGAACAGAAGCTCAGGACTCAATTTCGCGTTTGACTACACGTACTCAAACCTCACTCATCCGCAGAGTGTCTATTCGAGAAGTGATCACTACCCGTTCGTCAGGTTCGGGATACCGTCGGTGTGGTTCTTCTCGGGCTTCACGTATGACTATCATACCAGGAGGGATGTCCCGGAAGCGGTTGACTATGCCAAATTCTACCGTACAACACAGCTGGTCTACCTGACAGCCTTTGACACAGGTAACATGAAGGAGATGCTGAAGCTTGATGTCAACCCGGCAGTCACCTCCCGCGGAAAGCATAACCTGACGGAGAGAAGTTTGTTTCGGGCACCAGGCAGGTAGTTGTGATCAGCTACCGTTCATGATTTTTACAAATCCAGAACCAACCAATTTAAACCCTACCCTGAAACTTTTGGTGTAATCATTGATACACCAATTCTTTCTCCTTCTTTGATCACAGTTTCATAACCCTTAAAAGTATTAATCAATAAATCTTCATCGATGCGAATTTTATTTTTCTCAAACAGCAGCACTACCGAGGAACCCCCAAATTTGAAATACCCTTTCTCTTCCCCTTTTTTTACAAAATTCCCTGTATAAGACTGTACGATACTTCCTACCATGGTTGCACCTACTTCGGCCATCACAACATCTCCAAACAAAGGGTTTGAAATGATGGCAAATTCCATTTTGTTCAGGCAGAGTATTTCAGTTATTTTGCGCAAAGCAAGGGGGTTGACT
>JBBRXA010000071.1:0-10053 GCA_038248855.1 Bacteroidales bacterium | reverse complement strand
ACCTCTTTCCAGACGTCTCCGCGGCTCTTCATTATGACTTCGGGAGGTACTCTGGCAATCACCCATGAGTTGTCACTGAGCTCCTTTTTCAGCTGGCCCTTCTCCCACCCTGAATACCCCAGGAAAAACCTCACCTGGTCACGGCCAATGGTCCCTGTGGCAATAAGATTGCGGAGGGCGTCAATCTCACCTCCCCACCATATTCCCGGAACAACAGGCATGCTGCCCGGCACTTTCAGGCCAAGGGTATGAATGTAATTCAGGGTATCGGGAGCCACTGGCCCTCCAACCGAGAGCTGCTCATCCCACTTGTCGAAGCCCTCCACCGCGCTGCTTACCATCAGGTCTATGACCCTGTTGAGGATAAACCCCACCGTACCATTTGGCGTATGTTCGGTAATGAATACGATGGTCCGGTTGAAAAAACGATCTGTAAGGAAGGGCTCAGAGATCAGAATCCTTCCTTTTCCGGGTATTTTGTCCTCGGGATTTATGCTGAATATATCAGGGAAATGGCCCATTTCTTTTCAAACTTAAAGACAATATAAGAATTCCTAAATCCAAAGTCAAGCAAAACAGTAAAAAAGTAATGGTGAGTTTCAGGGTCAGGCACGCATTAACGAACCTCCTTGCCGGGTTCACTTAAGACCCTGACAACTTCTGACCGTCTATAAATCATCCAATACACCAGTGGTACAATAAAGAGACTAACCATGGTGCCCATGGTCATACCACCTATCAGAGCATACGAGAACGGTTTCTGAAGTTCGCTGCCCATGTCATTGCTGAACAACAGCGGCAGGATTGCTAGTACACTTGTCAGACCTGTCATTATTATTGCCCTGAGTCGCCGGTGACCTCCTTCCCTGATAGCTTCCATGAGCGGAAAGCCCTCCTTCCTGAGCTGGTTGAAGACATCAACCTTCAGTATAGAGTCTGTGATGATGATACCGGTCATGATCACCATCCCCATGGCTGACATCAAATTCAGCGACTGCCCTGCGAGGTACAAAATGAATAATGCGGCCGCAATATCTGCCGGTATCTCGAGTAAAACAATCAGTGGTTGAAGCAGCGACTCAAACTGTGCTGCCAGAATAAAATAGAGGAGCATGATCGAGATCAGGAGCAGCAGTCCCATCTCCTTTAACAGTTTCATATTGGTAAAAACTGATCCCGAATAGCGGACATCAAACAAAGTTGCCTTGGTCACATGGTCATCAATCTGTGAGATCATCTCATCCCTGGCACCCGCAACCGGAGCAAATATCAGAGGGACGTACTCTCCCTCCCTGCCGGCAGTTATGGTCTTCAGATCCTGTGACCTCATCAATGAAACAAGGGCTTTTACAGGCACCTGAGTTCCATCAGCACTTCTAACCACTGAGTTATCTATGATTTCTATAAGCGTTGCCTCCCCCCCGCTGATGACAACCGGGATAAAACTTCTGAATGAATGCAGTTCGCCGGCCCTATTCTCACGCAAGCCAGTCCTAAGCACTCTCACCAGAGCCTCATTACTGACGTTGTAAAGCAGAAGCTTCTCAATGTCAGTCTCAATGACAAGGTGGTCTTCCAGAGGTAGTCTGTTTGAAGCGGCAAGCCGGGGATCACTGTTTAACTCCCTGTTAAGGTCGAGTAACGCCGGTATATCAGGCATGAGGCCACTGTTCTTCATCGTCAGCTCGGCTACCAGCGGAGGCTCACTGCTCGTAAAAAGTTTTTCAAAGATGCTCATCGGCGGTTCAAAAGCAACAGATGCCATTCGGTAATCTGAAGCCAGTCTCGTGGCTATCATCTTTTTAACATGAGACAGATCACCGGGTGATGCAGTCTTGATATAAAGCCGAACTTCCGAAGGAGATAGCACTTTGTCACGATTAAGAAGGAACTGTTGCCTGCCTATATAAGCATTACTCTGCAGAGAATACCGGCCAAGTGTACCCAGCACCTCAGTGACCCTGCGCCTGTTCTCCTCAACATCAATATTCTCATTCCACTCCACAGTGGCAATTGTCTCAGTCTGTGTCATGGCCGGCATCTTTTCCCTCTTGATCTCCTTCAGTACCAGAAGTCCGGCAGGAATAAGGAGCAGGAATATGGTCATGCAGAACATCTTATGTCTGAAGGTAAATGCGAGTCCCGAAGTATAGAATCTTTCAAGAGGAGTGATCCGCTTTATTCCCTTTCGTCCTGCTTTACTGAAAAGTCTCTCTCTGAACCGGGTGATGGCCATCTCAAAGCGGTAGGTGCGGCGGTATGCCATCAGATAAACCACAGGCATGAAGGTGATACCCACCAGGTAAGAGACCGAGAGTCCGATGATCACGGAGAGTGCTTCATCATACATCAGGGCCCCGGCAATACCGCTAAGGAATACCAGAGGCAGGAAGACGGCAATGTTCACAAGCATTGAACTAAGCTGGGGCATCATAACCTCCCCCGTGCCTTTCACACATGCATCATCAACGTCCATTCCTCGTTCCCGATACTGGCTGATGTTATCAGTGACTACAATGGAGTTGTCCATCATGTTACCCACGGCCAGGATAAGTCCGGCAAGTGAAATAATGTTTATTGAGAGACCCATCAGGGTAAAGAAGAGCAGTGAGATCACCACTGAAGCCATCAAAGATAGTCCGATAAGCAACGGAAGCTTCAGGTCTCGCATGAAGAGAAACACCACCAGAATGACAAGCAGCAAACCCTGTAACAGGTTCTGTTTCAGGTTGGCAATGGAGTAGTCGAGCAACTTTGTCTGGTCTTGAGAGGCTTCGAAACACATGCCTGGATACTCTATGCTGAACTGTGCCACGAGAAGGTCTATCTTCTCACGCATATCGGCAAGCCGGGCATTTGACTGCTTAATAACCGCCATTGTCACCGCCGGTCGTCCGTTGGAGGCAAACATCCCGTCACTCTTCTGCGGCACGGTGGTGACCGTGGCAATCTCACTCAGCCTGAAGAGGCGTCCACCTGCCTCCATGAGTATGTTCTCAACATCCTCCCTGCCCCGCAATACGGAAGTAATTCTGATGTTATACCTGAAGTGGCCGTCACGTATTATCATGGTGCCGGCCTTAATGTTATTATCAGCCAGTGCTGCCTCTATCATTTCAATGGTCAGGCCAAGGTTTTGCATCTTTACCATATCAGGTTCAATGACCAGTTGTGGCGAAAGGGTTCCGCTGATGTCCACCATTGCTACCTCGGGCAGTTGTTCAATGCGCTTTTTGATGACCGATTCCGCAAACTCGCTTAGTTCGATAAACCTGTAGCTTTCTTCGGCATGGCTGGTGGCTACCGGTGCTCCCTCTTCAAGCGACAGGTTCAGGTAGAATACCGGGATGTCTGTGGCACTGGCCTTTATTACCCTTGGCCGGGGCATGTCGCGGGGCATTGTGTTCATGGCCCCGTCAATCTTCTCATTCACCTCAATGAAGGCAAAGTCAACATCAGTGCCGTAATCGAATCTGAGGTTTATTGTGGCGCTGCCGTCACGTGTCTCGCTGCGTATGTCACTAAGATGTCCGACCTGCATTACCTGTGCACGCAGTTGCCTCACAACCGTGTTTTCGAGCTCCCTTGCAGGGCTGCCGGACCATGTAACATTAATAGTCACCTCCGGTATTGGGATGTCAGGCATCAGCGAGACCGGCATTGACCTGTATGCCACCAGCCCAAGAATGACAGCTGCGGTGAAGGTCATCATCACTGCAATGGGACGGGATATGAGGAATCGCACCATCAGAGAACTGCTCTTCTTACTTTATTACAACCCTCGAATCATGGTTCAGATTGAAGCTACCCTCAGTAATTACCGAGTCGCCATCATGCAGCCCTTCTGTAACTGTAAAGGAAGATGTGTTCTCTTCACCGGTTGTGACATAGACCCACTTTGCCCTGCCTCCCCTATATGTAAAGACAACCTGCTTCTCGCTTCTCAGAACCACGGCTTGTCTTGGAATAACAAGCTGACGCGAGACTTTGTCTCCAATTATTACCTTCACATTCATTCCCTCGAACATTGTTCCCGATGTATTATCGGCCACTGCTGTAATTTTCACCATTCCGCTTGCATCCACAACCGGATTTACTGACTTGATTACCCCTCTTACTTCAGTGCCGTCTGCCATAAAAGGTATGATCCTGACAGGCTGTCCATTTCGGACGGCGGTAATCTCGCTCTCAAGAACGGGAAACTCAGCCTCAAACCTTCTGTCATCGATTATGGTGCAGAATGTCATTCCCGGTACCGAAAGGTTGTTGTCGCGGGTAAAGAGGTTTGCAACCACACCGCCATATGGAGCCTTCAGTTGCGACTCGCCAAGGTTGTACTCTGCCATCTCAAGTTCAGAGGCAGACCTGTCAATTCCGCTGCGTATGCGCGCAGCCTTTAAAGCAGCATCGGGGATCAGTGCAGTGTCACGCTGATTGTAACCCTGCCCAATCAGCAGATCGCGGAACTCTAGCAGGCTGCGCTCATACTGATCGCGACTCAGCCTCAGGGTATTGTTCAGCGTAAAGTTCTCAAGTGAGGCTATCACCTCACCAGTAGTTACACGGTCACCATTCTTCACATTCACCGAAGCAATTCTCTCAGCGGTGCGGAACTGCAAATCAGCACGTTTCAACGCCTTCAGCTTTCCGGTGCTGATAATCTCACGGTTGAAATCACCGTATCTGAGAACCATCACCGAGACTTCCTGGGCTTCGTCGTCAGTAAAAGTCTGCGCTTCTGATGCTCCGGCAGATTCTGTATTGGAGCTGCCATTCCTGCATGATGATAGCGGCAACAACGCTGAAAGGAGGAACAGAAAAAGTGATTTTGCTATATTCATAGATTCTGTCGCTCTTGTTCATTATTTGTGTTACTGCCTTCATGCCCCATCCCAATAAACAGAGGAAGAAAGAAAACTATTCCCAGTAGTGAAAATATCAGTCCACCAACCGTCCCTGCTGCAAGTGCAAACCAGAAGGGTTGCTTTTCGCCTATCAGGAATGGTATGAACCCAAGTACAGTAGAGGCAACTGTAAGCAATATCGGAATAATTTTATAATTAAATGCCTTAAGATACAGTGAAAGATAATGTTGTGTCCCGCATTTCCGGCTGCGTCTCAGGATATTATAATCATTGAGGATATATATCGCCGCGTTGACAGTTATTCCACTGAGGATAACCAGGGCAGCAAACCCACCCTGATCGAAATTTAGTTTGAAAATGTAGAATGTCAGAAAGATGCCAATATAAGCAACAGGAATGATGAGTATAACAGCAAAGGGCTGAAGCAGAGATTCGAAAAGTATTGCACAGATAAAGAAAATTATGACAATAATGATTCCCAGCAGCCAGTAATGGCTTTTCTCCTGCTGCCACCACCAGTAAAACTGGCTGGGGCCGGCCGTCACAAGATAACCAAGTGGCAACTGCTTCTGAAACGAGGCAATATTTTCATTGATATGTCTTTGTGCTGTCTTTTCTGACCCTATGAAGTCAAACTGAAGATAAAGAACATATTGTTGGTTTGCTTTGCTGATAACCGGAGTTGTAGTCTCTGTAACCATAGAAGATACTGAAAGGAGTCTGTAAAACAGAGAGTCGGATATTGCCGGGGAGCGGGATATTGTCCAGATATCCTCTTCCTTCTCCGCGCTCTGTCTGAGGCGAATATTCTCAGCTCCGTCAGGTGTTCTGAGCACAGCGAAAGACGGCTGGTATAACGATCTGTTTCGAAGTTCACCAGTCACTGCTGCCATGGGCAGTCCTGAGACAAGTACCTTCTCCCTGTCAATCATTACTTTAACCTCAACGTTATCAGGCTTCCGCCAGGTGGGTTCGGCAACTATATATACTTCTTTGTTGCGGGGCTGAAGCATCAGGCGCGATTTCAATTCTTCGGCAAGGGTATAGAGCTTGTCATAGTTGTAGCCGAGCATGCGTATGTAGTATCTTCCTGTTCCTTCGTAAACTGTGTTGCTGAACGGATCACCAAAGCCCATCACATTCCAGTAGGCACCTCCAATCTCAACGGCTTTGCTGACTACATCACTTTTGAGTATATAGGGGAAACTGCCGTGCTGATATTCCTTTTTAAAGTAAACTGTTATGGAGGCCTCGCGCGAAGTCATCTCTGTACGGAAGGTGCTTATCTCATTGAACCGAAGAAGATACTTTTCCATTCTCGCAACAGTCTCCTCTGCTTGCTCAAGTGTTGTACCCCTCTGCATGCTGGCATTGATATTAAGGTAGGTTTCCTGGGGCATACCGAAGTATGACCCTTCATAAACCTTCTCGGTGAAGAGTCTGAGGGCCCCACCGGTAACCCTGCCTACCACCGGCTTGACCTTATCGGCATAGAACCTATTGCCGAAAGTAGCATTGTATATCCTGTGCCATGGCTTCTTTCCATCAAGGTTGTCTGGCAGTAGGTAAAGTGGCAGCCCGAATCCCAGGATAAGCGCTACTATTGCCCAGGCCCGGTGGCGCCAGATACCGGTGACCATCCTGCCATAAAAACCGGACCATCTCACTATCCTGCGTTGTCGCCTCCGGGAGGATAACGATTGTGACGGCAGAGAGAGTTTGTCAAGCTTCAACCGGCTCATCAATGCCGGAATAACAAAAAGAGCCGTAAGTAATGATACTGATTGGTTGATGATGACAACCATGGCAAAATCTGCAAGATTGGCTTTTATCTCCTCTCCGAGGAAAAAGACAATAATAAGTGACGAGACAGTTGCAAGTGTGCCTGCCAGTATTGCCAGAAACGCCTTGCGGTTACCGCGTGTGCGCATGTGATCTGACATGATTATAATATTATCAGTCATCAGCCCAAGCGAGACCGTCACCCCGGCCAGGGCATAAAGGTGTATTTCAAGTCTGAAGAGATAGTAAAAGATGACAGCAATGCTGAGGTTACCAAGAAGCATGACCATGATAAGCAGGACAAATTTCAGCCTGTGGGTGACAATAAGTACAAAAAGAAGTAATATTACGAAGGTGAATAGAGTTCTGAGACCGATGTTGTACAACTCACCGTAAATGAATTTTGTTGAATCATCAGTTAACAAAAGTTTGTAGCCTGTCGGTAAAGATACTTTCAGTCCAGAGATAACAGTCTTGATCTCCCTTGCTACTACCAGATTATTCTCGCCTTTAGCAGCATAGACAAGTAGGTTGATGGTATTCAGCCCGTTGATGCGATAAATGTTCTGTCGTTCCTCCTCATGGTGATTGATGCTGGCAATGTCTCCAAGTCTGACGATCCTGCCTCCGGCCATTTTCAAAGGCACCTGGAGGAGGCTGTTGCCGTCATAATAGCGTGACCTTATTACCAGCGGGATGACACCTCCACCGTCCGTCAGAGACGCTGTGCCTGGCTCAACACGTTGCAGGGCACTTGTGACGGATGATATAATATCTCCGGGCGTTATGCCTGCGGGTTTCATCTTCATAATGTCATATGAGATGATCCATTCCATGGGTGAGGCGCCATAAATTTCCACGGCATATATGCCATCAACGTAGGCTAATGCCGGCTTGAAGTTCAGATCAGCGTATTTCTGCACTGCTGTGGGGCTTGCCGGGGCATTGAGGGTGTATGTCAACAATGGTCTGATACTTTCATCATCAGGCCGGTTAACAGAAATCACCGGATAACTGGCGCCCTGAGGCATTTCAGACCATGCCTGACGTATCAGGGTGCTCAGTTCAAAGCGTATAGCGTCAAGATCGGCGCTCTTATCAAGAGTGACATTAACGACTCCTGCCCCACGGCCCGACTTTGAACTAATTGTCTTTATGCCCTGTACCCGGGCGGCCAGCGCCTCCAGCACCGCGGTGGCCTCCTGTTCAATGACACGCGGTTCGGCGCCGCTCCATGTGAATCTTATTGTCATTGATGATGACCGGGTTTCGGGATTCAGTTTGATATCCAGAAGGTATATCATCGGCAGCCCACACAATATGAGCAGTGTGAAAATGATTAATACCTTGAATGACGAAACGCGGTAGCTCACTTATCAGTCAGTTAGAGAGTACCTTAAAGGTAATAAAAAATATGCCTGGATATTGAAGCAGGAAGAAAGAGTGATGCAACACACTATATTATTAACCCGGATAGTTGCTCATTCCTAAATTTCCGGCCACGAGGTACCTTATACCCACTCCTCATTTGTATATAATTACTTGTGTAACTCTCTGACAGCCCTTTATTGATTATGAAAGATCTGTGACATCTGACGAATTTACCGGCAGGAAGATGCTCATCAAACCATTTTAATAGGTAGTGAGCTTTTACGATTTTGCCATCAATCAGGCAAACCTGGGTTTCTTTACCCAAGGCCCTTAATAATACAATTTCATCAATTGAAATCCACTTGTTACCAGATGAAGTAACTATACTGATCTCTTTCCGAATAATATTATCATACATTGACATTTGACTACAGATAGAAATTATGACGATTTCAGACAAGGTTATACTAAAGTAGACAAAATAATCAATAACAAGATAATCCTATTACTGTTTATTTTATTATTTGTTAAATGGGGGGTGAATTATTGAAAAATTCCCGGTTAAAGTCTTAAGTTCCTGGCAAATCTCACCATAGCTTCGACTCTGGTCGCTTTGCCGATGATGTGTGTTTCAGGTATAAAACCCCAATGACATGAATCAGCGCCCATGAAATCCAAAACAAATGCCTTTTCATGAAATTACAGTTTCTTGAGTTTAAACAGTCTGAATCTCATGAAGTCTTCATCGAAATTAGGGTTATTAGGATGGTCCTCGGAGATATAAAGTCCCTCAGGTGCAACAAACGCCATCTGGCAGGAATAATGATTGTCAGGCAGATGTGCTTCCCCAAGATAATGCAGATTCTTGTCAAGAATTAATACCATACAATGTGGATAAATGAATTTCATCAGGAGATCAGTTTCTTTTGGAAGATTTTTTTCCCGTTGTCTAATAAAGAGATAATAACACATACAAAACTTGACTTTTGGGCACTATCTGTCAGCAATCCATTTGTAGAATGCATTCTGTATTCCTGACTCAGGAAGATTATAGAGTCCTTAAATACTGCCCTATATCTTCCTAACGCGAGTGTCGGTACTGTATGGCGGCCATTTTTATCAATTTCATAAGAAATTTTTTTCAGTACATTCCCGTCTGAATCAACAAGTCCAATCATTTTTGGCATGGAAGTAATGGCAAAGACTGAGTCCGGACTTTTCGCAAAAAACCCAGTTATATTGAAAAGAGCGTTCTCTCCTTCTGTTTCAATTTTTATAGAACTTTTTAGTAACTTTTTTTCAATATCGTAAAACTCAATTGAGTTATTATTATCATTCAAAACTGCAAGGTAGAAAGTTGATTGATGCTTCAGGAACTGGATACAGAAAGAGAGATTTCTGGAGTACTCTTTTAACGGGATTACTAAATCTGATCCAGCAGACAGAGTGAATCGCTCTTCATATTTACTTTCTGATGTGCATCCCAAGATGATAAATCCAAAAGCCAAAATGATAAGATTCTTTTTCATAGCAAATTTTAAGTTACCAACCAGAAAGGGCTTAAATTTATATTATGTTAGAGAGCCCTTTCTGATATTAATTTTGCAATTGAAAGATAAGGAACCGGCTATGGAGTTGGTGTTATCATGTCACATTTGGGTCTATTAGTACCGCAAATACCTATACATGCGTAGTCATACTGCTGATCGCAATAACATACTCCTGTGCCCAGATATAGCCAGCACTGTCCACCAGCAGATGCAATTTGAATCTCAGTTGAGAGCTTTATAGCGTCTGCTTTGTTCCCATTAAAGATTAAGGTTGAATTCATTAACATTATCACCGTAAGTGATACAAATAATGAGAAAATTAACTTTTTCATACTGATCGCTTTTTAGTTTGACTTTATCAATTAAAGTAGCTAACTTCAATAAAATTAAACTTAAAAACATACTAGTCAATGCCCTCTGGAATGAACAACCGAACATTGGAATGGATGACCAATATTCGGGATGAATGACATGTCAAAACAGTT
>JBBRXA010000070.1:0-10165 GCA_038248855.1 Bacteroidales bacterium | reverse complement strand
TCTTCAGAAAGTGTTAACCCCATACTTTCTTGTTTTATGGCCGAAAATTTGTTTGAGGCTAACTGATAAGATGATAATTCAATAATAAGTGCGTTTCGCGCGTCTTCGTTTTCTAATTGTTTGATATCAAGAACTCTACTGAAAAAGGCGGTGTTTATTATTTCATGCGATAACAATGAGCTATTGTAATCTCTTGTTAAAGCATCATTCTCAATCCTTATCATTTTTGATCTTAAACTTAATTCATTTTTAACTTGTTGTTCCTTTGAACAACTAATTAAAACTGTTCCCAGGGCTAATAATAGCAGGTTCAATAATAGATCATTTTTTTCATGTGTTAAGTTTTTAGGTTTCACAAAAAAATTATTTTTAAATAGCATTTGGTTTGATCATTGACGGATTTATACCCCTTATATGTGTACATGTCTTTAATTGGCATTTTGTGACATAGAAAACACAACTTTTTTTTAATTTAGCATCTTCACCTGCAAATTAATGCCTGCCTATGAGTAATCAGCGAACGATGGCCAGAACCCTTGGATTAGGCTATGTCATAATTTTTGTCGTCGCCAATATCATTGGTTCCGGAGTATACAAAAAGATAGCCCCGATGGCTGCGGAGCTTAATTCCTCTACCTGGGTACTCCTTGCCTGGATTGCCGCGGGACTGATCACTCTCCTGGGTGCACTGAGCAATGCAGAAATTGCAGGAATGCTTGCAGACACCGGAGGCGAATTTGTATACCTTAAAAAAATTTACGGCCGGTTCTTCTCTTTTCTTTACGGCTGGTCCCTGTTTACCGTCATTCAGACCGGAGCCATTTCAGGTGTTGCATATGTTTTTACCCAGTCGCTGAACAGTATTATCCCTCTGCCGGATATTCTTCCTTCTTTGCAAAATGCAACCATCGGCGGTATTTTCTTTCCTTTCCAGGATTTCGGCATCAAACTGACCACTATCCTGGTGATACTTCTGTTTACAGTACTCAATATGACAGGCCTGAAAGGCGGGGCATGGGTAAGCAAAGGCATCCTGATACTGGTGAGTGCCGGGCTTCTTGTGATTGTTATATTCGGACTGACCAGTAATGTTCCCAAACCGGCAAACTTTCTGGATATTAAAGATCTGTCAAACGGTACTTTTAACATCTCTTCATTCTATACTGCAATGCTGGCAGCTTTCTGGGCATACCAGGGATGGGTCTCCGTAGGATTTATCGGCGGCGAAGTCAAGGATGCCAACAGAAATATACCGAAAGGGATTGCTGCAGGAGTTGCCATGGTGATAGTCGTTTATGCAGTGGTCAATCTGACATACCTCTCCCTGCTCTCAATTCCGCAGCTTATCAGCATAAATGAGGCAGGCAACCAGATCGCTGCTGTTGAGGCAGTCAGGGGATTCTGGGGAACAGGAGGGGTTATTTTCATATCGCTGCTGATACTCTTATCCACCCTTGGGTGCCTCCATGCCAGCATTCTCACGGGTTCACGACCTTATTACGCCATGTCGCGTGAAAGACTTTTCTTCAGGCCTATCGGGAAGCTTAACAAACACAATGTCCCGGGCAACTCGCTGCTATGGCAGGGTATATGGGCATCGGTGCTGGTACTCTCAGGTACCTTCGACCAGCTCACTGACATGCTCATTTTTGCGGTTTATATTTTCTACGGGGCAACCGCCACTGGTGTATTCATCCTGCGCCGAAGGATGCCCGACGCTCATCGTCCCTACAAAGTATGGGGATACCCGATTGTGCCGGCCATTTTCGTGCTCTTTTGTATTGGTTTGTTTTTCAATACAATTGTAACGCGTCCGCGCGAGGCAATGATTGGCCTGACACTGATACTGACAGGCATACCGGTCTATTTTATCTTCCGGAAACGGCAGGCCGGTCAGGAGACCGGTTAAGCCGCATTCCGCGGTGCCCTTAAAGTGTGAAGCCAGCAACAATAAACATCTGTTCACTGTAAGGATTAAAGACAAGCTGTCCCCTGACAGGAATGCTGAAACGCTCTGTCACCTGAAGAGTCTTCGATACTTCAAGTCCCAGATTGCATAGGGCGAAGACATTTTCCCCCGCATCAGGGTCATAGGTATGCCAGCCGTTACCGGCACCTGCGAAGAGCCTCAGTATTTTAAACGTATACCCTGCCTCGAGATAGAGATCGCCTCCGAGTGACCCGACACCCCCTGCCTCGTTAATAACATAATTTGCGCTCACATCAAGGTTATCGCCGGAATAGCCGAGGGTGATTTCAAACGCGTGGCTTCCTGACGGGGCTGAATAGTCAAAATATCTTAGTTCAGGCGAGTAATAATCGGTCAGGCCAATGCTGAATCCTGCCGGCAGAGCAACGGAAACATACAGGTCGACTTCCTGGTAATCATTAAAATCAAATGAGCCCCAGGCGCCGGCTGTAAATGCACCTGCCGTGAATTCAATAACCGGCTGAATTGCCGGGCCGCTTCCCAGTCTTGTCCCCCTCCAGATAAAACTGCTGCAGAAGTCCGCACCGGTTGTCCATGAGGTATTTTCTTCTTCCTGAGCATAGAGGCTAATGCTGACCAACATACTCAGTGAGCAAAATACGGCTGAAAAAATCTTCCGGCACATTTTTATGATCTATGATCTGGAAGTGACAGAATCAGCAACCCGGCCCTGAATTTTACCAGACTGCAAACTCTAATCATTCTATTTGAAACTAAAGATGGAACTTATTTGTCAGACGGGCAAAAAAGAGTGTCAAAGATTGATTTCAGTGCGAACATAATCTAACTTTGTTTCAGAAAATTAATAATCGGTAGTAATGAAACATATCAGGACATTTTCTCTGCTTTGCACCGTTGCACTTCTCATCCCGACCCTGTCGTCAGGGATTAATACCACTGACACCAGGATGCTCACTCAGCCGGCTGTCAGCACTGACAGAATCGCCTTTATTTATGCAGAAGACCTCTGGGTGGCGAACATTGACGGCACACAGCCGAAAAGACTCACCGTAGATAAGGGCAACGAATCGAATCCGGTATTTTCACCGGATGGCAAATTGATCGCATTTACCGCGGGATATGACGGCAACATGGATGTTTTTACCGTACCTGCCGATGGAGGGATACCAACACGGCTGACGTGGCATCCCGGTGCCGACATTGTCAGGGGATTTACTCCTGATGGGAAAAATGTTCTTTTCATATCCCAGAGGGCGACATATACCAACAGGTATTTCCAGTTATTTACTGTTCCCATCGGGGGTGGATTTCCTAAGCAGCTGGAGATTCCCAATGCATACTATGCCTCTTATTCCCCTGACGGGAAGTCAATGGCTTACACCCCCATTCCCGACAGGTTCCAGCAATGGAAGAATTACAGGGGCGGAACCGTCTCTACCGTATGGGTGATCTCACTGGGCGATTATTCAGTTGTACAAATACCGAAACCTGCCGGGGGTTGTAACGATAGCTATCCCTTATGGATGGGAGAGAAGGTATATTTCCTGAGCGACAGGAACGGAGAATTTAATCTGTTTGACTTTGATCCGCGAAATAAGGAGATCAGGCAGCTTACAAACTTCACTGATTTTCCGGTGCTTTCTTTTGGATCAGGAAATAACAAAATCATCTTTGAACAGGCCGGATACCTGCACAGTTTTGATCCCGTAGCGTCGTCCTCAAAAAAGCTGACCGTTGGAATTGCCGCGGACCTTCAGGAACTGCGTCCACGGTTTGTAAGCGGAAGTAAATATATCAGGAGTGCGGTCCTCTCACCCACGGGAGCCCGCGCTGTATTTGACTTCCGGGGGGAGATAATTACTGTACCGGCTGAAAATGGTGATCCCCGCAATATAACACAGACTGCCGGTGCACATGAGAAATACCCCGCATGGTCACCCGACGGGAAGAATATTGCATATTTCTCTGATGCCTCCGGTGAATATAAGCTCTGCATACAACCCCAGGACGGAAAGTCTGAGGTCAGATTTTTTGCACTTCCGGGTACGGGGTTCTATGCATTTCCAAAGTGGTCACCTGACAGCAAAAAGATCACTTTTGCGGATAACGGCAGGAACCTTTACCTCCTTGATGTGGCTTCAGGATCGATAATAAAGATTGACTCCGATGAACTCTATTCTCCGGACCAGGCGAGAGACATGATGAACGACTGGTCGTCTGACTCACACTGGTTTGTTTACACGAAGGTTACGAAGACCTATTTCAGTCGCATTTTTCTCTATTCCATGGAGCAGGGGAAATCTTATGCAGTTACCGACGGTCTCAGCGATGCTTCGGAGCCTGTGTTTGACAGGGGCGGCCGCTATCTTTATTTCTTTGCATCAACAGATGCTGGACCTGTCAACAACTGGTTTGACCAGTCTTCGGCTGATATGAGGTCTACAAAGTCAATCTACCTGATAACCCTGCAGAGAGATTCCATCTCACCCTTTGCCAGGGAGAGCGATGAGGAAAAAGTGAAAGCTGAATCACAGGAACCGGTTAAGGCTTCCGAAACGGCAAAAAAAGATAAAAAAGCCCCAGCAGAGGTGAAGACCCCGGCAAAAGTCATTAAGGTTGATCTGGAAGGGATACAGGATCGCGTCGTTGCCTTCCCGGTTAAAAATGGCAATTACACTCTGCTCGGCTCAGGAAAAGAGGGAGAGGTCCTTTATATAGTAGAGCCAGACGGACCTGATTCTCCGGCAATGCTTCACAAGTACGACCTGAAAAAGCGCAAGGACAGCGAAGTGATGGATATGGACAGCTATATTCTTTCCGCCGACGGTAAAAAGATGCTTTACAGTAAAAAGGATACCTGGGGAATAGCTCCGGCAGGAGAAAAGCCTGAGGCTGGAAAGGGAATGCTTAACATTGCCGATATACAGGTAAAGATTGAACCCCCTGTTGAATGGCCCCAGATTTTTGATGAAGCATGGCGTATCAATCGCGACTATTTCTATGACCCCGGGATGCACGGCGCCGACTGGAATGCCATGAAAGCAAAATATTCTGTATTTCTGCCGGACCTTGCCTGCCGAAGCGACCTGAACCGTCTTATACAGTGGATGTGCAGTGAGCTGTCAGTAGGACATCACCGTGTTGGCGGCGGTGATTTTCTGAACACTCCCGGAACTGTCAGGGGCGGTCTGCTGGGAGCAGACTATGAACTGGTGAACAACAGGTACAGGCTGAAAAAGGTCTATGGCGGACTGAACTGGAATCCCGCCCTTCGGTCTCCGCTTACAGAACCGGGAATAAATGCCAGAAAAGGAGAATATATTCTGGCTGTAAACGGGAAAGATGTAAATATCGGTCAGAATCTTTATAGCTTCTTTGAAAATACTGCAGGGAAGATTGTCGAGCTTACGCTGGGACCTAATCCGGATTACACAGGATCAAGAGTTGTTAAGGTTGTACCGGCAGAAAATGAGTACAGTCTGCGTAACCGCGACTGGGTGGAGGGCAACCTGAAGAAGGTGACTGAGGCCACCAACGGGCGGGTGGCATATGTCTATGTACCCAACACAGCAGGGGAGGGTCATGAATATTTCAAGCGCTACTTCTTCCCGCAGGCTGACAGGAAGGCCATTATCATAGATGAAAGGTTTAACGGCGGCGGGTTGATTGCGGATTATTATATAGATATATTGAGAAAACCCTATCAGGCAAGCTGGAACATGCGTTACGGGGTTGATCTGAAGACTCCCAGCGCTTCTATCCAGGGCCCCAAAGTGATGATCATAGACGAGACAGCCGGATCAGGCGGTGACATGCTGCCCTGGATGTTCCGGAAGTTTGAGGTTGGCACGCTTGTCGGGAAACGTACCTGGGGCGGACTGGTTGGCACGGTTGGATTCCCGGAACTGATGGACGGAGGAAGTGTTACTGCACCAAACCTCGCAATATGGACAAAAGACGGGTTTATTGTGGAGAATGTTGGGGTTGCACCCGATATAGAGGTGGAACAATGGCCCGCCGATGTTATCCGGGGCAGGGACCCGCAGCTTGAAAAAGCAATTGAGATTGCCCTGAAAAAACTGGAGGAAAATCCGCAGGTTGACCCACAGCGCCCGGCTTACCCTGTGAGAGTACGCAAGTAAGAGTTTGAAAAATGCCTGATCATTACAGTAAAGTGATGGTCAGGCATTTAAAATATCTGGTAACAGGCCTATTGCCTTATTCGGTGCTTTTGCGCTGAGCTGTCAGCAGGAACACATCAAACTTTTGTGTGTCAGTTTCCGATATTTTCCTGTCAATCACAAAACATTTCCTGTGAGTGACATTTGTAAAACCGCGGTGCCTGAGAAGGTCAGAAAGATTTTCAACATCGAAACCTTTATGGCCGTCAAAATCCGGTCCGTGAAATGAACCGTCTTCAGGATAGAGGTCTGCGATTGCAAGATAACCTGAAGGGTTAAGCAGGTCATGGAACTTCCTTATGATCTTCCCTGTATCACTGACATGATGAAGAACCATCTGGGTAAATATGAGATCAAATTTCCCCTCTGAATAATCATCATGTTCCAGGTCAAAGTGCAGCGTTTTCAGGTTTTTTACACCGCTTGCCTTTATCTTTTCGTTCATCACCTTCACCATTTCCACAGAATTGTCCATCAGTGTTATCTCTTTAAGATGGTCCCTAAGCAGAAAACTGGCTATCCCGGTTCCGGCACCGAATTCAAGTGCTGTCATCCGGTCGTTTAATGGAATGAGTCCTTTTATAAGATTGGTAATAGCAACGGACCGGTCAAAGTGCATGGGGTTTTTGTCCCAGTCGGCTGCCTTGGAGTCAAATTCGCTTATTATGTTTTTCATAGTGTAAATCTATTCTTGTCAGCCACCGCGGCTTATACCGGCGGGTCATTAAAATATCACTACAGGGTGAACCATTCCCTTAATTCTCTTTCGTTATCATCAGGAAAGCTGCAATGGCGGAATTCATTTGTTTGCTTGTCATAGAAGTAATCCTCCTTCCATCTGACTGCATTTTCAGAGGTATCCCTTATTGCACCCAGAATGAAGTTCAGTTCATCATTTGTCATTGTGGGATGAAGGGAAAGTCTTACCCATCCGGGTTTCATCGAAAGGTCGCCGGCTTCTATCATATCAGTTATTTCCCTTGACATGTTGAAGTCGACACCAAGAAGAAAATGGCCGTATGTGCCGGCGCAGGAGCAACCGCCTCTGACCTGTATCCCGAATCTGTCATTAAGAAGTTTCGTGATGAGGTTATGATGGATATTGTCAATATAAAATGAGAAGATGCTCAGCCTCTCCTTTATATCGCCGGCAAGGATATGAAGACCGTTTATTTCAGATAACATCCGGAATGCCAATTCGTTAAGTTCCACCTCTCTGCGGCGGATCATTTTTGTATCCATTTTTTCCTTCAGGGTGACAGCCAGTGCTGCCCTTATGCCCTGCAGGAATCCTGGTGTACCGCCGTCTTCCTTGACTTCGATATCCGTAAAATAGCTGTAGCCTCCCCACCTGTTCGTCCATTTTACCGTTCCTCCGCCCGGGGTGTCCGGGGTATCGTTTTTATATAGCTCCTTGCTGAAGACAAGGACCCCTGCACTTCCGGGACCCCCAAGAAATTTATGAGGTGAAAAGAAAATAGCATCAAGTGACCTTAATTCGTCTGCTGGGTGCATATCTATGTCAACATAAGGTGCTGAGGCGGCAAAATCAATGAAACAATAGCCGTTATGCCGGTGCATAATTTCAGCGAGTTCGTAATAATCAGGCGTATACCCTGTGACGTTGGAACAGGCAGTGAATGAGCCAATAAGCAGGGGACGTGCGGCATATTTTACAATTTCCTTGCGGAGTGAGTCCGGACTGACCTTAAGGTCCGGAGTTGGTTCAAGCACAACCACATCAGCAATAGTTTCAAACCATGAAGTCTGGTTTGAATGGTGTTCGGTATGAGTAATGAAAACAACCGGTCTCTCAATCCCAATATCGTCTTTGCATCTGTTTTTATCCTTTGATGCAAAGGCGCAGTAATTTTTAGCCTGTTCAGGAATCTTGAGCCCCAGGATCCTCTGCAGCTTTGCCAGGGCCGATGTCATTCCGGTTCCGGTAAAAAGCAGCACGTCATCATGATTGGCGTTTACGTGATGTTTGACAATTTTCTGGGCATGGTGATATGCATCAGTCATTGCCTTGCCTGTGGCGGATGATTCAGAATGAGTGTTGCCGACCATCGGGCCAATATCTTTTGACATTCTGACCTCTATCGGCTCATAAAGCCTCCCGCTGGCAATCCAGTCAGCATATACCATCTTTTTGAGGCCATACGGGGTCTTTATTTCATGATTGATTCCGACGATTTTTTCCCTGAAAGGGGTGAAATGTTTCTCAATTTCTGTCATAGGCTGATATCATTTACTCACTTAGTCTGATAGTAAATTCCGAATCAGGTGATCGGGCTCAAAAGTAAGTAAAATGATCATCGGATGAAACAGTTTAACCTATGTGACCGCTGCCTCTCTTGCATTCCCGTAAAACCATGTCTGCCTTGACTGTTATTGTTTGTTTTTCCTGATCTTTCATGACAGCAGTTGTTTGGTTTTCATTTCTGAATGGCTTGAGTGTCTCCCGAAATAATAAAACAAACAGGTATATAAAAGTGTTTACAATTAATGGCAAATGATAAACACATTGTAATGTATGACGGAGTCTGTAACCTTTGCAGCCGGCTTGTAACTTTCATTGCAACGAGAGACAGAATGTTAAAATTTACATATGTGTCCCTTCAGTCACCTTACGGCCAGGCATTGCTGCACAATTTCGGATTACCTGACAGGGACTTTGACACTGTTGTATACATAACAGGTGAAAAATACTATTTAAGATCAACAGCAGTACTTCACATATTAAAAGATATGGGAGGGATATGGCGTATTGCCTGGATATTCATCATTTTTCCCCCGTCAATCCGTGACTTCATTTATAACATAATCAGCAAAACCCGCTATAGGATCTTTGGCGGAAAATTCGCATCGCATCCCTGAACATAATTATAATGAGGGTGTTATAGATTTATATTATACTGTACGGTTTTTAGGGGTAAAAGTACTGCTGCAAAAATGTTGTCTTACTAACCGGTCACCAGGTGATTGAAGTAAAGTAAAATTGAGATGGAAATTGAGTCATTGCTTAAGTATGATCCTGTTTTATTGGCTCTGGCTGCTACACTGTTCACCTGGGCTATGACCGCTCTCGGATCAGCATTGGTTTTTTTCTTCAGAAATCTGAATCAGAAAATCCTGAATTCGATGCTTGGGTTTGCCGCGGGTGTTATGATAGCAGCAAGTTACTGGTCTCTTTTGAAGCCGGCCATAGAAATATCCGAGGCAAACGGGAATATCATATGGCTCCCGGCTTTGGTTGGCTTTCTGAGCGGGGGAGCATTTCTATTAATAATAGATAAAATTCTTCCTCACCTGCATCTGGGACTATCAACAGACAAAGCTGAAGGGATAAAGACTTCATGGCAGCGAAGTGTATTGCTGGTACTGGCCATAACTCTGCACAACATCCCTGAAGGGCTGGCAGTGGGGGTTGCATTCGGCAGCCTGGCAAGCGATCCTACCGTCGGAGCCCTTTCCGGTGCAATTGTTCTCGCCCTGGGCATAGGGATCCAGAACTTCCCTGAAGGGGCCGCGGTTTCAATCCCATTGCGGAGGGAGGGTTTTAGCAGGCTCAAAGCCTTCAATACAGGGCAGTTGTCTGGGATTGTTGAACCCGTCGCCGGGGTAATCGGCGCCCTTCTTGTAATAGCCATAACGCCGTTATTGCCTTATGCACTATCATTTGCGGCGGGAGCAATGATATTTGTCGTAATTGAGGAACTCATTCCGGAATCTCAGACAGGGAATGAAACTGACTTCTCCACAATAGGAGCCATGCTGGGATTTGCCACAATGATGTTTCTTGATGTCGCACTTGGATAGGACAACGGAGCTGATAATTATGAAAAAAGTTGCTGTAATGGGAACAGGCAGTGTCGGACAGACTCTCTCAATAAAGTTTGCCGCACTTGGATATGACGTGATGTTAGGTACCCGTAATGTGGAGGAAAAGCTGGCAGCTACTTCGCAAGACGCCTACGGGAATCCGCCTTTCAGTGCATGGCATGAAGCAAACAAACAGATAAAGCTTGGC
>JBBRXA010000069.1:0-10321 GCA_038248855.1 Bacteroidales bacterium | reverse complement strand
CTAAGGGTTCCGAAATTGAAAATCCTTTCAATAACAAGCCTTTTCGAGACAGGTTTGCCCGTGGTGATATCAATATCCCAAAAATATCTGCGATCCAGAAGGGCTGTTATACTTTGCTTAGAGGGTGACATGTTTAAATATAGTAAAAATTACTGAGAAGGCAAACAGTTAAAGACAAAAGACAAAAGGAAAAAGACAAAAGATAAAAGGAAAAAGATAAAAGCGTTGCGCGGGGCTCGGGGATGAAAACTCAGATCAAAGCTTTTCAAATTCTGAATTAAATTCTTTCCGATCCATCTTTAGATAACGCAAAATCTGCTTAACAATAAATTCCGGAACCGGATCAACATGGGTTTGAATAGTAATTGGCCTTTCCATTCCTGATTTTGACCACTTTTCATGGCCTCCTCTGCCTTTTGTACCTTTAATAACTTTTAACCCCTGACTTTCTAAAAACTTGCGGAATTTAACAACTGATATATTTGACAGCTTCCTTGCGGGCATCCCTTTCTCAGTCTAATACAGGTAACCCAACTTCCTTGTGAAACGTATTAACCGGATATTTATCAAAAATCTCCGAGACATACCTATTATCATTAATAACTGAAGTAATACTGGGAGCAATAATCTTCTTAGGGCGTTTTTCAGTCCCTTTCAACTCCCAACCCAAACCAGTAAGTACTTTGGCCAGCGTTTTCTTTTTCATTGTATAATCAACGAAATCCTCAAACACTATTCCAAAAGACTCTTTGGCTTCTGTTACATTATTTCCATAACCTGTCAGGTCAAGATGGGGAGAGTAAATAAAATGAACCTTATTCTCATCCTGAAAATGAACAAGTAAAAGCCTCACCTTCACATTTGTGGATCTGGCTTGATATTTTCCTTCAAAAATATATTGAGACATATAATTATGATTACTTAAGTTTCTGCAAAGTAAATAAATAAACCACTCTTATGGTGCAGGGGTTAAGGCGTACCAAGGAAAAAGGAGAAAGTATCAATAAGATAAAAGACAAAAGTTATTTCAAGGAGAAAGGAGAAAGGCAAAGGGAAAAAGACCTGGCCTCTCCTCCCTTCGCGGATATGTGACTATCAGAATTCCGTTTTTGTCAGAAAATCACGTATATGCATATGTACTATACCTTCGTAGCTGGCGCCAATCATCTCATCTGAGCTGACCACATACTTTGGCCAGTTGTCATGTATCGCAAGGAGATTGCCAAACTCACGGTCATGTGTGCGCTGATCAGCAATCAGATAGGCCACCTGAAAATAAGCCTTGCTCCCTAGCTTCTCTGCCACAAAATCAATCTCCTTATCTGATGAATGACCAACAGCCACACTGTAGCCCCGGGTAATCAGATGTGAGTAAACAAGATTCTCAAAAAGCTTGCTTAGGTCTGACTGACGGTAGGGGACGAGCGAATTACGTAATCCTATATCATTGAAATAATACTTCTCTCCTATCTCAAATATTTTTCTTCCTGTGATATCTCTCCTCTTTACCGGAGCTACGAGCATCACATCCGAGAGATGACCAAGATACTCTATCACCACTTTGACTGATATGTCTATCCTCTGTGACTTCAGATACTCACTTATCCGCTTTGCTGAGACAATGCTTCCAATATTATCCGCAAGAAACAAGACAAGATTACGAAGCACGGCAACATTGCGCACACGATAGCGCTCAACCACATCTTTAAGGATAATAGTATTGAAAATGTTGTGGAGATACTCATAAACTACTTCATCATTCAATCCGGTTTTTACCAGCCAGGGCATCCCTCCGTATTTTACATATTTCAAAAATGAATCTGCATCGTTCTCAAGTCTGTGAAATGCCAGAAACTCAGTGAAAGTCAGACTGTGTACCTTTATTTCAATATACCTGCCCGCCAGTAGCGTGGCCAGCTCACCTGAGAGCATGCGCGCATTACTTCCGGTACAGTAGACATCGTACTTCCTTTCAAACAAAAGGCTTCGCAGAGCTTTTTCAAATTCATCGATCTCCTGTATCTCATCTATAAAGAGATAACAATACTTTGCCTTGCCTGTCTCATTAATAATGTACTCATACAAATCCTTCCATGTACGTAAGTCACGAAAAGCATAGTCTTCTTTATTGATATATATTACAGGAGCCTTCGGATATTGCCTTTCTATCTCATCCATTAGCTGGTAAAGGAGAAAACTTTTCCCTACCCTTCGCTGACCAACAAGAACCTTGATTATATCTTTTCCTATGAAAGGCCGGATCCTTTCAATATAATCTGGTCTTGAAATATATTTTTTTCTCATAAGTAAACCTTTTTGACAAATATATATACTATTTACTTATAAGTAAAACTTATGACGCATATGAATGCTCAGAGTTCAGGGCAAACCAAGGAAAAAGGAGGAAGTCGGCAATGTTAATATGCTATGTTTTATTGCCCAGGACTTCAAGAAAATATCTGAAGGCGGGTAGCCAAAGGATTACCGCTATCAGTAATTCATTTCCTCACTTTTTCTTTTCTCCTTTTTTCTTTCTCCTTCTATCTTAAACTCCAAACTCCCCGGTGTCTATCCAGCCCATCTCCAGCACTGACCAGAAGTCGAGCGCAAGACGGTTGAGAACATAGTCATACGGCAGCCAGCCGTAACCCTCTTCACCCCAGGCCGTGCCCCATGAGTTGCGTATCAGCAGCGCACCGCCAGCCTCTGCATTGCACTTCGTATTCCTGATCTTACGGTTGTCATCATATCCCACCGCAACAACAGCATGACCCCACTGTGCTGATTCGCCCTCGCACGGAAAGGGTATGTCGCCGGGCTTTTCACTCTCCTCAAACGACTGAAAGCCCCAGAAGCCAAACATGGCGGGGATGCCTGCCTCAATATATTTTTTAACGGAGTCGAGAACCTTTTCAGAGGGCAGGTCGGAACCCTGGGGGTCATGGCAGAAATATTTCACCGACTGGTAATTATCGGCTATGGAATAGACAAAGCTGCCGGGCTCCTTGTCAAACTCTTTTACATCGTAGGGCCAGTACTTTTCATCGGGCACCCCGCAAAGAACAAGTGCACCCATGGTATCTCTCAGCCAGCATCCGGTATCGCCGGTGACCTGCATAAGGTTACGGGTGGCTTTATAGAGGAAGAGCCTCGAGGCTTCTATATGCCTGCCATAAGCCCTCCGCTCAAAATACTCTACAATGCCGGCAGCGGCATGCGCCGTGCAGGAGCCAAGCTTCTGCTGATCCTCCACCGGGGAGCAGAATTGGCGGAGGTCAACCATTGCTTTCTGCGATTCTCTTTTTGCCGACAGCCCCAGCTTCTTGTCAAAGCCACTTATCTCAGTATTGCGGACGGTAAAGTCACGCAGGTCAGGCAGCGGCGAGAGCCACCCCGTACCCTTGCGCTGAGGGAGACCCTTTACCTTTATGGTCCTGTTAAGTATCCTGTTTTTCATTGCCGTGCCCCCTGGCTCTCCTTTCGTTCCGGGGTGATCTCTTTCAGCACAGTGCCGCCGGTACCGGCAATGATCTCATAGAGCCTGAAGTATGTGCCGCTGTCATCATTGACTGTTAGGGGCGGGCCGGTGAATGCCTGCGCAGCATAAGCGCTCTTGGAGAGCATAGCGGCAAAGGCCTCCAGGCTCTCCGGTATCTTTGAATCAGTGACGATGCCGTATGATTCGAGGGCGCCGTCCTTGAAGTTCATCTTCACCTCGCCTGATCCCAGGCCGGGCCTGATATACATGTACTGCGGCGCGGCAAGGTCAGGCAGGTAAACAACAGTCGTTTTAACGATGTTGTCCTTTTCTGCCTGATATTCAACCAGGAAGTAAGGCTTGAGGGTGTAGTAACGCAGTCCTGTTTCATTCTTCAGACCGGGGTCAGAATAAAACTTCACCGAGGCACATCCGAAGGTGAGCAGAATGATGCCCACTGTAACGACAAAAACAGTTAATGACTTTTTCATAATTAGCAGACTTTGTATTAGACAGTAGCTAAATTACGAAGGAAAAAGGGAAAAGTCAAGAGAGAAAAAGACAAAAGATAAAAGGCGCAAGACAAAAGTATGAAGTCAAGATAAAAGACAAAAGCAAAAAGACAAAAGTGTTTAAGTTCAGCTACTATTTGCCGAAGAGGAGGCCGAGCTTCATGTTGATGTAAGAGTCGCGATTATGCGGCGTAGTAAGGATATATTGAGTATAAAGACCAGTGCTGAATGACAGATGCATCGTTTTAGCCAATGGAATTGTAAGTCCGACACCCGGATTAGCAAACACCCTGGAGTAGTCTTTAAAATTGGCGAAGTTCATGAGTACGCCGCCGGCACCCATAACGAAGAATTTTACCCGCTGCTGCCCCATGAAATAACGAGCATCAGCATAAAGTGGAACAGTATATCCATTATTGTATGCAAGATATCCCACCCCGACACCCAGGGCGATTCCGTTGCCAAAACGCCAGCCGTTGACAGTTGTGATGCCGGCCTGGTGCTGTGAGAATGGTACATTTATCACGCCCAGTCCCCAGCCATAATTTAATTCAGTGAGGTTATAATACCCTCCTGTCAGCATTGACATCGGCCTGGCGGTGGTGGAATACATAGTGTGGCTCCTCCAGAAATCCTGCTTCTGCTGTAGAAACTGAACCTTGTCAAGGTGAAAGCAACGTTCGGTCACCACCTGTGCGCTAAGCGTCACAGAAAAGAAGATCAGTGAGAGGAGAATGGTGTAAAGCTTTTTCATGACTGGTTAAGGTTATATTGATGATCTGCTTTGGGATACAAGGTAAGAAAAATGTTTTAGAGTTTAGGCAATTATTCAGGTTTTTCGTCTGCTTTCGCGGATTCCGGAATTCAGGGCTTCAGTCTTTGCCTTTGAACTCTACCCCGATTTTAACGTTGACAAAGGAGTCGCGGAAGCCTCCGCCGGATGTGATCATGAGGCCCGTGGAGAATGAGATGCCCGTCCGGTTTGCTGCCACCCACTTTAACCCTGCTGAAGGATTAATAAAGATTCGTGACCCGCTGTTCAGGTCTCTGAAACTGAGAGCTACGCCACCAGCAGCAGCGAAGAAGGGGACAAGCTCCTGTGAGCTAAAACTATAGCGGGCATCAATATAGAGGGGGAAAAGTGTGCCTCCGTTATGTGCCTGGACGCCAACACCAACCCCTGCCTTAATGTTCCTGGTAAACTGGTAACCGTTCACAGTTGTGATGCCGAAATAGTATCTCGAAAAAGAGGCATCGATCAGGCCAAGACCTATTCCGCCGTTAAGCTCTGTAATATTAATAAACCCCGGCTGCCAGTCGTAATTAAGCGCCGGTGTACTGGCAATTTTGTCTGAAGTTTGTGCATTTGTGGACGAAATTGCCACTACCATTAAAAGAACTGCAATTAGTGATTTCATAATTAGTCGTTTGTGTAGTACTCCATATTCTTGTCTTTTCCTTTTGAATAGTAGTTGCCGGGATCATAGTAACGGTGGCCGTAACCAAGAGAGTAGCCGTAACGCAGACCGTAACCGTAGTAGCCTGTGGTGGAGATGTCATTCACCACCAGGGCAACGTTTGACATCTCTCCTTTTCTGAATATCTCATCAAGGAGCGAGACTGAGCCTCGTGTGGTATACCGCTGCCTGACAACGAAGAGATTTACGTCTGCAAGACGACCAAGAAGAAGGGCATCGGTAACAATCCCCACCGGTGGGGTGTCTATGATGACCGTGTCAAACTCCTTGCGTGCTGCAGCAATGAATTCCGTCATCTTTGGCGAACCTATCAGTTCTGCCGGGTTTGGCGGAACGGGCCCTGACGGTGCAAACCAGAGGTTTTCAATTTCTGTCTTAACAATTACCTCCTCAAAAGATGCATTCCCGCTGAGAAAACGGCTCATTCCCTTAGAGTCCCCGGCATTAAGCACTTCATGGACCCTGGGTTTGCGCAGGTCAAGGCCCATTATAAGCACTTTTTTGTTCATCATTGAGATGATGGTGGCAAGATTTACAGAGGTGAAAGTCTTGCCCTCGCCGCTTACCGGGGAACTAATAAGGATTACAGGGCACTTTGTCTGGCCGGTATAGAATGCCAGGGAAGTGCGCACCGCCCTGAAACTCTCTGCCAGCGTACTGCCCGGCTTCTCTGCAACAGGCACATCAACATGATAGTCGGAGTGGCTGATGAACCCTATTATAGGCGCCTTTGTGAGGGCTTCAATATCATGCCGGCCTATGATCTTGTTATTAATAAGATCAAGCAATACAATGAGTGCCATTGGCACCAACAGTCCAAGCAGAATACCAACCAGGTAGTTTTTCATGGCTTTGGGTCTTATCTGGCTGCTGTTCTGTTTCATCGCCTCATCGATGATGCGGTTGTCTGTTATCTGCGATGCCTTGGCTATCCCTGCCTCTGCACGGCGCTCGAGAAGGAAGGTGTAGACCGAATTGTTCAGATCAAATTTTCTCTGGATACCTATCAGGCGTCTTTCGGTTCCCGGAAGCCGGCCCAGTTCCTTTTCCACTTTGGATATTCTTTCATTGATAGTCTTTACTGTGAGCTTCAGCTGGCTGATGGAGCTGGATACATTCTCATTCAGGGCAGCACGCGCATCCTCTATCTTCTGGTCTATCAGCTGGGCCTGCGGCACGTTATCCCTGACGGTGAATGCCATCTGCTTCTTCTGCTGCTGCAGGGTTGCAAATTCATTAACCAGTTTCACGAGAACCGGGTCATTTACACCCATGATGCTGGGAGAAATGATACTCTCATTCTCCTCGCGCGACTCCAGGTAACCCAGCAGGTAATCATAATACTGCATCTGCAGCCCCAGAACATTCTTTTCACCCTCGAACTTCTCAAGCCTCTCAAGCACCAGCGTCCCTTCAAGGGTCAGGTCGACAAAACGGTTGTTCAGCCTGAAGCTCTCCATGCTGTTCTCCGCCAGTCTCAGAGAGTCTGACACCAGCCCAAGCTGTACTTCAATGAAGTTTATGGTGTTGTCTGCCGCACGGCTCTTCCATTCCATTCCCTGAACAATAAAGAGTCTCATAAGGGTGTTGAGATAATCAGCCCCCTGCTGCGGGGAATAACCGTCAAACGACAGGGTGAAGGCCGTAGCCCCCTCTTTCACAGCATCGACTTTCAGGTTGGAGCGGTAGCTGTTTGTCAGTTCTGCCGGAGCTTCAAACCAGACCAGGTAACGGTTCTTTTCTCCGAAGACGGTTTTGGAACTGTCACGCTGCTCTGTTACAAAATTGAAGCCGTAATCTGTAAAGGGCTCGCCGAGTCGAAATTCCCTGCCAGGCTCCGTTTCTTCCCTAACAGTATTGCCTCCCGTTGTTCCCTGCTCCCTGCGCCATTCTGCAAGCTGATCCTTGTTCACTTCCACAGTAAATGTTTCAGGTCCTGTAAAACGAAGGGTCATCTGTACCCCGTTAGGCTGTTCGTCAGAGATCTTTCGCACAACAAAAGGTGATGTCTTGTACATGCGCTGTCCCTGGATGCCGCGGCGGTTTACAGGCACATAGGCTATCTGCAGTTCCGGTATGTCTGATATTACCCTGTGATTAAGCGTGTACGATTCTATTATTGCCACTTCATCATCAAGCTGGGGCCATGAATTGTAGAGGCTGCCGGAGAATATCTGCTCCATATTGGGAATGCCTCCTGTGCCCTGGTCGTCTTTGATCAGAAGAGTGCTTTTTACATTATAAACCCTTGCCGAGTACCGGTTATAGGAGTATGCCAGAGAGAGCGCCAGGAAGAGCGCCACGGCTATCCATATCCAGTTGCTGGCAAAGAGTGACACATAGCGCATCAGGTCAATGTCATCCGACGGGGGGAGAGGTTTCTTCGGTGTTTCCATATGAGGAGGAGGTTGAGGTAAAAGTTAAAAGGGGAATAGGGAAAGATAACAGGGCTGGCAAATATAGGAGATCGGGTAACGGCTGACGTACATAATCATTGAAGCTTCTTAATAAGTTCCGGAACATCCAGATCTATTCTTGAAAAAGCAAACCACTTTTTACCAAGATCTTTTAAGGAAGCACCAATATGATATACCAGGGTGTTGTCAATTATCAGAAAACGATCGTGCGATTTATTGAAATTGTTCACTTCTATTGCCGGATATTGTTCATTGAATTTCTTCAAATCCATTTTGAGTTGGTGTGAAATAGTTGCCGTGAAGATTTTTGCTTCCACATTTTTTCTCCTTTTAGATAACAATATCAAAACACTTTCATCAACATAATTATCTATCAATATCGTTGTACTTTCCTTGTGCCCTCATTTTGAACTGTCAAGTATTCCTTGACAGTTGAATCCGGCCCTAATTCACCTTCTTTTTAAATATTATTAATATGAAGACTGATATTCTGTTTAGTGGAAGAGAAAAGCTCCACCATCTGCGCCTGCGTCAACCAAACAGTTTCCTCATCAATACGAACCTCGAGTTGAGTAGAGTTATTATCAGGTTGATATAAAATTACTTCACCTTGTGCATTTTTTTTTAATAGAATATGGGGGTAGATTTCCTGGCAGCCGGTGGCTGAAAATGTTGATCTCAGAAAATCCTTCGGTTGGTCAGTCACAATCAAATTGTGCCCAACAAATTGAGATTCAGAATAATATAATCATGGTCGCAATGTCAGCGAACCATCCTTTAATTCAATATCCCCCCGGGCATCTTTCAGATAATCCGGTACTTTCCCGGATTGATGAACAAAGATAGAAAAAAGTTGAAAAGTTAAAGTTTTTACATCTTTAAATGTTTATGGGTTTACGGGTTTGTATAAAGGCCTATAATACGGGGCGCGACAACAGCCAGACCTTTTCGAGAAGATCGCTGAAGGCCTTTCCGGCTTCATCAGGATTACGGTCGCGGAGGATCTTTTCACGGAGTCTCATGCCCATGGCGCGGGTTTCTTCAGGGTGGGCCCTGCACCATTGAAGTCTGAGGGTCATAAGTCTGAGGGTCTCAGGGTCCGGGTGGTTCGGGTCTATGATGAAGCCGTCGACACCGTCTTCAATCATCTGCGGGATCACGCCCACGCCCGTGGCAATGACAGTGCGTCCGCAGGCGCCGGCCTCAAAGAAACAGAGCGGATTGCCCTCGGTATGCGAGGCAATGAGAACCACGTCAGTATCGTTGTACATTCTCCGAAGGTCATCGCGGCCCATGTCCCTGGCCATCCTCAGTTCCACCCCTGCTGCTGCGCATGCCGGCTGCACCACCTCATAAAACCTCTTGACCCTGCGGCGTGCCAGCCGACGGTCAGGATTGCCGCTCCACCCTGCCACAATGTCATCACCGGTGCGCTGGCGCTCAAAATAAAAAGTCGTAAGGTCAACACCGTCAGGCAGCTCAACGGTATTGCGGAAAAAAGGCTTTATCTCGTCCATCTGCGGCCTGTTGGCAACAACAAGCACTGCCGCATGTTTCACCATGCGGTAAACATATTGCCAGGGAAAATTTGCGGTGTGGTGATAATGACTGTACAACCCCTTGATGAGCCTGCCGTGAAAGAGCTCATCATAATGCGAGGGTGTGTGATTAAAGTTATAGAGTATGTCAAACTTCGCAGGATCAATAACCGGCTTCTCATTGAGAAAGAAGAACTCCGTATCCCAAACTTTCTCAATATATTTTGCCTTCTCCGTGGCTTTTTCATGATAAGCCCATCCGCGCTGATCTACCAGGATTGCAAGTCGAGGACGACGGTCTGTCATCACAGGCCCAGACTTCTGCAAGGCCGTTATGTCAATGAGGTTTTGAGGAAGCTGAAGTGTTTTACTTTTATAATAGCCGTTTACCATGGGCTCAGCACTAGTCTTCCGTATAGTACGCCCCGGCCTCATCCTTGCTTCTCTTTCCGTACGATGTGTGACCGTAATACTTGTAGCCGTAGTTATACCCGTAACCATAGCCCATGGTATAGCCGTACCGCAGTCCGTAACCGTAGTAGCCGGTCATGGATATGTCATTGACAATGATGCCCGGGTTCTTTATCTCCTTGTTACGGTAGATCTCATCAATCAGGTTAAGAGTGTTCTTCGAGGAGTAGCGCTGACGTACAACAAAAAGCATCATGTCACTGTGGTGAGCAAGCAGAAGTGCATCAGTGACAATGGCAACCGGCGGCGTGTCGAGGATAATATAGTCGAACTGCTTCTTCGCCTTTGCAATGAAGTCGGTCATGGCCTTGCGCTCTATCAGCTCGGCAGGATTGGGAGGTATGGGTCCAGATGATGCATACCAGAGATTTTCTATGGCAGTCTTTTGTATGATGTCTTCAAACTTATCATTGCCGCTAAGGAAGGT
>JBBRXA010000068.1:0-11314 GCA_038248855.1 Bacteroidales bacterium | reverse complement strand
TACTGACAGTCTGATAAGGCCTGTCTCAATATTCGATATATCTACGATATCTGAAATTATGGAAAGCAGCTGACTGCTGCTCTGGTAAACCACTTCAATATACTGTTTCCGGGTCTCTTCTGAAATAGTTGATGAATCAAGCAGCGATGTAAACCCGACAATGGCATTCATCGGGGTACGTATCTCGTGTGAGATGTTATGAAGGAATGCGGTCTTGAGCCTGTCGCTCTCCTCAGCCTTATCTTTGGCCGCAATAAGGTCAGAAAGTATTTTCCGTTTTTCGGTTATGTCATGGATAATTGAATGAAGCAGCTCCTTGCCGTCTATTTCCACCCTGCTTGAGAAAATCTCCACCTCACGCAGGCTTCCGTCAGACAGCCTGTGAACTGTTTCAAACCTGATGCTTCCGTGAGCTATAACTTCCCTGACCACACCTTCCATTGCTAACTGTGGCTGGGTGCTGATATCATGTATCTTCATCCCCCGGAGTCTCTCAGTTGGCCATCCGTAGAAATCGGCTGCGGCAAAGTTAGCATCAATAACTGATCCGTCTGCCGGGTCAATTATCAGTTTAACTGCAGAATGAGACTCGAATAATTTCCTGAATCTCTCTCCGCTCCTGCGGAGCTCATCCTCTGTCTCTTTTCGTGCTGTAATATCCGTTGACACACCCAAAATGGCAGGCTTCTCATTTCCGGGATGTACATAAGGGATCTTTACAGTCTGGAACCAGCCCAGTGACCGGTCTTTGCGCAGCACCTGCTCTTCCGGGATCATCACCTGTCTGCCTCTCTCAATAACTTTGAGGTCAGCGTTGCGGTATAACTCTATCTGCTCGGGTGTTGCCCCGTAGTCTGCATCTGTTTTGCCAATAATATCCCCCGGTGCAAGTCCGAAAACATCTGCAAGGGCCTTATTTGCAAGCAGGAACCTGCCGTTGAGATCTTTGGCAAAGATATAGCTCGGGACGAGGTCTATGATTTTCTGGAGATGGATGCTGTGTTGTTTCAACTCCTCTGCAACCATCTTGCGTTCAGTTATATCAACCCCTACTGCTATAATTGCATCCTCTCCAAAATAGGTGGTACTGAACAGGCTTACTTCTTTGGGGAAGATCTCCCCGTTTTTCCTTAGTCCCCAGAATTCAAACCTCTGGGGCGTGCCGTTGAAGGCTTCGCGGATCATACGCATCACTTCAGGGAAGTCATTTCTTCCCGGCGCACTTAGAAACTCAGGGGTCTTGCCTATAAAAGCCTCCCGTTCATAGCCATACATGAGTACAGCCCCATTATTTACATTGATGAATTGCCCCTTCAGGTTAAGGATATACATTGCATTGGTGATGCTGTTAAAAAGGGCTTTGTAGCTTTCAGCACTCTCACGAAGCAGGTCGGCGTCTCTTTTTCTTGCAGTGACATCCCGCATGGTGTCCATGAAGAGACTCCGCTCACTGTCAGGGTTCTTTATTGCAGTGGTACTGAACTCTGCCCAGAAGAATGACCCATTCTTTCTGAGCACCCGCAATTCCGGGATACTTATGGTGCCTTTCAGGGTCAGTTCCATAAAATATTCCCGTGCCATCCCTTTGTCATCGGGGTGGATCATTGAGAATACGTTTATATCATTGAACTCATCATCATTTTCATATCCGAGCATCCTCTTTTTCCGCTGATTAAAGTAGTGCATTCTGCCTGTTTCGTCAAAGACTGATATGCCGTCCCGTATCGTTTCAAGAAGGTTGTGATACCTTGCTTCGCTCTCCCTGAGGGCCATTTCGGCCTGTTTTCTGCTTGTAATATCTGTAAGTGTGCCTTCGAAAAAGATGACCCTGCCTTTTTTGTCGCGCACGGCATGGGAATGTTCAAGGACAATCAGCTGGGTGCCGTCCTTACGGCGCAGCAGAAGTTCAATATCTCCCTCGGTATTACTTTCAAGTAGTATCTGCATCTGCCGGTCCCGTTCCTCAGGATCTACATATATTTCCGTGGCGATATTCAGCCTTTTCATCTCCTCGGCGCTGTCATAACCCAGCATCTTTACCAGGGCGGGATTTGCGGTCAGGAGCTGACCCTCCGGGGTACTCTGGTAGATGCCCTCCCTTACGTTTTCAAAAAGGGAGCGATATTTCTCCTCCTCCGAAATCCGGTTAGCATGGGTCTTCATAAAAAAACTTTCTCTTTATCAGACTGATTAAGATGCACTCTTCACAAATATCGTAATAAAATCAATTACTTTCAGTTTTGTGTTTTAAAGAGCACAGGCGGGATGATAATTGCAATTAATTCACGTACACTGAGAGAGATACCGTATGACGGCATAGGGTGGTTTACCCGTGAGGTTGTCACACGTATGGTGAAGGGTCATCCGGAGCACCGGTTCATTATGGTTGGAGACAGACCTTTCAGGAGTCCCCCGATAAAAGCTGCAAATGCTGAATACCTGACTGTGGGACTGCGTACTTTTCATCCCGCATTGTGGTACCTCTGGCATGAATTCCTTCTTCCGCCTGTTCTGAAACAGATCGGGGCGGATATTTTCATTGCCCCTGACGGCATTATACCTCTTCGTACTGATGTTCCCTGTCTGCCTGTTATTCACGATCTGAATCATGAGCACAGGCCTGAGGACATCCCCTTCACTGCCCGACGTTATTACCGTTATTTTTTCAGGAAGTTCGCGGAGAGGGCAGTCCGGATAGCTACTGTGTCTCACTTTTCGGCAGATGATATCGCAAAAGTGTACAGGATTGATCCGGGGAAAATTGACGTAGTGCCTAACGGTGTGGCGGAGATATTCTCACCTCCTGAGGGTGATGAGGCTGAACTTACGAGGAAGGAGTATACTGCGGGAAGGCCTTACTTCCTCTTTGTCAGCAACTTTTCGCCGCGTAAGAATATCGGGACGCTCATTAAAGCGTATGATATTTTCCGAAAGGAGACCGGGAAGGAACACGTGTTGCTTCTTGCAGGGAAGCGGTTATACCTTACAGGGGAGACTGACCGGGTGCTGGAGGCTTCGCCCTACAGCGGTGACATAATTTTTACCGGGTCGGTCAGCCGTGAGGTTTTACGGAGGCTGTACGGGGGTGCGGAAGCACTGACGTTTGTGCCTTGGTTCGAAGGTTTCGGCATTCCGGTGGTAGAAGCGATGCGTTGCGGTACGCCGTGCATTCTCTCTGACACGTCGTCACTGCCGGAGGTGAGCGGCGGTGCAGCGCTCTGCGCCGGCCCTGCCGGCGCAGGCGCCATAGCCGCGGCTATGGCGCGCCTCGTCGCCGATGGCGCGCTGCGCCGCCGCCTCTCCCAACAGGGTATCGTCAACTCCCAGAGATATACCTGGGAAAAGGCCGCCGAAGAAATGTGGAAGAGTATCATCAAAGCCACCGAAACCCGCCACTGATGACCCGTAAACACCATGATACACTGATGATTACATCATAACCCACTGATGTTAAAACAATTCCATGACCCCCTGCTGACCGAAGCCGGCTGCGACGAAGCCGGCCGCGGCTGCCTCGCCGGTCCCGTTTTCGCCGCCGCCGTCATTCTTCCCAAAGACTACGTAAACCATACCCTCAACGATTCCAAAAAACTTACCCCGCGCCAGCGCAACAGCCTCCGTGACGACATCTTAAAAAACGCAATAGCCTGGAGTATTGCATCATGCAGCAATGCTGAGATCGATACCATGAATATCCTCCGCGCTTCCATAACCGCCATGCACCGGGCAGCGGACGGATTATCAATGACACCCCAGTTGCTGCTGATAGACGGCAACAGGTTCTATCCCTATAAAAATATCCCCCATCTCACAGTCGTCCGCGGTGATGCCACATTCCTCTCTATTGCCGCCGCCTCAGTTCTGGCAAAAACGGAACGCGACCGCCTCATGGAAGAGCTTGACGCCCTCTGTCCCCGTTACGGGTGGCGGCACAATAAGGGATATCCCACACCTGACCACCGCAGGGCGATAATGGAGCACGGCGTGACCGAATGGCACCGCCTGACATTTAACCTGCGCAAGCTGCAGACAGAACTTCGATTCTTATAAAATGTTAAACTCATCCTTCTTTATTACCTAAAAGAATATCTTTGACAATTCGCAAATATTTATTCTAATAATTATAACATGAAAAAACTATTTTCACTTGTGATCATCATCCTGACCCTCTCCGTCTCTGTCGCCAGAGCAGATGAGGGTATGTGGCTCCTTCCGCTTCTCGATAAGCTGAATATCGGTACTATGACCGAAATGGGGCTGAAACTTACGGCTGAAGATATCTACAGTATCAACAAGGCCAGCATGAAAGATGCTATCGTCATTTTCGGCGGAGGGTGCACCGGCGAGATTGTCTCCCCTGAAGGCCTTCTGCTGACCAACCACCACTGCGGTTACGGACAGATACAAAATCACAGTACCGTTGAGCACGACTATCTTACGAACGGTTTCTGGGCAATGACCCGCGATGAGGAACTCGCGAACCCCGGACTCAGCGTGACTTTCCTCGTCAGGATCGAAGATGTCACGGCCCGCATGCTGTCAAAAGTGACACCTGAAATGACAGAGACAGCCCGCGCCGAAGCCCTCAATGCAGAGAGAACCGCGATTACCCTTGAAGCCACAAAAGGCACAGGCTACAGGGCACAGGTCAGCTCTTTCTACGGCGGCAACCAGTTTTTTACTCTTATCTATGAGATTTACAGCGACGTAAGGCTGGTGGGAACCCCTCCTAACTCCATTGGAAAATACGGTCACGACACTGACAACTGGATGTGGCCGCGTCATACAGGCGACTTCAGCGTGTTCAGGGTCTATATGAGCCCCGACGGCAAACCGGCTGAATATTCGAAGGATAATGTTCCCCTCAAACCGAAACACTACCTCCCGGTATCGATCAAAGACCTGAAGAAGGATGACTTCTCGATGGTTATGGGTTACCCGGGCGGCACCACGCGTTTCATGACCTCATACGAAGTTGACGAAGCAATGAAGATCACCAACGCCAACAGAGTCAAGATACGCGGTGAGAAGCAGGCTATCTGGATGAAGGATATGATGGCAGACCCGAAGGTAAACATACAGTACTCATCAAAATTCGCCGGTTCCTCAAATTACTGGAAATTCTCGATAGGTCAGAACGAGGGCCTCGAGCGCCTGCGCACGGCAGCATCAAAAGCCGCATTCGAAGCTGATTTCATGAAGTGGGTAAATGCAGACAAGGCAAGAGTTGAAAAATACGGTAACGCACTTACACTCATTAAAAACGCAATTGAAGGCAGGGCTGAGAAATACTACGCCCAGCAGTATCTTAACGAAGTATTCAGGAGCTCATGCGAGCTTATTTCCTTCTCAGGACAGTTTGCCGCACTCGAGGATGCAATGAAAGAGGGCAACAAAGACAGGGTGGCAGAAATCACCGGCAGGGCACTGAATAACCTCGATGCGTTCTACGGCGACTACAACTATCCCACAGACATAAAAACGACCAAGGCGATGTTCAAGCTTTACAAGGCTGACATCGGCCCCAAATTCTGGCCTGACATTTATGCTTTCATCGATAAGAAGTTCAAAGGCGATTCCGACAGATTCGTCGATGATCTTTTCGCCAGGTCTGTCTTTGTGACCCCTGAAAGGCTGAAGGCTTTCCTCGCAAAACCTGATCTCAAGACTCTTCAGAAAGATCCGGCCCTTGTTGCATCCAAATCCATAACAGCCGTAGGAAGAACCCTTCAGCAGGATCTCGCTGCCTTCAATGCCGATCTCTCGAAGGGCCAGCGCACATATCTCGCCGGTGTTATGGAATATGCACCCGACAAAACCCTTTATCCTGATGCCAACTTCACCATGAGGCTGACCTACGGCAAGGTCCAGGACTATTATCCTCAGGATGCCGTTCATTACAACTGGTATACAACACTTGACGGTGTCATTAAGAAATATAAGCCGGCCGACTATGAGTTCGACCTGCCCCAGCGGCTGATAGACCTTTACAATAAAAAGGAATTCGGAAGATATGCCTCACCTGAAGGTTACATGCCGGTATGTTTCATCACCAACAATGACATCACCGGCGGTAACTCCGGAAGTCCGGTCATTAACGGCAACGGTGAACTCATCGGGCTGGCCTTTGACGGCAACTGGGAAGCGATGACAGGCAACATTGCATTTGAACCCGATCTTCAGAGATGTATCTGTGTGGATATCAGGTATGTGCTCTGGATTATGGATGTCTATGCAGGTGCCGGCCACCTTCTTAAAGAGATGGATATAAGGCAGTAATATCATTCAGACATATTCAGAAAAGGGTTGCCGGTTACGGTGACCCTTTTTTTGTCTGAGGGTCGGAAGGTCGGAACCACCCCCTCATCCGTCCACCGGCTGGCGGATGAGGTCGGAGAGTCTCGCTCCTGCCCACCGCCACTTACTCCCCGCTCCCCGCCTGCATCCTTCGTCCTCCGTCCTTAAATCCTTCAACTTTTCAACTCTTATCTTATCTTTGCAAAAAAATTCCGTATGCACTTCAGCTTTATCGAGATAGTCGCATCATTCATGGTCCTCTTCGCAATCATTGACATCCCGGGGTCTATTCCCATCATCCTGGATATCAAGATTAAGACAGGAAATGTCAACGCCCTTAAAGCAACCCTGGTATCCCTCTCCATTTTTCTTGTGTTCCTCGTCTTCGGGGAAAAACTGCTTAATATTTTCGGAATTGACGCCAACTCGTTTGCCATAGCAGGAGCGTTCATCATCTTCCTCCTGGGAATGGAAATGGTACTGGGCGCCGAGTTTTTCCATCACGACTCACCCGGTGGCGGCACAATTGTACCCATTGCATTTCCGCTTATCGCCGGCGCCGGATCCATAACAACGGTACTCTCACTCAGGGCGGAATACCATACATTCAACATCCTCATCGCCCTCCTTCTGAATATGATCATCGTATATTTCGTGCTCAGGAGTACCACGGCTATTGAAAGATTCCTCGGACCAACCTGGCTCCACATCCTGAAGAAATTCTTCGGCATCATCCTGATCGCCATCGCTGTGAGGCTCTTTATCCATAATACCGGAATAGTACTGCCACATGCCTCATAAAGTCACTGTTTACACAGACGGTGCGTGCAGCGGTAATCCCGGTCCGGGCGGTTACGGTGTCGTTCTGATCTCCGGTCCCCACAGAAAGGAACTGTCAGACGGATTCAGCCTGACCACCAATAACCGTATGGAACTCCTGGCTGCCATCGTGGCCCTCGAGTCAATGAAAAAGCCGGGGACAGAGGTTATCCTGTATACCGATTCCCAGTATCTTGTCAATGCAGTGAACAAGGGATGGCTTTTTAACTGGGAACAAAAACGGTTTGCCAAAAAGAAAAACCCTGACCTGTGGCTCCGTTTTCTCGAAGTCTACAGGCAGCACAGTGTTAAGCTTATATGGGTGAAGGGTCATGACAACAACCCGGGAAACGAGCGCTGTGACGCCCTTGCCGTGGAAGCTTCAAGGAGACCGGGCCTCAAACCTGATACGGGGTATTTAAGTGAAGATAACGAAGCGTTTCCTGTTTGACAGATTAGTCTTACGGATTGCCATTTCAGAAAAAAGATTGCATATTTGTAAAAAGGGTAACAATGAAGAGTTTAATAATTAAGGCCGAGAGTAACAAACCTGAGATTATTCTTTCCCCGGAAGAAAATATTTTTTCAATCTCGGGTAAGTCGGCCCCGGAAGACGTAAGAGAACTCTTCTATCCGGTAATTGACTGGCTGACGGCATTTGCCGGAGAAATAAATACGAGTAATCCCTATACGGATGCCAGGCCGCTGCTCTTCAAGGTTGACCTTGCATACTTCAACTCCTCATCCGCCAAATTCCTTTATGATATCTTTACTATTCTCAAGGAGATCATGGAAAAAAATATTCCCGTTACCGTCGAATGGCATTTTGACGAGGAAGATACTGACCTTCAGGAGGCAGGAGAGGACATGGCCCTGCTGAGCGGGCTGGAATTCAAATACTGCGCCAAAAAAAAGCCTGTAGTATGAGGGGCCCTGCAGAACTGTATGCTCTGCTTGATCAACTTCAAATACCGTTCGAGTATCATGAACACCCGCCCGTTAACACGGTTGACGAGGCAATGAAATACTGGGCCGGAATAGACTCGGGTCACTGCAAAAACATCTTTTTCAGGAATCATAAGGGCGACAGGCACTACCTCGTAATACTGTATTACAGTTCGAAGCTGAACATTAAAGATCTGGAGCAGAAGCTCAGGCAGGGCAAGCTTTCATTTGCCTCCGACCGCAGGCTGATGCTGTATCTCGGCCTTGCACCCGGGTCTGTCTCTCCCTTCGGACTTATGAATGATGCCAAACAGCACGTTCACCTCTTTATTGACAAGTCCCTGCTTGAGCACGAGCGACTATCGTTCCACCCCAATACAAATACTGCTTCGCTCATCATTCCGCGCGAAGGGCTTTTCAGATTTCTTGCCCACACCGGCACCTCCTTCGAATTTTTCTGAGGAAAAGCAGCACTTCCACTTCCAGGCCGTCCTTAATAAGGATTTGCATTTTGGACATTTGAACCTTACCGCTATGAAAAGAATTATGATGCTTGCTGTTATGGCATTTTTGTGCATTGTTACATCAGCTCAGACGCCTGAAAATAAAAAGAGTTACACAGCTGTTTATACCGCCTCGGCACCGGTGATTGACGGATCAATCGATGAGGAAACGTGGCAGACCGGTGATTGGGGTGGCGACTTTGTTCAGTATGAACCCAATAACGGCTCGGATGCCAGCCAGAAAACAGAATTCAAGGTTCTGTTTGACGACAACTATATCTATGTTGCCATCAAAGCCTACGACACAGCGCCTGACAGCATCAGCCGGCGCATCTCGAGGCGTGACAACGCCGACGGGGACCTTGTAGGAATAGCCTTTGACAGCTACCATGACCAGCGCACCGGCTTCGTATTCATTGTGAACGCTGCAGGCGTCAAACTGGACATGATATGGGCGAGCGACGGACAGGTAGAAGACAATACCTGGGACCCCATCTGGTTTACAAAATCCGGGGTGTACGATTGGGGGTGGGCCGCCGAAATGAAAATACCTCTTACACAGCTGAGGTTTAGGATAGCCGAGGGGGGTGTATGGGGAATGGAGGTAATGCGGCAGACATTCCGTGACATGGAAACGACCTTCTGGCAACACATTGACAGGAATGCTTCAGGTATGGTTCATAATTTCGGTGAAGTGACAGGCCTTGAAGGAATAAAACCGCGCAAACAGGCTGACTTGACCCCTTTCGCGGTGGGCAGCTATGAAAATTATCCGGCGGAACCCGGCAACCCGTTTGTCGACGGCAGCGACCTAAAGTACAACGGAGGACTTGACGCAAAACTGGGAATCACAAACAACATGACACTCGACCTGACTGTTAACCCTGACTTCGGCCAGGTGGAGGCAGACCCTTCAGAAGTTAACCTGTCAGCTTACGAGACTTTCTTCCAGGAAAAAAGACCCTTCTTCATTGAAGGCAATAACATCACAAGCTTCAAGGTGGGCATCGGAGACGGCGATATTGGTAATGACAACCTCTTCTATTCCAGGAGAATAGGACGGAGTCCCCACATCTGGCCTGTTACGGAGGAGAATGAATTTGCAAGATCACCGCGTAATACCCCTATTATCAGCGCCGCCAAAGTGACCGGCAAAACACCCGATGGCCTGTCAATAGGCATCCTTGAGGCTGTGACTGCCGAGGCAAAAGCAGAAATAGACTCACAGGGTGAGAGAAGCCTGCAGACTGTGGAACCCCTGACAAGCTATTTCGTATCCAGGGTAATGAAAGATTTCAACGACGGGAAGACTATCATCGGCGGATCCTACACCAATACGCACCGTTATCTTGACGGTACGGGAATCGAAGATCTTGTTAAAAGTGCAAATACCGCCGGCCTCGACTTTACACAGTATTTTAAGGAAAGGACCCTGATCCTGACAGCCACGGCTGCATTCAGCAACCTCAACGGCAGTACTGATGCCGTTGAAAACCTCCAGCGGTCATCAGTGCATTTCTACCAGCGTCCTGATGCCGATTATATCGAAGTCGATCCGTCGCGTACATCTCTCAACGGCCACGGCGGCAATGTGCAGTTCGGAAAGGTGAGCGGACACTGGAACTTCATGCTTTTCGGCCTGTGGAAATCGCCGGGCTTCGACCTTAATGACCTCGGTTACCTGCAGAGCGCTGATGCACTGACAGCAGTGGCATGGACGGCTTACTCAATTGATAAGCCCTTCAGCATCTTCAGAAGGATCAGGTTCAATGCAAACCAATGGAACGGCTGGGACTTCGGCGGCAATTTCCAGAATGCCGGAGGCAATTTAGGCGTATATACACAGTTCAAAAACCTCTGGTCATTCAATATCGGGAGTAATTACAACGGGAAGGCTACATCAAACACTATGTTGAGGGGAGGACCGTCAATGCTGCTTCCCGATAATGTCAATTACTTTGTCAAACTGAACAGCAGTTCTTCAAAAATGATCACCGTGGGGTTCTGGGGAAACATGTCAAAGGGAGGAGAAAAGTCATCCGAATCATTCTCTGCCGGGCTTGACCTGACAGCCAAACCCGGACAGTCATTCTCGGTAACTGTTTCGCCTTCAGTATCTTCAAGAAGCAGTATGCTGCAGTACGTCACCCATACATCGTTCGAAGGACAGGACCGGTATATTCTCAGCCAGATAGACCAGCAGATTGTACGGATGTCTCTGAGACTCAATTACAATATCACACCCGATCTCACGATTCAGTACTGGGGACAGCCATTCCTTGCAGCAATGGATTACAGCAAGTATAAGGTCATAACAGATCCGAAAGCCGCAAACTTCACAGACCGCTTTCATACTTTCACCACAGACGAGATACGCTTTGACGGCGCTGAAAACAAATACATCGTTGACGAAAACAGAGACGGAACCGATGATTATGACTTTGGAAACCCGGATGGCAACATTGACGAATTCCTGTCAAACCTCGTTGTGCGCTGGGAATTCCGTCCCGGTTCTACAATGTACCTGGTCTGGTCACAGACACGTGATTATTCAGACGAGACGGGGTCATTCTCACTTAATCATAACCTCACAAACCTCTTCAGCACCAAAAAACCCAGTGATATATTCCTGGTAAAATTTACTTACAGGTTCGGACTCCGGTAGGTATTAAAATGCAAACGTCCTTAAAGAGCAGAAATTAGTTTTCCTGCTCTTTTCTTATGTGTGATGATCTGAACATGCAGAATGT
>JBBRXA010000067.1:0-11719 GCA_038248855.1 Bacteroidales bacterium | reverse complement strand
TGAACTACCAGCTTCTTGTCAAGCCTGTCGCTGATTTCCTGAAGGTCCCGGCTGAGGAGTCCGAGATAATCAGGGTTAATGAGCACTCAACCAGAGTTGAGATTCTTCCCTGATTCAATAAGTCGCACATCTTAGAAAAAAACATAGTATGAAAAGATCATTGTATTACCAGGCTGCATCGCTGGCAATAGTATGCCTGCTCTTAATACCGGCAAAAAGCATTGATGCAATACCAGCCTTTGCGCGCAAATATCAGATCAGCTGCCAGGTCTGTCACTCGCCGGCAGCTCCCAGACTCAAGGCCTTCGGCGATGAATTCGCAGGAAACGGCTTCAGAATGACTGAATATGAGTCACCGAGGTATTTTATAAATACGGGAGACGACAGGCTTTCACTCTTCCGTGAGATGCCGCTGGCATTCAGGGTTGACGGGTTCGCTTCATTCAACTTCGGCGATCAGGGTACTGTCGATTTCGGCGCACCCTTTGTTGTTAAGATACTGTCTGGCGGAGAAATCTCAGACAAACTCTCTTACTATTTCTATTTCCTGCTTAATGAGAGAGGTACCATAGCAGGAGTGGAGGATGCGTTCCTGATGTATCACGATCTTATGGGATCAGGCATAAATTTCTATATTGGACAGTTCCAGGTTTCAGACCCGCTTTTCAAGGGAGAGCTTCGCCTTACTCTGGAACCTTATCAGATTTATGGTGTCACACCGGGAAATTCTTCGGTAGACCTAAAGTATGACAGGGGTGTAATTTTCGAAAGAGATTTTTCAACAGGGACAACCCTCTTTGGTGAAATCATCAATGGATACGGCCTAAGTGAGGCCAATGACGAATGGCTGTTCGACAAGGACAAGTACAAGAACTTCATGCTCAGAATCTCACAGTCAATCGGAAAGAGCGTTTCACTGGGAGTATTCGGATATACGGGAAAAGAGGTTCTTTCGGATCTTTCCGGACCGTTTACCAGTGAAATAATGATGTACGGACCTGACATTTCAATCAATTTCGATGAGAAACTGATCATAAACGCGCAGTATGTAATGCGAAACGACTCGAAGGTATTTCTGGCGGCGGATGACCTGCACCTTTCCGATGTGATGACCAACGGCGGCTTTGCGGAAGTAATCTATGCCCCCAAAGGGGATATGAGCAAATGGTACTATACAGGGTTGTTAAATATTGTTGAATCAGATATCGATGAGCTGAACTACAGGTCTGTGACTTTTCATGCAGGCCACCTGCTCCGTCGTAATCTCAGGGTAGTTTCGGAGTTTACATGGAAATTCTCCGGTGTATCATATGGCAAGTTAAGTGCTGGCTTTGTATCAGCCTTCTGAGGAAATTTTTTATTTCATAACGGGGCTTTTTCCGGGGCTTTTTTGTTTTATAATAAAATGATCTGAATATGAAAAAACTTGTATTCCTTTTTACTGTTATGCTGCTGGTCTCATGTACCGGAAAAAAAGTGGCGGAACCAACCCCATATTCCATTGACCAGTTTTACAGGAATGTAAGGATCAGCGGGGGACAATTCTCTCCTGACGAGACCAGAATACTTGTCAGCAGCGATGAGACAGGGATCTTTAATGTATTTGAAATAAACATCGCTGACGGTGCGAAAAAGCAGGTCACACATTCCGAAACAGAGTCCTTTTTTGCCGTTGACTATGTCTACGGGACAAGCCAGATACTCTATTCGGCAGACAAGGGAGGCAATGAGAACAGCCACATTTATCTGCTTGATGAAGACAGTACCGTAGTCGACCTCACTCCGGGCGATGCGGTTAAAGCATCATTCGCCGGCTGGAGCATGGACAAAAAGACCATGTATTTCAATTCAAACAAGCGGGACCCTCAGTTTTTCGATATTTATAAAATGAGTGTAGGGGATTGGAAGGAGGAGCTGGTATATAAGAATACCGAAGGTTATGATATTTCCGGGAACACAAAAGACAGGAATATTCTTGCGCTTCAGAAATCCATAACCACCAGTGAATCACGTCTGTTTCTCCTTGACCGTCTGACCGGTGAAACAAAAGAGGTTTCAGAAGCCAATAAGCCGGGTTCATACAGCGGATCAGGCTTCAGCAATGATAACAGGTATTTTTATTACACCACCGATGCCGGTAAAGAGTATGCATATCTTATGAGCTATGAATTAGCAACAGGCAATCGCACAGTTATTTATGAGACTGCATGGGATGTAGTCGGAAGCTGGCTTAGCGAAAAGGAGAAATACAGGATTACCGGTGTCAATGAAGACGCTAAGATCACTCTTAAAATTACGGATCTTGTCACTGGTGAAGATGTTGATTACCCTGAAATCCCCGGTTCCAACATTACCAGTGTGAATATCTCGGAAAGTGAGAATCTGCTGCTTCTTGGGCTCGGTAGCTCCAAGACCACAGGTGACATCTGCATATATGAGTTTGGTGGAACAGAACTGAAGAAACTTACCGGTACAATGAACCCCGAGATTAATCCTGATGATCTTGTCAGCGCTGAAGTGATCCGTTTCAAATCGTTCGACGGACTTGAGATACCAGCCATATTTTATAAACCGTTGACAGCATCCAAAAAGAACAAAGTTCCTGCCCTGGTATGGGTTCATGGCGGTCCGGGCGGACAGTCAGATGTAAGCTACAATCCTCTTTTACAATATCTTGTCAATCACGGGTATGCTGTGCTGGCTGTTAACAACAGGGGAAGCAGCGGTTATGGCAAGAGCTTTTTCAAGATGGATGACAGGAACCACGGTGACAAGGACCTGCAGGACTGTGTCTGGGGTAAGAAATGGTTGCAGGCTCTGGAGTATATTGATCCGGAAAAGATTGGCATCATAGGAGGGAGTTACGGGGGTTACATGACCATGGCCGCCATGGCTTTTGTACCTGATGAATTTAAGGTTGGAGTGAACTTCTTTGGTGTCACCAACTGGCTGCGTACGCTTAAATCTGTTCCGCCGTGGTGGGCTTCATTCCGTGATGCACTCTACCAGGAAATGGGCGATCCTTTCACTGCTGATTCAGTAAGGTTGTACAACATCTCGCCGCTGTTTCATGCACAAAACATTAAGAATCCGGTTATGGTGCTACAGGGTGCCAATGATCCGCGGGTACTGCAGGCAGAGTCCGATGAGATCGTAGCTGCTGTAAAAGCCAACAATATTCCTGTTGAATATGTTATTTTCCCTGATGAGGGTCATGGATTCAGGAAAAAGGAGAATGAGATAAAGGCAGGATCTCAGATACTCTCGTTCCTTGATAAATATTTGAAAGGAACTGAATAACAAAAGTTTACAGATGAAAGCCATGCTTTACGTGCTGCAGCGCCGTAGGTCTTCTTGTCAAGCCACCCCTCCCTGACTCCTGTTTGACCGACTGCATAAAAAGAGGTAAATTTGCAGTCATTAACTTCTGTTCGCCATTTCAGTGCACGGCGTTTGGCTTTTTTATGTTCAGCATCAGTTCAGGCATGTCCTTTGGACCGATACCAAGGACTGGGATTGCTGAGGCTGTGGGATGAAAAGAACAGGCGACTGATCAGTTTCAGCGAGATGTGACCTGTGAAAAGTGGGTTTTCAGATCATCAACCGAGCTTAGTGCAAAAATATTCGGGAAATTAAAATCCTCCGCTGCATCCGCCAGTGTTCCCGAGACCAGTATTTTCTGTTCCGGAAAGGTTTCACCAAGCAGACTTAGATATTCTTCAGGTCTGGTAAATGGCAACGCTGATAATGCACCTGTGACAAGTGTGTCAGGCTGCCACTTTTCAATCACGACCAGGATGGCATTCAGCGGTGTCGACTGTCCGAGGTAAAGCACTTCGTGGCCCATGCTGCGGATGATGTAAGCAAAGAAAAGAAGGCCAATTTCATGAAGTTCATTTTCAGGAAGGAACATCACCGCTCTCTGTCTTTGCGGGTTTGATGCAGGAGGCAGGGCATCTGTGGCTGAAATGATCCTCAACCTGAACAGGTTGGAAACAAAATGCTCCGCTCCGACGTTCACTGACCCGGTATGCCAGAGTATCCCCACTCTTTTAAGGAAAGGAAAGACCAGGTCTGTGAATGTCTTCTCAAAACCGATACTGATAATTGACCGCAAAAGGACCTCGTTGACACCTTTTTCGTTAAATGTTGTCATTGCGATAATCAGCGAGTCAATGTTTATTTCGGGATTGGCTTCCTTCCTGGTGATTGAGGCAACTCTCTCCTCTATTTCATCACCCGATAAGGTAGCTATCTTTGATATTTTAATGCCGCTACGATAAAGAACGGATATGTTTAATATGCGCTTCAGGTCATCGTCGTCATACCAGCGCCGGTTCGTTTCGGTACGGTGAGGCTTGATGATACTGAACCGCCGCTCCCAAATTCTAATGGTGCCGGACATTATCCCCGTCAGTTTTTCAAGGTCGTTTAAAGTGTACCGATCCATTGTATGAGTTTTTCCCCGTTAAATATAACTTATTATTACAAAAATGGCAGGCCTGCAAAGGACAAAAGAAAGAATCTGCAGCTGTAGGGCTGCAGATTCAAGTGATTAAGGCAATTTATTTCGCTGCCGGCACAAGGACCTTGTTGATGACGTGTATGACACCGTTGGAAGCCTGTACATCAGTTGCAACTATCAGCGAACTGATGTTTATGGCCGGAGCCGGGCTAAGGGTCACATCAATGGGGCCGTTAAGCGTCTGGACTGATCCGGCTGTAAGCTGTGATGATAAAACGTTTCCGCTTACAACATGGTAGGTCAGTATCGGAATAAGCTGTGCTGCGGTAAGGTCAGCAATGCCTGAGATCCCGAGCGCTGTGAAGAGAGCCTGAAATGCCTCGTTTGTGGGAGCAAATATTGTGAAAGGACCAGCTCCGCTGAGAGTTTCGACCAGCCCTGCTTTGACAACCGCCTGCACAAGGATGCTGAATGAATCGTTAGACAGGGCTTGGCCTACAACTGTTGGAGGAAGAAGGACCTGGTCAATTACATGAATCACGCCGTTTTTTACATCTACATCAGCTGCTGTAACTGATGTTGACTTATTCAGCTTAACACCACCTGCAGTATTGGCATAGAGGCTGAGAGTATTGCCCTGCGAAGGACTTAAAGTTTTATAGTAGCCTGTCTGTATCATCGCTGCTTTCTTCTCAGTGCCAAGTACGTGGTACAATAATATAGGTGTAAGAGCCTCTTTTGAGAGAGCAGAGACTCCGCTTACACCAAGCTGTGTGAAGAGAGCATTGAAAGCCGTATTTGTAGGTGCGAATACCGTGAAATTTCCTTCACCATTGAGTACGTCAACAAGTTCAGCCTTGGAGAGCGCTTCGACAAGTATTGAGAAATTTTTGTCTGAGAGAGCATATTCTGCTATTGTCATATCTGCCACAGGAGTCATTTCCTCTTCCTTGCTGCAGGCATTCAGAGTCGAGATCCCCATCAGGGCGATCAGTCCGAAAGTAAGAGTCTGCTTTTTCATGATGCTTCAGTTATTAGTTTGAATGATAAATTTGAACGTAAAACATCATAGAAAAATTAATGTTCAGAAAAACAATTAAAAAAGCGTACAAAAAGACTCATTTAATGTCTGTAACAATCAAGGATGGATTGTATCTAGGAGTGAAACAATGAATTACTATAATATGTTAAAATATGTTAAATGTTTAAATAAGAGAAATAAAAACAGAACAAAATGATAGTCTTCAGGAATCATTTTCATCTTCTGCCAGTTCCCCTTCTGCTGATTCGGGGAGGATCATTCTGGATTCAGCCTCGCCGAGGACCTCCACGCTGCGCAGTTTCCGCTGAATGGCTCTGGTACGTTTGCCCACGGCGTCATCAAGATTGTCAAGTCCAGCCTGTATATTGTTCTGGGCTTTTTCAATGAGGCCTCCAAAATTTTCAAATTCCTTCTTTACTGCGCCCAGGATCTTCCAGACCTCACCGCTTCTTTTCTGTATCGCCAGCGTTTTGAATCCCATCTGGAGGCTGTTAAGTATCGCAGCCAGGGTCGTCGGCCCGGTTACTACTATTTTATAATTCCTTTGCAGTTCCTCAAGCAGGCTTGCCTTTCTGACCACTTCGGCATAAATTCCCTCGAATGGCAGGAACATTATTCCAAAGTCGGTGGTTGACGGAGGATCAATATATTTCTCCTGGATATCCTTTGCCATTTTTTTTATTGTGTTCTCAAGGAGCCTCTGTGCTGCTTCAATCTGGGCTGCATCACCCAGGTCATAAGCGTTCTGCAGTTGTTCGTAAATATCCTTGGGGAACTTGGCGTCTACCGGCAGCCATACCTGTTTGCTGTCATCATCACGTCCGGGGAGCTTAATTGCAAATTCCACCGTCTCTCTGCTTCCGGCTTTTGTTCTGACATTTGTCTCATACTGCTCCGGGGCAAGGATCTGTTCAAGAAGCATTGCCAGCTGAACCTCGCCAATGCCCCCTCTCATTTTCACGTTGCTAAGTACCTTCTTCAGCCCGCCGACATCCTGGGCGAGGGTCTGCATCTCGCCAAGGCCTTTTTGTACACTTTCAAGCTGTTTGCCGACAAGTTCGAAGGATTGCCCGATTCGCTCATTAAGGGTTTTCTGCAGTTTCTCATCAACGGTCTGTCTCATCTCTTCCAGCTTCTTCTCAGTGCTTTCAAGGAGTTTGGTCTGTTTCTCATCAAGCTGACCGAACTTTTCCCGCTGGAGATCATTGAACGATTGTACGTTCTTATCAAATGATTCCTGGAATCCTTTGAAAGCAGTGGACAGAGAAAGTGTGAGTTCAGTACGGTTATCCTTCGCGATGCCGGCATTTTCCTCACGGTTGAGCCTGAAATCGTCTTTCAGGTTCCTTTCAATATTTGCCAGGCTTCCCTGAAGCTCATTCAGCTTAGAGGCAATCAACTCAATCTCAGAGTTTTTTTTCGGCCTCAGAACAACAATCAGAATGATTGCCAGCATCAATAGTGCAATAATTACGGAGAGGAGTATCGTCGTCATTTTATTTCGGAATGGGAATCAGTAAAATTAGAAATAAATAGGTGAAAGAGGGGTGATCAGAACCTGAAAGTACAGGTGTAGAATGCAGCTTTTTTTTTACGCATTCCTGTAGGCCATTGCTTTTTTTACTCCATGCTATATTCTACTGGTTAAAAAAAAACAAGGATTCTGAATTTGAAATGGTAAATAATTATATTTGTACCGGAAAGAGAAACATGTATACGGTAAGATTCCATCATCATCATCATCATACTTGCAACCAGGCGAGGTGGTACTGATGTGTCTTACTGAAAGATAAATAAATCGAACCCGTCTGAGTTAACCAGGCGGGTTTTCTTTTTCCGGCCTTTCGGGTTTGCTCAGACAAAAAAGAAAAAATGATGAGCAGACTGAAGATTGCAGTTCAAAAGAGCGGAAGGTTAAGCGAAAAATCACTTGAAATAATTTGCTCCTGCGGCATTAAAATTACAAACGGCGACCGCAAACTGATAACCTCCGCAGCAAATTTCCCCATTGACCTTTTATTCCTGCGCGATGATGACATACCGCAGTATGTCGAGCAGGGAGTGGCTGATGCCGGAATAATCGGAGAGAATGTGGTCCTCGAGACCGGGAAAAAGGTAGTTGTTAATGAGAAACTGGGATTTGCTGCCTGCCGGATGTCACTGGCAATTCCACGCGATGAGACCTATAACGGGCCGGAGTGGTTTAATGGTAAGAGGATAGCTACAAGCTATCCCGTCATTTTAAGTGACTACCTTTTCCGCAACGGCATCACAGCAGCGACCGAGGTCACCAGTGGAAGCGTGGAGGTTTCTCCGGGTATCGGCCTCGCAGATGCAATTTTTGATATCGTCAGTACGGGAAGCACGTTGCTGATGAACGGATTAAAGGAAGTGGAAGTGGTGTTGCGAAGTGAGGCTGTTCTGATCTCTTCTCCGACTCTGACATCCGATAAGAGTGACATTCTCTCAAAGCTGCTTTTTCGTATCAGAGCTGTGAAGAATGCCTCTGAGAACAAGTACATACTTCTGAATGCACCAAACAGGGCCATACCAGCTATAGCGAAGATTTTGCCCGGCATGAAGAGTCCTACGGTGCTGCCTCTGGAACAGGAGGGGTGGAGCAGCATGCACTCCGTGGTACGCGAGGATGAGTTCTGGGAGATCATTGACCGCCTGCGCGAAGCCGGCGCCGAAGGCATACTGGTAATCCCCATAGAAAAAATGATCCTTTAGGGAAATGATGATGAAAACAATTCTGTATCCCGAACCCTCAAATTGGGCGGCGCTCTCCTTAAGGCCGCAGAAAGAGGCTGCTGATCTTGACAGCATTGTCAGGAATGTCTTTGATGCCGTAAAGAGAAAAGGTGATGAGGCGCTTTTACACTACACACTGAAATTTGACGGGGTTAAACTGTCATCGCTGACCCCTGAAAAGAGCTTGCCCGAAAGTTGTTTTACTTCAGTATCTCCTGCCTTACGGGAGGCGATACGCCTTTCTGCCGGAAACATCGAGCTTTTCCATTCATCACAGAAGGATGATGTTAAAGTGGTTGAGACCTCTCCGGGTGTTTTTTGCCGCACCGAAAGCAGGCCTGTTGAAAAAGTCGGATTATATATTCCGGGAGGAACCGCACCGCTCTTTTCAACGGTGCTTATGCTGGCGATACCGGCTCGACTGGCAGGCTGCAGGGAGGTCATCCTCTGCACACCACCCCGTGCAGACGGGTCAATTGATCCGTCAATTTTATATGCAGCCATGATAACAGGAGTAACCTCGATATACAATATCGGTGGTATACAGGCTATTGCTGCGATGACATTCGGAACAGAAACTGTACCTGCAGTGTATAAGATTTTCGGTCCGGGCAATCAGTACGTTACAGCAGCCAAACAGGAGGCAACCAGGGCAGGTGTTGCAATCGACCTACCGGCCGGTCCCAGTGAGGTGCTGGTAATAGCTGACAGCACCAGTAATCCTGAATTTGTTGCTGCTGATCTCCTCTCTCAGGCAGAGCATGGAGAAGACAGTCAGGTAATGCTTGTCAGTACTGATGTGGCTGTTGTTGAAAAGGTCCTTCTTGCTCTTGAAAGGGAGCTGGCCTGGTTGCCACGACGTACTATCGCCGCCACTGCACTGGAGAAGAGCCGGGCGGTAATACTTGCTTCTCATGATGAGTGTATCTCCTTTAGTAATATGTATGCACCTGAACATCTTATTATTGCAACTGAAAATGCCGCTGATCTTGTAGGGGGGGTAATGAACGCAGGCTCTGTTTTCCTGGGACAGTACAGTTGTGAGAGTGCAGGAGATTATGCGAGCGGTACAAACCACACTCTTCCAACCGGAGGTTTTGCCAGAAGCTACAGCGGAGTTTCACTTCAGAGTTTCATAAAGAGAATAACAATACAGGAGGTCTCCCCGGCAGGGTTAAAAAATATAGGACAGGCAGTCATCACCATGGCTGCAGAGGAAGGGCTGGAGGCCCATGCCGAAGCAGTAAGAACCAGACTTAATTTTTTGAGATATGTTTGAACTTAATAACTTCGTAAGACCGAACATCCGTGACCTGAAACCGTATTCCAGCGCGCGCGATGAGTTTCAGGGCCGGGAAGGAGTTTTTCTCGATGCCAATGAAAATCCGTACGGAAAACTGAACCGTTATCCTGATCCTCACCACACACGGCTGCGAAAAGCCCTCGGGGAATTAAAAGGTGTCGATATGTCACAAATATTCATCGGCAACGGAAGTGATGAGATAATTGATCTTTCGTTCAGGATATTCTGCGAGCCGGGAAAAGACAAGGCGCTATCATTCTATCCTACCTACGGAATGTACGGGGTTGCTGCAGCATTGAATAATGTTGCCCTGGTCATCTCCGATCTTAATGAAGATTTTGATATTGATAATGAATCCTTTATGTCTCTTATTAAGGATGAAAGCATCAAGCTCCTGATTGTCTGTTCGCCCAACAATCCAACCGGAAATCTTATCCGGAACGTCGGGTATGCACTTGAAAACTTTAAAGGGATAATACTGGCTGATGAGGCATACATTGACTTTTCAGGCAGCGAGTCACTCGTGAAAAGTCTCGATAAATATCCGAATCTTATTGTGATGCAGACTCTCAGCAAGGCTTACGGTCTTGCCGGGGCTCGTACTGGCATTGCTTATGCCGGCCGTGATATTGTGGATCTCTTTTACCGTGTCAAACCACCATATAATGTGAGCACACCAAATCAGAAAGCAGCCATGGAGACGCTCAGCATTAATTCTCAGATAATGAGGCGGGTGGATGAAATTGTGAATGAGCGTGAAGTACTGAGAAGTGAACTCCTCAGCATGCCGGCAGTTATCAAGATATGGCCGTCTGATGCAAATTTCCTTCTGGTAAAGTTTGATGATCCGGATATGGTCTATGATCAGCTGATAAGAAAGAAAATAATTGTCCGTAACCGTAATTCACAGGTGCCCGGTGCTTTGAGGATAACCGTAGGTACACCCTCAGAAAACAGGAAACTGCTCAGGGCCCTGGCCGAAATCACCGGAGTAACCGCGGGGGAGGGTAAGGAAGACCTGAATGTTATTACTGCAACCGGAGGTGGTCGGACTTCTGATGTTATCAGAATCACCTCTGAGACCTCGGTGGTCATCAAACTATCCCTTGACGGCGAGGGTCTGTCATCCATTGACACAGGGATAGGATTCCTGGATCACATGCTTACTCAACTGGCACGTCATGGTGGCATTGACCTTGATGTGAGCGCCAGCGGTGATATGGAGGTTGATGAGCACCATACGGTTGAGGATGTGGCACTGGCCCTGGGCGAGGCATTCAACAGAGCACTGGGCCACAGACGTGGCATTGAAAGGTTTGGTTTTCTCTTACCCATGGACGATGCGCTCGCACAGGTGGCCCTTGACTTTGGGGGAAGGTCCTGCCTGATGTGGGATGTGAAATTCAGTACCGAAAGAACAGGAGGTATCGGCAATGACATGTTCCGGCATTTCTTCAGCTCTTTCTGTGACAGTGCCCGATGTAATCTTAACATTAAGGCCGAAGGATACAATGACCACCATAAGGTTGAAGCGATTTTTAAAGCCTTTGCCAGATCCGTGAAGATGGCTGTCAGTAGTACAGGCAGCGATAAAATACCAAGCACAAAAGGAGTGATATGATTGCAATAATTGAATATAACGCCGGAAATATCAGGTCTGTGGCCAATGCCCTCCAGCGACTTGGATATGAGAGCAGTGTAACACGGGACCATGATGAGATCAGGTCTGCTGAGAAGGTGATTTTACCGGGTGTGGGTGAGGCTTCGGGGGCAATGCATTTTCTCAGAAATGAGGGTCTTGATAAGTTGCTTGTAAGCCTCAGACAACCGGTACTTGGGATCTGCCTGGGACTTCAGCTGATGTGCCGCCGATCTGAAGAGGGCAATACTGAAGGGCTTGGGATCTTTGATGCCGATGTCCTTCTGTTTCCACCCCTTGACAGGATCCCGCATATGGGATGGAACACTCTGAACCGGACAGCAGGAGAGCTCTTCCGGAATGTACCAGCTGAAACTGACTACTTTTTTGTGCACAATTATTATGCTGGATTATCTCCGCATACAGTCGCAGAGTGTGATTATATCATGCCTTTCAGTGCTGCACTTGCTAGAGATAATTTTTATGCAACTCAGTTCCATCCCGAGAAATCCGGTC
>JBBRXA010000066.1:0-12560 GCA_038248855.1 Bacteroidales bacterium | reverse complement strand
TCCTCGGTTCAGAATTTTGCCTCCAGCTTCCTTCAGATTCCGCTTCGCAACGGACACCCTTGCCCTTGGCTAATGGTTGGTAACTACCGACCCCCATAAAGGACTTCCACCTTCAAGGTAATAAGTGTGCACGGCACACAACTAAATGAGGAGACAGGTCCGCGACCTGTCTCCTCAGAAAAAGAACAAACAAAATACCTAACCGACTTGAAGAAGTCAGATAATCTTTCTTTTTGAATGCAAGTGGGAAATCTGAGACCCTTTTATCAAATCTACAAGGTGTCAGTTTCCCTTATCAGGAACTCCGTAAGATTAACGTCATGCGGCAGGTTAAGTTTTTGTCTTAATCTGTAACGTCCTATCTCCACCGCCCTGCTTGAAATGTTTATCAGGTTGGCGATCTCTTTGGTTGTAAAATTCATTCTCAGGTACGAGCAGAGCCTTAAGTCATTCGGTGTAAGTGAGGGGTATTTCTCTTTTAACTTCCTGAAAAAACCTTCCTGTGACAACTTCAGGTTTTTCATGACATTCTGCCACTCCTCGGTCTGTGAGTCGAGTCCATGATCAATTATGCGCTCCATCTCCCGGATATATTTCACCGGGAACTTTGATGAGAAAGCTTTCAGAGCATCAAGCTTCTCGTGAAGCTCTCTCAGAATATCTGTCTTTCTGATCAGGTAACGCATGGTGAGCATTAATTCATAGCTTTTATAGTCCAGTTCACTCTCAAGCCGGTTCTTCCCGACTTCATATTCAATGAGTTTCCGGTGACGATCAAGCTCAAGCCTGAATATTTTAATGCCCGCAATTATAAGACCTGAGACAAGAATCAGATACAGCAGAATTGCAGGTGTGCTAAGGTAATTTGGTCTGTTAACAGTAAAACATGCCTCTGTTATCGCCTCACCCAAAGCTGCCTTTACCTGAAGGTGGTATTGTCCGAAAGGAAGGTTTAAGAATGAAAAGTTATCATTTGTGGTCCGGTACCACCCCTCACCCAGCTCCCTGATTCTGTATAAGTATTCCTTATCTTCCTTATCAAACTGTCCGGGATTGGCCAGAAATACAGTCAGATTTTTCTCCCTGTCAGGAATTGAGGGATTTTCGGAAGGATCCGGAATGATTATGGTGCTTTTTGATTTTCCCGAAAAAAATAATCGGGTGATAGTTACGGATGACGCCGTCTTTGTTCCGAAAACGAACAGCGAATCGTTTATTGCCAGCCCTGCATTACAGGTTTCTTCCCTGAGATACTCTGAGACTTCGCTCCTGAGTGGGGTAAAGGATATGCCGTCAAATTCGAAAATCCCGTCGTTATCAGTGCATATCCACTGTTTCCTGAACATCAGATCAATAACTGCATGTACCTTGACAGATCTGAAGATTTCGCTTCCCTTAATAAATGTGAATTCAGAGCCATCCCACCAGTAAAGACCATCATTCAGAGCCTGGGCAATGAACTTTTCTCCGACCCTGAAAAAAAACAGCATAAATGACGGACAGCTTATAGCCCTCACAGTACTGTAATTGTACGCATATATGGTCGTAAAAGACTGAAAGAAGAGAGTATTGTTCAATTCAAAAATATTCCAGATCTCATCATTCTTTGACACTTCAATATCTGTGGCAAGTGAGTGATAGAGAAGGCCTCCGTTAAGATCTTTCTCCCAGAATCCGAAATCTTCAAATGAGCCCGTAAAGATCAGTCCGTCAGAATTGACAAAAACCGACCTTATGCCCTGTCGGTAAGGCAAATTATAGGTTCTTGCACTTATGCCGTTGTACTCAATCAGCCCTGCTGAGTTTGCAAAATAGATATACCGGGTTACCGGGTCCTGATTAATTTCCCAATTCTGTCCGGCAACAGGGATATGATTTGCAATAAAATTCAGGATTTCATTCCGCTGCTCTATTCCCTGGCTGGAAATTGCGGGCATGGATCCAAAAAAGCAGGTAAAAAGGAAAAGTGTCCTGAAGATTTTCCATGCAGCTTTTACTGACATAAGACCGGAATGTAATTCACATTTAAAACTTCCGGAGTAAATATATTAAAACTACAGGTGAATCTCAATGATATTTTTATTCTTATTCAAAAGTGAGAGAAACCGGTCACATGAAATAACTGCCCCGCCGGGGCGGTATGGGTTGGCAGAAGCATTGGAGACTTCCCTGTCAAATTTTACAGGAATACCGTTAATAATCAGAGCTTTTGGAGCGAAATTTCCTTCTTTGATCATATATTTAAGAGTAATCTTATGACCCATGAAATTCAGTGAGGCAGAAAACCCGTCCATAGAATCCGGCATTACGGGATCAAAAATGACTGATCCGTATTCACTGCGCAATCCAAGTAGTCTTGAAACAATAATGGCGATAAAGATACCGGGCCCGCTGGAATAAATCCGCCACCCGCCCTTAAGCATAATCTTCCCTGATATTATTTCATCGTAAAGCTCATCAGCTTCATAACGGTTTCTGAAAATAGCATCTGAACTGCTGTAATAACAGTTCGACTGGCGTATGTCACCGCATGGGACTATATCGCGGTACGCAACAGGAATTGCCTGACGTAGAGCCTTCAGGAAGGCATCGGCCCTGCCTGTAAGAGCCTGTGATTCAGCATATCGGATATGTTCATGAAGATACATAAGGCCAATCTCGCGACCAAAGAAAGTGCTGCTTTCGGCTCTCTGAAAAAGTGTCTGAACCCCACCTTTGTATCTGACAGGGCGGTCCATCAACCGGGCGCCGTCAGGACCCTTCAGGTACATCTCAATAAGATCCTGATGGTGCTTTGCCTGGTCCGGAGTGAATATCCCGCTTATGATCCCGCGCTCCATCGGCAGGAGACTGTACTTCACTCCTGTTTCAGTATCGCACGGGTGAAGCAGCAGACTGATACTGCTGTCATTATTAACCAATCCATACCCTGCTACAACCGCATCCTTTATAAGATATTTGTTGAAATCTGCCTTGATCCTTTCGAATATTTCCTTCAACTCCACGGCTTTCTGAGTCCTTCCTGTCAGCTCATAGACGACACTATACTGAGTAAAGGCCTGATAATTCATTTCCACTGTCCAGCTGGAGATCAGACGCTTCGCCAGTTCTCTGCTGACAGGTTGCAGTGAGTCATTCCAGTCGCCTCCGCCAAAGGGGACCAGTGCAGTGCCCGGAATGAATGAATCAACAACCATATTTATCAGCCTGTCAACGTGTTCAGAAAGAGGGGCCTCTTTTATCCGGGGAGCACCTTTTGCATGATAGTATGGTAAGACCTCTTTGAGGAATTTCAGATCGCCGGTGATTCTGATATAGTTGCCCAGGGCTATCAAACACCAGTAAAAAATGTCACCATGAGATCCATCTGCCCTTACATCCGCGTAGCTGTCGAACATCCACCACTGAGCCCATCCGCCGCCCGGATTCTGATTTGAGAAGATGATTCGCAATACCTGCTTTGCTTCATCGTATTTTCCCATGCACAACAGCAATTCCAGCGGGCCCTGGGCAATGTCACGCGTCCCCCAGGCCGCGCCGCTGAATTGTTCCAACCCGTAAGGTGTCAGATAATGTGTCATGGCGTTCATGCCATACCAGGGAAGTATCTCACGGATAGCGGCCGTCTCTTCCTGATCTCCCTCAAGTGACAGGTTTAAGCTCAGGTCCTGCCATACAGTCCGGGCATCCTGGCAATCTGAAATCCACTGATTATCTGCATCTGAAATTTTTTCTGCCCTGACCGGAGAACACACCTCGCCGATAAAACTCATACAAAAATCAGAAGTTTTCCTGACATCCAGAATAAACAATGAGCCCCTCCTGCTTTTGTTTTCAGGGAAAAGCACTTCATCTCCGCAAGCCCTGAAACCGGAACCACTGACAATTATTCTGAACTGCGCATGCGGAAACGCATGCGCCAGCCTGCTTCTCGCTTTTGGTCTGGCCACATATTCGCTTTTTGATATTCCCTCCGTAATATTCCAGCCTATTGAATCATCAAAATGGTGGGTGATTAATAATTTTATATTTCCTCCGCTGAGTACTTTAAAATCCATATTGACCCGCGGGGATCTTTTCGATGTCCAGCTGCGGACCTGAAAGCAATAATCACCATGTTTGTAAATCCACCTGCAATGGTTCAGTCCTGTCTCAAAAGCGGAAGGAACGCCAAGCAACCACGGACGGCCTTCAATGACGACAATGATCCTTTGACCCGTTTCCGGTGCGAGGTTAAACTGGCTTGAAAAGACTGAAAGCAGAACATTGAAATTAGTATTGCCCTGGGTTATGTGAGAATTGAAAACCCCACAGGCGAATGAAGTTGTTGATACGATATTTTCATCAGGTACATACCCCGCTTCAGCCTGCATGATATGTCCGTGCGGACGGTCAACCTCTGACTCCTTGGCACGAAGGATAACATGATTGTTCTCTCCGGAGAAGAATGAGAGTAGCTTTCCGCTGTCTTTTTCACTGTGCCGCCGCTCCTTACCAAAAAACCTGTTAAGCTCTCTGCCGTTCAAATCATCAACCTCTAAAAAACCGGATGTATTGAACAGGTTTTTCTCCGGTACTGACAACCTGCTGGCAGATGGTGGCTTAACCTCATCACTGAACTCATTCCACAACCCGGATATTCGATTCAGATCATCAACAGAAGTCGCAAGGGGATGGTCGTGAAGGTAAGTTGCTGCAAAAACACTTCTGTGCTTTTCGCCGGGTGCGAGATCAAAAGGGATTTCCTGTAGGGCAATGACTGATGATTCTCCTGAGTATTCTCCCCCCATGCTATCTGATATGAGCCCTTCGGGGACGCCCGTCTCACGGTATTTATTTCCGTAAAACTGCATCCCGTCAGTACTGGCTGAGATAGCGCTGTTTTTACATGACATTATCATCCATGGATTGCCAGCCGTCTCCTTCATGTTTTGACGGCAGCAGACTACGGAACCGTAGTCTTTATGCTCAAGAATACGCCGCTCAAGATACTGGCTTACGTAATACTCATTGACTGCCCCGTCGGTTGCCGGCTTCAACCCCACATCCTGTAGCCAGATCAAATCAAGCCCCACAGTATTGTTACCCTGATTCTGAATGTCAACACTCCACTGCCAGCTAAGACTTTTTTTCGAAAGTTGCAGTATACACGTATAATCCAGCCCCCCCCATGAGCCTGTGGCAACATATGAGTTCTTTACGGCTTTAAAACGGCTATTGCTTTCAGGACCCAGAAGAGCTTTGTATTCTATCTGTTCCGCTCTTTTTCTGATAAAGAGGTTTGCGCCTGAATTTGAGAAAGGGGTGGCAGCCCTGAGACTAATTCTTACCGGCCCGGCTTCTATACACCTCAGGGAGCCATTTTTAAGAAAATCAAAGGAAAGACCGTGGGAATTTTTGACCTTCATTCAGCTTATTTTAATATCAAGCAAAATCTCCTTCCCATGTTCGTGGCTATAAACGAATGCAACACGTTTATTATCACTGACCATTCTGACAGTTTTGCCGGCAATTGTTGCGGATATGATGTTCCCGGCCCTTATGCCTTCAAAAATGATCTCACCTGCCAGATCACGATCCCCGAATAGGGTTATCCTCAGATGGCCGTCCTTCTCCGCTATATCGAGGAGGTCAGATGTGGAATGCAGAATTTTCAGTCCCGGTGATACCTCCAGGCACACAGGTGACAATATAGCGTACAACGAAGGCCACAACATTTCATCGCCCGACCAGGGAACTGAGACATCATCACTGGTTTCAGGATGGGTATATGTAACTTTACCTGTCTGGGTTTCATTGTAGTAATTCCCGATGAAAAGCATAGCAGACCTGTCGCCTGTAAACCGCTCTCTGACAATTAAATTATCATTTGTGGAAGATGTGTGACGGAGTTTCGCTCCTGATTTTTTGAGAATTGTCTCATAAACCGGTTTATGACCTTCCGTATCGAATCCGATCCATGTACCAAGGTGGATCACTGACCCGCTTCCAAGGAGCTTTATGAATCCGCATGCTGCACCACTTATTGTCCGGGCAATAATTTCTGCGCCGGCAAGTGTTTCCTCAGAATAAGTGATCTGCGGATTGGCGCACTTGATATCTTTCAGGTCAAAAATATCAATCAGGGGTGAGTCAATGATCTCTCTTCCCGAAGGCTCGACTGACAGGGCATCCCGAATTACAGTACATGGTCTCTGTGACATTTCACGGTCAGGGAGGTAAGGAAAAATAACCATATCCCCGCCCTCTCTGACATAGTCAACAATTGTCTGCTGGTCACCGGCATTCATCTCATCAGTGCAGAACGCCCATACCTGCCTGTAGCCATTCAACATATCAGTAGAAGCGCTGGACAGGTCAATCATATCATAATCAATATTCAGTATCTGAAGCACCTTCAGCAAACCGTCAAAATATGCCGGCCTGCGTATTGCAGACGGAATGAATGCCAGTTCACAGGCACTATCAACAGGCCTTCCGAGCTCTGTGGAATAATATGGAGGATAGAAAAGAATGCACACTTCAGCTCTGCGTCGGGCATTGACTATAATGTTTTCAGAAGTTTTTACAATTTTACTCATTCTCCGGACCAGTGGAAAAGCGCTGGTGCGTTCACCCTCAAGTGTAAGGGGACCGAACCAGTAGAAAGTTTCCCCTGAATAGCCCCTGCGGCTGGGATTGTGACCCTGGGAGAACATATAATAATTCCACCCGGTCAGACCGTTTGCAATGCTGGCCTTGTAAAACAGTTCCATCTCACGGGGGTTTGTCACTACATGATATTCCCGTGAGCCACTCTGGAACTCGGCGGCAAAAAGCGGTCCTCTGCCCTGCATCGCACGGGTTATATCATTTATTATGCGGTCATCATGCATGTTTCGGTATGAAAGGAATTCCGGAATATGGTCAACCCCGAAAATGATCTCGCTTTTCTCCATGAACAGATCTTCATACATGGTGATATTGACCGGAAATTCATAACCGTGACCGTAGATCCATCCGGGAAGATTATGGAATAACGGAACCGTTACACCCCTTTCCCTTGCCATTTCCGCAAGCATCCTGAGATAGTCACCATAATATTTCCTCCAGAAGCAGTGCCATTCATAATCACGGCTGCGGTCTCCTTTTGATGAATAAGCAAGATTACCGTCCGGAGGGAGTTCTATATCAGAAATATCACGGTATTCTGTCCCCCACAAACTGTTAACCTCGGCAATACCTTTAAATTTACCCTTTAGGTATGAGATAAAATGGTCTTTTACATTGTTACCGTAGTCTCCCTGGTGCGCAAGCCATGAGAAAACGCCTATCTCATTGCAAACCTGCATCATAATTACCGGTCCTCCCGCAGATATTTCGTATTCACTTATGAGGGGCATAATCTGATCATACCAGAGTGTCACCTTCTCCAGGTATTTTCCGTTAAAGAGGCTGACTCCGTCACTCAGCACCACCTCACCCCTGCTGTTGCGCATTTTTACCTCGTCATGATACTTAGCCAGGAACCAGTCAGGGAGCCCTGCACCCCTGGTTTCAGCCAGGATAAAAGGACCTGGTTTTAAGATACATTTTAGTCCATATTCCCGGCAAAGCCGGAGCCACCCCTTAAGATCACGTTCCGGGGAGGAGACACCGTCAAAATCAAAAACGTGTTCCTCATATTCGTGCCATGCCCACGGAACATAAGTGCTGACGGTAGTCAGGCCAGCCTCTCTGGCAGCTTCCAGATGCCTGGACCACAGCTCACGCTTAATCCTGAAATAGTGAATCTCCCCCGAATTGAGAAACACTTTATTGCCGTTAAGTAAAAAACTGTCTTCTTTTACAATGAATGTCATTTCTATAGATTTTCTGTATTAACAGTCAAAAATTTATCTGCAGCAGTTCACTCTCATAAACGTTCCAGGTTTCTTTGCCTGATAAGTTCCTTTATTTCATGGCTTCTTTCTTCAGTAAGCGAGTAGCGAAGAATGAAGAAAATTGAAATCAGGCTTAAAAGCAGGGGCAGCCCTATCTCAACAACACGCATCATCAGCAGAGTATAAGGGGTCTGTTTCTTCAGCAGTAACATTGCGTTTTCAATGGTGCCGAGTTCCTCATCAAATAAATCCAGAGACGATGAGGGATTCATGCCTGCAAGCCGGTCATCCACTGCTTTGATATTACTGCTCAGTGTCTTATAATGCTCAGGACTCTTTTTAGCCTCAATTGATTTAGCGTCGAGGTGTGACCTGAGTTCAAAGGAGTTTATTCTGGCCTTTTCAAGCTTTGTCTGCAATGTCAGGGAGATTGCCTTTTCAACAAGAGCCGGGATCTCTGAAGCCGGGGTTTGAGTCCCTGATGTTTCCAGGTACAGTTGGAGCTTTTCAAGACCGTCCACAGTAGCCCTTGTAGTTGTTAATGCGCTCAACAAAAGTGCCCTCCTCTGTTCCGGATATGCCGGGAGAGACAGGTTCTTCTCTTCGGGCTTTTTAAGAGTTTCTTTTTCAAGGAGCACAACATATTCCTTTGACTCTTTCAGCGCCAGTGAACGCTCTGAAGCTGTGGCTTCGATCCAGCCGGCATTGACACCTGCAAGTCCCTGATAATCTTCCCAGTACTGCACCTTTCCGCGCAGCTCCCTTATACTCCCCTGCAGACTGTCGACCTTGGTGACCTGGGTCTCGTCAAACATTGTAAAAACAATAAGCACTCCTGCGACAAAGCTTGCAAGGGCGGTTCCCATTTTAATGAACCACCAGAATACTGCATAATAACTTCCTTCTGAACGGTGACCTGTTATCAGGTCATCTTCGTCGCAGATGTCTCCAACCATGGAAGAGCCCAGGGTAAAGAAAAAGAGCATGCCGGACGAAAGGAGGACGGTTGGTATTAAGACCAGGTATGGATGTTCGGGATTATAGCAGACAATTTTTGAAAGCTGAGCCAGGCACATTAGTGCCATTGCAAGAATCAGGGTATTCCGTTTGCCCAGTCTGGGACTTATCCAGTTTAGCGGGAAGACGGCCAGTACTCCGGTGATAGCCCAGATTGTGCCGTTAATGCCCAGCAACCTGGCACCGGCAACCTTGTCTCCCCCGAAAATATAAAAAATAGGGATGTATGACCCGAGCAGATTGACAAAGTTAAATCCCATTGCCAGGGTAAAGATTGTCACCACCAGCTTTATGAAATTCCGGTTCGTGACCGTGTGTTTCATATCTTGCCAGAAGGGTGTTTTTTCCTGCTTTGCAGCTTTTGCAAATCCCGGCTCCTTCAATTTGAAAAACCACCAGAAGGAAAGAGGAATCAGGATTGCGGCTATAAGAATTGAGACATACCGCATTCCGTCAGCCTCATTCCCGCCTGTTCCTTTGAAGGCTTCGGTGCTTGCAAGGGCAAAAAGCCATGGTGTGCTCATGGCAAAAAGGTTGCCGACAAAACTCTTGGCACTGAAAAGGCGGGTGCGCTCGTGGTAATCGGTGGTCATTTCCATTCCAAGAGCCCCGTGAGGTATTTCGAAGACTGTACAGGCAGTGAAAAACAACAGCAGGGAAAAGAGTATGTAAGAAAGCTGAAACCAGTGGAAACCCGATTCAGTAGGGAACCAGGCCCGTACCATGTCACCCTTGGGAATCCACCACATTACAACAAAGAAAACAGCTACGGATATGCCACCAACAAGAAGATACGGGCGTCTGCGTCCCCAGCGGGTCCGGGTATTGTCAGAAAGATGTCCGATAACAGGGTCAGAGACTGCATCCCATAAACGGGGAATTATTAAAATCACACCTAGCCAGAAGGCACTGAGACCCAGGCTTATATTACCCATCAGCCCCACAAGCTGCCCGGCAATATTGAATAGAGCAATGGGAATAATGCCACCGGCACCGTAAGCTGCCAGCTGTGAAAAAGGAATCCTGTCATTCTGGTTTTTAGCCTTTGCGGTGATTGCTTCCTGCTCTTTCATAAACAACTTATTGGCGTACCGGTTAGTAATAGATAACTACCTCTGCAGGAAACTCATTAACTAAAATTTCCTTTTCACTAAAGTCCTTTATCTCTACTCCGTTAACGGTTACTTTTAAAGGATGCTTGGATCCGTTAAAGTTCCTGATATTAATGCCGTTGGCAGGAAGTTTTACATCACCTGAAATTGAAAATATATATTTATCCTGTTTCTTTCTTATTGAGTATGAGATCTCGCCATAATAAGTCGGAAGGTTCTCAACAGACATACCCCCCGGAGCATCTATCCAATCCTGGTACAATGCAGAAGCAATTACAAGGGACTGATCATATTCATTTTCATAAACGAACATTGAACGGACGGCATTGATAAAATCACTGCCAACCCAGGTATGCGGCATATCTCCTATAAAACCGGGTTTACGGGGATCTTTCCAGATCACTTCCGGCCATTGATTCCAACCGCCGGATAACGGACGCTGATCATTCAGGAAAAACCCGATTAGCTCATGTGCTCTTTCCGGTTCATCCAGAATTATGAATGAACCAATCAGACGGTTTTCGTAGGGAGTGTAATTAACCCAGTCAATATTCCCGTCTCTCCTGTCTTTGAAAAACTCAAAATACCTGTCAAAAGTGTTGTAGACCTGCGGCTTAGGCAGGTTGTTCAGTTCATTGCAAGGCGTCAGGGCAATTGTAGTTGATGTTGGATCAAAATCACCGAGTTCCACACAACCGGGGATGTAGTTTATGCTCCTGATTTTCATTGCAAGATCCAGGGAATTGTAAAGGTTTTTATGAAATGTATCGCGGACAGTTTTAATTCTTTCATATTGATCGTCCTCCCCAAGAATTCTCTGAATCTCAGCAGCATCTTTCAGCCCTTTCAAAGTAAAAAAATTATCCCAGTATGAATGCATCGGTTTCGCTGAATAACCTTCATGGCTGATTGATTCCGGGACCAGGCCGTAGTAAGCCCGTACACTGTCGTTACCGTGCCTGAAGTGATCGGTAGATCTTTCTGCAATCAGTGATTCAATGTACTCCACTGCTTTTAAGACATTTTTGTTCTTTGACCTGAGAAAAGCTGTATCCTGTGTGAAATTGAAATATTCGCGTATCAGGTAGATAAGCTCGCCGTGGCTGTCGTTTTCGGGAACCGGATCAGGGCCCCTGAAATCGACCACACAGGGAACCTTTCCATTTCCATACTGGTGATCTGAATACCAGTCAATAAAGTCTTTAACTTCTTCCACGATCCCGGACTTCAGCAGTGCCGAGGAGGTCAGTGCTCCGTCACGTATCCAGCTTCTCTCATAGGAACGCGAGCCAGGCTGGATGCCTGCCTTGTCCCTGTTAATCAATATGTAGGCAAGATTGGATTTGTAAGTATTGATAATCCTGTCTGCTGATGCAGGCAGGTTAAAACGGATGTGATCAACCCTGGTCTTCCAGAAGTCAGCGGCTCCGTAAAACTCCCCGGGAATTCTATTGACATCCGGCATTTTGTCAACGGTTTCTTTACCGTAAAACGGAACAGTCACAAAGAACTCAGTATGTTCACCGCCATTGAGACGGATGGAATACTTTATCACACCGTTCGCCATGGAGGATGGGTCAACAGCTATTTTATCCTGAGGCATCTTCTTTTCTCTGAGGAAATCGACAATATTTCCCTCATCAAAAACTGCTACTCCGAAAGAATCATACTTTCTCGTTGAGAGTATCACCTTATCATCAACAGCAATAAGGTCTCCCTCCTCTTCACTTATTGAATTTATTTTTCCTGCGCCGCCCACAGAATTCAGGAACTGGTAGTAGGGATTGACCTGGAACGGACGAATAAGCAGATAGAGTTCAAAATCCCCGGGTTGTTCTGAGAGGTTAGCCAATGAATAACCGATATTTAGTCTTGAGTCTACATTGGCGTTGCCACCGGATGACACTCCGGTCACAAATTTCAGGTCACCACAGAGCCAGGTTACAGAAGGTAAAAATACAAATTCACGTCCCCTGTCAGGGAAGCCCATTGATTGAACGGCCTTTACATTACTCCAGTTATAGAGAGAGTCGCCGACTCTCAGCATAGGTTCAATGGAAAAGAGACCTTTATCGACCTCAACTGTTCCGTCTTCACTGATAAGTGCCTCCCTGACGTCATTGTTAACGCCTGTGACAGTCCAGTAGGAAGCCTGCTCTGAAAAGTACCGGGGATAATTTCCTGCCGGCGACCTGGCCGCTGCATATATCAGGAAATCATTGGGAGTTAAGGTACTTTGCAGATCAGGGAATTTAATTTCAGCAATACCGAACCCCTTTTCATTACCAGGTATTGTCAGGTTTATTCTGAGGTAAACAGCTTCCGCTTCGGGAAGCCTGATGAAGCTAACGTCACTGCGGTTTGACTGAACAGAATATACCTTCTCCCAGTTTCTGCCGTTCTCCGAAAGAAGGATATCAAAACTCTTCGCATGATGATCTTTCAGCCATTTTATCTGTAATCCTCCAAATTCCCTTTTTGCCTTGAAATCAACAGTAACACTTTGATCCTTTGCTTTCCGGCTTAACCAATAAGTTAGATCAGAATTATCCGTAATGAAATCCGGGGT
>JBBRXA010000065.1:0-12915 GCA_038248855.1 Bacteroidales bacterium | reverse complement strand
TCGGTTCAGAATTTTGCCTCCAGCTTCCTTCAGATTCCGCTTCGCAACGGACACCCTTGCCCTTGGCTAATGGTTGGTAACTACCGACCCCCATAAAGGACTTCCACCTTCAAGGTAATAAGTGTGCACGGCACACAACAAGAGAGGTTGTTTCTGGTGAAACAACCTCTGACTTGAAACCCTAACCTAAAATTCCAGAAAACTAACTCTTCTGTTAGAAAACTACCTTCATTAACTTAAACGTACATAGATATGAAATTGTTGCGTCAAAATGCAAATTTTCTTTGAAATTTTATCAACTATTAGTTTTTATCTATTCCGAATATATCCTTGAACGCTTTCTCAAAGGCCTCCCTGGGCAAGGCACCCATTGCCATCTGAGGCTGACCTTCGAGGGGGACAAAAAGCAGGGATGGAATACTGCGTATTCCGAATACCGAAGCAAGCTCCTGCTCAGCTTCCGTATCTACCTTATATACATTCAGTTTGCCTTCGTACTCTTTTGAAAGTTCTTCGATGATCGGTGCCACCATCTTGCAGGGACCGCACCAGTCTGCATAAAAATCTATTATACAAGGCAATGTACCTTCATATTTCCACTCCTTGTTCTGTTCATAATTAAATACCTTCTCCTGGAAGCTTTCTTTTGTCAAATGTTCTGCCATTATCTTTTTTTTATTGATTAACAGGATAATAAATTTATTGTTCAACAAATTACAATTGACATGCCAATCAGCGATTATGACCCGTTTCAGCCTAATTTACGCTATAAATTGTAATTTTGTCACGGAATGCGGATAAATTGTCATATTAATATATGAACATATCTTTGAATGACCGGATTTTCGGTATCGTAGCCTCGGTGGCAGAAAAGGAGAAGGCGGAGGCATACGTCATTGGCGGATTTGTCCGCGATCACATAATGGGCAGGGATAATCCCGACAAGGATATCGATATAGTTGTTCTGGGCGACGGGGTGGCAATCGCAAGGGCTGTGGCGAAATCGATTAATCCCGGTATCAGCGTAACAGTATATAAAACTTACGGCACCGCAATGTTTCGTTTTGAAAATTCTGACATCGAGTTTGTAGGTGCAAGAAAAGAATCATATCAGAGTCATTCCCGCAATCCGGAAGTCTCTCCCGGCACGCTTGAGGATGACCAGAACCGTCGCGATTTTACAGTCAATGCCCTGGCTATCAGCCTTAACAGGCACAACTTAGGTGAGGTGCTTGATCCTTTCGGAGGACTCAGTGACATCGAACACGGAATCCTGCGCACGCCGCTCGAACCTGACACCACCTTCAGCGATGACCCTCTCCGGATGATGAGAGCAGTGCGCTTCGCATCCCAGCTCGGATTTACAATTGCCGGTGAAACACTGGCATCCATCTCAAGGAATGCCGAAAGGATCCGGATAGTGTCTGCCGAAAGGATCTCCGTAGAACTGAATAAGATTCTCGCCACAGACACCCCTTCGACGGGCTTTCTTCTGCTTGACTCAACCGGACTCCTGAAACAGGTATTTCCCGAGCTTGAAATGCTCAAGGGGGTGGAAGACAAGAACGGCATGGGTCACAAGGATAACTTTCATCACACCCTCAAGGTACTTGACAATACGGCTGCCAAAACAGATAATCTCTGGTTGCGATGGACAGCCCTGCTCCACGATATCGCCAAACCGGCCACCAAAAAGTTCATCGAAGGTTCAGGATGGACATTCCACGGGCATGAATTTCTCGGTGCCCGGATGGTGCCCGATATTTTTGCCCGGTTGAAGCTGCCTCTGAATGAAAAGATGAAGTATGTCCAGAAACTTGTGGGGCTACACCTTCGCCCTATTGTGCTTGTGCAGGATGAGGTTACTGATTCGGCGGTAAGGAGGCTTCTCTTCGAGGCCGGCGAAGATATCGACGATCTTATGCTGCTTTGCGAGGCTGACATCACCTCAGGGAACAGGATGAAGGTGAAGAAGCATAAGGATAACTTCGCCCTTGTAAGAAGAAAACTGAAGGAGATTGAGGAAAAAGATGCTCTCCGGACTTTCCAGCCGCCGATACACGGCGATGAGATTTTAGAAGCTTTCGGGATACCCCCGGGCCCGACGGTTGGCACCCTCAAAACATCAATCAAGGACGCCATCCTTGACGGTATCATACCCAATGAACGCGAGGCAGCCTGGGACTATATGCTCGCCAAAGGAAAGGAAATGGGGCTCACCCCAACGGGAAAAAGCCCGGCGGGCAACATCTCTTAATTGTGACGGATTTTGACCAGCACCGGGAGATGATCGGAATACCCTCCCTCCCATTTGTAAGCCCGGTATGTTGCCAGGGGTCTTTTCCCCGGGTAATCAGGGTCATCTTCAAGCAGGAATGAGGCATCGAAAACACTGAAATCCTGTTGCAACGCGGTGAACTCTCCCTCTCCGGTGGTCATAATATCTGAAACGAGTACCTGGTCAATCATCTCCCAGAGACCCCTGTACCTGTACGAACCTTTCTCATTTTTAGCTATGGCGGCAGAAAGATTTGCCATCCCGCTCTCCTCCGCCAGTCTCACCATTACCGGATCGGAAGGGGTGGAATTGAAGTCGCCCGTGACAATAACGGAAGCCCTTCCCCCTGCAGCAGCCTGAATAGAATCGACCTTCGATATCACCAGCGATGCCACCGCCTCCCTCAACCTTTCTGCCGCCAGCACTCCTCCCCGCCTTGACGGCCAGTGGCATAAAATCAGGTGCAGGGTGTCTCCCTGAATAAGTGTCTTGACATACAGCAGGTTCCTTGAGCCAAAAACCTCCCCTGGAGCCAAGGCAGGAATCCACGCCCTGTTCTCAATTACCCTGACGTGCTGCGATCTGTACATCAGAGCGGGATCAATGCCCCTGCTGTCAGGCGAGTCATGGTGAATCACACCGTAACCTGCATTTGCCAATACTGATCTGGTGCAAAGGTCACTGACCACGTTCCTGTTCTCGACTTCGCACAGCCCAACCAGAAATGGCGTCTCCCATCCTCCGGCTGAAGCGATGACCCGTGACAGTGCATCTATTTTTTTCCAATACCTGCTGTAGGTCCATCTCCGTTCACCTCCGGGCAAAAATTCAGCGTCATCTGTCAGTGTGTCATCAACCGTATCAAACAGGTTTTCAGTATTATAAAACATAACGGCGAACTCCTGTGCCACAACCTCAGCCGCTGTCACCATTAGTACCAGCAATATGTTGATAACCCGCTTCACTATTGCCTATTGCCTATTGCCTACTGCCTACTGCCCGTTGCCTATTGCCCATTGCCTGATCTGGCCCGTTTCTCCCCCGGCTGCCGCTCATATGCCCCGATGTCAGGGCTTAGCCCCGTCGGTCTTGGCATGTTTCTGATATCATAAGGCCGGATCAATGCCTCCGACTTACCTGCCCTGTCAACAAGCGGAGAAAGTGTGTCAGGCCTGAAGTCCCAGTTTGCCTCATCTATGAACCGCGGATCTGCCTTGGTCTGAACCCTTACAAACAGGTTCCTGTTCCACCAACCGTTTGTCAGTGTGTCAGTCTTTATCACTGAGCTGTCTGCATAAATTTTCCCGAATATTTCTTCTGTGGTGGCATCAATGGCCATTTCCCCGGGCAGGGTACCTGTAATTACCGAATTGATGATCCGGACAACCGGAAGCTTGCTTCCTCCTTTGCCCATGAAGAGAACCGGCTCCGTCCTGTAACCGTACTCCCATCTGTTTGCCAGGGTGCAAAAGATAAAGTCGCAGGAACCTCCCCCCGATAATGAAACAGTGCTGAATCCTGTATGGGCAAACAGTGAATTCAGGCACTCGATGTCAGCTCCCTGTGCAACCAGGGAGCTGACCGAGTTGTGCATCAGTTTCGATCCTGAGATCTTCATATCCGGAATGCCGTCATCCCTTGAAGTTACGGATACAGCAATGACTGCATTTCTTATCTCGGTGTGCATCAGTAGATTACCAGTACTAACATTCTGAATTTCAATCCCTTTCCATTGACCCGGCACCTCACTGTATTCCTTCGCGGTACGGTCGGTGGCCATTAAAACCGGCTTATCGAAGCTCCCGTCAGTGACGAGTGACCCTGCAACAGTCATCGAAGCCTTATTGTGAAAGAATACCCTGGTTCCGGCTTCCAGTGTCAGCGTTGCCCCTGTGTCAACCATAAGAGAACCGTAGACTACATAAGGTTTACCTTCGGTCCAGAGGGCATTGCCGGTGACTGCATTACTGAAAAGCCAGATATCCTGCCCCCAGGCTTCCAGAATCACCCGCCTTGTGCTGCCTCCCGATTCAAAGACAACCGAATCTGTAACTGCTACGGGGGCATTCGTTCCGGAAGGATCAATTATTACATCGACAAACACAAAAATACTGTCTCCTGATGCAAGTACAATCCCGTCCTTCCCGGTGACAGGCTCACCGTCGATATTCAGCCTGAAAGGTGATCCTGATCCTCCACCGAGATAAATGCGGTCAATCAGGAGGGGCTCATTACTCCTGTTGATAGCCCTGAACTCCCTTGTCACAGAGCCTAATGAAGAAAAAACAGTATCGAAATAAACTGTATCTGAAGAGAAGCTGACAGGTCCGTAACCCGGATTTCGGAGAGGGTCACACCTCAGGCAAAGCAAAACGGTTAAGATGACAATAAATAATTGCCTCATCAGTATTTGTTGATCCACCTGTACCTGCGGGGACTGTCTCCGAACTTTGCAAGAACGGTCAGTTCGTGCGTTCCGAAGGTATGGCTTCGGATTTCTGAAAGTGTGAAGTCAAAGGCATATCCAAAGTAGAATCTGTCAACCTTGAATCCTGTTAAAAGGATTATTGCATCATTGGTTCTCCATGACAAACCCATCCAGTAATCCTCTTTGTAATAGACACGGGTTGTAAGATCCATCTGGAATGCCTTGAGCAGCATATCTGATGATTTAAGCATCACAGAAGGCTCAATCATAAACTCTGTCTGAGGAATATAGAATTTTACGCCTCCCGTAAGGAAATAATGGCCTAGCTCCGAGTGACTGTTCTCGCCACCGTTGCCTATCATCAGCGACCCCCTGAAGAGATTTGTCATGGAATATCCGACATAATACCTTGGCGTTGCATAGCTTATACCGAAGTTGGCATCGGGAATATAAACCACCTGATCGTAATTATTCAGGAATTCATCATTGACATCCCCGGGCATCACTGCCCCGTTGATATCCACAAAATACTGGTATGCACTCAGGGAGAGTCCGAATGAAAGCTGTCTCTCTTCGGGAAGAGGAAGGTGATATGCGTATGCCATCTGCAATCCAGTGCGCTTCATTATCCCGTTGCGGTCTGAGAAGAGATATCCTCCAACCCCTACACGGCCACCCTTGGTGGGTCTTTCTACTTTTTTCCTGACGGAGGTGGATCTGGTAATGTAGCTGTCGCGAAGTATCCTTGTCTGGAAGGCAGCGGCATAGGTGCCCGGCGATTCCGGGAAGCCAAGCCACTGTTCACGGACAGTGAGTCCGACTGTCGTATAGCCGTCACTACCTGCATAAGACGGATTGAGAAGGAATCCGTTCATGAGATACTGGCTGTACATCGGGAATTGCTGGCCCATGACAGGTGGCATCATTGCCAGCAGCAGCATCACCGTAATTATTTTAAGAACTTTCATCCGTATATAATTTTTATTTTAAAGGTCGGATGGAACCCACATGAATGAAAATTATGTTCATAAATGTTTGTGTATGTAATACATGTGGGTTTCATATATCCTTCCGGTAATTATGGTTATTTGCTTATTATGGAGATCACCCCCGTGCGCGGTCCGGAACCGTCATTGAGATAAATTATATAATGATAAGAGTCATTTGGCAGCAGTTTTCCCTTGTAAGTCCCGTCCCACTCGTCACCTGCCGCATTACGTGTATTGAATACCAGTTTACCCCAGCGGTTGTAGACAAGTACCTCGGCGTCAGGATAAAGATCTGCATTCCTCATCCTCCACGTGTCATTGCGTCCGTCACCGTTGGGAGTGATGATTTCGAACACCCTGAGACAGTTGTACCCGGTCATCTCCACCGTGACAGACTGTTCAACAACGCAACCGTTGGCATCAGTAACGGTTACTGAATGTTCACCCGGGAGAATCGCTGGCCTGTCAGATAGCGTAAGGCCATCATCCCAAATGTATGTAAGCGTTCCGGTTCCGCCGGTAACCGTAATATCGATGCTTCCGTCAGCAACATCCGGGCAGGAGCCGGTCTCAGTTATCATGGTTACCGTCATCGGTTCAGGTGCTGTAAGGAGATATTCCCCTGTAAATGCACATCCTGCGCCGTCAGTAACTGTAAGGGTGTATGTTCCCGGTGCAAGATCCGTAATGTCTTCACTTGCAGAGAAGAAGCCCCCCGGACCGGACCATGCAGTTGCAAGAGGGGCAGTACCTCCCCCGACAGTGATATTTATAAAACCGTCGTTACCTGAGGGACAGGTTACCCCGAACCCGTTGCGGTCGGACAGGATGACACCTGTCACCGTAATCGCCGGAGGCTCAGTTACTGTCAGTGAAAAACTGAAGCTTACACAGGCATAACTGTCCGTGATTATCAGATCATATACGCCCGCGGCGAGACCTGATATGTCTTCAGATGTGGCTGTGAAGCCAGAGGGTCCCGTCCAGCTGATACTGTACGGTTGGGTGCCTCCGGTTGAAGTGATGCCAACAGAACCGTTATTCCCCCCGTTGCATGTGACATTCGTAACATTGTCAACGGCGGCAGTAAATGGCAGTGGTTCGGTAACCGTGACAGTCGTATCGGAAAGGCATCCGTTGCCGTCCATCACCTCGAAATACCAGTCTCCCGGTGGCAGACCTGTGAAATCACCCGCAGCCTGGAATGGAGAGCCGTCAATACTGAATGTTACCGGCGGCACTCCCGAAGGTACGCTCAGATGAATTTCGGCATCATTCAATCCCGGACAGGTGACATTTGAAAGTCCTGCAACAGTGATTGAAGGCAACTGGTTTATGGTTATTAAGGCAGATGATTCGGCAATGCTGCATAATCCCGTTCCTGTAACTTCCATTGTAAGTGTGACCGATCCTGAAAGGTAGTCGGAAGTACCAAAAGTGTAGAACGGGTTATCAATTGTCAGGTCGTTAAACGTCCCGTTTCCCGAAGTTTTCCAGAGTACGGTACCTCCGGAATGTGAAGCTCCTGAAACCTGGTATCCGGATTCCGATCTGCAGAGGCCGGCATCAGGACCCGCATCTGCAGTGGGGCTTGGAAGGAAGGTGACCGTCAGACCGTCACTGTCATCGGTACAGTAACCGTTTGAGACAGTCAACGTAAGGGTGACGGGTCCTGTATCGGAAGAACCGAATGTATAAACAGGGTTGACAGAGGCCGGGTCACTGAAGGTACCGCTACCGGATGTGGTCCAGAGTATGGTTCCGTTGGATGCGGCTGCATCTGTAAGGTTAACACTTGTGATACCTGAACAGATGGTCTTATCTGTTCCTGCATCAGCTGACGGCAATCCCGCAATTGTGAGTATCATTGCATCTGTTGCAGGCTGGGGACAGCCACTGAGTTTGGTTCCGGTTACAGTAAGTGTAACTGCCGGAGCGTCTCCTGCACCGGGTGTATAAACAGGATTTACAAGAGCAGGATTGTTAAAAGTCCCTGTGCCGGATGTGGTCCAAAGTACCGTAGCATTCAATGCTGTAGCCGAGGCAATCGTAAATGACGGATCAGTGACACATATCCCTGCATCAGGACCGGCGGAGACTGAAGAATTGAAAGCGTCAGTAACTGTAACTGTGGAGTTGCAGGTGGATACGTTTCCGCTTCCGTCGCTGGCGGTAACTGTGACTGTCACATTTCCAAGATCTGCGCAGGTAAATGATGACCTGCTGAGGGTTACAGTGGCAACGCTGCAGTTGTCTGTAACCGGAACGGAGAGGAGATCAGCAGGCACAACAGATCCGTTGCCGGCCGCATCAAGATAGACCGTTGCAGGCTTGCAGGTGAGTATGGGTGGAAGCATATCTACCACAATTACACTTGCATTTGAGTTTACAGAGTTTCCCGAAGCATCAGTGGCCGTCACGGTGACAAGGTTGAATCCGAGATTGGCACAGGTGAAAACGGTTTTGCTGACACTGGCAGTTGTACCCGGGCAATTGTCCGTCATGGTCAAGATAACATCCGCAGCTGTAATGGTGGCTGTTCCGGATGCATTCAGACTGACTGTAATACCTTTGGTTACAAGTGACGGAGGCTCAGGATCTGTGACTGTAATGTTAAAGGAGCAACTGGCAAAATTGCCGGAAGCATCAGTAACAGTATAGGTAACTGCAGTCACGCCGCTGGGAAGGAAGTCGCCCGGATTATGACTGGAAACGACTGTCAGGCCTACACAGTTGTCTGAAAATACCGGGGCTGACCAGGTTACTGCAGCTCCGCATACTCCGATGTCAGAAGGAACCGTTAGATTAAGCGGACAAATTATTGTTGGAAGCTGAGTATCGATTACCTGTACCGTCTGTGTGCATGTTGCCGTCAGACCGTTGATATCTGTTACTGTCCAGGTGACTGTTGTTGTTCCTATGGGCATCTGTGCCGGAGCATTATTGGCTACTGATGCAATACCGCAGTTATCCGATGTCACCGGTACGCCAAGAACAACTCCTGTTGCATAACACCGCCCCGGGTCTGCAGGTACGCCGGTACGGGCAGGAGGGCATGTAATCAGCGGTGGCTGTGTATCAGTTACCGTAACTGTAAATAAGCACGTTGAAACCATGCCGTCATTATCGGTAGAGGTATATGTCACGGTTGTAACCCCCAGCGGGAAGATACTGCCTGGATTATGAGTGGAAACCATTGGTGATGACGAAACCGGAGCAGTCCAGCTGACCGCAGTATTGCAAGAACCGGGGGCGGCGTTTGCATTTATGTTGGCTGGACAACCGGTAATCACCGGAGGATCATTGTCTTCGATGCTGATGTTGACATTCTGTGATGGCATAGCATCAAAATTATTGTCAGTAAGCCCCTGATTGACTGTGACGGCAATGAGGTCAGTACGGTCGGTATCAAGTGCATCTTCAATGGCCAGAACATTGACAATTACCGGAACATTCCAGTTGGCCGGGGTGAAAGTTATCTGTGCCGGATGGGTGACATTGACGGGTGCGGCATTGACAAGGTCAAAGACTACATTCGTCTGAGGCTGCGCAGTAAGGACCACAGTAAACTGTCCGGCGGGTCCTCCCTCGTTGATTGTAAGATTCAGGGGACTGACAATGAATCCGGCAACGTCGTCATTGGTGACATTGACGTTTACTGTTGCCGTCAGACCGTCATAACTGTTGTCGGAAAGTGCATTGTTGACCGTCAGGCTTATTGTTGTTGCTGTATTCGGAACTGTGTTGTTGTTAACCCCTGAAACAGTAACAGTCTGTGGTACACTCCAGTTTACGGTTGTAAATGTCAGCAGTGCCCTGTCAATTGTAGCGACTGTGAGGTCATTGCTCACAAGGTTGATAACAACATCACCCGCAGCCGGACCGGCGGACAGGGAAACTGTAAATGTCACGGTACCGTTCTCCGCCACAGTTACAGACCCCGGAGTCACAACCAGCGCTGCAATATCATTGTTGATTATCGTGACCGGGATATTTATGTCAGGCAGGGGATCGAACGGATCATCGGAAAGTGCATCGTTTACTGCTATAATTATATTGTCGGTATTGTCACCCATCACGTTATCCTCGACCGCCTGAACGGTGACCACCTGGTGGGTGGCATAGTTGGCTCCGGTGAATGTCAGAATAACAGGACCAAGGGTAAGCTCCCCTATTTTTAGTGTGGAGAGGTTCAGTACTACTGTTCCTGCCGGCGGATTCGCCAGCCACACTTCAAATGTTGCAGTACCTCCCTCAGCCATTGAAATCGAGGCAGGGGAGTACAAAACTGACGGAAGATCATCATCATCAATTGTGATTGTCGCCGGAGCGGCATCTACCGCAATGGCTGGTGTACCTGTAATTCCTGTTACAGTCACTCTCACAGTTTCGTCTCCTTCAACTGTGATATCGGCAATTGTTGTAAGGGTTAAGCTGAATGTCAGGGTATTGGCCGGCATAACGAAGGATCCTGCAAGTGCCGTGAAATCAGTACCTGATGTGGCCGTACCGGTAACGCTGTAGGAAACGGTGCGTGCCGCATCTGAAGGATTTGTGAGCGTAAAGGTGAATGTACCTGAACCCGTTGCTCCGGGACCGCCTTCAGGGATGAGGGGTGTTGCGGTTGTCACCCCTATGGTTGCATTGTCATCGTTTACGATAGTGTATACACTGCTTACTGTTGCACCTGCCCTGACAACACTGAAAGTATTGATATTCAGATTGATTGTTTCGTCATTTTCAACTGTCAGATCTCCCAGTATGGAGAGTGCAACTGCCGGTAGCGGAATTGAAACAGGGGTGGTGTAGTCTCCGGCAGGAATTGCAATGAGGCTGACTGTCTGGGACCAGTCAGCAGCTGTTGCCGTACCGTTGGTGACGGTGAGTACCAGGCTTCCCGGAACCGTCATAATGCCCCCGCTGATTATCAGCTGAGGTGCCAGAATGCCGTGTGCTGCATTACCCTCAGCTTCGGATGCGGTGGCCGCAGATAATGAAGCATAGATAAAGTCGTCATTGATGATTGTATATGTGAACGGATTCTGAGAACCCACCGTAACTCCTGCTGTAGGGTTAAGGAGGCCGATAATAACAGTCTCATCCGGTTCAAGAATGGCGTCACTGACAATGATAAGGGTAAATGAGCCGGTAAGAGAGCCTGCCGGAATGGAGAGAACGACCGGGGGAAGGGTGAAGTCGGCACCCGGTGTGGCTGTTCCGCCGGTGACGGCATAGTCTGCAGTCATGTTGGCAGTATGTATGTAGTTCAGGGTAGCCTGAACTGTTACTGGGGTAACTCCTTCCAGACCGGAACCTGAAATGACAGAATAGTTAATCTCCGGCCTGAAAGCAATGATTGTTATAAATTGCCCGGAAGTGAGATCGAGGCTGAGATTATATATACCGGCAGTAAGGGTTGCCCTGTGCATTGTTGTTCCCGATGTAAAATCTCCGTCAGCATCAGTAAGGATCGCAATATTGTCATATCCTGCAGGGAGAGCAGGAAGGGAAGCGGCAGGGATACTTACAGTCACAGTCCCCACATCCGAAGTCTCGTCTATCCTCCACTCTCTGGCAAGGCGGTAGGTACCGGGTGCCGGCACCTCCGTCATCGTCCATGCTGTTGAGATCCCGTTGTCATGGCCGTAGAAAAGGAATTCATTTTCCGAAAGGCCGGAAGGAGAGTTTATATAGAGCAGTTCAGATGAATGACCGTTTGTAAAGGTAGTGCCGTTATAGGCTGCTATGCCAGAAACATCATGAGAATGAGTTGCCTGGTATGCATAATGATCATTGACAATGGTGAGATTGTATTTTGCCCCCAGGCTGTTTTCAATTACCAGTCGAGATGCATCATTCAGCTGGCTTGAATATACTACTACCTCAGCCATGCCCCCGTCGAAGAATCCTGTGGGATTCAGGGTGCCGCCGAGCTGGGTAGCACCGAGAAGTGAAAAGTTGGACGTCAGTAATGGCACTGTTGCAGAAGCTGAGTTTCCGGTCAGCGCAGTACCGTCAAGCCACGCGCGGTAACCTGAGACACTTGATCCGGCTGCATTTGAATATACCACCATTTTCCAGTTGCCGGAGGTATGGCCGTCGTTGAAAACCTGGCTCTGGCCGTTGAACCTGACAGCATCTGAATATTCGAGGCTGTAGTTTCTTACCTGGCCTGCAGCACCCACATTTTCCTGACCTGTGTACAGGCCGCCGTTCTGTTCATCAGATGCGGATGTATTCTTCGCTACAATTATAACCGTCGCGGCATCAGATCCTGAGAATCCCAGGCCTCCTCTGTGGCCCAGAAAAGCACCGCTGACACCGCCCATATCGTCAAATGTCAGTGCCGGGAGTCCGTTTAAAGCACCGAGGGTACGTTCAGGGACGTTCTGGTCTATTATCACCGGCTTGAAATTACGGGAGTTGCCTGACTGGTCATCCCACTGTACCACGGCGCTGAATGGCATAATTGTAAAGACTCCCCTGTCAGCCCGGAGCCATAATTGGGTATTTGTCATATCACCGACACCGCCCGGACCTGACTGCGACAGGGCAGGCAGTGAGGCAAATGTCATGATAATCAGGAATGTTATAAGCGGAATGCCAGTTCGTTTCATATTAATCCGGTTCTCGATTTAAGAAACTTATCATCTAATTATCAGACTATTGCATCAGCAAATTGATGGTAAATACCCTCAATTTGAAGTACGCTCACAGTTCACAGTACAGAAAGCTAATATATATAAATTCCGGAAACAGACATCCTCTCCCCGTAACGTATAATTAACCAAGTTAATAACATGACTTACCGGACAGGCAATTGGTTGCGTCATCAGGAATATTAAAGGTCGGGCAAGGGCCCCGGGAATAAAATAAAATATTCCTTATTGCAGAATTAAAAATGTGGACTATATTTGCACACGTTTTCGGGCGATTAGCTCAGTTGGTTCAGAGCATCTGCCTTACAAGCAGAGGGTCGGCGGTTCGAGGCCGTCATCGCCCACAAAAAAGGAGTTTGCTGAGCAGGCTCTTTTTTTATTTCCCTGGGAATATATTTATTTGACAAACCGCTTTTTATATCGTATATTACTAAAATGAAGAACTATAAGTCAGTTAAAAGGCGTATGCCGCATGAGACGATATATCTGCTTAATACTTTAGAGGATATAGCAGTAAAATCGATGCCAGGCAATACAAATACCTATTTTGCCAAAGTAAGG
>JBBRXA010000064.1:0-13032 GCA_038248855.1 Bacteroidales bacterium | reverse complement strand
CTCGGTTCAGAATTTTGCCTCCAGCTTCCTTCAGATTCCGCTTCGCAACGGACACCCTTGCCCTTGGCTAATGGTTGGTAACTACCGACCCCCATAAAGGACTTCCACCTTCAAGGTAATAAGTGTGCACGGCACACAACATAAAAGGGTGCCCCGGGGCACCCTTTTATTAAATCATTCCGGTCACTGTCAGACCGCCTGCTCGATGTTCCAAACAAAGGCTCTTATACCTACCTCTTCATTGATTTGGTCAATCCGTTTGATTGCCTCAAGTAGTGGTGCAACCTTAGGGTCATCGACAAATGTGAGGACTACCCCGTTGATTTCCGGCCAGGTGTGTGTACCCAGGTGAGGAACACCGGTTTTGGACCCTACTCCTTCGACATTATCCCACTGTGTGTATCCCCTGATGCCAAAGTGTTCAAGGGTAAATTCCACCTTTTCGGTAAGGGCCAGGTTGTATGTTATCATTACTGCTTTCATAATCTTTCTGATATAGTATTACTCCTTTATGTCTTCCAGAAATTTCATATCGCGGTAGGCGATTTTATGCTTCTTGTCTCTTTCACCTCTGCGCGCCATGAGCACGTAACCCACAGGCACCAGTATAAGGGTGACCATCGTTGAAAAGACCAGCCCGCCGATGACGGCGATGCCCATAGGGCTCCACAGTTCCGAACCTTCGCCGGGGTTTATTGCAAGTGGCAACATACCCAGGATGGTAGTGGCAGAGGTCATCAGAACGGGGCGAAGTCTCGAACGCCCTGAGATTATGACAGCATCGTAGAGTTCCACTCCCCTGTCACGGGTAAGATTGATGAAGTCTACCAGCACGATGGCGTTCTTAACCACGATACCGATAAGCATAACCGCACCGATGGCAGCTATCAGGCTGAGGCTGGCTCCTGAAATGAACAGGGCTACAGCCACGCCGGAGAACGCAAACGGTATTGAAAGCATGATTATAAGCGGCATTTTGAGAGACTCGAACTGCGAGGCCATTACCAGGTAAACAAGTATGAGCGAGACAATTACAAGCAGCCCAAGGTCCATGAATGCTTCCGACATATCCTCAAAAGCCCCGGAGATGACAACCATTACACCCGTGGGGACAGCCACTGCGTCAAGTTCCTTCTGGACATCAGCCACCATCTCGTTGAGAGCCCTCTTGTAGGGAGTAACTGACACAGTGACAATTCGTTCCTTGCGTTTTCTTTCAATATTCGGCGGCGTCCAATACTCTTTTACAGTCGCAATCTCACTCAGGCGAATTACCTGTCCGGTTGGAGTAGCAATTCCCATGTTCTCGAGTTCAGTGATTGAATTGCGTGCAGATTCCTTGTATCTGACAATGACATCGTATTCGTCGCCAAACTGGCGGAGACGTGTTGCGGTCAGCCCGTCAACCCGGTTTTTGATCATTGAAGAGACCTGCGCAGTCGATAACCCGTGCGCCAGCAGCTTGCCGTGATCAAACAGTACCTGAAGTTCCGGTTTTGACTTGTCACGGCTTATCTGAACGTTGGTGGCTCCCGGTATCTTTTTCACCCTGGCAGCAAGTTCTTCGGCAATGAGGTTTGTCTGGGTTATATCGAAACCGTAGATCTCAAGGTTGATTGAATTGCCACCCATTCCTCCCATATTGAAGTCTTCGGTAGTAGCAACCGATGAGTTGATGATTTCAGGCATCGGGGCAAGAATCTGCCTGATGCTTTCTGCTACCTCCTCAACACTTCTCTGTCTTTCACTTATAGGAACGAGGGAAAAGGTGTATTGTATCATATGCGTTCCGCCCTGGCTGAAGATGGAAGCGAATCCTCCGCTGTCATCACTTCCTGTGGAGGTGGAAATCAGTTTGACTTCCGGCACCGTGGCTCTGACAATCGAGTCGATACGGTCAGCCACGATGATAGTCTGGTCAACCCTGGTGCCTGTCTGGAGCTCTACCGAGGCCGTGCACCTGGATTCATCTGACTGCGGCATGAACTCTTTTCCGATGAATTTGAAAAGGTACATCGAAGAGGCAAATATCACGATAGCCAGAAGTAAGATTACCTTCTTATGATGAAGTGCCCAACTGACAGATTTGACATAAAAATTGTCAAGCTTTTCAAGTAAAATACGGATCGAACCGTCCCAGGTGTAGATGGGTGCATTCTTTTTTACAGGATGATACTTCAGCATCAGTGCGCTGAGTGTGGGAGTAAGTGTGATGGCTGCAAGCACAGAGACCACGATTGTAATTGAAACTATCATCCCGAGCTGTGAGAACATCACGCCGGTAAGGCCCTTCACGAATGTCAGCGGAAAGAATACCGCAACAACAGTAAGAGTGGTGACAATCACCGCAATCCATACCTCGTTCGTGGCATAAATGGCGGCTTCCCGCGGTGTGCTACCCCGTTCGATATGCCTTGTGATGTTCTCCAGGACCACAATGGCATCGTCAACCACCATCCCGATTGCAATTGAGAGTGACGAAAGCGAGATTATGTTAATGGAAGCCCCTGTAACGAACAGGTATATAAAAGCTACCACCAGCGAAATGGGGATTGTCAGGATAATTATAAATGTAGCCCTCCATCTTCCAAGGAAAAAGAGAACCACCAGGATGACGAAGATACCTGCCCACATCAGTGTCTCCGTCAGGTTGTTTATCGAACCCCTGATAAAGTCAGCCGAGTCAAAGATCTTTTCAATCTTGACATCGTTCGGCAGGTCCTTTACAAGTTTCTTCAGGTCGCGGTCTACGTCGCGGCAAACCTGGACAGTATTGGCACCTGACATTTTCTGGACGAACAGGCTCATGCCCTTTTCTCCGTTGATCTTGGTAATCAGCTTTGATTCCCTGATGGTGTCATTGACGGTGGCCACATCGCTGAGAAGGATATTATTACCGCCGTAATTGCCAACCACTATGTCTTTTATAATGGAACTTTCAGTGAACTCACCCTGTATTCTTATGGGATAGTCAGACTTGCCCATCTCGATGTAACCGGCAGGCATATTTATGTTTTCAGCCCTCAGAACATTGCCGATCTGTTCGATCGTAAGATTATATGCCTCCATGCGCCGCGGATCGACTTCCACATAAATTTCACGTCCGGGAACGCCTGAGAGTGCAACGGTGCCCACACCCTCGATACGGTTGAGAGGGTTGACAACCTTCTCGTCAAGAATCTTCTCCAGTCCCATGTAACTCTCCTTGGCTGTGATGGCGTAGAAGACGATGGGCATCATGCTGGAGTTGAATTTGAGGATCGACGGATCTTCAGCGTCTTCAGGCAGGAAGCCCTGGATGAATGAGAGGTTGCTTCGGATGTCGTTTGCCGCCTCATCGAGGTTTGACTCGTATTCAAACTGCATAAAGATAACGGAGACGTTGTCACTGGATGTCGAAGTGATTTCCTTCAGCCCACTGACTGCACTGAGCGAATTCTCTATAGGTCTTGTTATGTTGGTCTCAATATCCGACGCGCTTGCACCCGGGTAACTTGTGTAAACCGAAAGGAACGGAAGTTCTATCTCAGGATACAGGTCAACCGGCAGCTGCGTCAGGGAGTAGAGCCCGATAACCATTGCCATCACGAAGATCAGGATCGTGGTTACGGGTTTTTTTACTGCACTGCCATATATACTCATCGTGGTAATTTTCTACAGTTATACATTATTTTACTATCGCCACACTGCGGCCGTCAATCAGTCGCGCCTGCCCGTCAATTACCAGGTTGTCACCCTCCGATATCTGCCCTCCTGATATCTCTACCATTTCATCAAACCTCTTGCCGAGAGTAACGATCTTCCTGGATGCTGTGGTTCCGTTCACGACAAAAAGGAATCTTTCGTTTGTGCCTTCCTGTATCAGGACTGCATTCGAGGGAACAACAAACGATTCGATCTCGCCCATATCTATTGAAACCCTTACAAACATACCCGGGCGAAGCAGCTCGTTACTGTTGGGTATCTCAATCTCCGCCTCAAATGTGCGTGACATTGGATTTACCGTAGGATGAACCCTGAAAATTTTTCCTGTGAATTCCTTGTCAGGATAAACGTCTGCATTAACACGGGCCTGCATGCCTCTCTTTATCATCGGATAGTTCTGTTCCGATATGCTTGCGGTAACTTTCAGCGGGTTTATCTGCATCAGTGTGACAACAGCCGATTTACCTGTCATCGATGGCGCTCCGGTGTAGAGTTCACCGTCTTCAAAATATTTACCGGTAATGATACCGCTGAAGGGTGCCTCGAGAAGAGTGTTATCTTCCATGAAATCAACATTTGTTTTTGTCACGTCATACTGGGCCTTCATCTGGTCGTATGTCTGCTGCTTTATGCTTCCCACCTTAATAAGGGTGTCCATGCGCGCCAGGTCTTTCTCCAGGCTGGCAAGCTGTATCTTGTTTGCATAATACTGCGTGCGGTCCATGAGAAAGAGTTTCTGCCCCTTCTGGACCCTGTCTCCCACTTCGACATAAATTTTATCGACACGGCCGGGTGTTGAAGGTGCCATATTCACCTCCTCGAACGGCTCCACAGTGGCCGTGTAGTCAATTGTGCGGGCAATTTTTGTTTTGCTTACCGGCATGATCCGGACCGGAACGGCAACAGCCGCGGTTTCGGTTTCAGTTGCTGATGCTGCCGGTTTCTCCTTCGGTGTGCAGGCCGTCATGAGAATGCCTCCGGCAAGGATAACTGTTAAAAGGTAGTTTCGGTTCATTGTATGCTCATTATATGTTTTCATTGTTTGTTCTGCTAAAGATTGTTCATCAGTTTGTCAAATGCCACTCTGGTCTGAAGAAGGTTCATCAGGGCTGAAAGGTAATTGTTCTGTGCCGTCAGGTAATTGTTGTTTGCCTGGGTAAGTTCGAGGCTTGAAGCCATTCCCTGGTTGTACTTGTTCTGAAAGCTGTTAAGTACCCTTTTTGCAATCTCAATGTTGTCTTTCTGGCTCCTGTACTGTTCACCTGCACTCAGGAGGTTGTACCTCAGCTGTTTCTCCTGCATCAGGAGCTGGTCAGAAACCATAGACATTGAATTCTCTGCCTTTTCAAGGTTTATCTGCGCTTTCTTTATTTTAGTATAGCGTGAACCGCTGCCGAAAATAGGAACCTGGAGCTGAAATCCAAGGACTGAGTTGGGAAACCACTGCAGGTCATTGAGCTTGTCTCCCATACCGTTCTTATTATAATATACCGAAGCGCCCAGGCTTGGCAACAGAGATGCCTTTGCCCCTTTCAGTGAAAGCTCTGACATTTTGTACTGGCTTTCAACAAGGAGGAAGGTTATATTCTCGTTCATATTGAGTTCTTCAGCCAGGAGCGTTTCGATATTCACCGAGGCGACAATGGCATCGAGGGATTCGGTAAGTTTCAGTATCGTGCCCCGATCAACTCCGAGAAGAAACCTCATCATATTGTAGCTGACTTCCAGGGAACGCTGCATAGAGGTCCTTGTATTCTCCAGCATTGTTACTGTCGACTGCATCTGGTCCACGTCCGTAGCTTCGGCCATTCCTACGCTGAACATTGCTCTGGTCGAAGTAAGAATCTCGTTCAGGTTTACCAGGTTTGCGTCAATCACTTTCAACGTCTCTTCCGAGGTAAGAATAAGATAATATGCTGTCATCACGCTCTCGCGTGTCTCGATCTCAGTAAGTTTCAATCCCTGGCCGGCCAGCGTTGAAGCCAGCTTTGCGGTCTGGATCCCTACTAACCAGGGTCCGTTAAAAACAATTGTGGAAGCAGTAACGCCGTATGAGGAGTTGTACTTTGATCCGAACGTTACCGGTATCTTCTCACCCGGCTGACCGAAAATTTCCCCGGGCAGAAGGGTGGTCATAAGCTTCAGGTTATCACCCAGGGAAGCGCTCCCGTCAACCGATGGTAACCCGGCTGCTATCGCCTCCCAAACACCTTTTTCAGACGCCAGAAGATCATAACGTGCGGATGAGATGCTCCTGTTGTGTTCGAGAGCATAATCCACGGCTTCATTTACAGTTAAGGAAAGGGACGACGGGGTCTCCTGCGCTGTCACACCCAGAAAATACGCAGCGGCAACTAAAAACGTGATTAATCTTCTTTTCATATAAATCTTTTTTACTGTCATTTTCTTTCTGTTATAATTCAGGTTCAAGTTCATTTATTATTCGCAGACCCTCAGGTGTCAGAAGTCCCCTCAGGTAATTTATGACTACGTTTTTTATGATATCCCGCTGCGAGAACTGTTCAGCCGGGAAAAGATTGGAGTCAGTCATGATTGATCCCAAACCCTGAAAACATCTGCTCACTATCATATTATCAATATCAGGTCTGAATAATCCCTGTTCCTTACCTTTGGCAATTATGTGTTCATTACCTTCATAATCAGGATATCCGCATTTTTCCTTCATCTTCAGCAAAACCGAGCTGTGATATTTGCGAAGGTCAGAATGAATAAGCGGATTCATTGCTCCCATATGCTCTCTCATTGCCCTTATCATCCTGAAAACGGCTATTATTACATTCTGGGAAGAATCAAGAATACTATCAATGTTTTCCCTCTGCTTAAGCATCATACAGTTCATAACGGCAAGAAGGAGCTCGTCCTTGTCTGTGTACTTCTCGTAAATGGTCCGTTTTGAGATACCAAGGTGCTGAGCAAGAGTATCCATTGTCACCGCCTTAATCCCGTAAATACGGAATAATTCAGCAGCCCCTGTTAAAATCCTGTCATTGCAATCCACCGTGTTCATCTCTCTCTGAATAATTATCGGGCGCAATATTCAGAAAACTTTTTTAGTTTTACAAGTTTTTAATGATAAATAAATATTAAATTACGGTGAGAAGCGTAAAACCGCCGGTAGACGTAGAAGAGCGATAAGACACTTTCAGACTTTAGGGACTTTCGACTTTCAGCCTTCAGACTTTATTAGCGGTACAGGTAGAGTGCGCCCCGGTATTCCCTGCCTTTGTATTCAACCTCGTCATACCCGGTAGCCCTTATTACATAATAGTAAGTGCCAGCTTCCGCACGGCGCCCGGAATTATTGATATTCCCGTCCCAGCCTGACCAGTTTTGCAGGTCTTCACCGGTTCCCTGGTAATAATATACCCTGTGTCCGCTCTTTGCGAACACCTGTACATTGACATACTCCAGTGACCTCTTGTCAGGGATGAAGTAATCGTTCATTCCGTCGTCATTAGGAGTGAAGACATTGGGTATCTGGAGAAGTGACGGTTCAACCGTAACGGTCACCGATGCCGAATCAATGCAGGTCAGTTCGCTTTCGATGACCATTGTGACCAGGTATTCACCCGGTTTATAGTAGGTATGAGGCCCGGGGTCGGCGAGGAAAGAAACAGAATCATCCCCGAATTTCCAGGCATAGCTGTGTGCCCTGACTGATTTGTCGGTGAAGACGACTTCCAGGGGAGCTTCGCCATCTGTGGGTTCCGCCGTGAATTCAGCCTTTATGTGTATCGAAGTGTAATCGAATGATGACGTACTGATGCAACCGAAGCTGTCGGTGACCTGCAGCATGTACCTTACATCGGTGAGGGGCGGTGAGAAGGTAACAGGGTCAAGCTCCAGGTCGGGATACGGAATCACTGAAGAAGGGGTTGACGACCAGTTGAATTTTACTGCATTGGGAAGACGCCTGGTGGCGCCAGTGGAAGGATCATAATAGTCGAAGTGATCTGCTGCCGCCGTGCCTTCCAGTGCCACATATTCGCACGTAAAGTTTAACAGGGCCGCATTAGCCACGGGCTTGTCAAGACTTACCCATGCAAAAAGTTCAGTGCTGTATCCGCCCCCGTCGGTTATTCTGATCCTGTAGCCTCCCTCGGGAAGGTTCGAAGCAGTGGAGGTCACTCCCGCCTCTGTCTTCACCGGTATTGAGAATATGCCGCCTGCCTGGTCATACTGTGTCCATGTGAAGGTGAAGGGTGCAGTGCCGCCCGGGCTGGTGGCGGTCAGGGTGCCACGGTCTGAGGCGCCGGCAGTACAAAAAATGTAAACGGGATCATGCCTGGGTGTCACGGGATAATCAGTCATCCTCACTGCACTGCTGCCAGGTGCGGTGATCTGAGCCTGAAGCAACAGCGGGAAAAGTAACACTATGAGGAGAAAGAATCTTGACACTTTTGTTAAACGTAAATAGTACCGTAATGCATATGCAAAACTAATAAAAAAAATGAGCCACCGGGTCAACTGCCGTTCCTGCTGACGATTGAGACACAGTGTTGAAAACTTTCACCTTTTTAGATGCACGGCATCTTTTCACACTGACGGGGTAATCTTATCTTTGGGCGTTAAAAATCCGCCCGCACACCAATGGCACATACTTACCTGGATGAGCTTAATGAAGCACAGCAGGCGGCCGTCGTCAACACCGAAGGCCCTGCAATGGTCATTGCAGGTGCCGGATCCGGAAAGACACGGGTCCTGACTTACCGTGTTGCCCAACTCCTGGAAAGGGGTGTGCCCGCACACCGGATACTTGCCCTGACCTTCACGAACAAGGCTGCCGGAGAAATGAAGGAACGGATCAGCCGTATAGTTGGGCCGGAGGTCTCGCGTAGCCTCTGGATGGGCACTTTTCATTCGATATTTGCCCGCTTTCTAAGACATGACGGGCAGCATCTCGGCTACAAGAGCAATTTTACAATTTATGATACCGACAATACGCGCAGCCTGATAAGGAGCATCATAAAGGAGATGAACCTCGACGATTCGCTTTACAAGCCGGCATCGGTAGCCGGACGGATCTCACACGCCAAAAACAATCTCATAACATCCGGCCAGTACGGATCCATTGCACAGATCACCGAGGGTGACAGGGCTGCCAGGATTCCTGAAATGGCCACAATATACAAGCACTATGCCTCGAGATGCTTCAAGGCAAATGCAATGGACTTCGACGACCTGCTTCTTAATATAAACATAATGTTCCGCGACTTCCCCGCGGTTCTGGAAGCGTACCGCAAAAGGTTCGATTATGTGCTGGTGGACGAGTACCAGGATACCAACTACTCGCAGTACCTCATCGTGCATAAGCTTTCCGAGCTGCACCGCAACCTCTGCGTTGTGGGTGATGACGCGCAGAGCATATATTCATTCCGCGGGGCACGCATAGAGAATATCCTGAATTTTAAAAATGACTACCCCGATTACCGCATATTCAAGCTCGAGCAGAACTACCGGTCGACACAGACAATAGTGAATGCCGCCAACAGCATCATCGACAAAAATGAGGCGCAGATCAAAAAGACCGTCTTCTCCAAAAACGATGTGGGAGAAAAGATCAGGGTTGTGCAGACTACGATCGACAGTGAGGAGGGTATACTTACAGCTTCCGATATCCTTGATACCCGGATGAGGGCACGGCTCGACTGGAAGGATTTCGCAATTCTTTACCGTACCAATGCCCAGTCGCGAATCTTCGAGGAGATGCTCAGAAAGCGCAACATTCCCTATAAAGTTTTCGGCGGACAGTCGTTTTACGAGCGCAGGGAGATACGCGACTTCATCGCCTACCTTCGTCTTGTTGTTAATCCTGATGATGCGGAAGCCCTTAAAAGGGTCATCAACTACCCGAAAAGAGGCATAGGCGAGACCACGGTTCAGAAACTGTCTGACCTGGCTGACAGTCTTAACGTGAGTGTGTGGACCGTTCTCTCTTCACCCGAAATATATACCGTTTACCTGGCTCCCGCGCTGCAGACCAAAGTGAGTGCTTTCACCAGGATAATAACACCTGTCATGTCACTGGCCGTGACGGAAACGGCATATAATGTGGCAAACAGCATGGCTGCCTCAAGCGGTATCATTACAGACCTCCGGCAGGGACAGGTGCCTGAGGATATGGACAGGCTGGAGAACATTCAGTCACTGCTGAACGGTATCAAGGAGTTTACAGAAGCAGCCGTAACCAACGGTGACCCTGCAGACATAGGCACCTACCTGCAGACAGTCTCCCTCCTTACGGACCAGGACAGGGAGAAGCCCGAGGAGAAGGACAGGGTTACCCTGATGACAATCCACTCGGCCAAAGGGCTTGAATTCAAGTATGTTTATATAGTCGGTCTTGAAGAGAATCTCTTCCCCTCCTCAATGAACAATTTCAGTCCCAAAGAGCTGGAGGAGGAACGCCGCCTCTTCTATGTTGCCCTTACCCGGGCATGTAACCGTGTTACGCTGAGCTATTCACTTAACAGGTATAAGTGGGGATCACTGGAACACAGCTCCCCCAGCCGTTTCATCAATGAGATTGACAAAGCTTTTCTCGATTATCCCCAGACAGGCGGTAAACCCTTCGGGCAAACGGGCAGGCAAAATGAACAGGCTTTCAGGGAGAGAGACCCTGGATTTGACAGGATTCCTTCCGCACGCAACCTTAAGCCGGTTGCAGCCGGCGGCAGGGTCATCCCCTCTCCGTCGGGGGCGGTACAGTATGATCTGCTTCCCGGAGACACTGTGACCCACGAACGTTTCGGTGAAGGAACGGTGCAGTCCATCGAAGGTGAAGCACCTAACACCACCGCGGTCATAGAATTCAAGGGGACGGGCACTAAGAAGCTGCTTCTTCGTTTCGCAAAACTGACTAAGACAGGCAGCAGAGGGCCGAACGTATAGAAAATACCCTGTGGGTATTTTTAGTGAGGCGCCAGAATGTGTGGAGGCAATTATACAGCAAAGGCACAGGGTGTTATTTCCTGCGCCTTTGCTCAATTCATGAGGGCTGGATTATACTTCTGAAACCGGGGCGTCTGAAACCGGGGCGGCCTCAACTGGAGCCTCCTCAACCCGGTACATTCCCTTTTCAAGCAGAACGGACTGGTAGAGCGTGGCATATGCGCTTCTGATCCACATGGATGAGACCAGTACGCCGATAAAGAGACAGATGAATCCTGCTATGCAGATGAAGAACCCGATGAATGCCATGAGGAAGATGGTCCATCCGTGGCCGCGGGTCAGCCTCCAGCTCTCTTCAGCAGCCTTTATGGGATCAAGATTCTTATCCATTACAAGATAGGAGGTGAAAGCGAGCCGGCATCCTATTATGATTCCTGGAATAATCAGGCACACCGTGCCAATACCTACCAGGGCAGTTACAAGAAGGTTTGCAAGCACAATATTGATGTAGTTCTTGCGGAACCCGCTGATAAGCACTTCAAAGTCAGGAACCTGTTTGCGCACTGACTGTACGAACATCATCTTTCCGCCGTACTTGAACACAGGCATTACAAACAGCCAGTACAGGAGACCCAGCATACCCATGAACGCTGCCGCCAGGCCGAAAGCGCCGATCCTGAAAAGATCCTCGGGATTGTGGAAATTATCAAAATCAAATTTGTCGAACTTCCACTCTACATTGAAGAACGACATAGGTGTAACCAGGATACCAAGAAGAATCACCACCAGAAAGAGGCGGAGAAAGTTGTCTGTCATGACCTTCCATCCGGTTCCGTAGGAGCCGCTGAAAGAAGGGATAAATCTGTAAGCATTTGATGTTTCCATTTTCATTTGTTTTTTACTGTCCGAAATAAATGTTTTGTGAAGCAAATTTATGCCGGCACGCTGAGAGCTATTTCATACCTTAGTATTGTTTTTAAAAAATACTACTTTAGTATGCGGTCCACTACTTAAGTAGTATCTACTTTCATACCCTCTTTCAATGAGCATATGCAACTGATCATAATTACCGTTTTCATCTTCTGTGCCGCCATTGCCGCCGGAAGCATACTGCTGGTTTCGCGTCTGATGAAGGAGTTCCAGCTCCCATTTATCAGAACTCTTTTCTATCAGATCATCTTCATCTTCGCCTTCGGATTTTACGGGGTCTGGGGACAGTTCATAATTGCCGGTGTTGCCGGAAACCGCCTGACTCCGGAGTTACTCTCCTCTGTATCAGTTATTTCGCTGTTACTGGGTTTGCCTTTTCTTGTATTCGGGTGGCTGATGATTCTGAAGTTTGCCGCAGAAACCTCGGGAAAAGAATTCGGTGCCTTTATCACCTCCCTTTTTCTGCTTCTGAATTTCGGTGTGATAATCACACTGGGAATGCTTGCCGGAGACAAGGCGTATGACGAGACCCTCCCGATAATAAAATATTACTATGCCGGAGGTGTTACCCTGTTTTCATTTGTGGCGCTGTTACTTATAATCAGGAAGGGCGATTGCCGTCTCAGCATCAGTGACCGCAGGTTACTGTCAGGCATAATCGTCGGCGGAGCGTTGATGCAGGCAACCGTCCTCGTGCTTATGCCCCATACAATATGGATGGGTCTTCTCTTTGTTTTCCTGCTTTTTGCAGCCACCGGCCTGATACCGGTAATCCTTACCTACAGGGCCGATATTAAATCGCCCCGCATCCCTGATACTCTTCCCCTCCCTTCAGGCATTGAGGATTTCTTCATTAAGAGCGAGATTTCTCCTCGGGAAGCGGAGATCATCAGGGAAATATGCAACGGACTCAGTAACCAGGAGATTGCCAATAAGCTTTTTATCAGCCTGCAGACTGTGAAGGACCACACATCGCGAATCTATTCCAAAACCAATGCCAGAAACCGGATGCAGCTTATGACAATGGTCCGGAATCTTCAGATTCTGTAGTTATTCTGTCTTGAATTCAGGCGCCCTGCGGTGCCCTGTACCTTGTTCGTAGCTGTAGGCAATCCCGAGAAGAACCGGCTCGCTCCATGCCCTGCCGAAAAAGGAGATTCCAACAGGAAGACCGTCAACAAAGCCCATCGGAACAGTGATGCCCGGATAGCCGGATATTGCCGCCGGCGATGAGCTGCTTACGGTATATGCATCTCCGTTGACGGGGTCGGTCTTCCAGGCCGGTGAACCTGTGGGCGCTATGAATGCATCAAGCCTGAATTCATCCATCACCCTGTCAATTCCTTCTCTGCCGGTGAGATTCTTCATCTTTGCCACTGCATCAAGGTATTCCTTGGAATTGATTCCTCCCTTTTTCTGTGCCTCAACCAGCAGCTGCTGGTTGTAATACCTCAGTTCAACTGTGTCAGAAATGTTGAATGCGAT
>JBBRXA010000063.1:0-13984 GCA_038248855.1 Bacteroidales bacterium | reverse complement strand
TACCTCGGATCTGCAGATGCCATTGCTGAGATTACCGAAAAAGAGGACATTGATGAGATCATGTTCAGTTTCATATTCATTCTCCTCGAGTGCAACAATGACCTCATCAATTTCCTCTTTTTCGGTAATCTCAGCAATGGCATCTGCAGATCCGAGGTACGGCACCTCCCCGCCGAACAGGCCTTCGGCTTTGCCGTTCATGCTCACGTAACCCGAGATCAGGTTGCCTGCCGTTTTCTTTTCGTTTTTAATGTCATTGTACAGTTTTTCGGCCTTACCGTTGCTGCCGACAATCAGTGTTCTGAATCCTATCTCACGCCTGTGGATTCTTCCGGAGATTCCTGAAGTGATTATCAGCCTGGGGACCCACGTGAAGACAAACTGAAGAAGAAATAACACAAGGAACGAACTGTAGTACGTTGAATAATTCCCTACCACATCATCAAGTATCAGCACAAAAAACAATGCCACAACACCGGTCAGTGTTACAAGCAGCGATTTACCTGATTCATGGAGCCTCGAGCGCCTGAGCGGATCCGAGTAAAATCCGGTGACGGCATATACTGTCACAAAGGAAAGCGGTATCAGAAAAATTCCCTCCCAGAACTTGTTGCCCAGCTCCATTTCGAAATAATCTCCGTACAACCTGTTCTCAATGAAGTATTTACGGTAGAGGTAAAAGAGGCCCCATGCGACTGATGAGGCGAAGAAATCAGCAACGATATACGAGACGGAAACTCTCCTGGCTAGTTTTCTCATTAATAATTACGGGACTTTGGCAAATATATCTCTTTTAGATTTATTCTGAAGGAATAACTGCTCCGCTAATCATTTCACCCTTCCTTAAAATTGCTATTTTTACGCTCAAATTCCCGGTTAATGATTGAAGAGTCATTTGAGGCAAAAGGCAAGCGGAAGAGACTTATCGACGAGCTGAAAAACAAAGGTATCAGTGATCCCAGGGTGCTCGATGCCATGAATAAAGTTCCTCGCCACCTCTTCATGGATGACGCCTTCCTGAGCCATGCCTACCAGGATAAGGCCTTTCCCATTGCGGCAGGTCAGACCATCTCGCAACCTTACACGGTGGCCGTGCAGACTATCCTGCTGGGTGTCGGGAAGCGCAACAAAGTACTGGAGATAGGCACAGGGTCAGGTTACCAGGCTGCCATACTTGCCGAAATGGGTGTGAAGGTCTTCACCATTGAACGTCAGCGCGAGTTATACCGAAAGGCGCAGGGACTGCTGACATCGCTCGGATACCGCATTCATTTTTTTCTCGGGGACGGTTATGAGGGACAGCCGCAGTATGGTCCTTTTGACGCTATAATAATCACGGCAGCAACAGCAACGGTGCCTGAGACACTTCTTGAACAGCTTAAACCCGGAGGCAGGCTGGTAGTTCCGCAGGGCGGGACTGACTCGCAGGTCATGACTCTTTATGTCCGCAAGGGGGAAAACGAGTACGAAAAAACAACACACGGAAATTTTGTCTTTGTTCCTCTGCTGAGGGGCGTAGCAAACGAAAACAATAAAGAGTAACCGATGAAGATATTCAGGGAGGTGTTTTCACCTATTGAGGAAAATACGTTTGTAATTACAGGAGATGACACCTCTTGCATAATTATTGACTGCGGATGTTACGGCAGGAGGGAGGAGAAAAGGTTTGAAGACCTTCTCGACTCCCTGAAGCTTGTTCCCGTACTGCTGCTCAATACACACTGCCATCTTGATCATGTTTTCGGAAACGGTTTTATGCTCAGCCGTTACGGACTTTCTGCAAGAAGTCATCCTTTTGAGGATTATAACCTCAGAAGCGCCCCGGAACATGCGATGATGTTCGGCCTGAAGATGGAGACGCCTCCGGAACCGGGGCCCTATCTTACTGACGGTGAGATTCTGGAGGCTGCGGGACTTACCCTCGAGGTAATTACCGTTCCGGGTCATTCACCCGGAGGGGTGGCATTTCTCTGCCGGAAGGAAGGGGTGCTTTTCACCGGTGACGCACTGTTTGCAGGAAGCATAGGAAGGTCAGACCTTCCCGGCGGTAACCATGAGACACTCATAAAAAGCATAACAGGAAGGCTCTTTACCCTTCCCGGTGAGACGGTGGTTTATCCTGGTCACGGACCGGAAACAACCATAGGACACGAAATGGAAACCAATGCATATTTTAAATAAAACAAAATCATCTAAATAAACATACTTATGGCATTTGATCAGTTTGTCAGTCGTCACATCGGCCCGCGTGACAGCGAAACCGGCGAGATGTGCAAAAAAATCGGGGTAAAATCAGTCGATCAGCTTATCAGTGAGACTGTGCCTGCATCCATCATGCTTGAGAAACCCATCAACCTCCCCCCGGCAATGAATGAGCAGGAGTATCTCACTCACCTGCGCAAACTGGGTAACATGAATAAACAGTACCGCTCATTTATCGGGCAGGGATATTACGGTGTTGCAGTGCTTCCGGTGGTTGTCCGCAATGTGCTTGAAAATCCCGCCTGGTACACTTCTTACACACCGTATCAGGCAGAGATATCCCAGGGAAGACTCGAAGCTCTTCTGAATTTTCAGACAATGATCACCAGCCTTACAGCCATGGAGATAGCCAACGCATCTCTCCTGGATGAGTCGACTGCTGCGGCCGAAGCCATGGTTATGATGCTCAATGCCCGTTCGAGGGAAAAGGTAAAGGCGGGAGCAGTAAAATTCCTTGCTGACAACAAGCTGTTCTCCCAGACGCGGGATGTTCTTATCACGAGGGCAGCGCCACTGGGCATAGATATTCAGTTCATGGACTACACCGAGTTTGAGTTTGACGCTTCGGTTTTCGGTGTGATGGTTCAGTATCCTACAGCCCGCGGAGAGGTCCGCGACTATGGTTCCATGGTGGAAAAGGCCCATGCCGCCGGAGCGCTCGTAGCTGTGGGTGCCGACCTGATGAGTCTGGCACTTCTCACACCTCCAGGGGAGTGGGGAGCCGACATCGTCTTCGGTTCAAACCAGCGTTTCGGCCTTCCGATGAGCTACGGCGGTCCGCATGCAGGTTTCTTCGCTACAAGAGATGAACTGAAAAGGAGCATGCCCGGACGTATTATAGGAGTCTCAATAGACATGCAGGGCAATCAGGCGCTTCGCATGGCGCTTCAGACACGCGAACAGCATATCAAGCGCGAGCGCGCAACATCGAATATCTGCACTGCCCAGGCACTGCTGGCAACAATGTCAGGAATGTATGCACTGTACCACGGACCGGAAGGCATCCGGAGAATTGCCATGCATATTTATACATCGGCATGCACACTGGCCGATGCCCTGAAAGCCATGGGTTACACAATCAGTCACGACCAGTTCTTCGATACGATAAGAGTTCAGGCGGTAACCGGCGTCACAGCTGACATGATAAAGAAGATTGCCCTGTCAAAGGGTATTAACCTCTGGTATCCCTGCGCCAACTGTGCTACAATAAGCACCGATGAGCTTACTACACTGGAAGAGATCAACACAATCGTCAGCATTTTTGCCGAAGCGTCAGGAAAAATGGCAGAGCCGGTTACGAAACTGTGCGACTGTCTCTGCATCGATGAAAAATTCAGGCGGAAATCTCCCTTCCTGCAGGAACGCGCATTCAACAGCCATCACAGCGAGACTGACATGATGAGGTACATAAAGATGCTTGAACGCAAGGATTTTTCTCTGGCTAACGGGATGATATCTCTCGGTTCATGCACCATGAAACTAAACCCTGCCGCCTCGATGTTCGCCATGAGCTGGCCGGAGTTCGGCAATATTCATCCATTTGTGCCTGCTGAGCAGGCCGAAGGGTATTACAGGCTGATGAATGAGCTCGGTGAGGCGCTGAAGGAGATAACCGGGTTTGAAGCTGTATCGTTCCAGCCCAACTCAGGCGCAGCAGGTGAATATGCAGGACTGATGGTCATAAGACAGTATCATATCAGCCGCAATGAGGGGCACCGCAATGTGGCGCTCATTCCCTCTTCAGCCCATGGTACAAACCCTGCCAGTGCAGCCATGGCCGGGATGCAGGTTGTAGTGGTTGAATGTGATATTAACGGTAACATAAGCGTTGAAGATCTTAAGAAGAAAGCTGAGCAGCATAAGGTGGATCTCAGCTCTGCAATGATCACATATCCTTCCACCCATGGCGTCTTTGAAGAGGCTATCATTGAGATGGTAAAGATAGTTCATGAGAATGGTGGTCTGGTGTATATGGACGGGGCAAATATGAATGCCCAGGTGGGACTTACAAGTCCGGGCCGGATAGGAGCCGACGTATGTCATCTGAATCTGCACAAGACATTCGCAATACCACACGGCGGCGGCGGACCGGGAATGGGCCCGATACTCTGCAACTCGAAGCTGGCCGAATTCCTTCCTTCACACCCTCTGGTAAAAACAGGCGGCAGCCATGCCATTACGGCTGTTGCCGGGGCACCCTTTGGCAGTGCCCATGTGCTTACAATCAGTCATGCATATGTGATGATGCTCGGCGGGGAAGGGCTTACGAAAGCTACCAAATTTGCCATTCTAAATGCGAATTATATCGAAGCGGCCCTCAGAGGATACTACAAAGTGCTTTATACCGGTTCAAAAGGCAGGTGCGCTCATGAGATGATATTGGACTGCCGTTATTTTAAGGATGCGGGAGTGGATGAGTCTGACATCGCCAAGAGGCTGATGGATTACGGATTCCATGCACCCACGCTCTCATTTCCTGTTCACGGAACCCTGATGGTAGAACCCACAGAATCAGAGCCAAAAGCCGAGCTTGACAGGTTCATAGATGCAATGAAAAGTATCTGGAGGGAGATACAGGAGATAAAAGTGGGCAGGGCTGATAAGGATGACAACGTGCTTAAAAACTCCCCTCACACGGCCAGGGCGGTAGTGGCCGACAGCTGGAGCCACGCCTACAAGCGTGAGAAGGCAGCATATCCGCTGCCGTGGGTCATTGAGAACAAGTTCTGGCCCTCAGTAGGCAGGGTTGACAACGGCTACGGCGACCGCAACCTGGTATGCTCATGCGCTCCTGTTGATGCTTACAGGTTTGAGACTTTTCGTTTCGAAAAGGAGTAATAAGTGTTTTTGATTGAACGAAGGAGACATCCCGTCAGGTATGTCTCTTTTCGTTTCAAAGCCTTTAATGCTTCATAAAACTTGCCCGGAAGGCTCATTTTTAGTACTTTTGTGAACTCTGACAGGGATCCCTCGTTCTTTATATAGCATTAAAAACCAAGATTATGCACAACCTGCCATCGTTAAAGGAATACATTATTGCAGGAGCAATAGTTATATTCAGTCTCTTACTGGGGGTAATTTTTAAAAGGATTATTATTCAGTGGCTTTTACGGATAACATCGAGGACCGCCTGGAAGGGTGATGAGGTAATCGTAAATGCCTCGAAAGCGGTATTCATTTATCTCTTTCTTATTGCAGGCCTTTTTGCTGCTGCTATCTATATGCCTGGCTATGGCCTCTTTAAACAAGAGGCTGTTGTGCTGGCATTATCCGTTCTTATCACTCTTTGCTTTACCTTGATCGTATCACGGATAGTTACAGGTTCGATAGCAGTTTACCAGGAGACAACTGACAGCCCGCTGGTAAAAAGCACTATCCTGAATTATATTGTCAATAGCATAGTATTCATGATAGGGTTCCTGATCATATTACAATTACTGAAGATCCCTATAACCCCTCTCCTGACAGCATTGGGTGTAGGTGGTCTGGCGGTGGCCCTGGCACTACAGACAACTCTGTCAAACCTCTTTGCCGGAATTCAGATTCTGGCTGCGAAAAACCTACACCCGGGCGATTTTGTCAGACTACAGACCGGGGATGACGGATATATCGTCGATATAAACTGGCGAAGCACAACAATAAGAGCCCTCTCTAACAGGATTATTATAATTCCAAACAACAAGCTTGCGGACTCAGTGATCAATAATTTCAGTAAACCCGAAGAGGAAATGTCAATTCTGATAGGGGTGGGAGTAAGCTATTCGTCAGACCTGGAGCAGGTCGAAAGAGTGACCGTTGACGTAGCCAGGGAAGCTATGGCAGCCAATGAAGGTGCAGTTCATGAATTTGACCCTTTCATAAGATATAACAAGTTTGATGCTTATTCCATCAATTTCAATATTATTCTTAGGGTTAAGACCTATGTTGACCAGTTCCTCCTTCAGCATGAGTTCATAAAAAGGCTACATAAAAGATATAAGGAGGAGGGAATAGAAATACCATTCCCGATAACTACTATTATTAAAGAGGAAAAGGTGAAGTAATGAGCAAGATCAAAGCAGAGAGCAAAAAGGAAGGCATTCATAAGTATGACATGGGCATCGTTGGAAACTGCTCATTCCTTGCCTATATTGATAAAGATGCCAGTGTGAGATGGATGTGTATGCCGCGTTTTGACAGCAGCTTTCTTTTCGGTTCACTGCTGGATAAGGATAAAGGAGGGGAGTTCTCAATACAGCCAACAGAGGGGCAGTATTATACCATTCAGACTTATGTTAAAAACACGAATATCCTTACCACTGAGTTTATCGCCTCCGACGGAAAGTTCAGGGTTACTGATTTTGCACCCAGATTTTACCAGTATGACAGGTACTACCGGCCGCAGATGCTTATCAGAAAAATTGAGCTTATTGACGGGAATCCCTTCATAAAGGTAAAGTGCGAACCGGTAGGGGAATATGGTTCTTTCCAGCCTCAGATTGTCACCGGCAGCAACCATATCAGGTTCCTGAATTTTGATACCCAGGTACGACTGACAACTAATATTCCGCTGATTTACATTATTAACAATCAGTCGTTTATGTTGAACTACACCTATTATCTGGTCTTTACCTACGGAGTGCCGCTTGAAGCCCCGCTGGAGGCTACTGCTGAGGATTTTTTGGAGAAGACCCGTAAATACTGGGTGAAATGGATAAAGAACACCTCTATCCCCAATATTTTTCAGGATGAGATCATAAGATCGGCCCTGGTACTTAAGCTCCATCAATATGAGGATACCGGAGGCATAATTGCCTCCGGTACAACGGGTCTGCCTGAATCACCCGGGGCAGGACGCAACTGGGACTATCGTTATTGCTGGATGAGAGACTCATACTATACGCTTAATGCCTTCAATAATCTCGGGCACTTTGATGAGCTTGAACGCTATTTTCTCTATATCCAGAATATCATACTGTCAGAGAAACAGAAGATAAACCCGATGTATACCATTGCAGGTACGGAAGTCCCTTCAGAAAAGATTCTGGACCTCGCCGGTTATCTTGGAAACACTCCGGTAAGACTGGGCAACGATGCCGTCAGTCAGGTACAGAACGATATTTACGGCCAGGTGCTTGCGAGCCTTCTTCCCCTGTATATCGACAAGAGGCTTAACTATCTCTCTTACACCAAGTCCAGGGAGGTTATTTACTGGCTTCTGAATAAAATTGAGGAGACAATGGAAAGTCCTGATGCAGGCATTTGGGAGTTTCGTAACAAACTGCAACTTAATTGCTATACATACCTGTTTCACTGGTCAGGAAGCAAGGCAGCCGAGAAAATTGCCAGTCATTTCTCTGACTACGACCTGAAAAGGAAAGCTGAGAAGCTTGCAAAGACTGCTTCGGAGAAAATAGAGTTATGTTACAATTCTGACCATAAGGCATACATGCAGGCTATAGGTAGTGAAAATTATGATGCTGCTACCTTGCATCTTGTAACCATGCATTATATCAATCCTACCAGTGACAGGGCACGTGAGCACGTTGAAGCACTGGCCGGGCACCTACTGACCGACGAAGGTCTGCTCTACCGCTATATTCATGAGGACGACTTCGGTAAGCCCGAGACCACCTTCCTGGTATGTGCCTTCTGGTATATTGAAGCACTTGCATGCACGGGAAAAGTCGAAGAGGCCATCAAAAACCTGGAGAAACTGCTTAAATATTCAAACCACCTGGGTCTTTACAGTGAAGATATAGGTCGTGACGGAAGCCAGTGGGGCAATTTCCCCCAGACCTACAGCCATGTCGGACTTATGAACGCCATATACCGTATAGCAGCTAAGCTTGACAGACCGGTTTTCCTGTAAATAATTAGAGAATGCAAATAAAAGATGATAATAGTATCAAAAGGCTGGTAATTGTTGCCTACCGTCTGCCGTATACTTTTAAGAGAAGAAATAATAAGACTACAGCCATACAGAATTCAGGCGGGCTTGTTTCCGCCATACTTTCATTGACTCAGAAGCTGAAGTCAAAAGTGAAGGATGGATCATTTACCAAAACTGTATGGGTTGGTAAAGGAGACTACAGCGAAAAGGAAATGCTATCAGTCAATAAGGTTAATGAGAGCTTTGAGCTGAAATCAGTACATATTCCTGATAACATTAATGATAAATTCTATGGCGGATTCTGTAATGACCTGATCTGGCCTCTCTTTCATTATTTTCCTTCAATGGCAGTATTCGGAGAAGGCTATTTTGAAAATTATCAAACAGCTAACAGGCTATTCTATAAGAAATTAGTCAAGATAATACAGCCGGGCGATTTTATCTGGATACATGATTATCAGCTGTTTCTGCTTCCTCAGATGGTAAGGGAGAAGTTTCCGGATGTTTCCATCTCATTCTTCCTGCATATCCCTTTCCCCTCGTATGAGATCTTTCGCATCATGCCTGACGGGTATCAGACTGCAATACTTAAGGGATTACTCGGAGCCAACCTGATTGGATTTCATACTCATGATTATGCCCAGCATTTTCTGAAATCGGTAAGACGAAGACTGGGCTATGACGTGATCCTGAACACCGTTCATTCGGGAGCCACATTCTCAAGAGCCGATGCCTTTCCGATAAGCATAGACTTCAATAAGTTTCATAATGCAGTTGATGAGCCAAAGACGGAAAATTATATTTCAAAGATACGTAACCAGAAGAGAGACCGTAAGATTATCTTATCAGTTGACAGGCTTGACTACACAAAGGGGTTTTTGAACAGGCTTGCTGCTTTTGAGCTCTTCCTAGAGCGATACAGCAATATGCTCGGAAGGGTCATCTTTAACATGGTTATGGTTCCTTCACGCGACACCATCACCAGGTATCAGGACATGAAGAAGGAAATTGAGGCGACCGTGGGGCGTATTAACGGAAAGTACGGCACCCTGGACTGGAACCCTGTAATATACCAGTACAGGTCGCTCAATTTCAATGAACTCGTGGCATTATATTCGCAAAGCGATGTGGGGCTTCTTACACCCCTGCGTGACGGGATGAACCTGGTTGCAAAGGAGTATGTCGCCGCACAACATTATCCTCACGGTATCCTTGTGCTTAGTGAACTTGCAGGTGCAGCATCAGAAATGGGTGAATCAATCCTCATTAACCCCTCTGACACCTCAGGAATGGCGGATGCCATTTATACTGCTTTAAATATGACCCTGGAAGAAAAAGCTGACAGGATTGAAAAGATGGCCAAGAGACTCAAAGATTACGACGTTTTTTCATGGTCTGAGGATATTTTAAGAAGTACTCAGAAGGTAAGGGATGATCAGAAGAGTTACGGGGTGCGGCTGGTCAGCAAAGCTATTGAAGATGACCTTATAAAATCATTCAGGGAAGCTTCCAATCCAATTCTCTTCTTTGATTATGACGGCACCCTTGTTCCTATCAGGCAATTCCCTGAACTGGCAATCCCCGATGGCAGGATCATTTCTATTACCGAAAAATTATCCTCACAGACTGAAGTCGTAATCATCAGCGGGAGGAACAAGGACTTTATGGATAAATGGTTCTCATATCTCAACCTTACTCTTATTGCCGAGCACGGGGCATTTATTAAATATCCGGGTAAAGACTGGGAGTACCCTCTGGATAGTCATGACACATGGAAGGAGGTTATATTGCCGGTCCTGACAAGGTACAACAACCGTTGTAAAGGTGCCTTCGTTGAGGAAAAAACAGCCTCTCTCTGCTGGCATTACCGTAATGCTGATGCCGATCTCTCAGCTCTGAGGGCTATTGAGCTCAAGAACGAGTTGACGGAGCTGATCTCAAATATGCCCTTACAGATAATTGAAGGTCATAAGGTTGTTGAAATAAAGAGGGCTGGATATGACAAAGGTTCGGCGGCAAAAAGCGTTTTTGATGAGGAGAAGCATGATTTTATTCTGGCAATCGGAGATGACAAGACCGATGAGGACTTGTTTTCTGCCCTACCTGATAGGGCGGTGACAATAAAAGTGGGAAAGGAAGCAACAAGGGCAAAGTACAGTTTTACTGTGCAATCGGCTGTAATAGATTTCCTTGAAAAATTGCTATCTTCATTGGAACAGGGTCAGAAAAGGTCTTCCAGGACCATGGAATAAAGATCTGTCAAAGTAACGCCGAACACTTTTGCCTGCTGCGGAAGTATGCTCTCCGGTGTCATTCCCGGCACAGTATTAATCTCAAGGAACTGGGGTCCGTCTTTTGTGACAATAAAGTCTACTCTTACAATACCCTTGCAGCCGAGGATATCATAGATCTCTGAGGAGAGTTCCTGTATTTTTACAGTGATATCCTCAGGCATTACGGCAGGGGTGACCTCTTCTGACATCCCGCCGGTATATTTTGCTTCGTAGTCGAAAAACTCCTTCTTCGGAATTATCTCGGTGACAGGCATAACTATCTTCCTTTGTTTCGTTTTAATGACGCCGCAGGCTGTTTCTCGGCCCTGCATGAACGATTCTACCAGCACTTCCTCGCCCTCGGCAAAGGCTTTCTCAAGTGCTTCCTGAAACTCTCCGGCCTGTTTTACCTTGGTGACCCCGAAGCTTGACCCGCTGGCATTCGGCTTGACAAAGCAGGGGAGGCCGGTTTCTTTCAGTATCCTGGAAGCGTCATACTGCTGCCCCTTCCTGATAAGCAGTCCACCGGTCATGGGAATGCCGTATTCATTCAGATAAAGCTTGCAAGCCTGCTTATTGAAGGTAAGAGCCGATACAAATGCATTACAGCTGGTGTAGGGGATCCCGGTCATGTCAAGATAACCCTGGAGGAGGCCATTCTCACCGGGGATGCCGTGAATAGCTACAAAAACGGCGTCAAACCTTACCCTCCTGTCGTCGAGGGCCAGGGAGAAATCATTCTTGTCGATGCTGAAGAGGCGGCCTTTGGGGTCTTCCCAGAACCATTCGCGGCCCCTGATGGTTATAATAAAAATTTCATACCTGCCCCTGAGGGCTTCGGCAACACCTACGGCACTTTTTACTGAAATCTCATATTCTGACGAATCTCCTCCGGCAACAATGGCAATGGTTCTCATCGGTTCTTTATTATTTTTCAAAAATAATATTATTTCGCGGCACCCCGTCATGCAACACCCCTAAAAGGATGTCGTCCTTCAACTGAAACAGGGACCCTGCATGCAGGGACCCTGAATATTTTTTTTGTAACTTTGAAACCTAACCAAATTTTTCCGAAAATGAAAAAAGGATGTATCGCGGGATTAGTTGTTGCAGCTTTTCTCGCCTTATTAGTGTTTATTGTCATTTCATGGGGTGTACGCATTTATAACCAGATAGTGCCTATGAATGAGCAGGTTGCCACACAGTGGAGCAATGTCGAGACACAGTATCAGCGCAGGGCTGACCTCATTCCTAACTTTGTGAACACTGTCAAGGGTGCGGCTGCTTTCGAGCAGGAGACGCTTACCCGTGTCATCGAAGCCAGGGCAAAGGCCACGCAGGTGACAGTGGATCCCTCCAACATCACTCCTGAACAGCTGCAGCAGTTCCAGGCAGCGCAGAGCGAAGTAAGCTCATCGCTTGCCAGGCTCATGGTTGTGGTGGAACGGTATCCCGAACTGAAAGCTACACAGAACTTCCGTGACCTGCAGGTTGAGCTCGAGGGCACCGAAAACCGCATTTCCGTGGCCAGGAATAATTTCAATGATGCTGCCAGGGCATACAATACTTTTATCAAGCGTTTTCCGAATATGATAGTGGCATCATTTTCGAAGTTCACTGCCCGGCCTTATTTTGAGGCCCAGGAAGGTACCGATAGGGCTCCTGAGGTAACATTCTGATCAGCAATGATGAAAGCGTCTGACTTTTTCACTCCCGCACAGCAGGAGGCGATTGCAAGAGCTATTGCCGAAGCCGAGCACGCCACCTCGGGTGAGATACGTATTCATATCGAAACATCGTGCAAGGGTGATGTGCTCGACGAGGCGGCCTGGCTCTTTAAAAAGCTGGAGATGCATAAGACGGCGGACCGCAACGGTGTGCTGATCTATCTGGCTGTGAATGAACGCAAATATGCAATCATTGGAGATACCGGAATTAACAGCGTCGTTGCTCCGGGTTTCTGGGATTCGATACGTGATCATATGAGCCAGAGATTCAGTGAGGGCCTTTTCACCGAAGGACTTTCGGAAGGGATCCTTATGGCGGGCGAGAAGCTTAAGGAGCACTTCCCCTTTGCAAAGGATGACGTGAACGAACTGCCGGATACGATCTCGTTTGACATTAATGAAACGGGGGAGAAATGATGAAACGAAAGGCATATCTTATATTATTTTCAGCGGCACTCCTGGTGTTTTCTATGGCATTGCAGGCCCAGACACTCCTTGCCCCTCCGGTGCCTCCTCAACTGGTGAATGACTATGCAGGCGTGCTTCAGCCGTCGGAGATTCAGTCACTTGAAAATAAACTTGTTGCATTCAATGACTCCACGTCTAACCAGATTGTTGTACTCATCGTTGATAACCTTCAGGGATATGACAAGTCGGAGTTTGCCTACATAATAGGGAAGGAGTGGAGTGTTGGACAGTCCGGTTTTAACAACGGCGTGGTTGTGCTTGTAAAGACAAAGACCGCCGGCTCCGACGGGCAGATCTTTATTGCCACGGGATACGGCCTCGAGGGGCCAATACCTGATCTGGCCTGTGCCGATATAATCGACAGGGAGATACTTCCCCGTTTTCGTGAGGGGGATTATTACGGCGGGCTGGATGCGGGTACTGATGTTCTGATGTCACTGGCCTCTGGTGAGTACACCTATGCCGATTATGGCAAACGCGGTGGGAGCGGCTCCCCGGGTAAAATTCCCGCAATTGTTTTTGTAATTTTCATAATCTTCATTATCCTCATTTCGTCGGGAAACTCCAATAATAAACAGATACGCAAGACCGGCGCCTCGAACCTTCCTTTGTGGATACTGCTGGGCATGATGGGAGGTGGCAAATCTCACGGCGGCAGCTGGGGCGGATTCACTGGCGGCGGCGGCGGAGGTATTGGCGGCGGCGGCGGTGGCGGCTTCGGAGGATTTGGCGGCGGCGGTTTTGGCGGTGGCGGCGCAGGAGGAAGCTGGTAGGATCTTAAAGAATAAGGTACTTACGGGAAATCGGTCATGATGGCTTTGAGACAGATATAACCTTGAGAGGATCCTTCAGGAAAAGTATAAACGTATTTACAAAGTCGGAGATAAAAGCACTTTACCGGGCATGTGAAGGGGATCTGCTGGGAGCAAGAGACAGGGCAATGCTTGGAGTATATTACGGCTGTGGGCTAAGACGCAGTGAAGGAATAAATCTTGACATTGATGATGTGAACCTTGAAAAAGGACTGCTATATGTAAGCAGTGGTAAGAACTATAAACAACGCTACGTCCCTTTTACAGAGACTGTCAGAGATGATTTTTATAACTATCTGAGTTTTGCCCGGCCGATGCTGATCAGTAGTGACTGCCGTCAGATCTATCTTATTTATCCAAATATAAATCAGGTACTTTCTGAGCTATCACTTCCCGGATCAATTTGGCAGACGGCATCTGCCAAATCGGTTAAAGAGCTGAAAAAGGCTGATTATATGGGTGTTGAACCCGAAGTCCTGCTGACAAGACTATCGTTCTCACATATGATTGAGTTGGCAAGGGAAGAAGATGGGTTAAAAAGAGCTTTTTATGAACTTCAGGCAATCAAAG
>JBBRXA010000062.1:0-14484 GCA_038248855.1 Bacteroidales bacterium | reverse complement strand
ATCAATTGTGGTACGGCCGCTGATAGTTTCAGTCACGGTCTTCATACCAACAAACTGGATTGTGATAGACTGAGCACCAGCCGGTACCTGGATGGAATATTTCCCATCGATACCTGTTAAGGTACCAACTGTGGTACCTTTTACTGTCACAGCAGCACTCGGAATGGGAAGCCCATCCTCCGCGGAAGTAACAGTACCCTTAATTGCCACTGTCTGTGCCATCAGGGCGGAGAAGCCCGTAAACACAAACAGAGCAAGCAACAGTTTTAATCTGTTCATAGATCAGAGTTTTAGTTTAACAAAAAAGGTTAAGAGTTACACTTCATAAAGCACCATTTGGATTCCGACATACGCCAACCCCCATTCAGCGCTTCATAATCTCCAAAAATAGTAAATTTTTAATTCGTATGACAGGACTTTTGTTTTTTTTAATCTTCCGCGATTAAAATGGAATCATACATCGTCACCGATAATTGGCCTGAAGCGGCTTTTTGCCACCTTTATTATGCTAATCCAAACCCATACCAGAATGAAAACAGCAGTAATTTAAAGTCGTCCTGCCTCTATCTCCCTCACTACCACCTCTATCAGGTAATCGTCACCGCCGGGGTCATAATCGGACTTCAGGTTTGCACCGAAGATCCGCGCAACGCCCTGCCAGAAGGCAGCTGTAAACTTACCCCGGTATTCGCGGATCAGGTCATACGAGGTATTTTGTGTCTCCCTGTCGATCAGCTTGATCAGAATCTTGCCCTGTGTAAAGTTAAGCTGCTTCATGTCATCTTCATAGATATTGAATATGTCCTTCTCATACTGCTGAAGGAAATTGCGCCTGTCTCTTTCATTCGGCAATGTCTCCAGCAGCCTGTTCACCCTTCCCAGTTCATTGCGCACCATCAACGAATAAGGATAAACCTTCCGTACATTATAAACCAGCCTGGCATGACGGCGGTAATTGAATCTCACATTCTTCGGCATTTCTCCGTAAACGATAATCTCCTTAAGCTCAACCTCCGGGTAAGTCTGGCCGTCATAAGTGGCTGTTTTCAGCAGGAAATAAACACCCGAAGTGGTGTCACTGTGTGTAACAACAGGGTTCTGCGCATGCACGGTGTATGACAGCATAAGGAAAACCGGTATGACAAGAGCACGCCTCATAATTCACTGCAAATTTAACCAATTGTCATGCCAAAAATTTTAAGCACTGAAAATAATGAGGATTATCATCGCCGCAGGTGGCGGGTATTTTTAATTTTGTGCTGATGCTTAACAAGCCCACAATAGAGGAACTGGAAGACAGTTCAAGGTACAGTAAGGAACTGACGCTTCAATACAGTGATATAGCACATTTCGTAGTCGACAGACTCCTGACTGCCAGCCTCCCTATGATACTGCTGTGGATCGTTCTGCTGACTTCCACGGTTATGTCAGTCGTTTTCTGGCCGGGTTTAATATTTAAGCTGCAGGAACCGCAGATAATAAAAGGCCTCCTTACAGGCACGCTTCTGATACCTCTGCTCCTTGTCCCCCTGCACGAGGGGCTGCATCTTGTGCCCTTCCGCCTTGCGGGGGCCCGCGACATAAGACTGGGGTCTGACCTCAGACAGGGAATGATCTACATCACTGCCCACCGTTTTGTAACCGGAAAAAGGCTGCTCTCATTTGTGGCGATGACCCCGTTTGCCGTTGTCACAGCCGGGCTGATCACATCAATAGCCCTCTGCCCTGCCTGGTGGCAATGGGTTCTATCCATCTCACTGTTCGTACATACGACAATGTGCGCTGGCGATGCCGCAATACTGACATATACCAACAGTTTCGGCGGAAAAGAAGTATTTACCTGGGATGACGCTGACATGATGGAAGCCTATTTTTACACCCCTGCAACCGGACAGATACTCTTCAGCAGCTTCTGTAATGACAGTAAATAAATTAATTACTTTGGTAACGCTAAAACCGAACAAATGAGCCAACTCTCTAAAGTATTGATGAAGTTTCCAAAAGTATACTGGGTATCAAACATAATGGAACTGTTTGAACGCTGGGCATGGTACGGATTCTATAACGGTTTCTTTGCACTCTATCTGACCTCAGCAAAAGAGGACGGAGCCCTGGGTTTCAGTAATGTGGAGAAGGGAGCCATCATGGGTACCGGATCAATGATCCTCTATTTTCTCCCTATTATCACAGGTGCCATTGCCGACAGGATCGGATACAAGAAAGTACTTATTGTCTCATTTACTGCATATATCCTCTCATTCTTCATGCTCAGCAGGTTTGAATCGTTCGAAGCCATTTTTGCTGCATTTATCTGCCTGGCAGTGGCTGGAGCCCTCTTCAAACCAATCATTTCCGGGACAATTGCAAGGGTTACCGACAAAGAGACAGCTTCTGTAGGTTTCGGCATTTTTTATATGGTTGTCAACATAGGAGGATTTATCGGACCCTTCGTGGCCAGCCTCATTTACAAGACCAGCTGGGATAATGTTTTTTATATTTCAATTGCCGCAATGGCAATGAACTACATCTTCGTCTTCTTTTTCTATAAGGAACCCGCAATGGAAAAAACTGACAAATCATTTGCTCAGAATGTCGGGATCGCTTTTAAAAACATCGGGATTACGCTTACCGACTGGAAATATGTTTTGTTCCTGCTGATAATCGGGGTCTTCTGGACTGCCTATAACCAATTATACTACTCCTTCCCTGTCTTTGTGGAGTCATGGGTCAACCTTGACAAAATGGCTCTGCAACTGGGGATGGATGCCGGGAGCATCACCACCGTGACAATTTCGAGCATGGCCTCATTCTTTATAATCCTCTTCCAGGTATTTATATCTTCTGTTACAGCCAGGTTCAGACCTCTTAATTCAATTATGACGGGCATATTCATTCTTGCCTTCGGTCTGGGAATGATGTTTGCCAATCTGAACCCGTGGTTCATAGTTCTGGGTATCCTGATCTTCGGCATCGGAGAAATGGCTTCATCCCCAAAGACCCAGGAATATATAGGACGAATAGCACCTGCTGACCGGAAAGCTCTCTATATGGGTACCTACTTTCTCCCGATAGCCATTGGCCATATGGGCGCCGGATGGCTCTCCGGCAAACCGTATGAAAATGTTGCTGATAAATTCCTGCTTCTGAAAAGGGCTGTTACGGAGAAGGGATTCGATATACCGGATGTTTCAGCCACCTTTACCCAGTCTGATTATTTCGGCAAAGCTCAGGAACTGTTTGGTATGGATTCACAACAACTCACCCGGTACCTCTGGGATACATACAATCCTTCGAAGGTCTGGATGTTATTTGCCGGTACTGCTGTTGCTGCCAGCATACTTCTCTTCCTTTATGACAGACTGATCTTAAAGGGCAGGGAGGTGAATGGGACCGAGCGTTAAGAAATTGCCCGGTGGATCCGCCAGCCGGCGTAAGAGGCGACGGATAGTGTGGGAGCACCATATTGATTGAATAGAATTAATATAACATAAAATGAAACCAAGATTCCTCATTCCGGCAATCCTGATCCTGACCTCCTTAAGCCTGTCAGGACAGAAGAAGGTGCTTAACATGCCCGATATTCAAGGATATGTCACCCTGAAATGCGATTTCCACATGCATACTGTATTTTCCGACGGGAATTTATGGCCTACCGTAAGGATTGACGAAGCAGTAAGGGACGGCCTTGATGCCATCGCCATTACAGACCACCTGGAATACCAGCCCAAGAAACAGTATATCACCCCCAGCCACAATGCCGCCTGGGAGATAACAAAGAACATGGCAGCGGAGCGAAACCTCATACTTGTCCACGGCACGGAGATAACACGTAAAATGCCTCCCGGACATATGAACGCCCTCTTCATAACTGATGCAGACCCGATCAATAATCCCGACTTCATGCTTGCAATTGAGGCGGCCATAAAACAGGGAGCCTTCATCCAGTACAATCACCCCGGCTGGAAATCACAGGAGCCTGACGGCATCCCCAAGTTCTACCCTGTTCATAAAGAGCTCATTGCAAAAGGCTGGATGCACGGCATTGAATATTTCAATGAGTTCGAGCACTATCCCCTGGTGCTCGAAATGTGTCGCGACAACAAGCTTGCAGTAATAGGCAACAGCGATGCTCACGGCGTCATAAGCGAGATCTATGCAGAACCTGACTATTCGCAGAGGCCTGTTACCCTGGTGTTTGCGAAGGAGCGCACCCTGGAATCCCTCCGTGAGGCCATGTTTGCAGGCCGCACGGCAGTATGGTACGGTAACTTCCTCGCCGGCTTCGAAGAATTCACGGCTCCGCTCTTTAAGGCTGCCGTTACCGTGTCAGCTCCTTTCAAAAACGACGGGAAAAACCTGTGGTTTGAACTCCGGAATAACTCTGACCTTAAAATGGAACTTGCTGGCGGCCCGCAGGGGGCGCCCTCAAATCTCACTCTCCCGGCTAACTCAATAACTGTAGTGAAGGCAGACATCCGCTATCTGCTGGAACCGCTGAAATATAATGTCAGCAATATAATTACCGGTAACGCGACGGTCCTCGGCGTTTCACTTTCCGTCCCGGCTGGCAACTGAATCTGCCGTCCCTGGCAATAGCTGAGTCTACTGGTCAGACCTTACGACAGGCATCATTCTGAATGAGTACTCATACCTGCCTTCGAGTAGCCTGTATTTGTCATGCGTACGTGCACCCCATGAATCGTCTCCGCCGACACCCATCTGACCGTAGTCGATATTAAGACATACCAGATCCCTTGATCTGACATCGTCGATATGCCTGTTCACCAGCCTCGCATCAGGCCTGTACCCCGACAGCCTGCCGGGTGATTCAAAATCTTCATGCAGATTATTAAGGGCAGCAAAACAAAAGAGTTTTTCGCCTTCAAACCTCAGTCCCGTGCCCTCACCGTCAGTAACTGTAAGCCACCTGACATCCGTCCTGTACCCGTTTTCCTGGGGTCTTACATAGGGAACATACTGTTCTGCCACCGTGCTCTCATAGATTCCCGCAAAGGCGGAGGTCTTACGGTCAGAATAGTTTTCGTGGGGACCGCGTCCGAACCACGAAAGATTAGTGAATTCCTGAGGCAACTGCATCTGCATCCCGATTCGCGGAACCTCTTCAAGCTTACCGTCAGTTTTGACAAAACTGTTCGATACCTGCACAACGGCATTCCCACCTATTGTATAAGTTGTGACAAGCGATGCGATCTTGCGCCCGTCTGAACCGGGGATGTCAAAGGTAAACCTGACAAGAGCCTGATTCATCTGTAGCTGTTTGATCTCGGCCGACTTCATAACGGCATTGGATCCGGCTTCTTTCCAGTCAGCCAGTCTCTTTTCCATCCCGTTACCGTAATCATTATCTGTGGGAGGCCTCCAGTAGTCAGGGCAAGGTCCTGCGATCAGCATCTCACGCTCCCCGTAATTATAGGACTTCATTATACCCTTTGCCATGTCAAAGACCATGGAGAAGTTCTCTCCTGCAACCACCAGGTCAGAACCCTCGTTCTTCACACTTACAAGTGCAAGGTTGTCTGCTTCGGCAGCAGCCGGCTCTTTGTAAAAAGGAAGTATCATCTGCTCAGATGCATAGACATGATCGACCGGTACTATACCCCACTCATCTGCCCTTGACATAAAGATATTAAGCATATACTCCGCCCCCGGATCAGGTGAAATAACTCCGTACGGGATTTCTGCCGTCACCGTGTCACCGGGTTTCAGGTCTATCTGGTTAAGGTGCCCCGATTTATAGAGGTGTCCGTCTGCAAGGACCTCCCAGCTGATATTGAAGTCGGAGAGATTTGTAAAATCGTACTTATTTGTAATGGAAACCAGTCCCTTTTCGAGATCCACAGGTGAGAATCCTGCATACTGGTACACTTTCTTCACTTCGAACAGTGCCGGGTGCGGTGTGCGGTCAGGGCCCACCAGTCCGTTGCAGCAGAAGTTACCGTCACTGGGGATGCCCGGTTCACCGTAGTCACCGCCGTAAGCAAAATACTCCTCCCCGTCCTCATTGGTCTCAAGTAGCCCCTGGTCAACCCAGTCCCATATAAACCCGCCCTGAAGCACAGGGTACTTCTCAATCACATCCCAGTAATCCTGCAGGTTCCCGGTACTGTTTCCCATCGAGTGGGCGTATTCACACATTATCAGCGGTCTGTCAAAACCCGGCTTGCCCAAGTTAAGCGCGTAGTTCTCAAGGTATTCGATGCGGGCATACATAGGGCACCAGATATCAGTATGGCGCTCAGTTGTGTTGGTGCTCTTTTCCGCCCTTTCGTACTGCACGGGGCGGCTTTTGTCACGACCCTTTATCCATTTGTAAGTTTCAACGAAGTTCTGTCCGTCACCGGCTTCGTTACCCAGTGACCATATGATGACCGACGGGTGGTTCTTATCTCTTTCAACCATCCTCTGTGTGCGCATCATATGCTGGGCGAGCCACTCAGGCTTGCCGCCGAGGGTCCGGTCTTTGTTATAGCCTATCCCGTGCGACTCGATATTTGCCTCATCGATAATATATATCCCGTACTGGTCCCACAGTTCATAGAACCTTTCAGGCTGAGGATAATGGGAAGTACGTACTGCATTGATATTGTGCATCTTCATCAGGCGAATGTCCCTGAGCATCAAGGCTTCGTCAATCGTATGTCCCCTGACAGCATCATGCTCGTGCATATTTGTTCCCTTGAGATGAACCGCCCTGCCGTTGATGAGGAACTGTGTACCGATCACCTCCGAAGTGCGGAATCCTATACGGCTTCTGACACTCTCGAGCACCCTTCCCTTACCGTCAGCCAGGGTAAGTACAAGCGAATAGAGCGATGGCGATTCGGCCGACCAGGGTTTTACCCCCGGAATTTCTGCATGTAAAGTCACCGATGCAGTGTCAGCGACCCCTGCTTCTTCCAATATCTTCCCGAAAATCTTTGTCTCACCCTCATATAGGGATGCTTCAAGACGAAGATCTTCAGGCCTTTTGCCTAAGTTCCGCAGCTCAACTGAAAGGTCCAGATTACCGTCTTTATAGTCATTGGTAAGTGTACTGCCTGCAAAATAGTCTCTGATAAATGACACCGGCCGGGCATGGAGCCATACAGACCGCTGTATGCCGCTCAGCCTGAAGAAGTCCTGATCCTCCAGGTAGCTTCCGTCACACCACCTGTAAACTTCAACCGCCACACTGTTCCTGCCTTTTTTAAGAAATGATGTCACATTAAACTCCGAAGTGGTCTTGCTGTCTTCACTGTAGCCCACCATCTCACCGTTGACCCATACATAGAATGCCGAGCTGACACCGTCAAAAGTCAGGAAGATCTCTTTGCCCTTCCATTCGGAAGGAACAGTAAATGAACGCTTGTATGAGCCGACAGGATTGTTCGAGTGATCAATGTGGGGCGGATTCATTTTAAAGGGATAACCGGCATTGACATAAACAGCAGTCCCGTAGCCCTCCCTTTCCCAGGTTGAAGGGACTTCTATTTCATTCCAGGTCCGCATATCGAAGTCATCCCTGAAGAACCAGTATGGGCGCTCTGCCGGCTTCTTCGTCCAGTTGAACTTCCACTTGCCGTCAAGTGACATTACATTCTCTGAGGCTCTGAATCCCGCTTTCAGGGCGGTAGAGTTGTCAGGGAAGCTAACCATGCTGGCATGAGGCTTCTCAGTATTTATGGTATTTACTTCGGTATTCTCCCAGTCCGGAAGAGCCTTGTCCTCCCATGCTACATTTTCGTAATCCTGGTAATGACGGCACGCAGTTAACCCCGTCAAAGCTATTGATATGATAATTAGAGACTTTCTCATGACAGGATCATTTTGGATGCTCTCCAAAATTAAGAATAAAATTGCATTTGACGTTCAGGCCTTTCAGCCATGAAGGTCTTCGGGGGTATTAATATTGGTGAAGGCTCTGGTGGCCTCTGATGAAGAGGGAAGGTCATAGTATCTTACCCTCGTTTCCCCAATAAAATCAATTACTGCCCTGCTGTCTCCCGACATCAGGAAAGCCTCCAGCGATTTTTGCAGTCCGCAGTTGTAAATGGCATGCAGGGGCTCTGCAAGATTATTGATGCGGGGGACCAAAACATCTGCAGGCGTTTCAAGAAAATCCGCCATCTGGCTTTTGATAATCTCTTCAGAGAGCCACGGCATATCGCCTCCGAAAACAAAGATGTACGGCGTTGCCGCTACTTTCATAGAAGCCTCTATGCCGGCCAGGGGTCCCATTCCCGGAAAATTATCTGGCACCTTTATAATACCTGCCGGCAACTCTGTGTCATCGGGCCAGCCGGAAAAGATTATCACCCTGAACAGATGCCCGAGGAGATCGAGGTTGCGTTGGAGAATGGTGATACCTTCCACTTCGATAAGTGATTTGTTTTTACCTCCGAGGCGGCTGCCCCGGCCCCCGGCAAGAACAACGGCGGCAATATCGCTGAATGGCAGGTTCAGAACAGTCCGCTTATCTGGCCGTTGTCATCGATGTCTATCTTCTCCGCTGACGGCACCGCGGGCAGTCCTGGCATGCGCATAATGGCGCCGGCAATGGGTACAATGAATCCTGCTCCCGAGGAAAGCTCGATTTTCCTTATACGCACGGTGAAATCGCGCGGTCTGTTGCGTTTTGTCTGGTCATCAGACAACGATTTCTGCGTCTTTGCAATGCAGACGGCAAGATTGCCCAGCCCCAGCTCGCTGATTTTCTTCAGCTGCTCTTTGGCCTCCAGAGTGTATTCGATGTTCTTTGCACCGTACATCAGCGTGGCGATGGTTTCAATCTTCTTTTCCATCGTCCAGGCAAGGTCATAGAGCGGAGTGAAACAGTCGGTGCACGAATCGGCTGCCTCAATCACAGCTTCGGCAAGCTCCCTTGCCCCTTCGCCTCCGTCAGCCCATGCACTATTGACCGCGACTCTGACGTTGTGTTCCTCACAGTAGTTTTTCACAAGCGCTATTTCGGCTTCGGTGTCAGAGGTGAACCTGTTTATGGCAACCACCGGCCTGAAACCGTAATAATGCATGTTCTCAATGTGCTTGTCAAGGTTCTCAAAGCCTTTTTTCAGAGCCTCGAGGTTTTCATTTGCAAGTTCGGAGAGTTTCACCCCTCCGTGATATTTCAGCGCCCTGATGGTTGCTACTATCACAACCGCATTTGTTTTGAGATTGCCTATCTGCGATTTAATATTGAAGAACTTCTCAGCGCCGAGCTCGCTGGCAAATCCGGCCTCGGTCACTACGAAGTCACTGAGTGACAGGCCCATGCGGGTGGCAAGTATCGAGTTCGTGCCCTGTGCTATGTTGGCAAACGGTCCTCCGTGAATTATTGCAGGTGTTCCTTCAAGGGTCTGAACAAGGTTCGGCTTTATGGCGTCTTTAAGCAATGTGGCCATGGCGCCCTGAGCTTTTAGGTCACGCGCAAAAACAGGTTTGCCGGCGTATGTATACCCGATAAAAATATTCCCCATCCTGTTTTTCAGGTCGCTGATTCCGGTAGCAAGGCACAGTATTGCCATCACTTCGGAGGCTGCCGTAATGTCAAAACCTGTTTCGCGCGGCACCCCCTGGGTTGTCCCGCCAAGACCGATTACTATGTCACGGAGTGCCCGGTCATTCATGTCCATCACCCTCTTCCACGCAATGGTCCTCGGGTCTATTCCGAGATTGCTTTCGGTAGCCTGGATATTGTTGTCGATCATTGCCGAAAGGAGATTGTGGGCTTTCTCCACAGCCGAGAGGTCTCCTGTAAAGTGGAGGTTTATGTCTTCCATAGGTATTACCTGGGAAAATCCTCCGCCGGCGGCACCGCCCTTGATACCGAAGACAGGGCCCAGAGAGGGCTCGCGAAGCACAACCGTGGTTTTCTTTCCAAGCAGGTTCATCCCCTGCGCCAGACCTATTGAAGTGGTGGTCTTTCCCTCACCGGCAGGTGTGGGGGTGATGGCGGTAACGAGTATCAGCTTTGCCTTTGCAGCTTTTTTGTCATCAATGAGTGAGAGCGGGAGCTTCGCCTTGTACTTTCCGTAGAGCTCAAGATCGTCCTCTGTCAGTCCCAGTTTCTTTGCAACTTCGGTAATCGGCCTTATCACCGCACTCTGAGCAATTTCTATATCTGTCTTCATAGGTCAGAAAATGTTGTGGATAAATGTAGGATATAATTTGTTTTAATCAACAACAAGACTCGCTTGTGAAAATTCAGTTTAACAAAATATTATTAAAGCACAGGAACAAATGAATCGTTTTTTGCCATCCTGATGCGCCACGACTGAGGGTAGCCGTTGTTGGTTCTTTTGCCCAGGTTATTGACAAATCCCAGGGGCACATCGCGGTGGCAGACAAGTATCCTGCCGACAGGCATGTCAGGTATCCTGAGATCCTCCAGACGGAGAAAGGCTATTGCATCGTCCCATGAGGCATCATAACGCGGCCAGTATGGTTTGTTCAGTTTAACGGACATGGCCAGGTCATGGGCGGGAATGAATGATTCGTTCTTCATCTCACCGATCATGGTCCCCGCCTTGACAACATTAAGTCTGTCAGCTATATAGCGGTGAAGATCTCTTGAGGCGGCAAGGGCGATGATCCTGTTCTCAGTAAAAATGATCTTCTCCGGATCAAAGGAGGTCATGGTATTAATCTTCTCCGCAAGTCTGGCAGGCACTCCGGGGTCTCCTCCCCTTAGCCTGATATGCCTGGGATTCGCATCCTCCTGTTTTCGGAGAGCGGCAATGAAAAATCCGTCTCCCTTTATCCTGCCGGGATGGAATCCGTAACCTGTAATTCCCCGGTATTCTATCTCAGTTATGCCTGAAAAGGCCCTGATCTCTGCCTTAACAGTTTCAGCACCGCTTCTCTCAGAGAGCCACATAATGTTTTGTTCGTTCTCCGCGCCGTTAAAAGTACATGTCGAATAGATGAGAACGCCACCCGGTTTCAGGGAAGGCCAGACATCCGCAAGGATTCGTCTCTGACGTTCACTGCACATCTGTGCATTGGCCGCAGACCATTCCCTTACAGCCACTTCATCGTGAAACATTCCCTCACCGGAGCATGGAGCATCAACAATTATAATATCGAAGAAATTTTCCAGGGAAGCGAACGCCGCCGGATCATTTTGAGTAACCGCAGTATTGCCCAGACCCCACTTGGTAATATTTTCAGCCAGAATTGCAGCGCGCTGACGGATGACCTCGTTTGCTATCAGGAATCCGTTTTTTCCCAGGATTGAGGAAATATGGGTGCTTTTACCTCCGGGTGCACCGCAGAGGTCAAGCACGCGCAGGTTTTTCATTCCGGAAGTGACCTGCCTGAAAAGTTCTCCTGTGAACATGCCTGAGGCCTCCTGCGGGTAATAAGCCCCGGCATGAAATAGCGGATCCAGGGTGAAAAGAGGTCTTTCGGGCAAATAAAATCCGTTTTGCTCCCAGGGCACCCCTTCGTACCCACTGACTCTTTCGGTCCATTTGGCAGGATTGATCCTTACAGAGACCGGCGCAGGCTGAAGCAGCGCTGCCTGTAATAATGGCGAGTCGATATAGGTCTGGGTATTTATTCTTTGCAGGAATTCCTCAGGGAGCATAATGAGTTCATTATTGTGCAAAGATAATCAACAGGGGATGATTTGAGGACAAAGAAAGAGCCGCAAAAATGCGGCTCGCAATTAACCCCTAAAAAACCTAAACTGTCTTTTTATGACCTATGAAAATCAAAAGGCAGCTTACATTCTAAAATGTGTATGAGATACACTTATTAGATGCAGCAAATATATCCCCCATTATATGGGCGTCATATGATTAATATCATAAATATAAAATTTAACTTTTTTTAGAGAAGCTGGAAGGTTGAAGCGTTGAAGAGTTGAAGAGTTGAAGAGTTGAAGAGTTGAAGAGTTGAAGAGTTGAGGGGTTGAGGGGTTGAGGGGATAAATTAATTCCCCCTCCATGGCAAGGAGGGGAACCGTCCGCCTGCTGGCGGACGGGGGGGGTGGTATATACTTATAGACCCTTCACCCGCTCACCAGCTCCCGTCCCGAATCCCTCAGCAGCCCCAGTGACCACCTGATTATCACTGCCGAGCTTATAAGGGCAGCTATGGCATCCACATATGGCAGCCCCCAGATCATGGCTGAAAGCAGACCGAGGATTGCCGCCACACTGGTAAGGGCATCAGCCAGAACATGCAGGTATGCTGCCTTTATATTATTATCCTTCTCTTCATGGTCATGGTGAAGCAGGTATGCACTGAGGATATTCACACCGAGACCGATGAAAGCGATCATTATTGCTTCTTTGTATTCAATGACCCTTGGATTGATAAACCGACCCACAGCGCCGGCGATTATCATCGCTGCAAAAATAAGGAGCATCAGGCCGCTTGTATATCCCGCCAGTGTAAGTATCTTATCCTTATCTCCCTTAAAGTTTGGATCTGCTGAAAGTTTTCTGACCAGAATATATGCCCCCCAGCTCAGTCCTATCGCAAGAACATGCGAACCCATATGTATCCCGTCTGCCAGGAGGGCCATCGAGCCTGTAAGCCATCCGGCAATTATTTCAACGACCATTGTCACCGCGGTGAGAATTACCACCCACCCGGTCTTCTTCAAATTGGTCTCGATAGTGGTCATGGAATGAAAACGCTTAAACAGAATCAAATGTTTAGTCCGGCATATGAGCAAATACAACATCTACCCGGGTTTCGGTGAGGCAGTGAAGGGACATATTCTTCTTCAGGATCACGGTAATGAAGTAGCCTTCAGGAGCATCAAGCTCCGTGAATTCTAAGCAGGGAGAGGGGAAGAGATTCTTCCTGAATTCGATTACTAAAATCTGTTAGTCACAAGAGTTTACAAAAAACGATTAAAAGCTTTCGCCATTAGCTCCTGCTCAGATTTCGGAAGTTGATATTTATCGGCAATCCTACGCCAGTTACTTACTGCTTTTCTTATACGATCTATAATTTTAAAACCATTACCCTTATCCAGGCGGAAGTATTCCACAACTTCTAAAGGGAGATCCAGGGTAAGTGTATTATCATCAAGGTTAATGTTGAGTGATAAACCTGTTCCGCCCTCATTTGGATTAATATCATAGGCCGGTGATAGAATCCATCCCTTATCTGTTAAAATGAAGCCATGATTCCTAAGATGATCATCCGTATTTGAAATAAAGATGTTGAACACAATCCTGCTCCACAGTTCTTTTAAATTGCTATCAATATTTGCACCATAATTCGTCAGAAAGTCCACAATCTCCAGGTAGCTTATGCCTTCATGAAAATTATCACCATCCTTATATCCCAGCATAGTCATAGCAGAAGCAAAATGGATTCTTTCATCATTGTCTGTCCTGTCAAATCTTCTTGAAAGAAAAGTAAAATAGCGGCTTGAAAACTTCTGAACCATGGAGTGAGCAATATTTAATCCTGCATTTGTTGCCAGTTCACTTGCCACCATTTCCCACCCTCCAATATCTTTCATATCTGTTTTACTCGGGAATTTTGCAATCCAAAGATTATTTTTATAATCTATAACACTCGCTTTTGGTCTTGCTCCGCCAAGGGATGACCCCGGGTTGACTAACATTGTTAACCATTTGAAGTATTCAGGATCATCGGTAACTCCCTCATCTTCCAGTCTAAGGCTTATTTGTTCCAATTCCCTGATTGAAGTCCACGGAGGAGAGGCAAGAGTTTCATTATTATTAAGAAACGGGCCATTTGAATCCTCTTTGAACCTTAAAGCTCCCATCCGATGACAATCAGATACTCCAAGTAAATAATCAGATTCTCTGAGTGCTCTTTCATATCTTCCTTCAGTTCTTGCAGTTGCAGCTTCCCGTCTTTTCATCAGCATTCTTCCCCAGCGATCAGGTGAGGAATCAAGAAAGACTCCAAAATTTGATTTCTCCTCGCCCGCATATTGTGACCCGGAATAGAATAATAATTCAGGATCAAGGATTTGTGAAAAGCGTGATTTGAGCCATTCTTCAGCATAACTGAATGAAAAGATTTCTTTTCCCCTTACAAATTCCGCTTTAAGTTCTCCCATCAATACCGGTTCCTTTATGCCAACCCAATGAGCATAAACATAAATATTTCTGACATCGTTTCTCAGTCCCATGATTTATGGTATTACCTGGTTCTTTTCGGAGCACGCTCCCTGATAGTTAAATTGGCATCCTGAAGTCTTCTGCCAAGGTTATCATCCTTAGCAACTGTGTAAATATCCTTTTCAAGGCCAAGGACCATAAGTACTTTAACATATGCACCAATGCTGACATTAGGATAACCTTTCTCAATAGATAACAGAGTTGGTCTGCTTATATTTGCTCTCTCCGAAACCTGTTGTGTACTGTACTTTCTTCGCAACCTGGCCAGTTTTATATTCTCCCCCAGCGTTGAAATAACTTTCTGAGCTTTGGGTAACAATATTGGGTTCCTGGTTTTCATAACGTAAATTATTATTTACAAATATAT
>JBBRXA010000061.1:0-15153 GCA_038248855.1 Bacteroidales bacterium | reverse complement strand
TTGTGGTACCACCAGGAATCGAACCGGGGACACACGGATTTTCAGTCCGTTGCTCTACCAACTGAGCTATGGTACCATTTCCGGAGTGCAAATATACAACCTCTTTCTTTTCCGTGCAACAGTGATGTTTCACTTTTTTGGCAGGTGCAACAAGTCCCCTTACATGCTATATTTGCTGTGTTATTAATTACTGATGGATCTTATATTTCATACCCTCCCCAACGGCATAAGGCTCGTGCATTATCCCACCGCAAGCGAAGTGGCCCACTGCGGAGTCATAATCAATGCCGGATCACGCGATGAACTCGCCGATGAACACGGCATGGCACACTTCATCGAGCATATGCTGTTCAAGGGCACGGCGAAAAGGAAATCGTTCCACATCCTCAGCCGCCTTGAGGATGTAGGCGGCGAACTTAACGCTTATACCACCAAGGAGGAAACGGCCATCCACGCATCGTTCCTTAAGGAACATTACCCAAGGGCTGTCGAACTGATTGCCGACCTGCTGTTCGCTTCCACCTTCAACCCGTCAGAAATAGAAAAGGAAAAAGAGGTTGTCATCGAGGAGATAAACTCTTACCTCGACAATCCTGCCGAATATATTTTTGACGAATACGAAGAGCTCATCTTCCCCGATCAGCCCCTCGGCCGGAGCATCCTTGGGCAGCCCAATACGGTAAGGGCAATCACCCGTGAAAAGATCGGGAGCTTCATTGCGCGCAACTATTCAACCTCACAGATGGTCTTCTGCTCCGTGGGAGCAATGAACAGCCGTCAGATAATCTCGCTCTTCGAGAAGCATTTCAGCAAAATACCATCGAGAACCTGTCCGCCGCGGATCAGGGGTGAATACCGTTATTCCCCGGTGAAAAGGGAACGAAAGATGGATACTTTTCAGAATCACTGCATAATCGGCAACATAGCCTATGATCTGCACAGCGAAAAGAGAATGGGTCTCTTCATTCTGAATAATATCCTCGGCGGCCAGGGGATGAACTCCAGGCTGAACCTCTCTCTGCGTGAGAAACGGGGATATGCATATAACGTTGAGTCAGCATACAATCCGTATGTCGACACCGGGCTGATTACAATATATTTCGGCACTGACAACCGGAATCTTGAAAAAAGCATCAGGCTGACATATGCCGAGCTTGATAAACTGAGAAAGCGCCAGCTCGGAACGCTCCAGCTCTCAAGAGCCCGCAGCCAGATAAAAGGGTACCTCGCAAGGGCTTGGGAAAATCATGAGAGCCTCATGCTGAGTCTTGGAAAAAGCCTGCTTGTCTTTGACCGTATTGACAGCATGGCTGAAGTGTTTAAGAAAATAGAAAGTGTCACACCGTCGGAAATACTTGAAACTGCAAACGCAATATTCGATGAAAGATCCTTGTCAACTTTAATTTACAGGCAAAATGGAGAAAGACCTCGATAAGTATATCCGCGATCACAGCACCCCTGAGGACAAGGTCCTTGAAGAACTCTACCGCCAGACTCATCTTTACGTTGTAAATCCCAACATGGCCTCAGGCCATATACAGGGCAAGTTTCTCGAAATGGTTTCCTACATGATCCAGCCCTCGGCAATCCTCGAGATCGGCACATATACCGGTTATTCGGCAATCTGCCTTGCCCGCGGGCTGAAGAACGGAGGGCAGCTGCATACCGTTGAGATAAATGACGAGCTCAACGAGATGAGCACTCATTATTTCGCCCTTGCCGGTGTCGCTGACAGGGTAACCCTGCACACAGGCAGGGCCCAGGATGTAATACCCGCCCTGGATACAACTTTCGACCTGGTATTCATTGACGGTGACAAACGCGAATACTGCGAGTATTACAGGCTTGTCTTCGACAAGGTACGCAAGGGCGGGTTCATCATTGCCGACAATGTGCTGTGGGGAGGAAAGATAGAGGGTGAGGAAGCCCTTAAGGATCCGCAGACAAAGGGTGTGGTGATGTTCAACGAAACGGTCCGCAAAGATCACCGTGTGGAAAAAATTGTACTGCCGCTCAGGGACGGGCTGATGATAATCCGTAAGAAATAACGGTGGTACGGTTTTTGAGCAATCCGTAATATAAAATATACAATCATGAGAAAACTGATAGCTTCGGTGCTCGTTCTTTTTATGGGCATAACAGTATCTGCACAGGAACTGCAGAAAGCAACCACCAAAGGAGCCGTCAGGCTCTTCGGCGACAAGGATGACCTCACCACCGTAATTACCCTGATACCGGCCGGCAGCAATGTAGAGATAGTCAAGGGAGATGTTGAATACACTCTTGTCCGTTTTGACAACTCCGAGGGTTTTGTCAGATCTGACAATCTCGTACCGGTACAGGCTGCTGCTGTTGTGGCTACGACTAATGTCCCGGTAACACAGACCCCTTACACCGCCCAATCTCAATCTCAGCCACAATCTCAGTATCAGCCTCAACCTCAGGATCAACCTCAGGACAGGTATGAGATGCTGACAATGAAATACGGCAATGACATAGGCAAACGCCTCTATCAGCATAAGATCTGGAAGGGCATAAATGCCGACATGGCACGCGACAGCTGGGGCAAACCGAAACAGATCAACCGGATGTATGTTGACCAGAGCGTAGACGAAGAGTGGATCTATTCGAAGAAATGGCTCTATTTCAGGGATAATGTCCTGATAGAATGGGGACCGGTGAAATAATTAGTACCGCAGATCAGGCTGTACCTATTCACCTGGTTCCTTTGCTGCAGGCTCAGGTAAGAAAAGGAATTAACATTACAGCTTATTCTGTTGAAGAACTGATACAAACAAAGAAGGGACCCCGGTGGTCCCTTCTTTGTTTTCTCTGAGCGGGAAACGAGACTCGAACTCGCGACCCCGACCTTGGCAAGGTCGTGCTCTACCAACTGAGCTATTCCCGCAATTGTGAGTGCAAAAATAACAATTTTTTCAAAATTGCAAGAGCACAATACTATTTTAATAGTTTCCGGATATTGTAAAGTGCGTTCAGAGCCTCAATAGGTGTGAGGTTGTCAATGTCAAGCCCTATCAGTTCATCACGTATTTGTTTAAGCACGGGGTCATCAAGCTGATAAAAGCTCAGCTGGTATCCCTCGCGTTTGACGGCCAGTTCATCAACTGGCTTTCCCAGTGTCTGCCCGCTGCGTCCCTCCTCAAGCATCTTCAGTATCTCATCAGCGCGCCCTACCACGCTCTTCGGCATGCCGGCCATACGCGCAACATGTATCCCGAAACTGTGTTCACTCCCGCCGCGCTTGAGCTTCCTGAGAAAAATAATCCTGTTGTCAAGCTCCATGATTGACACATTGTAGTTCTTCACCCTTGAAAAGGTGTTCTCCATCTCGTTCAGCTCGTGATAATGGGTTGCAAAGAGGGTCTTGGCCCTGCGGCGGTGCTCATGGATATATTCAACCATTGACCAGGCGATTGAAATGCCGTCATAAGTGCTGGTGCCGCGGCCTATCTCGTCAAGCAGTATCAGGCTCCGGTCCGAAAGGTTATTTAGTATGCTCGCAGCCTCATTCATTTCAACCATGAAAGTTGACTCCCCCAGCGATAGATTATCCGACGCCCCCACCCTCGTGAATATCTTGTCTATTATGCCGATATGTGCTTCCTTTGCCGGCACAAAACAGCCTGTCTGCGCCATGATCACAATCAGCGCTGTCTGACGGAGCAGGGCCGACTTTCCTGACATGTTGGGTCCTGTAAGAATGATGACCTGCTGCTCGTCATTGTCGAGCCAGACATCATTCGGCACATAATTTTCCCCGGGAGGTAGCTGTTTCTCGATGACGGGATGCCTCCCCTCCTTTATATCCAGAACCCTGGTATCATCCAGGACCGGGCGTGAATACCCGTTCTCAGCAGAGACAACGGCAAAGGAATGTAGACAGTCGAGCCTCCCAACGGCGGCGGCATCAGCCTGCATAAGAGCAATATATGCGGTAAGTGACGAAACAAGGTCATTGAATAACTGTGTCTCAAGAGCGAGTATCTTCTCCCCGGCACCGAGAATCTTGCCCTCATACTCCTTAAGCTCTTCTGTGATATATCTCTCAGCACTGACAAGTGTCTGCTTCCGTATCCATTCGGGAGGCACCTTGTCTTTATGGGTGTTGCGGACCTCGATGTAGTAACCGAAGACATTGTTATAGCTTATCTTCAGCGAGGTTATCCCTGTCCTTTGACTTTCTCTTTGCTGGAGGTTAGCCAGGTAATCCTTGCCGCTGTAGAGAATTTTCCTCAGCTCATCAAGCTCTTCGGAGATTCCGTCGGCAATCACATGACCCTTGTTTACAGCAACAGGAGGTTCAGGGTAAAGGGTTTTTTCAATCTTTTCCGCAAGTTCGGGACAGGGATCCAGTTCCGAGGCAAGTGTTGTCAGGGGAAGACATCCCGAGGAGGTGCAGAGTCTCCTGATCTCCCCTATCGAAACCAGGGATCTCCGTATCTGGCCCACTTCACGCGGATTGACGCGTCCGACAGCAGCCTTGCTGAGCAGTCTTTCCAGGTCGCCTGTCTCCCTTATAAACCCCTCTATTTCCTCACTTAAACCCTTGTTTTCAATAAGGAAACTGACAGTATCGAGTCTCGTATTCAAAACCTCGATATCCTTAAGCGGAAGTGATATCCACCTTTTCATCATTCGCCCTCCCATGGGCGAGGCGGTGCGGTCTATGACGTCAATAAGGGTTTTGGCGCCCTCATATGGGGAATAGAAAAGCTCGAGGTTACGAACCGTGAAACGGTCGAGCCAGACATATTTTTCCTCCTCAATGCGCGACAGGTGGTTGATATGGCCAAGGTTCTCATGTCTTGTCATGTCAAGATAATAGAGAATGGCGCCTGCCGCCACTATTCCGAAAGCCAGCCCCTGCACTCCGAATCCCTTCAGTGAGGACGTCCCGAACTGCTTGAGCAGCCTGTCACGGGCCGCATCAGGGGTGAATATCCAGTCGTCAAGCTTGTAGGTATAGAACCTGCTACCGAATTTCTCGCGGAACAGATCGGTCTTGCGTTTTTCAAACAACACCTCCCGCGGCTGGAAGTTATTCAGGATCTGTTCAACATGCTCGGTGCTGCCCTCCGCAACAAAGAACTCACCAGTCGAGACATCGAGCAGGGCCACACCTGCAGCCTGTCTGTCGAGATGGATGGCAGCCAGGAAGTTGTTTTCCTTATGGTTCAGCACATTGTCATCAAAGGACACCCCGGGAGTGACGAGCTCGGTGATGCCTCTCTTAACAATTTTCTTTGCCAGTTTGGGATCCTCCAGCTGTTCGCAAATGGCCACCCTCTCTCCTGCCCTCACCAGTTTAGGAAGATACGTATCTAGAGCGTGGTAGGGAAAACCTGCCAGTTCCACATAGGCAGCGGCTCCGTTAGCCCTCCTGGTAAGGGTGATTCCCAGTATTTCGGAAGCCCGGATGGCATCCTCCCCGAAGGTCTCATAGAAATCGCCAACCCTGAACAGAAGCACAGCGTCAGGATGCTGCGCCTTGACAGCATAGTACTGTTTCATCAGCGGGGTTTCGAAATACTTGCCGGGAGCGATGCTTTCCATTTTACTTGCTGAAGCGGGACATCAGCAAAGATACAAACCGCCTCTGATGAAGGAAACAGTTTTTGAATTATTGTTGAAATTTCACACAAATGCCGGTTTTTATCATATTCCGCTAACTCACAATTCAATACATTTGAGGGAATTTAATGAGCTTATTATGAATAAAGTGCTGATACTGGGTGCGGGTCTTGTTTCGAAGCCCATGATTGAATATCTGCTTGAACACGGATTCGAAATTACAGTGGCCTCGCCAATGATGGAGAGGGCTGAGCAGATGATAGCGGGCAACCTCCGCGGGAAGGCAGTTGACTGGTCAATGGACAGACCTGAGGTGTTGGATACCCTTGTAAGTTCACATGATCTGACAGTCAGCCTTTTACCATATAAGTTTCACAGTGAAGTTGCAAAGGTCTGTCTAAAGTATAAAAAGCACCTGGTGACCACCTCATATGTTCAGCCTGCAATGCAGGAACTTGATGCCGCGGCACGTGAGGCAGGCATTATTTTCCTTAACGAAGTGGGACTTGATCCCGGCATCGATCATATGTCAGCCATGAGGATAATTGACACTGTGAAGGGCAAGGGCGGGGTCATAGAGGAGTTCTACTCTCTCTGCGGTGCATTGCCGGCCCCCGAAGCCTCTGACAATCCGTTCGGCTATAAGTTCTCATGGAGCCCCAAGGGAGTAGTCCTTGCAAGCCGTAACGGCGCACATTATCTTAAAAAAGGCAGGGAAGTCAATATTGAACCTGAGAATCTGTTCAAGGACCGTTTTGAGCTCTCCTTTCCCGGTGTGGGAGACCTCGAAGTATATCCGAACCGTGACTCGATAAGCTTTATCGACATATACGGACTGCAGGGCATCAGCACAATTTACCGCGGCACTTTCCGCTTTAAAAGCTGGTGCGAGTCTCTTGACCTCATTAAGGCACTGAAACTGGTAGACGACGGAGACAGTGATTTTACGGCGATGACATACAAACAGTTCGTAGCCTCGAAAACAGGTCTTCCCGGTGTTGACTTAAGGAGAGAGCTGAAAGACAAACCAGGTCTGAATCCTTCCGAAAAAGCGCTGGATGCGCTCGAGTGGCTGGGGCTGTTCAGCAATGAGCCAATGGGATGTGGGGTGACATCACCCTTCGAGATCACGTCAGACCTGATGATAAGGAAGATGTGGCTCAATGATAATGACCGTGACATGATCTGCATGCAGCACCTCTTCCTTGTCAGGTATCCTGACGGAAAGCGCGAGGTTATAAGCTCACGGATGCTTGACTACGGGTCGCCGGCCACCAATACCTCAATAGCACGGACCGTGGCACTGCCCGCCTCGATGGCAGTAAAGAACATTCTGGCAGGCAGGATAAAGCTGAGCGGAGTCTATCGCCCCGTGCTCCCCGAGCTGTACAATCCCATCCTCGATGAGCTTGAAACAGTCGGTATCAGAATGCATGAAGAATATGGACTTCCCGCAGAGAACATGATAAAGTGATTGGCTACCGTTCCAGATAGAACTCTTTCGTCAGGGCTGTGTACTCATTTGAGTATTCATGTCGTGCCCCGCTTTCTATAACAAGTGTTGAATCTTCGGGAGTACCTGAGAGACCCCGTCCCAGCGTCATAAGCACTCTTCGGACTGCAGAAGCATGATTTGGTTTGACCCTGAGAATGCGGCGGCAGAAAAAGCCGTAGCTTTCAGCCGTTTTCATGAAAAGCATTCCTTCCGCAACGGGAAGAACCAGCTGCAACTTTCCCTCCCTGGTAAGTAGCCGGGCCGCAGCCGTCAACAGTTCATCAGGATTCAGTGAGAGATCATGTCTGGCCTTTGCCTTGCGGATGTCAGGGTTCAGAAGGCTGCCCCTGAAAAAGGGAGGATTTGTAATGACTGTGTCAAAGACCATTCCGTTTTCCGGGACAAAGTCCTGTACAGCACACTTTATCAGAAAAATTCGTGAAGCCCAGGGGCTGTTGTCAACATTGGTCTGTGCCTCTTCAAATGAAGGTATGTCAGGTTCCAAAGCCGTTATATGAGCCTCAAACCTCTGTGCTGCCATCAAAGCCAGCAGTCCGGTACCGGTGCCGATATCCATTATTCTCTCAGCACCGTTAAAGTCAGCCCATGCGCCCAGCAGCACACTGTCAGTTGTCACCCTGAAGGCAGCTTTTTTCTGTCTGACGGTAAACTGTTTAAAGCTGAAATAACTGTTTGCCATTAATTATTGCTGAGATTACTGTTTGCCATTAAATATTGCTGAGATTACTGTTTGCCATTACAGATCACCGTTGACTCCTGCTCCGAATAGGGCAAAGTCATATTTTGCCGGATCGGCAGGATCAAATTTACACAGCAGCGATGTCAGCTCTTCAACCGCTTTCCAGTCGTTCTGACGGCGCTTCAGCAGTCCCAGGCTGCGGGCAGTGTTCCCCGCGTGCAGGTCAAGGGGTATACAAAGAAGCGACTGGTCTACGTTTTTCCAGATGCCGAAGTCGACCCCGTGATCATCTTTCCGCACCATCCACCTGAGGAACATGTTTATCTTTTTCCCTGCAGAACCCTTGCTGACATCTGACAGATGCCTTTCAGTGCGGGCTTCGTGCGGAGCGGAGAAGAATACTTTATGGAGATGAGTGATTGCTTCTCCCATCGCGCCTCCCCGTTCCAGCGATTCACAAATGATCTCCTCCATGGAGCCGTAACGCGAATACATCTGCCTGAGGCACCTGGTAAAGGTGACGACATCAAAGCCGTTAAAAGTCCTGTGAACAAAGCCTGAGAGGGAGCTGATCTCCTTCCCGGAAGCGGCGGCAATGAAGCGGTAGGGTTCATTGCCCATCAGGCTCATAAGCCTGGAAGCGCTGCGCAGGATAAGATCCCTTCTGCCCCAGGCGATTGTGGCGGTCAGAAAAGCCGACACTTCTATGTCATGTTTTAAGGTGAACCTGTGAGGTATCGAGACCGGGTCACAGGTGATGAATGACGGATTGTTGTATCGTCCTGCAAGCGTATCAAGATAGATCTTCATCGCGGAAGCATCCATCCCGTTACTGAACTTCTCAGCCTTCATCGGTGATCAGACCGTCTTTAATTCTTATGATCCGGTCTGACATTGCAGCCAGCTGAGGATCGTGAGTCACGATAATGAATGTATGACCGAAGGTGTCACGCAGACGGAAGAAGAGATTATGAAGATCCTTTTTGTTTTCGGTATCGAGGTTACCTGAGGGTTCGTCAGCAAGTATCACAGAGGGGCTGTTGATTATTGCCCTCGCCACGGCCACGCGTTGCTGTTCGCCGCCGCTCAGCTGTGACGGCTTGTGATCAAGACGTTCTGCCATCCCGAGGAAGCCAAGCAGCGAAGCAGCCTTCTCCTCCGCTGCATTTTTTGAAGTACCTGCAATGAGTGCAGGGATGCATACATTTTCAAGTGCCGTGAATTCGGGCAGAAGCTGATGGAACTGAAACACGAAGCCTATGTTTTTATTCCTGAAAGCTGCAAGGGCACGCGGAGCAAGGGTGCCCACATCGTTTCCGTTGTAAATTACGGTTCCGGCATCTGGTCTGTCGAGGGTTCCAAGTATCTGAAGCAGAGTCGTTTTTCCGGCTCCGCTCGCTCCTACGATAGCAACAACTTCTTTTTCCTTTATCTCCAGGTCTATCCCCTTCAGGACCTTAAGGTCACCGTATGACTTCCTGATTCCGCCGGCCCTGATCATTTCACGGAATTGTTAATTTCATCGGCGGTGTCATTAATCTCCTTGTTAACAGCCCCTGCAGCTTCATTAATCTCCTTGTTAACAGCCCCTGCAGCATCATTAATCTCCTTGTTAACAGCGCCTGCAGCTTCATTGAAATCCTTCTGAACAGAGTTTGTTACATCTGTTATATCTTTCCGTAAACTGTCTGTAACCTCGTTTAAATCTTCCCTTATCTCCTTCGTGCTGTTTTCTATCTCCTGTTTGATCTCATCTGTAGCCTTCCTGATCTCTCTCATCCCCCTGCCCACTGTCTTTGCAATTTCAGGAAGTTTGTCAGCCCCGAAAAGCAGAAGCGCAACTACCAGTATTATGATAATCTCCTGTCCGCTTATGAAAAGCAATGGTCCCATTTTCTGCTGTGATAATGTGAGGCAAAGTTACAAAAGAATAAGAGATAAGATAAGGGTGGCAACTCATTTAATGAATGAGGCTGCCTTCGCGGGGCAGCCTCATTCACAATGCTTTAAAACAGCCTATTTTTTCTTCGCATTTTCAGCAGGCACTTCGCCTTCTTCAATTCTGCCCTTACGCGTAGTCTCATACAGTACGGGAGTCGAGATGAAAACTGAAGAGTAGGTACCGAAAACGATACCGAACAGCAGTGCAAAGATGAAACCTCTGATTATCTCTCCTCCGAAGACAAAGATCACGATAAGAACGAAGATCGTGGCCATACCGGTATTCAGTGTTCTGGCAAGGGTGCTGTTGAGTGCAAGGTTGTATACCTCTTTTGTCGATCTTTTCCGGTACAGGGGCAGGTATTCCCTGATCCTGTCGTAGATTACCACCGTATCGTTAAGTGAGTAACCAACAACCGTCAGGATGGCCGCTATAAACGCCTGGTCGATGTCCATCGAGAAGGGCATGACCCCCTGTAGTATTGAATACAGACCAAGCACGATTATGACGTCGTGGGCAAGGGCAACTATTGACCCTACGCCGTACTGCCATTTACGGAACCGGATAAAGATGTAGAGGAACATTCCAATAAGCGCCAGAACAATTGCCCAGACAGCCTTCACCTTAATGTCACTTGCAATTGTCGGACCTACCGTTTCGGAACTGACAATATAATTATTTATGAAAGTCGATTCATCAACACCCGGAACCAGGTCTTTCAATCCGCTGTACATAAGTTTGTTGACTTCATCAGTTGCCGAGGGATCCTCAACCTTGTACTTGGTGCTGATCTTAACCTGGTTTTCAGAGCCGAAAGTCACAACCGTGGGGTCTCCGCCGAATTCATCAGAAAGGAGATTCGATATTTCAGTTGTGGAAACCGGTTTCTGGAAGTTAACTATGTAGGCACGTCCTCCGGTGAAATCAATTCCACCTGTGAGGCCTTTGGTTGAAAGGGCAACAATGCTCAGCAAAGTAAGTGATATGGAGAATATGTACCCGTACTTTCTCAGTCCAACGAAATCGATCTTCATATTCTGAAGGAAGTTCTCGGTATATTTTGCTGAGAAGGTGAGGCGCAGGTTTTTCCTTAGAGCCCATTCATAAATGAGTCTCGATATCAGAACAGCCGAGAAGAGAGAGGTTATGATACCAATCACAAGTGTGCTTGCAAATCCCTTGATGGGGCCTGTACCGAAATAAAGAAGTATGATACCCGTAATGAGTGTGGTAACGTTACTGTCGATGATGGCTGATGAGGCTCCCTTGTATCCGTCACTGATGGCAAGTTTCACTCCCTTGCCCGCCCGAAGCTCCTCTTTTATCCTCTCAAATATAAGTACGTTCGCGTCTACTGACATACCGATTGTCAGCACAATACCGGCGATACCGGGAAGTGTCAGAACGGCATTCAGGGATACAAGCACTCCCATCATGAAGAACACGTTCACCGTCATTGCAATGTCTGCAATCAGACCTGCCGAGCGGCTGTAGTAGAATATCATATACAGAAGCACGATGAAAAAAGCCACAATGAAGGAGTTCATACCGCTCTTTATTGCTGCCTTTCCCAGGGAAGGACCGACTACTGTGTCCTGTATGATGCGGGCCGGTGCGGGCATCTTGCCTGACTTAAGAATATTGGCTAAGTCTTCAGCCTCCTCAAGGGTGAAGTCGCCTGTGATTTCCGTGTTTCCACCTGCAATCTCATTCTGTACCCGCGGGTTAGACCTTACATAATCATCGAGCACAACAGCTATGCAACGGCCGATGTTGTCACGTGTCATCCTCTGCCAGGTTTTTGATCCCTCGCCGTTCATTGACATATCGACCTTGATATCTGAGCCGGTCACACCTGTCGAAGGGCGGGCGGCGGTAACCACGTCGCCTGTAAGCGGCGCGCGTCCGTCACGGGTGGAGATTTTTATTGCATGAAGCTCATAAAGCGTGTTTGTATCATCGTATTTATAAGGATTTTGACTCCAGAGGAATTTAACTTCCCTCGGGAAAAGTGCCTTAACCTGATTCATCTTCAGGAGCCTGTTTACTTTTGCCGTGTCTGTGAAAGAGGCAAATCCGATAAGGCTTCCGCCTACCGGCTGTCCGTCCTGAGAAACATTCGGCCGAAGAAGACCGAAAAGGGGATTCTGGCGGGTGAACTCCTGAAGTGTTCCGGCTTCCGCAGTGGTTGCCGTGTCTTTGCTGACCATATCGAGCAGGGACTTTTCCCCGGCCTGGGTTCCTGTTGTCAGAGTGTCACCGGAGGTTGACACGGTGTCAACGGGTGTTACCAGGGCTGTCTCATTAATCTGTATCGATTTGAGATAATCATTGGCCTGTACCAGGAAGTTAATGATCTCACCGTTCTCATAGGTCTCCCAGAATTCGAGGTTTGCCGTTCCCTGGAGCAGCTTGCGAACCCTCTCCGGATCCTTGACACCGGGGAGTTCAACAAGGATACGTCCGCGTGGCTGCAGATGTGAAATATTAGGCTGAACAACGCCAAAACGGTCAATCCTGTTCCTGAGTATGTTGAATGCATTGTCAATTGAGGTGTTAGACTCAGTCTCAAGGACCTTCTGAACATCATCATTGGTGGAGTTGAAATTTATGCGGTCTTTAAGCTCGACAGTCCCGAAAATAGCCGCCAGTTTTGCATTGGGATCTATCTCCTGAAATGACTTGACGAAGAGGCTGATAAATTCCTCATTGCTTGATTTCTGTTTTTGCTTTGCCAGTGCAATGGCCTCATTGAATGTTTTGTCACTGTTGTAATTTGAAAGTGCTCTAAGGATGTCCTCTACAGAAATCTCAAGGATGACGTTCATTCCGCCTTTCAGGTCAAGACCAAGGTTCAGTTCCTTTGTCTGAACCTCCTTGAAATTGTGCCCGAGAAATCCCCACTGAGCCTTGGTTAATGAGGCAACTGAATCCAAATAACTTACTTCCTTGTTCAGGTCACCGGCAGCATATACCCTGGCCTCTTTCTTGACCTTGTACGATGCGGCTGTAAATGAAAGCTGGTAAACACATACCAGAGCCAGTGCAATAGCAAGGAATGAAATTGCTCCTTTATTCTGCATTTTTATTCTCTTTTAGAATTAATCTGTTGTAATTGATTCGCCTAATAATACGAGGCGCAAATATATAATTTTATTTCCTGAAAGCATATTAAAAAAAACAAAACTGCCGGCAAAAGCCGGCAGCGTTGCTAAATGAGGGACAGAAGCATTTCTATTCGATAAGCTTATCGTAATCGGTATCCAGCGGTTTTCTGTTCACAAAATCGTAAAGGGTGAGGGAACGCATGTTGAAATAATAGGTCCAGAAATTATTCAGTGCCTGGATATAGCTCCGCTTGTTTGAGTCCTTCCTTGAGTCGGCATTGTTAAGATCAAGAACATCTATCTTTCCGATAAGGAACCTCTGTTTGGTCACCTCAAACATCTTTGCGGCAACGGTATCTGACTTGGCGGCGATTCTCACCTGGTCATCCTGAAGATTGAACTGCTGCACATCAAGCATGAGATTCTGCTCAAAGTCTATTCTTGACTGCTGTACCTGCACCTGGGTGAGTTCCTGGCTGGATTTGGCCATTTTGTACCTCCCGCGGCCAAGGCCCCAATCGAGGATTGGCAATGTAAACCCTACCCTGACCCCCTGTTGCTGGCTTGACTGTGTATAGGCCTCTTTAAAATTCGGATCCTGATCACGCAATCCGAATGAAGCAGTAAGGTTTGCATTAAGTCCCTTTTCAGCCTTCGCCTGCGCCACAGAACTTTCAGCCTGTACGAGCTGAATGTCAAGAGCAAGAAGGTCAGGGTTATTTGCTTCCGCCAGCTTAAGTACTTCTGCCATATCAACCTGGAGTTCAGGTATCTCACTCGGGATTATTAGCTCCAGCCTCACATTCTGATTGAAGCCCAGAAAAGAGCGAAGCTTCAGCTCCCGGTCACGCAGATTTATCTCTGACTCATTAATGTCAGTCCCGGCATTTAGGTAAGTGAGTTCCATCTGAAGCAGCTCATTCTCAGCTATCGTACCCAGGTTATATCTTCCTTTTGCGATCTGATAAAGCGTATCCGCGTTCATCATGTTTGTCTCGGCTATCTCCCTGTTGATCTGTGCAAGGGCGAGATTGAAAAAATACTGTACTGCCATCAGATGAACATCCTCAACATTACTCAGATAGGTCTTCTTGGCTTCTTCATACCTGAGGGGCTCTATCTTCTTCTGCCATCTGAGGGCATTGTACCTGAACAGTGGCTGGGTGAGCCTGATACTAATAGGCGAGGTGATATACCTTCGTTGGTCATCCTCAAGGTTATTTTCAAGGGTGAGGTCTGAATTCAGTGATATGGTTCCTCCCGTTAAACCTATGTTCTGTGTCAGAGCAAGGGAAGCAAGATTCTGAAGAACGTTTGTGGCATAGTAATCCCACTGGCTCAGTACCGAGTTCCAGACCCTGGTGTAAGCCGTATTGTAATCGGGTGTGGTGCCTGAAAGTGTCAGTGAAGGTCTGTACTCCGCCACAAAGGTCCGGTACTGCCAGTAACTGGCACGAAACCTGTGCTTGGCAATGAGTGCATTGGGTGACTGCTCTTCGGCGATGGATACCACATTGTCAAGTGTCAGCCGTTTGACCTCCTGCGCCCTGAGGTTTGCAGTCAGGGAGACAGTTGCAATGATTATAAAAAAAAGAAAAAATCTTTTCATATACTTAATTATTCATAACGAAGTGACTCAATAGGATCTCTTTCAGAAGCTCTTTTAGCCGGTGAATAGCCAAAAATCACACCCACCGCGGCAGATACTCCGAAAGCGATCACCACTGAAAAAACGGATATAATAGTGGTTATTCCCGCGATCTCCTGTATTGCAACGGAAAGTATTATTCCGAGAAACACCCCAATAAAGCCTCCGGTGACGCTGATAAGAACGGCTTCTGAAAGGAACTGTACGACGATATCCATTTTCTTGGCGCCGATAGCCATTCTTGTTCCGATCTCCTTAATCCTCTCCATGACGGAGGCGAACATGATATTCATAATACCAATTCCGCCTACTATCAGGGAAATGCTTGCAATAGCCCCGAGCACTATATTAAAAATGTCCTTTGTCCGCTGCTGCTGCTTGAGCAGAAGTTCCGGAACCGTTATCTCGAAGTCCTTAACATTGGAATGCCGCCTCAACATCATGCGGCTGAGCAACTCCGTGGTGGGGGTCAGCTGTTCGGTCTCCTGGACCTGAACTACTATCTTGTCAAGCTGGTTATAGTTTGTCTCGGCATTATTAGTTGATGCGTCGGAACCGCTGATAACCACCCTGCCCATATGTCCGCCGCCTCCGAAGACCTGCACACTTGTCGCTGCTGTAGCAAGTTTTGTATTTACAAGAGCCCTGTTCTGATACCTGAGAAGCATT
>JBBRXA010000060.1:0-15862 GCA_038248855.1 Bacteroidales bacterium | reverse complement strand
CACTTTTGTCAGCGGCGATGATCCTGACGGAGAGACTATCACCGGAATCATGCCGAGCGCTACCCTCGCCATCGGATATGCATTCTAGCAAGGATCTTGAAATACGATAACAGAGCAAGAGGAGAATTTTGTCTATGTGGGTGAAGTACGGGCTCATCCCGTACTTCATCACCAGGGGCTGTTGATAAGAAGTCATGAGACTCCCCGGATCAGGTTTGATCTGGCAATGACCAGCGGTGAGTACCATGATTTTCTTGCAAGTATACGTTACCGCTAACCGCTAGGTTTATGGGTTTATGGCAAAGAAGATTGAGAACAACAGGTTTACAGTTATCTCCGGCGGCGGAAGCGGTCTGGGAATGGCCCTGGCGAACGAGGCACTGCGAAGAGATAAAAATGTAATCATCACGGGAAGGGATGAGACCAAACTGATATTTACCGCCGCCACTCTTTCTGAAAAGAACGGTAAGGGAATAATAATCCCATTCCCCTGCGACATAAGCAACCAGGAAGAGGTTGATCTCCTTGCCGGCTTCATTAAGGAAAACAATTTTAGTGTTGAGTATCTGTTCAACAATGCAGGCACGGGTTCATTCGGAAGTGCGGCAGGCAACAGATCGCCTCGTGTGGAGGAGATACTCGGATCGAATCTGACGGGAATGATCCTGCTTACATCTGCAATCCTGAGTATAACTCCCGCAGACAGTCCGCTGACCGTTGTCAATGTCATGTCGACTTCTGCGCTTGTAGGCAGGTCGACTGAGACGGTGTATTGTGCAGCAAAATGGGGAGCCCGGGGCTTTACGGAAGCCCTGAAGGCTGAGCTGAAAGGAACAAACCGCAGGGTAGTCGCTGTCTATCCCGGCGGCATGAACACACCGTTCTGGGCAGCAGCGAAGGGAAAGGACGTATCAGCGTTCATGAATCCCGCAGACGTTGCGGAAGAGATAGCCCACGCTGTCTTCAGCGCAGCAAAAATCATGGTCACTGAAATTACAATAAACCGTCCTTAACTGAGGTTAAGTTTAAACTCAGCCTCAGCCTCAGCCTCAGCCTCAGGAAAGCCTCTCTTTATAATCGCTGTAGCCAAACTCCTTCACCAGCCTGAATTTCTGATCGCGGCCCCATATGCCGATTGACGGATGCGGTACACCGTTGAAAGTGGTTGTCTTTACCATCGTATAATGGATCATATCCCAGAAGACGATCCGGTCACCGGGTTTGAGTTCGCGGTTGAATGACCAGTCGCCCATCACATCTCCCGAAAGACACGAATTGCCTCCCATACGGTAAACAGGTTTTCTCTTGTGAGGTTCAACAGCTCCCAATATCACCGGTTTGTAGGGCATTTCAAGGCAGTCAGGCATATGCGCGGTAAAAGATACGTCAAGGATTGCCGTTTTTATTCCGTCCCTCACAATTATATCCTCAACCGTAGACACCAGTTCTCCCGTTTCCCAGGCAAATGCACTGCCGGGCTCAAGGATAATGTGAATGTCATACTTCTCCCTGAACTTCTTCAAAAGTGTAACCAGGTGCGCCCTGTCATATCCTTTGCGTGTCATCAGGTGCCCTCCGCCCATGTTCAGCCATTTTATCTTCGGAAGCAGCTTCCCGAATTTTGCCTCAACCACCTCAAGCACCTTCGCGAGGGTATATGAGTCCGATTCAAAGAGAACATGAAAATGAAGTCCTTCTATTCCCTCCGGCAATCCGTCTTTCAGATCGTCAGAGGTAACACCCAGCCGCGATCCGGGAGAGCAGGGGTTGTAAATTCCGTGGGCGATCTCAGAATATTCCGGGTTTATTCTCAGTCCCGCGGAGACATGAGATCCTTCCTTCTTAAGTACAGGAGCGAACTTACTGTACTGTGCAAGCGAGTTAAAGGTCACATGGGAACTGTAGCGGAGGATTTTACCAAACTCCTCTCTGCGGTAGGCAGGGGAATATGTATGTGCCGGTACGCCCATCTCCTCGAAACAGAGCCTGGCTTCATGTATTGAACTTGCAGCGGCACCTGAGACATATTCGCGGACAATCGGAAAAACCGACCACATTGCAAATCCCTTGAAGGCCAGAATGATCTCAGCACCCGACTGCCGGGATACATCCCTTATCAGTTCAAGATTGCTGCGAAGCCTCTCCTCTTCAATTACATACGCGGGTGAGGGTACCAGGTTATAATCAATCATTGTTTCAGAGCTCGAGGTCAATATCAAATTTCTCGTGCCACGGCAGGCCCATCCTGTTAAGTTCGGTCATGAAAGGATCAGGGTCAAACTGTTCGACGTTCCATACTCCGGGATTCTTCCAGAGTCCTTTCATGTACATCATAGCCCCTATTGCTGCCGGAACACCTGTGGTATAACTTACTCCCTGGGTGCCTGTCTCACGGTAAGCTTCCTCATGGCTGCAGTTATTCCAGATATAATAAGTGCGTTCCCTGCCATTGCTGATTCCCTTTATACGGCATCCGATGGAGGTCCATCCGGTATAATTCTCTCCAAGGTCTCCGGGATTCGGCAGAACCGCCTTCAGGAACTGTATGGGGACTATCTCCACTCCGTTATATATTATCGGGTCTATGCGTGCCATCCCTATATTCTGTATCACCCTGAGGTGGGTCAGGTATTCCTGGCCGAATGTCATCCAGAAACGGGCACGTTTCAATGTGGGAAAGTTTTTTACGAGTGATTCAAGTTCCTCATGATAAATCAGATATGACTCTTTTAGTCCTATGTCCGGGTAATTCAGGGGTTTGTGTATTTCATGCGGTTCGGTGGAAATCCATTTTCCGTTTTCGAAGTATTTGCCCTTCTGGGTTACCTCGCGGATATTAATTTCAGGATTGAAGTTTGTGGCAAACGGTTTCCCGTGGTCACCTGCATTGCAGTCGACAATATCGAGATAATGAATCTCGTCAAAATGATGCTTTGCAGCGTGGGCTGTAAATATGCTTGTCACCCCCGGATCGAATCCGCAGCCCAGGATTGCTGTAAGTCCTGCTTCCCGGAAGCGGTCATGGTAGGCCCATTGCCAGCTGTATTCGTATTTTGCCTCCTCAGGCGGTTCGTAGTTGGCTGTATCGAGATAGGCCACTCCTGTTTCCAGGCAGGCATCCATAATATGAAGATCCTGGTACGGCAGGGCCACGTTCACGACAAGCTCAGGTTTATAAGATCTTATCAGTCTTACAAGTTCAGGCACATTGTCTGCATTTACCTGCGCGGTCTGCACCCTGTCTACTCCAACCCTGGAAGCGATGTTGTCACATTTCGACTTTGTTCGGCTGGCAAGCATTATCCCGGTGAAGACCTCAGGCAATCCTGCCATTTTGTGAATGACCACTGTTCCCACGCCCCCGGCGCCAATTACTAAAACTTTTCCCATTGCCTGATTTTGAAGGTTTATGTGCAAAGGTAAATTTTTTACGACATTTTATTTGGCATGCAGAACTCTTAAGAATAAAAGTTATACTTTTGCGACAAATCAACATTATTGTCTGGTATGGACGATTATCACGCGGATAACTGTATTAATTTCATTCTTCTGCTGAGGTGACTTGCGAAAGCAGCCTCCGTGGAATATAAAAAGAGGAGGTATTATAATGATTACTTACTGGCAGATGATCCCCAACGGTCTCCTTCCGTTAAATTCTTTCGAAAAAAGCTGCATTGTTCACGTCACTGATCCCACACCTTCAGAGATTGGTACATTAAAGACCGCTCTCAAGGTCCCGGATGATTTTCTGGCAGATATTCTCGACGTCGATGAAAGATCCAGGATGGAGATCGAGGATGACATGCTGCTGATGATCTACCGAATTCCGTACCAGAACATGTCAAACGGTTTTCCCTTTACAACGGTGCCTCTGGGGATCGTCCTTGCAAAAGACAGTCTAGTTATCATCTGCCACAAGAACAACGAGGTTCTTGACGACTTCTTCAGCCGCAGCGGAAAAGGCATAATCATTGAAACGAAGATTGACCTGATTCTTCATCTCTTCCTTCGCACGACAATGTTTTACCACCGGTACCTGAAGCAGATTAACAACCAGACAGGGATGATAGAGCAGGAACTGGAGAAATCGACCCGTAACAAGGAACTGCACAGACTGCTAAAGATGGAAAAATGCCTCGTATATTTCACCACCTCACTCCGGTCCAACGAAATGATGATGCTGAAACTCAAGACCTCAAAATGGATCCGCGAATATGAATTCTCGCAGGATCTCCTTGACGAAGCTACCATTGAGAACAGGCAGGCTATTGAAATGGCAAAGATATACAGCGACATTCAAAGCGGCATGATGGATGCATTTGCTTCGGTCATATCCAATAACCTGAACATAGTGATGAAGCAGCTGACAATCATCACAATAATACTCATGATCCCGACATTGATCGCGAGCTTCTACGGGATGAACGTGCCAAACAGATTTGAAGAAAACAGATATGCATTCTGGTTCATCCTGGGCGGATCAGCCCTTATCGCCACCATTGGCGCACTCCTGATCCGAAGGAAAAAATGGATGTAGTCAGTAACATGAATCTGTAATTTTATCTGGCTTAAGATGAGATATATAAATTTCAGGTCCCTTCTAAAGATATTAAGTCTTATCCTGATAATTGTATCACTGACTTATCTTTTTTGCATCCCTGTTGCATTAATATATAAAGAACCCCTGGAACCATTTTTACTTTCGTTGGTGGTTACGCTTTTACCAGGTTTACTGGTCTATTTCCTGATCCCAAGTTCGATAAATGAAAAGGTGACCACCCGCGAGGGCTATCTCAGCGTGACCCTGTCATGGATCATCCTCAGCCTTGCAGGCACTCTTCCTTATATTTTCAGCGGTACAGTTCCGAATTTTATTCACGCATTCTTCGAATCGGTAAGCGGATACACCACCACCGGCAGTTCAATAATGTCTGATGTGGAGATACTTCCAAGGTCCGTGCTATTCTGGAGAAGCCTTACTCACTGGATAGGCGGTATAGGAATAATTCTCCTCGTGATAATCATCCTTCCTACTCTGAAAGTCGGAGGATACAACTTATTCTCCATGGAGTCTTCACTCAAGCAGAAGATACTGCCGAAAACAAAGTCCATGGCTTATACTTTCCTGGCGATATATCTTGTGATAAGTACAGCCGAGACAGTTTTGCTTCTTGCCGGTGGGCTGGGTCTTTTTGAGAGCATCTGCATCACTTTCGGGACTGTGGCCACCGGCGGGTTTTCCATAAGAAATGCAAGTCTTTCTGAATTTTCCCCTTACCTTCAGTATGTTGTTGCCATTTTTATGTTCATGGCAGCGTCAAGCTTTATTCTTTATTACTTTATCCTGAAACGCGAATTCAGGAGGATTAGGGAGAATGAAGAACTCTGGTTTTATATCTTTTTTATTACGGCATCAGTAGTTTTCATAACCCTGACATTATATTTCCGTACTGACAGGGATTTCTCCACATCATTCAGACACTCATTTTTTCAGGTTATAGCCCAGATAACCACCACCGGTTTTGCGACAACTGACTATATGAAATGGCCTGCCATCGGATGGTTTTTCATGTTCCTGCTGATGTTTGCCGGCGGCTCCACGGGCTCTACAACCGGCGGCATCAAAATGGCACGTCATATGCTTGCACTGAGGAACATGAAGAGTATCTTTCTGAGGTTGCAGCATCCTAACCTGGTAACCCCGATCAGGCTTAACGGGAAAATAGTACCTGACAACATAAACATGATGATGATGATGTTAATATTTATTTTTATCATAATATTTTTAATCGGAACCCTGATACTTATAATTACCGGCATCCCCGTAAATGAGGCTGCCGGAGCCAGTGCATCAGCTATGTCCAATGTGGGTCCGGGGCTTGGGGCCTCAGGTAATATGGGCAATTATTCAGCTTTTAACAGCCCTGCCCTTATTACCATGTCTATACTTATGCTTATAGGCCGCCTTGAACTGTTTACATTCCTGGCCATTTTCACCAGGTCATTCTGGAAGAATTAGCTAGTTACCTGTTCCGGTAAAGGACCTTATCTTCTCAAGATTCTGCGGCGTTCCGCAATCAAACCAATAGCCTTCGTCATGCAGTAAGGAAGAAATGACATTCTTTCCGGCCACCATCAGAAGAAGAGAGATCATGGAGTAAATGCCGGCCGGCATCATTTCAAATATTGCAGGAGAGACCACCTGAATTCCGGAGAAGGCTATCTCATCCAGTCCCTTGCGGCTTTCAACCGTCAGTATCTCCTCCTTTGTCGCCTTGTTGCACCATCCGCGCACCCGCCTGTGACGGTCGACGAGCAGAAACCTGTTACCCGGCCGGTGCCTTACTGCAAGAGTTGCAAGTGCCCCTGAAGCCAGGTGGTGATCATATAAAGCCTTGATATTAAGATCAGTAAATATATCCACATTATAGCATACAAATGATCCGTCTGTAAAGAATGACTGTGCTTTATAGAGTCCGCCACCGGTGTCGAGAAGTTCTTCGCTCTCGTCCGAGACAGTGATTCTGAATCCGTCTGTGCGTAGCTTTTCAATCTCCTCCATCATCAGCGCGGGATGGTGGTGAAGGTTCACCAGAATATCATCGAAGCCGTATACGGCGAGGTTTTCAACCGCAATACGAAGAGCCGTTTTTCCGTTGATGTCAACAAGGGCTTTGGGCCTCTCGCGGCTGATTTCACCAAGCCTGCTGCCAAGTCCGGCAGCAAAAATCATTGCCTTCATCGGCGGTTCAGTTCTGTATGTGTTACCTCAACCGTCACCGCCGGCATTCCGGAGAGCATTGAGCCGATCTTGGCGGCACACCATACAGAACGGTGCATGCCGCCCACGCATCCGAATGAGACAAATAACTCGGTTACTCCCTTGCGCCTCAAAAGCGGGAGAGAGTTACGTATTATACTCATGCAGTCTCCTGCAAACGCAATGGCCTCGTCATCGTTCCCATAAAACTCTGACAGTTCGGGATCTCTCCCGGTAAGGCCGCTGAACTCGGGCATGGAGGCAGCATTTCGCAACCCTCGGCAGTCAAAGACAAATCCGCCGCCGTTTTCATAATTTACATCTTTGCCTTTGAGGTAGGAGAAGCTGGAGACGTTTATCTTCATCATCTCCTGGGACTGTGACAGGGCTCTGAATTTCCTCTGCAGGGTAACAGCCCGTGAAGCGCTCCTGAGTTCAGGCAGACCGATCTTCACCTCACCACTCTCGAAAAGCTGGTTCATCAGCTCAACTGCAGGCACAATACTTTCTGTGAAGGTAGGCTTGTTCTCATGCAGCCCCCGGAATCCGAATGCCCCAAGTGCCTGCATCAGCCTTATAAGGGTAAATGCTCCAGAAAATCTTCCCAGCTGGGATTTGGATATTCCGGTCGTTTCCGAAAAGAGTGTAAGGTGATGTTCCATTGTCCTGTTCCTGATATGTTCAGGAATAAAGGCTTTGGCATCGTATACAAGAGATGCGATATCATACTGGGGAGCTCCACAGCGCCCTCCCTGGTAATCGATGTACCACGGCTTACCGTCACGGATCATGATATTGGCGGTCTGAAAGTCGCGGAAGAGAAAATACTCCTGTCCGGCATCGAGCAAAAAGCGAGTAAGTGTCTCAAAATCACGCTCCAGTCTTATCTCGTTGAAAGGCGCTGCAATGAGCTTCAGGAACATATACTTGTAATAGTTCATGTCCCAGACGATGCTCTGCCGGTCAAAACTTTTATGCGGATAACAGAGAGTCAGGTCCAGCCCCTTTATGCCCTCGGTCTGAATCCTGACAAGGTCAGCGGCAATTGTCAGGAACAACGACTCGGTCACGCTGTCGAATCTCTCATTTTCGGAACGCAGAGCCAGCCAGGTGAAAAGATTTATGTCGCCAAGGTCTTCCAGAAAATAGACTTTCTGTTCCGGATAATAGATATAAATCTCAGGAACAGGCAGGTCTCTGGACCTGAAGTGATTTGAGAAGCCGACGAAAGCGTCATTCTCCTCCCTGCTTGGATTGAAGGCTCCGATAATATGATCTCCCCTGTCAATAAGCCTGAAGTATACCCTGTCCGAGCCGGACTGGGGCAGCCGGGTCATTGACTCAGGAGTCCTGCCTTTCCATTTAATATATTCAGTCTCAACTGTCGCTCTTACATCCATTTCAGAACCTGAGGATTATTTTTCTGCGGTAGAGAATATACCCGAATGCCCATATCAGGCACACCTGCATCAATGCAAACATGAGGCTCGCAATTTTCTGTTCTGCAAACAGCGGGCTGCAGAGATGAGTGAATATCCAGTTATAGAGTGTCACCTCTCCTATTTTGACTGACAGCATTGTCTTCGTCCATATTCCGGCAAGCAGGTAGGTAAACATCGGGTTAGTGCCGAAAGTATTAAAGAAACCGGTCCAGCCCCGGAGTCCCCATATATCAATTATCACGAACAGCAATGACAGCAGTATCATGCCGATCCCTCCTGCATACAGAACGTAAGAGCTGGTCCAGATCGGCTTGTTGATCGGGAAAAATTGTCCCCAGACAAGGCCTGCTGCAACAAGTGCTGCACCGATGGCTGCCAGGTAACCGACAGTTTTCCAGGATGTGCCGAAACTGCCTATGAGATTGCCTGCCATGAACCCCAGAAGCACAGTACCTACTGCAGGAATTGTACTCAGGAGACCTTCCGGGTCAAACGGTATTCCGAATCCTTTGTAAAGATGGTTTGCGCCCAGGATCGCTGAATCAACCCTGACCGCCAGATTGCCTTCAAGGCTGTAGGGATCGCTTCCTCCCAGGAAATACAAGAGAGCCCAGTATCCCAGAAGAATTATTGCTGTTACAATCCAGATATAGTTTCGTTTTACAAGCAGAACAATGATAGCACCCAGACCGTAAGCCAGAGCAATGCGTTGCAATACGCCCAGTAGACGCAGAGTACTGTAATCACGGTCAAAATGAGGAAATATATTTAAAAAGAGACCCGCAGCAAAAATCAGGGCCACTCTCCTCAGAATGCGGAAGAGCGATGGCCCGGAAAACTCGAAGTTGTATTTTTTTAGGGAATAATAAACTGCAACGCCTGCAATAAAAAGAAAAGACGGAAAGACAAGATCAGTAGGCGTGCATCCGTGCCATTTGGCATGCCTGAGAGGCGCGAAAACATGACTCCAGGTCCCAGGAGTGTTGACTATGATCATAAATGCGATAGTCATGCCCCTGAATACATCGAGGGACATCAGTCTTCCGTTTTTCCCCGAGCTGCTCCTGGCTGTTGTTGTACTTCTGGCCATCTTTATTTGTTTTGTTCCGTAAAAATAGCAAAATGCCACATATAAACGGATTAAGATTAATTAAGAAAAATGCTATTTTTGATTGATTCCAAGAACGGTAATAAAATGAAGAAAAACATCTTTAAGCTGTCATTTTTCTTTCTGGTGGCGACAATGCCCCTGCATTCACTTTTCGGCCAGGGATACGATGTGCCCTGGTTAAAATACCTACGGGTCCCCGAGGTTGACAGTATACTCAACTCCATGTCTGTCAGAGATATGATTGCACAGAGCCTATGGGTAGAGGCCTGGGGCGGGGAAGAAAATTATAATTTCACCAAAGTAAAGGACCTGGTCAAAAACAATGGTATTGGCGGAGTTATTTTCTTTGAAGGCTCCCTTTCCAACCAGGTTGACTTCATTGCCCGCCTCGATTCACTTAACGGAATACCGCTGATTTTCGCCCTCGATGCCGAATGGGGTACCGGAATGCGGTTGAAAGAGGTTGAGGATTTCCCCTACCAGATGACTCTTGGTGCCATACAAAATGACTCCCTGATATACAGGATGGGGGTCGCCGTGGCAGCCCAGTGCCGTGCAGCAGGCATCGGGCTGAACCTGGCACCGGTGGCGGATGTAAACAACAATCCTCGTAATCCCGTAATTAACTATCGTTCTTTCGGAGAGGATCCCGAAAAGGTGGCGAGGAAAGCCGCAATGTATATGAAAGGAATGCAGGACAACGGCGTTATGGCATGTGCCAAGCATTTCCCCGGTCACGGCGATACTGAAACTGATTCGCATTTCGGGTTACCCGTTATCAACAGCAATCGCGACCGCTTTGAAACCGTGGAGCTTGTTCCGTTCCGCTATCTCATCAGCCAGGGAGTAGGCGCCGTTATGACCGCGCATATCAACGCTCCTGCCCTTGACAATACTCCGAAACTTCCGGCTACCTTTTCATCAAAGGTCATTAAAGGATTGCTGAAGGAGAAGATGGGATTCAAAGGTCTTGTACTGACTGATGCACTTAACATGGCCGGAGCCACCGGAACCTTTCCTTCAGGAAAGGCAGATGCTGAGGCGTATGCCGCGGGAAACGACGTACTGGAGTACTCCACTGATCCTATAAAAGCGATCAGTGAGATATTAAGGAGAGTGGAAAAAGGTGATATTTCCTTGGAGGATGTTAAGACCAAATGCCGTAAGATACTGGCTGTCAAACACTGGATGGCAGTGGAAAAATTAAACAGAACTGTTGCGTCGGATTCAACCAGAGCAGTTACGGGGGATACGACCGGAGCAGTTACGGGGGATTCAGCCGCACTTCATCTCTCCCCTCCCCCGTATGCACTTATCAGGGATCTTTATGGCGCTGCAATTACCCTGTTGGAGAACAATGACAATGTGATCCCTGTAGGCAGGCTTGACAGGCTCCGGATAGCAACGGTGGCAGTAAATGCGTCAGTCCAGGCTGAGTTTCAGACCATGGTAAGCAGGTATACCCGTGCAGATCATTTTTTTCTCGATCCGGAGAACATACAGGCTGCCGAGTTTGTCTATTCAAAACTCAGTGACTATGATATTGTCATTGCAGGAATTACAGGACTTGAACAGCGTCCCTCCTCAGCCTACGGTGTCACGCCTGCACTGGCAAATGCTGTGAACAGGCTTGCAGCACACCATGGTACAATTGTTACCTGGTTTGGAAACCCGTACGGCATAGAGAGGCTAAAGCTGGCAAACACGCCGTCAGGATTTGTTGTTGCCTATCAGGACAATTATTACACTCAGCAGGCGGCAGTACAGGTTATCTTCGGAGCATTGGGTTCCTCAGGCAGGTTGCCCGTTACGATAAATGAAAAGTATCCTGAAGGATACGGATTGAAGTCGCCGGGAAACCTGCGTCTCCAGTACGGATATCCTGAGAATGCCGGGCTTTCGTCAGCGATCCTGATCAGCAAGATTGATTCCATTGCCGGTTCAGGCCTTGATTCAATGGCGTATCCCGGTTGTCAGGTCCTGATTGCAAGGAAAGGTATTGTCGTATTTGAAAAAAGCTACGGATTTCATACTTATGACCACACTGAGAAGGTAAGTGAAGGTGATCTGTGGGATCTGGCCTCAGTAACAAAGGTATCAGCGGCAACTCCATCGCTGATGCTGCTTGATGACCGCGGGCTGTTTGATCCTGACAGGACCCTGGGTTCATATCTTCCATGGTACAGATTCTCCAACAAGGGAGATATGGTTCTTCGTGACATGCTTGCCCACCAGGCTGGAATGACGCCTTTCATTCCTTTCTACAGGAATACGGAGAAGGAAGACGGCACTTTTAAAAATGGAATTTTCAGTGACCATGAGAACCGGAGATATGCCATGCCTGTGACTGACTTACTCTACATAAACAGGCATTACACAAAGGAGATTTTCAAAGAAATAAGAGACAGCAAAACAGGCAGCAGGAAATATCTTTACTCGGACCTGACTTTCGTCCTTGCTGCCGAGATAATCGAAAGTCTTACAGACACAACGATTGACAAATTTGCACCTGAAAACATTTACAATCCGTTAGGGGCTTTTGATATTACATACAATCCGCTTGACAGATATCCAAAGGATCGGATAATCCCGACTGAATATGACTCGACATTCAGAAAGCAGCTAATATGGGGCACGGTTCATGATGAGGGTGCAGCAATGCTCGGGGGTGTTTCCGGGCATGCCGGACTCTTTGCCACCGGAAGAGATCTGTTGAAACTCTGGGAGATGTACCGGAGGGGAGGCACCTACGGCGGGACGAGAATCTTAAGCAAGGAAGTGCTTAAAGAATACACGAGGGTGCAGTTCCCGGAAAATGATAACAGACGCGGACTCTGTTTCGATAAGCCTATGCTTCCCAATGATACAATACCTCCGGAGGATATATATCCCTGCAGATCAGCCTCGCCTTCGAGCTTCGGTCACTCGGGTTTTACCGGAACCTTTGTCTGGGTTGATCCTGATGCTGAACTTACCTATATCTTTCTGAGCAATCACGTCTATCCGACACGTAAAAACTACAAACTTTCTGAAATGAAAATACGGAAATCAATACTGCAGGCGGCCTATGATGCAATAATAAAATAGTTTCAACATCAGGATGCAATGTTTCGTCTGTACCTGTTTTTTGCTGTTTTATTTTGATTTTTCACGATATTTTCTTCATTTACTTCCTGCCGGTAAATTCTGAAGCCAGAATTTCTCCATAGTCTGCCTGAGATGATAAGAGGTATTATCTCTTTCATAAATACCATGGGATCTCATTGGATAGGACATCTGGCTGAATAGTTTATTGTGTTTAACAAGAACATTGGTAAGCATTTCAAAACTCTGGTAATGAACGTTATCGTCGGCAGTCCCATGCATTATCAACAGGTTTCCCTGCAGATTGTGCGCGTTGTTTATGGGTGATCCGGCTTTGTATCCTTCAGGATTATCCTGTGGCGTGCTCATGTACCGTTCCTGATATACAGTATCGTAATTCTTTTGATCTGCCACAAAGGCTACTGCAATGCCGGTTTTGTAAAGTGCCGGAAACAGGAACATGCTGTTCAGTGTCATCTGACCGCCCCCACTCCATCCATGAATGCCGAGACGGGCGGGGTCGACAAATGGAAACTTTTTAATAATGGCTTGCACACCCGCGGCATAATCCTGCACAGCAAGCATCCCTATCTGCCGGTATATGGACTTACGCCACTCTCTTCCCCGGGGTGTTTTTGTTCCTCTCGGGTCTATGCTCATAACAAGGTAGCCCTGCTGAGCCATATACTGATGCCAAAGGTCTCCGCCCTGCCAGTTATTCTGAACCGTTGAACCGGCGGGTTCACCATAGACATAAAATATCACCGGGTATTTTTTTGAAGGATCAAAATCTCGTGGTTTGATAATCCATGCATCCAGCTCCAATTCACCAATATCTACCCTGAAGAATTCCTTTGGATTCAAACCCAGGTTTTCATAGCGCTGCTTTGCCTCTTTGTTATCAACCAAAACTCTTGCTAAACTGTGAGAGGGAAGGTTCACCAAAGAAATCAGAGGAGGCGTTGTGACATTTTCAAAAGTATGAATTGCCCACTTTGCATCAGCGGAAAGAAGATAGGCATGATGTCCCTTCAGATTTTCCGGACTTACCTTTTCAGTAATCCCTTTGCCATCGAGACGGCTTCGATAGAGATACCGCTCTGTGGGATTGTTGGGAGAAGCAATATAGTATACATAGCCGCCGGAAGGATCAATCCGGCTGATATTAACCACATCAAAGTCTCCTTTGGTAATGAGTTTCATTTGTTGTCCGTCTCTTGACACTTTGTAAAGATGAAGCCAGCCATCGCGCTCACTGGTCCAGGTGAAATATTTTTGATTTTCAAGCCACATAATATTATCATGAATATCGAGAAAAGCCTCGTCTTTATCAGTCATGATATTATTCAGTTCCATGTTTTCAATATCTCCCACCCATATTTTATTTGTGTTTTGTTTGCGGTTAAGCTGTTGAATGAATACCTCACCGGAGTTGGGGATAAAGTCCATGCGGGCCAGGTAATTATTACGCGGGTCTCCCGGAATGTCAAACCATCGCGACTGACCTCCTGAAGCAGGTACCACCCCAATTTTTACTGCCGAATTGGTTGTTCCGGCCTTGGGATATGGAATAGGAATAATTGAAGAATATACTGAATCGATATTATCAATCATATAGAAGATGCCAGTACCCTCGGTATCAGATTGCCAGTAAGCAATTGATTTTCCATCAGGACTCCATCTAAACCCGTCGCGGTCATCGAGCTCTTCTTCGTAAACCCAGTCGAATGTGCCATTGATTATGTTATCACCGCCATCATAAGTTAATTGAGTGATACTTCCGGAAGAAAGCTCTTCGACATATATGTTCAGATTACTCACATAAGCGACTCTTGTGGCATCGGGTGAAAATTTTGCAAACATCAGGCTCGATTCCTCAAGGTTCTTTCCGAGTTGGGTAAGTTTATTGTTTATAATATTAAGTACCCAGTAATCTCCACGGGTATTGTATCGCCATACCCGGCGTGTGTTGGTAAAAATAAGAAGTTTTGAATTATCCTCTGACCAGGCATAATCGGAAACTCCCAATGGCTCTGACTTTCCCTCAGGTATAAGCTGACCGGATGCAATCAGAACGGATCTTTTCCCGGTTTGGGCTTCATATTTTACGATATCGGGCGCGCCGGTAAGAGGATTTCTCTCCAGGACAGAATAGCTCTGATTGTCCTTCATCCATCGGACATGACCAAAGCCTGCTTGTTCGTAAACAGGATTTTTGTAAATATCTTCCAGTTTTAGCTCAATGTTCTTCTGCTGGGCATGCAGAGATGCGCCCAAAGCAAACAGAAAACCAAACGCTATGATAGGTAAAAAGGCTTTTTTGAATTGCATGGTATTATAATTTATTTATTTGACAAGGTATCGTTCTCCTGATTGGGTAGGAAAAATTATCGAGCCATCATCCTGTTTTTTCACCTTGATTTTCTTTCCATTGTGATAAACTGTCAGACGGGTATCATTTAATATTCGGCACTGCCTGCCTGCCTTTGATAAAATCTCAATCTGCTGAACTTTTGAGTCATCCCAGGCGAAACTCAATTCAAACCCTCCCCGGGCGCAAACGCCATTGAATGAACCGCTTTTCCATGACGCCGGAAGAGCAGGAAGAAGAGCAATAACTCCTTCATTGGACTGAATGAGCATCTCGGAAATTCCCGCGGTGACGCCCATGGTGCCATCAATCTGAAGCGGTGTGCCGCATTTGGCAAATAATTGGGGGTATGCCTGTTCTTTAATATATCCTTTAAAGATATTCAGACACCTGTTGCCGTCGGCCAGACGAGCCCATATTGCCATTTTCCAGCCTCTTGACCAGCCTGACGCCCCGTCTCCGCGCAGCTCCAGAACTTTTTTACATGCCGGTATGAGTTCCGGGGTCTTTTTAAGGGAAATCACATTTCCCGGGTAGAGACCATACATGTGGGAAGAGTGCCTGTGGTTCGGCTCCATCTGCCCAAAATCCTCTGCCCATTCCTGTAATGTTCCGTCAGACCCTATCTGCGGTGGCACAAGCCTGCTTTTGGCCAGCTTAACCTCTTCTGCCAGTTCATCGCCTGTCTCATATAATGCAGAAGCCTCTATGAAGTTCCCAAACAAATCTGACAGTATCTGCATATCAATAGAAGACCCATAGCAGATAGTAGTGAAATAATAACTTCCTGTAACTTCATCAAAGAAGTATCTGTAACCTGGTCCTTCAGGTGGATTTTCTGGTGATGTTGAGGGACTGGTAACCAACCATTTGCCATTGGGGTGTTCAACAAGGAAATCCAGAAAAAACTGAACAGCACCCTTCATTACCGGAAAAATTTCCTTTAAGTAATTTTCATCCCGGGTGTACAAAAAATGGTCATAAAGCTGATTCACAAGCCAGGCTCCGCCAACGGTGAAAGTGCCCCATGTTGGCCCATCCATTGGGGCGGCAACACGCCATAAGTCGGTATTCTGATGAAAAACCCATCCTCT
>JBBRXA010000059.1:0-16437 GCA_038248855.1 Bacteroidales bacterium | reverse complement strand
GGGATGGACAGGGACACAGAATTGCTTTTCCTGAACCTGCTTGAACAAATAAAGGGAAAGGTCGGTATTCTGCTTGTTACCCATCGTATTAACCTGATCAGGCGTTTGTGTAACAGGATTTATATCCTTGACAAAACAACAATTTCCTCGTCGGGGACTCATGAGGACCTGATAACATGGGATAATATTTACAGTCGGTTCTGGGTTGATCTAAAAGAGGGATCGGCAATAAAGGAAAAAATATTATGATCCATAAAAAACATGGGCATGTAATACTGAGAGTGACTTTCGTGTCACTCATCGGTACTTTTATAATAAGCTTGTGTTTCCTTTTCTTCTCTGATCTTCACGGAACAGGTAAGATTGGGTTTGTCCTTATCGCTATCTCTTCCTTTTTATCCTGCTTATCCATATTTCTCAACCTTAAATCAAAAGATAGGGGCAGATAATGAAATTAACAACAGGACATAAAATGAATGCAAGAGGCAAAAGTTTCAGAAGAATTAGCCTTAGCGCTGGTCTGGTGTTTTGGGTAATCCTCATGCCAGTAATTACAAGCCTTCTCATTTACAGTATAATTGTGATCTTTAATGGGCATGCACCTCTATTTACAAAGGGTAATATTGCTGAATGTTGCTTTGGTACTTCCTCAATAATCAATTTGGGTTTAGGGATAAACTATTTAATAATCAAAAAAAGAATGCCTCGTAAAACAGGATACGTCAAAACACGTGAGAGCTCTCCGCCGGGAGAGGAAAATAACAGGCTTTCTTAAAGAGGGGGTTAATCGGTCGACTTATTAAAATGTCAATTACAAATTGTCACAATCCTTTAATAATTTTTAATGAGTCCGGCATTTTCGGACTCTTCTGTTTTTATTTTGATAGTGCAGACAAAAAGTTTTAACTTTCGTTTGCAGGCAGATGCCGAAAAGCCTGAAAAGAGTAGGTAATAGTTTAATTTTTCCCGCTATGAAAAAACTTAATTCAGAACAAATGAATCTAGTGAAAGGTGGACTTAAGATTCCCAATTGGCTTGAATGTGGTGCTGCAGCAGCAGGTACAGCTTTGTTTTTTGGTGCCCTATTCGTTACCACGGGGCCAATAGGACTCTATGCTGCAAACGCAATTCTAGGTCCAACTATAATTGGCTTAGCATGGGCAGCTTGTGCTGACTGAATTCCACTTTTAAAAACTTTAACGCATTTCAAATCAAAGGTTGTATTAATTATTTCTATAATTCTGAGTTTTAACTTAGGGTAAGATTTAAATAATATGAATGAATTCAGGAACTATATTTAATGCAACCTTTTTTAAAAGGACCTATGCTTTATGAAAAATATGATCTTACATAGAATATCCCTTATAATTGGGCTTTTAATTGTTGGATTTGTTGTTGTTTATTCTTTTTTAATAAACTACACATATACTGATAGTCAGATCAATTATCTATTTTCATTATTTTATTTAATTTTTACTTTGAACATTCTAGGGAATGAATCTTCTTTTGAAAGTCCAAATAAGCGAGTAATTTCGATTTTCTCTAATGTTCAAAACATTATTGTTTCTTGTATTCTGGCAATCCTTTTTGGTTTGATGCTTGTTAAGGCTGAGGTGCCGTTGGTGAAAGTTTTTTTAATACTTTTTTTAGCTTTTATAATTTATACTACAATCATTGTTTTATTTAATAGGAAGATAATCCTGGTGCTTTTCTGGATTAACTTCTATATTTTTATGGGAGTCTATGTTTTTTCTCAAATACCAGGTTTCACTTTGGATCTTCTTTCAAGGTATAATCCTTTTGGAGGTTTATTAATAACACTTTTAATGTGAATTCGGATATTAATCGAAAAACCTACCATTCCACTTTCAGCCCGCCAATTCCCTCCTTGTTACATACTTAAAGCTAATGACCAATTTGATGTTACAGCCGCCATAAATTTGTTCTGTTTCTTGACAGGCCCTTTACTTCAGATGATGCAGTTATAGCCCATGAGAAGGCATTTGAGTTCTTGGCTGGCATACCCATGGAGATAATCTATGATCAGGCCTTGGCTTGGCTTGAGCGCACAGGCAATGGCATGGTACACAATACCACGCGCAAGATACCGCAGCAGCAGTTGCTGCTTGAGCGGCCCTTCCTACGGCGCTGGATGCCACTACTCAACTCTCCTGATGAGGAAAAGGTAAACAAGCATTTTGCAAATTTTCCTGATTCTTTTTAAGACTCCAGTATTTTCGGACTGCCCTGCAGGCAGATACCGAAAAGCCTGAAAAGAGTAGGTTTGAGTAACTAACTCTCGTTATGAAAGAATTAAGTATTGAAAAAATGGAAACTACTAATGGTGGTTCGCTCAGAAAGGTCTTGGAGTGTACAGGTGCCTCAATTGGGCTTGCGGTCGCATTTGTTAGCTTAGCAGGATTAACAGTTGCATCCGGAGGGCTAATAATTGGAGCTACGGCGATCGGTTTTTCAATTGTTCCTGCAATGTGGGGTCTGGCGTGCTTTGGTTGAAATTGATTGAGAATAAACATGAGGGGGTGTATGCTCCCTCATTAATAATCGTTAGAAATGAAAAAGCTTTTAAGGTGGGATTTGCAGAGTATTGCATTTGTTTTCAGCATTGCTTTGTTTGGGACGAGCATCGTTCTACTAGCTGCTTTTGATCTCTCTCAAAGAGAAATTGTTCTTTACACACTCTTCTCAATATCCTCTTTTTTTTCTGGTCTTTCGTTGATATTACAAATAATTGCGAAAAGGAAATCGGAGAATAAAGAATAACTAAGAAAACCTGAAGTCCGTAGAGGTTCTGTTTAGTGCTGTATTTTTATAGGCATATTGACTTATATGTCTCAAAAATCTTAGTAATTTTAGAAGAAGATTTCATTTATTTAATGAAACAACTCGTGCTACAACATCAAACCCAGAAATGGGTATATAGAGGCATTGGCGTTTTCCTTTTCATTGCTTCGGTAGCCTATGCCCTGTCAACAAAGTGGGAAACATTCATGAACTTCCTGATGCCTTTTCTGTACTTTTTAATAGGTGTCGGATATGCTACATCGTTTTTCGGAACGCTTATTAACAAATTAACTCTGAAGGACAATGTTCTTATTATCAGATGGTACAGTAAGATCCTGAAGAAACGTGTGTCCATAAATGATATTATTGAGATTACGGGTGATGATAACTTCATAAGAATAATGCTTACAACCGGGAAGCCTGTAATACTTCCCATTACAATGCTTGAACCGGAGGAGATCAGATCAGTTTTTAACTTCCTGAAAGAGGTCACTGCCAAATGACTTTTAAACGAGACTTATTAGAGCCAGAAAACATCAAGACTGATTGAGAAAGGGGTGGCCCTTCTGTGAAGACTTAAAGCCACCCCCGTCAAACCAACCAGTGACTAATCTGCAAACAGCTTGTACTTCGAAGATACCATCATCAGCACAGCCAGCATCACAAACAATCCTATGTTGCCCGCCAGGAACGCATAGTCCTTCAGCGCCAGCAAAACGAATATGAATACGTACAACAGGGTCAGCAGTCCGCTGATGACCAGCACCACCCACCTCTTTTCAAACAACGACCGGAAGAAGGCCGACAAAAGCCCTAAAGTTGCAACAGAAGAAATTATGTACGCGGTGTTGAACCCGACGTGCTCACTCAAAGCCGTAAGCAGTGAGAAGAAAAGGATAAGGGCAAGAGCCACCAACAGGTAATAGAAGATGTGTATCCGCTGATCCGACCTGAGCTCAACTATGATCAGCACAAAGAATGTCATCACTATGAAAAGTATGCCGTATTTTGCACTGCGCTCAGCCTTTGTATAATGGTCGGCCTCAATTATAAGATCCACACCGAAAGCCTCCTCAGCAGGTTTATAACTGCCGCCCGTCCACGCCTGGGGGAAGCTGCGGTTCAGATGCGTCACAACCCAACCTGCCTTGAAGCCAGCATCAGTTACATCTCTTTCAGCAGGCAGGAAAGTGCCCGTGAACTTGGGAGCATCCCAGACTGAGGTCAGATTTACCACCGTGGTCTTCCCAACCGGAGAGAACGAAATGGTGCTGCTACCCTTAAGACCGAAAGCAATGCTGAAGTCGCCCTTAAATCCCTGCAGGTTTTCAGGATCAATCTGCACCGGAAAAGAAATCCCTCTTTCGAACAGGTCGGTCTGACCCGCCCCCGGCTTAGCATCCACAGCTATGCCGCCAATATTCAGAACCACATCCCCACTGAAACCTTTATTGTCAGAAACCCCTACCGAGATATAAGCCTGATTCCATTGATAAACATAATCGTCAAGGTGCTCATTCCCGGCAAGGGAAAAGCTCCCTGTCATCGAAATGTCAGAGTCATACACAACGGTCTCATAAATCCCCCGGTACCTCTTCTCAGGACTCAGGTCACCTGTCACTTTCAGCTCATCAGGCAGGATGTGCATCGTGGTGGTTGCATAGTCGCCATCGTTTGAGATGACTTTAACACCGGGCACATTCAGTACCGGACCCGTTATTGTCTGAGACCCTGCCCACAGGTTCCCAATCTCCGTTCGCGCCTGCTCGGCATTCTGCGCCCTCTCCCTGATTACTTCCTTAATCAGTACCAGAGGGATTAAAAGCATTATTCCCAAAAAGCCCAGCAGGGCCATCTTCACGGTTACCGTCTGGTACCATTTTTCCTGTTTTACATTTTCATTTTCCATTTTCATTATTTTTAGAGTACTTTGCATTTCAAAGTGTATTTATAAAAAAAATTATTGATTCTTAATTAGCTCTTCCAGTGCCCGGATATGGCTTTTGAAGCTGTCACTGCCCTCGCTTGTAATTGTATAGGTTGTGTTGGGCTTCCGGTTAATGAACTTCTTTTCCATAGTGATATAACCATACTCCTCAAGTGCCCGCAGATGGCTGGCAAGATTCCCGTCTGTCACCTCGAGTATCTCACGCAGATTTATGAAGTCCATGCTGGTATTCACAACCAGCACCGACATTATGCCGAGCCTGATCCGGTTCTCGAAGGCCCTGTTTATATTTGCCAGGATATTCTTCATCCCATGTATTTAAAATGCATGTAGAATCCGTAGGTAATATGAAGCACCCCGAAACCGAAGGCCCAGATCAGAATTGAATACCCTGGAAAAATGAGACAGATCAACCCCGTGGCAATCTCCAGAACCCCCAGCCAGTAGATCTCGCCGAAAGTAAATTTCCCGGCGTTTACAAGTGCCAGCCCGTAAAATATCAGAGTTGCTGAGGCCGAAACCGCCCCCGGTATCCTTCCGAGTGTAATCAAAATGAAGAGGCCTCCCGTTGCCAGTGGTATCAGAAGGTTCAACAGCAGGCGCCTCGAAACCGGTGTCCAGATACTGTGACCGCTCTTCGCGGCCTTACGGTACGAAAACAAAACGGCAGCAATAAGAGAAAGGAACAGTACCACACCGGCATCTGCCAGAAGTAACCCGACTATCCTTTTCCCTTCCTGATCAGCCATAAATGATCCGGTGTACCCCTGACCCGAAAGAGCAGTTTCAGGTATGATCATCTTTGCTGCAATGGCGCCAGAAATTGCGAAAAGGCCCATAAATACACCCGATAATCCGCTGAGCGACAGGAATCTTGAAGATTCCTCCATGATCTTTTTGATGATCTTTATATCCTCAAGATGCTGGCTGGACTGATTCATAACGATTACTTTATAGTACTTTGTACCGCAAAGTAAAAACAAATAACAATACCAAGGACCGATTTCTCAAGAAAATTATCAATTAACTATTTTTTGCCTGATTATCAAAACACCGAGGCCAATCTCAGCAAGTCCGACAATAAAATATGCCGGCTGCATCCAGCTTGACAGTCCTATCGCCCACACCAGCACGCTTATCCTGATTATAAGTGAAATACCAAGCATCAGCCCGACGGTCGATGAGTACTTCGAGCGCAGAAAACAGAGCACGGCCCCTGCAAGGCTGAGTACGCCGTTGACTCCGAACAGGAATATTCAGTGAATATTTTGATTATTGCAATTTAAGCGATTCAGTAAAACTGGTTTTCTTCACACACCCTTTTCTTCACCTGCCAGCAATGTTTTTCAGCATACATTCCAATTCTGTGAAGAAACCGCAATTCAGACCCAATCTATTGATTAATTTTGATATCCGTGTATTAATCCTAATTATGAACCAACAATTGATAAAATGAAAATCAGGATCCTGACCCTGTCACTTTTTATCGTGATTATCTTCCCCTCATTGGTTCTGTCGCAGGGACAAGGCGGGGCTGGCAAAGGATGGGAGCTTGTCTGGGAAGACGATTTCAACGGTGCTTCAATTGATACAACCAAATGGAATGTCCTCATGCGGGAACAGAGCAAGCACGGTGAACTTCAGTATTATGTGCCCGATGAGGTGTATGTCGAAAACGGCCTCCTCCGTCTGCGCAGCCGTGTAAGGAATTACGGATCAATGAAAGACGACAGGCTGTATCACTCAACGGTCATGGGCGTCCCCCACACACCTCATTACCTGATTATCAACACTGCCATAGGCGGGTCCTGGCCCGGTAACCCCGACTCAACAACAGTCTTCCCGCAATACCATGACATCGACTACGTCCGCCTTTACAGGAGGCCGGTACATTAACCTGAATTAACAAATACTAATCTCAATACTCACACATTCAGAACATGAAAAGAATTTATCAGGTTGTATTTTTACTGGCCGGTCTGGCAGGTTCTTCAGGGTCTCTGGCCCAGCCCTATCGCGGTACCATTTTCTTTGATCCTGACGTCATCACCGCTGACGACCCCTCGACCCTGGTGAGCACCACCTATACCGGACAGGGAACACGCAGGATCTTTGACAGGAGGGTGCCCGGATGGACAACCATAAATGCATACCTGTTTGACATTGTTTTTGACGACAGTTTAACCACGGAAGCCCAGGTGAATCCTGAGTTCGGGACCCTGGAAGCCGCCACCGCCGCGGCTGAAAAGTATGCGGAAGTTGTTGGCAAACTTTCTGCATGTCTCCGTGCAGATGTCGACGCGCTATGGATCAATACCGGCACAATGCCCTTCGGCGGTGGCAACAGGTCGCTGCTCATCTACACCGGACAGAGCGCCAGGTACGAAGAACAGGGAATCCTGGAAGAGACGCTGATTCACGAAGCCTCTCATACATCACTCGATGCCACCCACGCACTTGCAGAGGATTGGAAGAAGGCTCAGGAGCTCGATGGCAAATTCATCTCATCCTATTCAGCTTCAAATCCTGAAAGAGAAGATATAGCCGAAACCTTTTTGATGTGGATTGCAGTCAGACAACCGGTGATGAAGATCTCTGAAAAAGACTCTTTAACTATCAACCAGACTGTCCCGAACAGACTCCTCTATTTTGACAGGCAGAATCTGAACATGCACCCGCTCAAGCTGGATGTTCCGGGAAACTCAATACGGGGGACCACTCCGCAAACGAAAGGGAAATAGCTTTATAACAAGCTTCCTGTTACTCATTTCCGTCGCTTTCAATAAGGTTTTGTTGTTTAAATTTATCTCAACATTATAAAATCCGGGGAAACCCGAATGGGGAAAAAAATAAAATATCCTGAAAAACCCTGACTATGAGCATTTTTTGGATCTTATCTTCTGCGCTTCTTGGATTTGCAATTGCTGCAGTATTTGCAGGATTACTCAAGCTACCGCGTAACTATTACCTGCTGGTGTACATTCCGATTGTTGCGGCATTTTTCGTACTGTTTATTGCTACAAACAACATTAATCTGAAAGAACTGCTGGCTCACAACTGGTACTGGGGATTGGCAGGCGCGCTGATCGCAGGAGCATTCGTAGTCAACAATGTTTATTCGCAGCCTGCCTCTGAAAGGAGATACGGCGCGGAGTTCATAAGAGATATCACCTGGCCGGGGTTTGCATACGGTCTGATTGACGCCCTGCTATTGACCGTCATTCCGGTACTTGCGGTAAAGATTGCCCTGACAGGTCCTGCCTGGACTGAAGACTGGTATGGCAGGGTTGGCACAGGCATTATCGGGTTGCTGGCAAGCTTATTTGTAACCACTGCTTATCATCTGGGCTACCCGGAGTTCCGCGGCAAGAAGGTCATCCGGCCAAATGTGGGGAACGGTGTTCTCAGCCTTGTCTTTATCCTGACGGGGAACCCGCTGGCCGCTATTTTACCGCACATGGCAATGCATGTCGTCGCAATGGTCCACGGGCCCAAAACCACCGGACAGGTTCCTCCGCATTATAATGAATCCGTTACGTCGGACTAACTGTCTTTAAGTGTGCATTCAAAAACTATTTCGGTTTAAGGATAAGTGAAGCATAAAGGTGATGCATTATCACAGGTCATATAAAATAAACGGGGGACAAATTATGTTGCTCATACTCTCAGTAATACTGGCGTGCATTCTTCTTTTAACGGTCACTCTGATAGCTGTCAGCCCAGGGAAACCCGAACCCTTCAGAGATTCAACGGGAAAGCCCCTGGCGGGAAGCATTTCGGAAAAGATCCGCATCAACATCAATGGGGTCGAAATGGGCATGTTCATTAAGGGGAAGGACAGGACCAAACCGCTATTGCTGTTCATTCACGGCGGACCCGGTATGCCCGAATATGCAGTGAGTCGTGAATATCCGCTGGCCCTTGAGAACTGTTTTACCGTATGCTGGTGGGACCAGCGTGGCGCCGGCCTTTCATACAGCCCTGACATTCTCCTGGAAACCATGAATTTTGATCAGTTGATATCAGACATACTGGAAGTTACAAATTATCTCCGCAAACGCTTTGACCAGGAAAAGATTTACCTGATGGCACACTCTGGAGGAACATTTATCGGCATCCAGGCTGCGGCAAGGGCTCCGGAGCTTTTCAAAGCCTATATCGCTGTTGCCCAGATTTCGAACCAGGCTGAATCGGAGAAGCTTGCATACAATTATATGACAGAACAGTTTGCGCGGCTCGGGGATAAAAAAATGCTCAGAGAGTTCGGGAAATATCCCGTCGAAAAGATAAACACCCCCGAATACTATGTGATGCGTGACAAACCTATGCACCAGCTCGGCATCGGCACCACACATGAAATGAGATCTGTGATAACCGGCGTCTTTATCCCTGTCATGCTTCTGAGAGAATACACCCCCGGCGAAAAGATAAATGTCTGGCGCGGCAAAGCCATGACGACAAATACTGCAGGTCTGTGGAACAAACTGGTAGAAACTGACCTTACCGCGAGGGTGACGAAACTTGAAATCCCGGTCTATTTCTGTCACGGTGTCTATGATTATACGGTATCCTATACCCTGGCAAAGGAATACTTTAACAAACTGGAGGCTCCTGTGAAAGGCTTTTACACATTCGGAAAGTCGGCCCACAGTCCGCTGTTTGAGGAACCTGAAAAAATGCAGTTGATACTGCAGGAAGATGTCATGGTGGGAATGACCGGTCTTGCTGATTCAAAATAGAGTCATAACGATGAACCCTTTGCCCTTGTTCTTTGTTTAATGAACCAACCTTAAAAGCTTAAACAAATGGAACCGCTTGCAGTAAACTACTGGGCAATAGCCACCGGAGCAGTATTATCGATGGTTATCGGGGCAATCTGGTATGGACCCATCTTCGGAAAGAAGTGGATCGAAATTACCGGGGTTGATCCCAATGATAAGGAAGCCATGAAGAAGATGCAGAAATCGGCCGGGCCTCTCTATGCAGTGCAATTCTTCCTTACCCTGTTCCAGGTCCTGGTTCTGGCGCACCTGGTAGCCGATACGCAACTGGCCGGCGGAGTTGAACGCTCACTTTGGATCTGGGCCGCGTTTGTTATACCCACCCTGGCCGGTGCAGTAATGTGGACCGCCGAACCGGGAAGGCTGAAGTGGGCACGCTTCCTGATACAGGGTGGTTACCAGCTCATTCTCTTTATTGTATTCGGCCTCCTGCTGCAGTTCTGGAAATAGCCGCCGGTCAAAATTCGCTATAGATCCTGCACTCATATGAAATGATAATGATTGGCACACTTCTTGTGCCATTTTCCTTGCAAACCCGCTGGCCGCATGAAGAATTCAGCTTTCATCCTTATCCTTATTAGTCTCATATTCTCTTCCTGTACGAAAGATAAGTTGATTATTGACCCTGATAATCTCCTGATTGGCGTTTGGAACAATTCAGATTATATGGATAACGCAATCGTTTATGTCAGGAGCCAGGAGTTTGATGAAAATCCCGGTATCAAATTTAATCCCGACGGGACTCTCATTGAAAGAAAAAATGGCGGATGGTGTGGCACTCCTCCGATATCGTATGCTGATTACCCGGGGAACTGGACAATTCAGGATGACACCCTGATCACTGTAAATGTCGGCTACTGGGGTGGCACAACAACATATATGCTTGATATTGAGTCCGTAACTCCAACAACTCTTAAAGTAGTATTTATTCCGGAAAGTGACTAATCTTAATACATCGGGTGAAATGAGAAAAATGCTGATCCTCCTGCTCCTGGTAAGTTTTACAGGGTGTGAACTCCTTAAGGATTGTCCCGAAATAATAAAGGGTAAACCAGAAAACCACCTGATAAGTGACAATGAGTTAACCGCTGTCAGATATCTTATCACGTCCAATAACCTCAATTCGGATAACTGCCTGTTCTACAAATATGAAGTGGATTATCTCAGGTACTATCATGTATGGTGCAATCAGTACGTAAATAACCTTAAGATATTTTCAAACGACCTGATCTTCCATTTTGACCCACAGGGACATTTTGAATCCCTTTCTGGCACGATTATCTCAGAAATAGATGTTGATCCTTTCCCGGTAATGAGCAGCACCGAAGCCAGGGCAATTTATCTGCAAAAGCTGGATGAAGATGGTTCTGATTCCGACAGCAAAAGGAAGATTAAAAAACATTGTCTGCGTTGCGAGTTGGGATATTATGACCTGAATGCGGGTGTAAGCTATACTACCCCGGAATTTATCCTGGCCTGGAAAATTAGTCCGGACGGATCAGTATATCCAAGTGCTTTAATCAATGATCCGGAAGAATCATTGATTAATTATGATAACGGGATAAGATACTGATTGGGCGCGGAAACGTAAGGTAGTCCTTGATTTTAATGATGAAGACAAGTTTGAAAGGTTCAATCTGAAAGATTTTATTGAAACCCTGGAAATCAACCAGATCACTATTGTTACCAGATAAGGGGAAATGAGGGCTTCCGTTAAGTGGCCAATACAGGTGTTAAGAGAATCGCCTAAACTATTTGTTACTGTGTTGAAAGCTGTATCTCCTTCGGGAAAAATTTCCCTGGCAACCCAATAATTCCTTAATTAGTACTTGACCTTTTTAAGCCAAAAGTTTTAAAGGAGGATAAACAGGAGAATGAGTCCCGCTAAGGTTAATAATCCAATTTTTACAATTACAGTTTTTGTAAGCTCAAAATTGTAATTAAGCAACAAAATAAGCTCAGTAAAAAAAATCACTAAAAAGGATATTAATCCAAGAACAGAACTCCTGCTGTTGAGTCAAACACTATGAAAGAGAAAAAAATAACCGTGGCTTGATAATTTTACAGAAAAAAAGTTGCACAACTGTACGATCCTCTTTATAATCATAGTTTTCCGGCAATGATATTACCCCACTAAGACTTTTAACTAATGGAGTAATCCCGATATCATCAGAATCAGGTTTTGTGACCGAATCGAGATATGATTCAACCATTTTTGATAGACTGGTCCTCCGATGTTGCACATATTTCTTGGCCCGGGAGATAACCCTATCATCCAGTTTCAAGGTAAGTTTTGAGTTCATAAACAATTTATTTGTCCGTACAAATATATTATAATTGTACGTATGAAACATATAATGAAAAATAATCCTGACGGATCAGTATATCCAGGTGCTTTAATCAATGATCCGGAATTACTTCTGATGCGTTCGTTTTCATCGTGATTTGAATTATATTAAATTCGCCAAAGTAATCCGGAAAACCTGAAACCCGGGCAGCGTCAATGGCAGGTTCAATTGCGAAAAATGAAGAAGTACTACACCTTTCAGAAGTTCCCCCGGTCAAGAATTGCAACTTTTGACACTTTTTCCGTCGGGATGATGAAACACCACATCAGCGCACTGCTGGAATTTGATGTCACCGACAGCAGGAAAAAACTCCAGGAGTTAAGAAGAAATGGCCGGAAAATTTCTTTTAACGGTTGGATCATCAAGGTTATAAGTAACGTCATTCAGCAACATCCGGAGGCAGCCTCCTACCTGTACGGTAAAAGAAAACTGATAATCTTCGATGGCATCAATATTTCAATCGCCGTGGAAAAAGAGATCAACGGCGAAAAGGTGCCCATCCCCCTCGTCATTGAAAAGACAAATGAGAAAAACGCCCGGGAGATAACCCTCGAGATCGAAAGCGGTGACGAATTAATCTTCGCAAAACAGTAACCCGCAAAAAATTGATTTTTTTATTTTATTTGTAACTTAATGAGACTTGAAGACTTAGGACTGATCCCTGAAATTGAAAACCTCCTCACGAGCGAAGAACTGCACCACTTCACGGCAGGCAGGGTCATTCAACAGCATAAGGAGAGGTATATCGTCTCTGACGGTGAATCCGAAATCCCGGCGGAGATAACCGGCAATCTCAGGTACAGTGCCGTTGAAGCATCGGACCTTCCGGCTGTCGGCGACTGGGTGCTGATGACTGTGTTCGGTGATGACCTTGCAATAATTAATAAAGTGCTGCCGCGAAAGACTATCCTTGAAAGAGAGGCGGTTGGTAAACACGGTGAGAAGCAGGTAATAGCCACGAATATCGATGTGGCAATGATCGTACAGTCAATCGACTATAACTTCAACGTTAACCGGCTCGAAAGATACCTGGTTATCTGTAATTCCGCAGGCATCAGCCCGGTATTTGTCATCTCCAAAACAGACAGGGCGGATGAGGAATCGCTTAACCACGCACTCGGGATCCTCAAGGAGAGAAACATACACATCCAGGTAATTACTCTCAGCAATGTATCACGGAAAGGTTATGACAAGGTCTACGATCTGCTTGCGAAAGGAAGGACTTACTGTGTGCTGGGATCGTCGGGTGTCGGGAAATCAACCCTGATAAACAATCTTGCCGGAAGGGAAATGCTTCCCACGGGAAAAATCAGTGACAGCACCAACAAGGGCAGGCATGTGACAAGCTCCCGCCAGATGATCATTCTCGAAAACGGTGCAATACTCATCGATACTCCCGGGATGAAGGAGCTGGGGATAACCGATGATACCGAGGGAGTCACCGTTACCTTTGAAGAGATAACATCGCTGAGCCTCGAATGCAGATTCCCCGACTGTACACATACTGAGGAGGCAGGATGCGCCGTAAAAGAGGCTGTGAGAAAGGGCGACATCAGCAGCGAAACCCTTGGAAACTATAAAAAGATGGTCAGGGAACAGGAGCGTTTCACCAAAAGTGTGGCAGAAAAAAGAAAGAAAGACAAGGAATTTGGAAAGATGGTCAAAACAATCATGCAGGAAAAGAGAAAGAATAAATTCTGACTTATGAGGCCTACGCGATCTTTGCCCTGCTTTTTGGTCTTACATTCTTTATTCAGTCAGAAAATCAGGCGAAGAAAGGCAGGGACTTTGGCATGCTCGCCGGCCGTAAAGAGCTGTTTGTACCCTCGGAAAAGAGCCGGAAACTCTGGCTCAGGATACTCATAGGTGTTGCATTGGCGCTGCTTCAGGGATTCTTCAGCGCCTGGTGGATGAGTCACCACAGGAAGGGTCCGCTCGAAACCGTCTGGCACAATGCCACCTGGGCAGGATATAAAAATCACGGGTAGTTCATGGTATAATTCGTGTGCATCTTATCCGGAACCCTGCACGCTTTGAACAAAACCTCCTGAAAAGAGTATCTGCATATAATATTTAATAACTTTGATAATATCAAATGATACTATCAATAAAATAATCAAATGAAGCCGCCTTATCAGATTACAGCAAGAATAATAGAACTAATCGCCTCCGTATCAGAGAAAATAGGAGAGGTTAATGCAGCCCGTCTGCATAAACCTCCATCCGAATTAAGAAGAAAAAACAGAATAAAAACAATCCAGTCCTCTCTGGAAATTGAGGGAAATTCGTTATCCCAGGAACAGGTGACTGCAATACTGGAAAACAAAAGAGTTATAGCGCCCCTAAAGGAAATACTGGAGGTCCAGAATGCAATCAAAGTTTATGAAAGACTTGACAGCTTTAAGTCAACAAGTCTGTCATCATTCTGCAAAGCCCATAAAATATTGATGAACGGACTAATTGCCACACCCGGAAAACTAAGGACCGGCTCTGTCGGAATTATTGAAGTGTCTGTTGTAACACACATTGCTCCATCCGCAGCAATGGTCAAATCATTAATGAACAACTTATTTGAATATCTCAGAAATGATAAAGACCTGCCGCTCATTAAAAGTTGCGTTTTCCATTACGAGACTGAGTTCATTCATCCGTTCCAGGATGGCAACGGGCGTATGGGCCGACTATGGCAAACTGTGATACTGAAAAACTATGCTCCTCTGTTTGAGTTCCTCCCCGTGGAGTCTCTGATTAAAGAAAAACAGTCTGAATATTACAGGGTTCTTGGGGAAGCAGATAATCAGGGAAGTTCGACTGGTTTTATTGAATTTATGCTGGAAATAATCGACGAGTCTCTTGAGACACTCCTGAGCCATCAAAACTTTAGCCTGACCGGCAATGACCGGCTGGAAATATTCAGGGAAAAAACCGGAAGTGATTCCTTTACAAGAAAGGACTACTTAAGACATTTCAAGGAAATCTCATCCGCAACTGCCAGTCGTGATTTGAAGAAAGGAGTTGACCGGGGCTTTTTAAAGAAGATAGGAGACCGGAGGACAACTCAGTACAGATTCAATCTTTGAATGAACCTACCCACTGAAGCCAAAATGCTTAAATCAATGCTTGATGTTTCTGCAACCATGTTGATCACTCTCTACGCCAGGGCGCGGGAGAGCGCCGGCCGCTCAAATCCTTTCCCAGAACCCGTCTCCTCTTTGATATATCACTCCATCAACCGGGTACTCCCCAATCTCAATAACCGCCATTGAGATGACTCCTGCCCCCACGACTCCCAGTCCGTCAGTAACATTGGAGTAAACAAGCACCGGTTCGGAAAAGAAAGAGTCGCGCGTCTGCATATGCGCCGCATAGGAACGCAGATACAGATACATAGCTTTGGTTATGGAATGCAGCTCGATCTTAAAATGGGCAAATTCGTAATGAGTTGTGTCAGGCTTCCTGTAATAAGAGATTTTCAGTGTAAGATCATACTCCTTGCCCGAGATCAGTTCATCACTGAAAACATTATACGTATTACTGGCATATATTCCGAAGAGGTCTTCTTCCTGGTCAGGTGCAATCAAAGGGTCATCGTTTGCCGAGTATGTGTCGTCAGACATCACAACATTCACCGATGCCTCAGGATTAAAGGGAAGCGAAGGGTCCCCGTTATAGTGACCTTCAAGTCTGGTGACTGAGATCCGGTAATAATTTTCTGCCGCACCGGGATCAGCGAACTTCACCTTTGTCACCAGGAACGTATTGTATTCACTATCTGTTACTGTATCTATGCTAATAACCGGCACCAGCTCCGGAAGACTCGTCTCCGCTGAGACCGCTTTGAGTCCTGGCACCTCCGCTTCAATCCTGTATGTGCTTCCGGGAACGGGCTTTATTCCCTGTGACTCATACTGTGAATGCTCCGGCGAAGGGCATTGACTGCATGGTTCCGGAGGAACATATGTGAGTGTTTCAATTAACTCCCCGTCGCGGTAAAGCCTGACAACCGCATCGGTGATCTGCGACGGCGTGTACCTGACATCAAAAACAGCATGGCTCTTTGCAATGGAGACAGATATGGTGTCATCAGGATTAAGCAGTGCATACATGACAATCTTTGGCTCTGTTTTTTCGCCTTTGAACTCTATGATCTCCTCGCATGACGGCATCATGAGCATCAAAAAGGCGACCGCGGAAAAATATTTCAGGAATTTTTTCATAGTCTCCGGCATCAGAAGTTAAATGAATATGAGACTGACGGAATTATGGGAAAGAGGCTAACCTTTTTCAGCACCGGCTTTGAATAATGGAGGTATCCTCCGGGGTTAAGCGGATCAGGCTCAAAGTATTGTTCGCTGTCCCAGAAGATGAAGAAGGGATTCTTGCGGTTGTAGGCATTGTAAACCGAAAAGTTCCATGTGCGGATGCCGTTCTTTTTCTGCTTGTGCATGTTGAATCCAAGATCGAGGCGGTGATACGAGGGCGTCCTGTAGTTGTTGCGGCTGGTGAATTCCGTCACCGACGAGTAATAGTAGTTGGTATAGAAGAAGTCCGAAGGAGG
>JBBRXA010000058.1:0-16675 GCA_038248855.1 Bacteroidales bacterium | reverse complement strand
GTAACCCATTTCAGCTATTGTGCGGTTGGTATATATGTAACCGTCATCCTCCTGTGCGAGTCCTATCTTATATATAAGCGTATCCAGATAGGCTTCGAGTTCCGGATCGGGAAAAGTCTGAAGCGAGTAGCTTGCTCCCTCCATGATTTTTGTGACGTCGGAATCGTCAAAGGGATATATTGTCTGAAAGGCGCCTGTATCCAGTCCGCCTGCAATCTCGAAGTTCTTCACCCTTCCTGTCGATTCACAGAACCCGAAGGCGATCGGTATTGTGACTTCGTGGTTTTTCTGAATGCGCGGTGCCCAGAAATTATCAGTCATCTTCACTGATGTGAAAGGCACCGGCCTGATCGGGTAGTTCTCATCCTTGTTTTCTCTGGAACAGGATGAAGCCAAGATCATTATCGCCGCGGCGACTGTAAGAATTACTTTAAATATCTTCATTATCAGTTTATTATTTTGTTTTTATCCATACAAGCATTTCTCCCCTGCCCCTGTTGGCCCATGAATAGTAGGGTACAGCCTTCACCTCTTTCTCAGAGCCGTCAGTTTTTTCCGCCATAAACGTGAGTTTACCTACGCCTTCCAAAAGTGTCGTGTCGAAAACGCTGACAACCACGGTTAAGGGGTCCACTTTAAGGTCACTGATCTTTCCGTTATCAGCTTCCTCAACACAGTAAACAAGGGGGCCCACACCTATTGCGACCCGCCCGCTGTCGGCTTTTACCTCATCCCTCGCAATGATAAAACGGGGCTCCATCGGGAGCGACAGGGTGACAACATCACCCCTTTTCCACGACCTGTCAATTACTGCAAAGCCTTTCTGTTCATTAATTGCGATCTTTTTCCCGTTGACTTTCAGTACCGGTTTTTCCTTAACAGGTGTGATATACCGGTAAAGTCCACCTGCCATAGGGGCATTACCTGTCCATGCCGGAATACGTATGCTGAGGCGGAACATAGTGTTGTTAACTGCCGGATCAACATTTATTGTCACATCACCCGTCCAGGGAAAGCCGGTAGTCTGTTTCAGTTCAACCATTCCTGCACCTGTCTTCAGTTTTGCCTCAGATCCAATGAAGAGGTTAACATTCACGCCCTTATCGGAAACAGACCATATATACTGTTTCATGGCAGGCATGAAGCGTGCCACATTGCCGGGGCAGCAAGAACAGTCGAACCAGCCTGCGCGTTCAAAACGACCATCGGATTCAAGCGGGTTTGAATAATAAAAGCTGCACCCGTCAGCCCCGATTCCCGATATAAGTCCATTATAAAGAGTCCTTTCCAGAACATCAAGGTACTTTGAATCTCCTGTTGCAGAATAGAGCCTGTGATTCCATAAGACATTTGCCACTGATGCGCAGGTTTCGGTATAGGCAGCCATGTTGTTAAGCTCAAACGGTTCTCCGAAGGCCTCACCGAGTTCCTTTGATCCTATGCCGCCTGTAATATATATCTTGCCGGCTGTGACGTCATCCCATATCCTCTCTGATGCTTCAAGGTATTTATTATCACCTGTTGCCTCCGAAAGATCGGCCATGGCCCTGTACATGTATGCTCCCCTTACTGCATGGCCAACAGCCTCTGTCTGTTCAAGCACCGGTTTATGCATCTGAAGGTAGACTGAGTCATTATATACATCAAACCTTGAGTTTGCAGGATGCCTTACATAGTCTCCCTGCCTGCCGCGGACATCAATAAAAAACTGTGCCAGGTCAAGCCACTGTTTATTACCTGTAAGATTATAAAGCTTTATCAGCCCTGTCTCAATCTCCTGATGCCCCGGGGCAATCTCCCTTAAACCCCAACCGAACTCTTTCGCCACAAGCTCAGCGTTCTTAAGGGCGACATCCAGGAAAGCATTCGACCCTGTTGCCCGGTAGTGGGCAACAGCAGCCTCGTACATGTGTCCCACATTATAAAGTTCATGGCTGACGCGCTCGTCTGTCCATCTTTCCCTGCCTGCACCCGGAGCCATGTTTACAGAATCAATGGTGCGGGTAGTATAAAGGTAACCATCATCTTCCTGCGCAGCGGCTATCAATGTGACAAGGCTGTCAACATAGCTGCGAAGTGCCGGATCAGGTGTCTCAATCAGTGAATAACAGGCACCCTCGATTATTTTAAATACATCCGAATCATTGTACCTCTCCCCTGTGTGTTTGCCTTCCATTAATCCGCCTGCGACTGCAAAGTTATCAATGCGTCCTGTCTCTTCACATTTACCGAACGCATACGGTATTGTGGCCGTCCGGTTGCGTTCGATAAGTGGCGTCCAGAACGGATCATTTACCTTCACCGAGGTAAGGTCAGGAGTCTCTAGCCAGGCTTCATTCGCCGGCTTCTGTTCCTGACTCCCTGAACATCCGGACAGAAAAATCAGGGCGACTGAAATGATAATGAACCTGAGTCTCATACTCTTGTTGCCTTTTTGATATCCTTCAGCCTCTTCATGACATCATTGGCGCCCCGGCCGAAATAGTCGTGAAGTATCCTATATTCTGCATACAGTTTTTTGTAAACCTCCACATTTTCAGAGACAGGTTTATAGGAGAAGGGCTTGACCTTCGCCATTGCAGCAGCAGCATTCCCTATTGTATCATATCCTCCGGCTGTCTTCCCGGCTGCCAGGGCACCGAACATTGCAGATCCGAGCGCAGGAGCCTGCGGACTTCCCGATAGCTTCATCTCCTTGCCGGTTACATCTGCATAAATCTGCATTACAAAAGGATTCTTCTCGGCTATCCCTCCTGCAGCATAGAATTCATCGACGGGAACACCGTTCTCTTCGAAGGTGTCTATGATCATCTTTGTTCCGTAAGCCGTAGCCTCGATGAGTGCGCGGTAAATCTCCTCAGGCCTGGTTGCCAGGGTCATGCCAACGATCATTCCTGTAAGATCGACATCCACAAGTACTGACCTGTTGCCGTTCCACCAGTCGAGGGCTACCAGTCCGCTTTCACCGGGATTCAAAGCCGAGGCTTTTTCTGTCAGCAGAGCATGAAGGTCGATGCCCCGCCTGTCAGCCTCTTCTTTATATGCTGCAGGTGTACAGTTTTCTGCGAACCACTGGAAATGGTCACCAACGCAGCTCTGTCCGGCCTCATAACCGAAGAAGCCCTCTATTATTCCGTCCTCAACCACTCCGCACATGCCGGGTACCGTCTTTTCCTTTTCACCGAGCAGCATATGGCAGGTAGATGTTCCCATTATGGCCAGCATCTTTCCTGCTGATGTTATACCGACAGCCGGTACAGATACATGAGCGTCAACATTGCCGACTGCCACTGCTGTCCCTGCCTTGAGTCCTGTCAGTTTTGCCGCCTCCGGGGTAATGCCACCTGCCCTGGTGCCAACCGAGTAAAGTGTCCGTGACAGTTTCTCATCTGCAAGTTTTTCCATTTTAGGATTCAGCGCCCTGAAAAAATCGTTTGAGGGATAACCCTCGTGCTTGTGCCATATGGCTTTGTAACCTCCTGTGCAGGTGTTTCGCATCTCCTTTCCGGTGAGCTGCCATATTACCCAGTCGGCTGCCTCAATGAAACGGTCCGCCGCATCATAAATCTCAGGGGCTTCGTCTGCTATCTGCATTATTTTCGGGATCAGCCATTCAGACGATATCTTGCCGCCGTAGCGTTTCAGGAAGGTCTCACCGCGTTCTTCCGCAACCGAGTTTAGTCTGTTGGCGTCATCCTGAGCGGCATGGTGCTTCCAGAGCTTTATCCAGGCGTGAGGATTAGCCTTATACTTATCAATAAAACAAAGCGGGGTTCCGTCGGCAGTCACCGGGAGCATTGTGCAAGCGGTGAAGTCAGTTCCGACACCGATGACATCTTCAGCCTTTACTCCTGCCTTTTTCATTACGGCGGGGATTGTCTCCCTGAATACATCGAGGTAATCCTGAGGATGCTGAAGAGCCCAGTCTATGCCAAGCGAAGTGCCGTCCGGCAATTTCTCATCCATGACTCCGTGCGGATATTCAAAAACCGATACGGCAACCTCTTCTCCGTTTTCGACGTTTACAATGACTGCCCTTCCGGAAAGAGTTCCGAAATCCACTCCAATAGAAAACTTGCTCATAACTGTTATCTCGTATATATTAATGATTCTTCTGACCGTAATATGCTTTACTGCCGTGTTTGCGCAGGAAGTGCTTGTCGAGCAGCGCCTGGTCAATATTCCCGGTCGGGGAAATTGAAACGGCTATTGCCGCCATTCGTGCCACCTCTTCCAGGATGACTGCATTATATACTGCTTTTGCGGCCGTTTCACCCCAGGTGAAAGGGCCATGGGAATGTACGACAACAGCAGGCATAAAAAGCGGATCAACTCCTTCAAGTGCCTCAGCAATTACAAGCCCTGTATTATATTCATAACTGTCTCTGATCTCCTTGTCGGTGAGCTTTCTGGTCACCGGCACAGGTCCGTAGAAACTGTCGGCATGAGTTGTTCCCAGGCATGGTATACTCTTCCCGGCCTGAGCCCATGCCGTTGCATAGGTTGAATGGGTATGTACAACACCTCCGATGCCCGGAAAGAGCTTATAGAGAGCCGCATGGGTCGGGGCATCAGTGGAAGGCTTCAGCGTGCCCTCCACCACGTTGCCGTCAAGGTCAGAAACCACCATATCGGCAGGCGTCATCAGGTCATATGATACTCCTGAGGGTTTGATAACCATGAGTCCGGAGGACCTGTCAACAGCACTGACATTTCCAAAGGTCATGATCACCAGGCCGCGGCTTACCAGTTCAAGGTTTGCCCTGAACACATCTTCCTTAAGCTTTTCGAGCATTTCAGTAAGTATTTGTTCTCATTACCTGTTGCCTCTTCAGGCCCCGGGTTCTCAGTTTACATCAAGGTTAAAAAAGAAACCGTTCCTGGTGAACTGCTTATACTTATCTTCATTAAACCTGTAGTAAAAGGCGCCTTTTTTTGATGTCTCCTTCTCTTTGTCCTCCTGTTTCTCGAGCAGGTTCATTGAGAGTATCTTTTTGCGGAAATTTCTCTTATCCACCTTTTTCTGATAAATGGCCTCATAAAGCTCCTGGAGCTGGACAAGGGTGAACTTCTCAGGAAGCAGTTCGAAGCCGATAGGCTGGACCTTTACGAGAGTCAGCAGTTCGCAAAGAGCCCTGTCGACCATTCTGCGGTGGTCAAAGATCAGATCAGGAAGACTGGAGATGGATCTCCAGTGAGCACCGTTCTGTTCCTGTATTTCCCTGTCTATTTCATGTATACCTATAAGGGTATAATAGGCAGTAGAGATAACCCTGGCTCCCGGATCACGTTCAATCTCTCCGTAGGTGTAAAGTTGCTGCATATAGAGGTCAGACAGGCCTGTCAGGCTGTAAAGTACACGGCTTGCCGCATCGTCAAGGCCTTCGCCTTCCTGGACAAAGCCTCCCGAAAGTGACCATTTGCCTCTTGCCGGTTCAAAACTTCTCTTAACGAGAAGGAGTTTAAGCTCTTTTTCTGCCAGGTCATACCCGAAAATTATGCAGTCAACGGCCAGATAATGTTTCGGATGTTTTGAGTATAACCTTAACATAGGCCTTTATTTATATGGTAATAGAGATCGTTCCACCTGAGTTCCTTCTTCAGATCCTCAACCACACAATGCTCATCGATAAGGATAAACTCAATTCCGGATATCATTGCAAAATCAGACATATGTTCTGCTGTAAGGGCCTGGCTGAATCCTGAATGGTGGGCTCCGCCGGAATAGATCCATGCAGTGGCGGCGCTCTTCATATCGGGCAGCGGTTTCCAAAGCACACTTGCAACAGGCAGTTTAGGCATCGGCGGGCATTCAATAACCTCAAGCGTGTTAACGATAAGCCTGAAACGGTCGCCAAGCTCAATAAGTGATGCATTCAGTGCCTTCCCAAGCTTTGTTCTGAAGACAAGTCTTGCAGGATCATCTTTGCCTCCTATGCCCAGCGGATGTACCTCCAGAGAGGTTTTGCCATCAGCGATTGAAGGGCAGACTTCCAGCATATGAGCACCGAGGACAGCCATTTTTTTAGGATCAAGGTGGTAGGTATAGTCTTCCATGAATGAGGTGCCCCCTTTAAGCCCTTTGGCCATTACCTTCATTGAACGAAGCAGCGCAGCTGTCTTCCAGTCGCCCTCGGCGCCGAAGCCGTAGCCGTCAGCCATAAGACGCTGAACAGAAAGGCCGGGTAGTTGAACTATTCCGTGCAGGTCTTCAAATGTGGTTGTAAAAGCTTTGAATCCACCCTTGTCCAGGAATGTGCGAAGACCTATCTCAATGCGTGCTGCCTCCTTTACTGAGGTTGCTGAGAGTACTTTGGCTGAGGCTTTATACTCATCACCGTATTCTTTTACAAGAAGGGCAACCTGTTTATCAGATACTTTTGATACTTCATCTGCCAGATCACCAACACCGAAACCGTGAACCTGGTAATCAAGCCGTATCTGGGAGGATACCTTATTGCCTTCTGTAACGGCAACATCTCTCATATTATCACCGAAGCGCGCTACTTTCAGTGAGCGGGCGTCAAGTGCCGCCATTGCTGCACGTGCCCACACTCCGATTGAAGCCAGAGTCTCCTTGTCCTGCCAGTGCCCCACAACCACTTTCCGGTCAATACGAAGGCGTGAACAGATGTAACCGAACTCACGGTCGCCGTGAGCTGCCTGATTCAGGTTCATGAAGTCCATGTCTATTTCTGACCACGGAATGTCACGGTTAAACTGGGTATGGAAGTGCAGCAGGGGTTTGTTGAGTTTCTTCAGGCCTGATATCCACATTTTTGCCGGAGAAAAGGTGTGCATCCAGGCAATGAGTCCGGCGCACTCCGGCGAGCTGTTTGCCTCGAGGCAAATTGAGGTAATTGCATCAGAGTTTGTAAGGACCGGTTTGAATACAACCCTAGTGGGAATAGCTTCGGCTTTGTCCAGCGCTGCAGTAATAGTCTTTGAGTCTGCCGCAACCTGCTTAAGTGTTTCTTCACCGTAAAGATGCTGGCTGCCTGTCACAAACCAAAGCTCACTATTAATGTTTTTCATATTTTATTAAAGTTAATGATTAATATTCAGATTTCTCTACCAGAAATAAATGTAGAAAGCAACTACTATACTTAATATTATTACAGTATGAATGACATCCCATTTGTTCCAGCTTGCCCTGGTCGCCTTTTTATCAGCCTCAGTGGCGGCAGCGTAAGTATATTGTAAATTGGATGCAGACGGAGGAGCTGTCATCAGGCTGATTCCGACCATGGTTGCAATACAGATAAGAAACAAAATTACGCAGAAGTGAAGCCAGTTAATGGATGCTATCCGGAATAATAATCCTGACTGCTCAAGAAACATCTGGCTGTAGGTATCCTTTGTTTGTGAAATAAGCTGTATTGCCTGATTCTTTGATTCAGGGGTCAGGCCGGCTGACAGCAATGCATTTGCAGTCTCAACTGACTCTCTGGCCTGATTACCGGCTGCACCGGCCACCACAGTAATTTTATCGCTGACGGAATGAACCACCTCCTGTACTTGTTTCAGAGAAGCATCTGTTGCGTTGTTAATTGACTGGATAGCTTTCTCACAACCTGTAATCAGTGCCACCTTTGTGCCGTATACAACGTTTAAAACCAGCCTGAACATGCCAATACTGAATCCTGTGATCATCCCCCAAAGAGCAGCCTTGGCGTTCATCTTTTTCCAGAAAACTCCGAGCAGGAATACGGATGCGATAGCCGGCGCCAGCAAGCCCTGGACACCCTGGAGGTATTCATATAATACTTTCCCGAGGCCAAGCATCACAGGGATCCAGACGACACCCAGTACAACTACTGCTGCTGTTGCTATCCGGCCTACTGTCAGATAATGTTTCTCATCCTTATCCGGACGCATCTTTTTATAGAAGTCTTCGACGAAGAGCATTGATGAGGAGTTAAACAAAGATGCAAGTGAGCTCATCAGGGCAGCAAGCAACCCACAGACAACCACACCAGTCACACCTGCAGGCAGAAGCTGGGCAACCATTGCAGCAAATGCTGAATCGCTGCTTTCAACAGCCAACAAACCTTTCTGGTTCAATGCATAGGCAACCATGCCGGGAATCAGGAAAATAAATACCGGTAAGAGTTTGAAATAACCAGCCAGAATGGCTCCCCTTCGGGCTTGCTGCTGATTACGGCCCGACAGTACGCGTTGTACAATATACTGATCGGTACACCAGTACCAGAAGCCAATTATCGCAGATCCAAACAACACACCTGTCCACGGGAATTCAGGGTCGGATGCAGGCCTGACAAGATGAATATTGGCACCAACCAAACGTTCAACCTCAACCCATCCTCCTACTTTTATTAAACCAACTACGAGAATGACTATTGAACCAATGAGCAGTATCGGTGTTTGCAAAACAGAGGTGTACAATATGGCTTTCATTCCGCCAAAAATTGTGTACAACCCTGTAATTACAACCAGACCCACAGCACTGAACCAGAAGAAATCTATTCCCCATATTTCATCAATCCCGAATACAGTCTTAAAGACTACTCCGCCTGCATAAACGGTTACGGCAACTTTCGTAAGGATATACGATACAAGTGAAATTACCGACAGTACCGAGCGTGAGCCGGAGGAAAACCTTTTTTCAAGGAATTCAGGCATTGTAAACACCTTGATCCTGTCGTAAAACGGTACAAAAACCCATCCGAGGACCAGAATTAACCAGGCATGCATTTCCCAGTGCGCCATTGCCATACCGCTGATAAAGCCTGCGCCGGCAAGACCCACAAGATGCTCAGAACCAATGTTGGAGGCAAATATCGAGGAACCGATTGACAGCCATCCTGCCTTCTTTCCAGCAAGAAAATAATCAGTTGTAGTTTCTTCTTTTTGCTTCAGCACCCAGACAATGATGCCAATCAAACCCAAAAAGAACAATCCGAGAACAATCCAGTCTAATGCGAGCATTTTCGTTAGTTTTTGGTTATTGTATATTATATAGTTCCTTGAATTTTACACTCAACTGTTAAAAGTATAACAATTCGCTAGCAAGATAAAACAAATTTTAAATGTACAATATACACTTTATTAAAAATAATATGTTTTGCAATACTTTTTTTTCAGGTCACCCTCACTGACTAAATACTTATGGTTTCAAGATGATGAATCAGGCGATCAGAAATCGCCCGTTGCATTGCCGCGTATCCTGAAACTGTATGAGGCCATAATGATGGGCTGACTGAAAATCGTCATCTGATAACCTTTTATTTCCCCCTCCTCAGTTCTGAAGAAGATCAAGTAGGGATTCTTTCTTCCAAGAACATTGTAAACTGTAAAAGTGAACGAGGAATGGTTGAGTTTTTTACGGCACTTACGGTGACCGGGCAGGACTGAACTGAGACTCCGTTTTCGTCTGATCCCTGACTCAGCATATTCCGCTGCAATAAAATAAGAGTTTATACCCATAATTAAGTTCTTAACTGTAATCATATTTGCAGGATTCAATTAAACAAGACTTAATTATTACTTCATCCGATTAAATCTTCGAACTATGACGGAAAATATTGAAGTTCCTGCAAAAAAGATATGGATCATCGGACAGGATTGGGCATCAGTTGTCATTGGATTCGGACTGATCCTTTTTGTGGTCCTGGCCGGTGGCTCACTTACAACACCCTCGTTCGGAGGCAAGGCAGGATGGACAGGCTTTTCGGGTGTAGTAAGTATATTCAACTCGGCTCCGCTGGGGATATCGATGATCACCACACTGGTAATATTCGGTATTTTCTCTGCTTTCGGTGTGTTCCTGAGCGGCGATTCACTGAAAAATTACTTTTTCGGATTCCTAGCAGTTTGTGTTCTGGCATTTCTTGCCCAGTTCCTCTCTTCATATATGGTCTTTAAGAATCTGGGACTCGAGACCGTTCTCTTTTCTCTGGTGCTCGGCCTTCTGATAGGCAACGTTTTCAGGCTGCCGGCCTGGCTTCGCGCCGGAGTGCAGACTGAACTGTTTGTCAAGATAGGTCTCGTTCTGCTTGGCGCCACAATATTGTTCAAGGATATCATGACTGCGGGTTCATTCGGGCTGGTCCAGGCAGTGATAGTGGTTGTGGTGGTCTGGTATTTCGCATTCTGGATTGCCCGGAAAATGAAGGTAGACGACGAGTTCTCAACCATGCTTGCAAGTGCGGTTTCAATATGCGGAGTCTCTGCGGCAATTGCCACCGCCGGAGCAATAAACGGTGACAAGAAGAAGCTCTCCTTTGTCATTTCACTTGTTCTTATCGTTGCCATTCCAATGATGATTTTCATGCCGATGCTTGCAAAATGGATCGGACTTTCGGAAATCGTTGCCGGTGCATGGATGGGCGGAACCATTGACACAACCGGAGCTGTTGTGGCAGCCGGAACCATCGCCGGTGAAACAGGCTTAAAATATGCCACCATTGTCAAATTCTCCCAGAATGTGTTGCTCGGCCTCGCCGCCTTTGCAATTTCAGTTTTCTGGGCTTACCGCAAAAAGGGCGACGGTCCCAGAGACAGGGTATCGCTCAGCATTATCTGGGAGCGCTTCCCGAAATTCGTCCTGGGATTTATTCTGGCCTCTCTCCTTTTCTCATTCGTTCTTAATGCAGAAACCGCGCAGACATCCGGGAAGTTAATCAAATCGTTCAGCAGTTTCTGGTTCAACATGGCGTTCATCAGTATCGGGCTCGAGACCCGTTTTTCCGACCTGAAAATACTGGAAAGCAAAAAACCTTTCTACGCTTTTCTGATTGCCCAGGGTTTCAACATAATATTTACCCTGATCGTATCCTATCTTCTGTTCCAGGTGATGGGACCGAAATAGTCAGGGTTACTGATTCTTCATGCTGACCGGTTGACCCGTGGCTTCGAGAACATTCCACCACAGCTCGTCCTGTACATCTATCTTATTTCGCTTTGCAACGGCCATTGGTATCGGTAAAAGTGTAAAATGGTTGTTCCAGAAACCCATTACAAAATCTGTCTTCCCGGCGAGGGCGGCATGTACCGCATTCTGTGCAAGAAGGTTACAGAATTTGCTGTCATTGGCATTCGCAGGAGCGCTGCGGATTATATAACTTGGATCAATATACTTTATGGAATAGGGAAATCCCAGGGCGCTGAATTCTGACCTGATCTTTTCCTTCAGGAAAACCCCGATGTCTCTGTGTTTAACATTTCCGGACGCATCTTTTTCCTCATTCTTTGATTCGAAAAGGTCCTGCCCTGCTCCTTCAGCCACAACGACCACGGCATGATGCCTCTCTTCAAGACGTTTCCTGAGGATATTCAGAAATCCGTTTTCGCCGTAAAGGTCAAAAGAAATCTCCGGAATAAGCACAAAATTTACCTCCTGAATGGCAAGGGCAGCCGTTGCGGCAATGAAACCGGAGTCACGGCCCATCAGCTTGACAAGAGACACCCCGTTGTATGCCGCATGGGCTTCATTATGCGCATTCCTGATGATATCATTTGCTATTGAGAAGGCTGTTTCAAAACCGAAAGACTTTTGTATCAGGTCGATATCATTGTCAATCGTCTTGGGAATGCCGGCGACAGCAATCTTCAGCTTCCTTTTCTGTATCTCTTCGTGAATTGCGTGAGCACCGCGGAGAGTGCCGTCACCGCCTATACAAAAAAGGACATTGAGATTTAATATCTCGATTGTATCCACCATCTTGCCCACATCCTGGTTTCCCCGCGAGGTGCCCAGAAAGGTACCTCCCGCAAGGTGAATCTCGCTTACCATAGGAGCAGTCAGCTCGATTACCGGATGATTGTATCCGGAGATCAATCCTTCATATCCGTACCTGATACCCAGTACCCGGCTTATTCCGTACCTGTAATAAAGCTGGTTGACAAGACTGCGGATGACGTTGTTCAGTCCCGGACACAGTCCCCCGCAGGTCACTATGCCAACCTTGGTCTTCGCCGGCTCGAAGTAAATTGTCTCTCTGGGCCCTGCCTTTTCAAATGAGACGGGTACCTTACCAGTGTCCAGACATTTCTGAAAACTATCAAGGGCAACATCATACAGAATCCTCTCATCGTCTTTGACGAACTTATAAACAGGACTGTTGGGTCTGTGGCTCTGCTTCAGGGGCGAAATCACGTTGCCACTGCCAAGGCTGGAAACCAGGAAATCCTCATATTTCATATTCTCACTGTACCGGTAAATGAATTAAGCAATGAAAACACTCAGGTCTTCACACTATCCAAATTTAATTCTTTTTTTGAAAGTCTAAGTAGGCGGATGGAGCCTCTTCTGAAACCAGGAGCGCACCGAGCGCATCTTTTCATATTGACCTGCCGGTGCACGGCGACGGCAGGTAGCTTTTTCATCGCTGCCATCGGGCGCCCCCCAGCGGATTTCAATCCCGTCATTCGGATTATAGGCCATCTCAAAGGCGTCTTTCCTCTTCAGTATTTCACTGACGGTCAGAACCTGTTCTGTACCGTCTGTCCGGATATAAGTGATTGAAACTTCGGCCCCCTTCTTTTCCAGCACAGTCTGCAGCTCTTCCTTTAACTGTTCGGGAGTAACATTTCCGGGTATGTCAAAATTCCCTGGTGCACTGACAACCCTTTCAGGTAGTCCGAGAACAGCATCCATTGCTATCAGAAGCCTCAGATCACGGTTAGGCGTTGAATAGTTTTCCCACTGCCCGCCGGCCAGAAATATTCCGGCAATACCCGAGGGCATCGGAATCACCATTCCCGGTTGCTGTTTTAAATATGCTTCACTATTGGCCACCGATGTCACACGCACCTGAAGCTGCTCGTGAAGCGAGCTGATAAGGTCCTCCAGAGCCGCTTCCGGGTCAAGGGGCTTCGGGTTTATCAACCGTTCCATTGTCTGATAGAAGACATCCGCCTCCATCTTTCTCTGCTGAAGGGAATAGGGTATGAATCCCGAGGACCCGGTCAGGGCACTGTAAGGCGTCAGTCGTGGTGCCCCGTCCTGCACGATAATGGGACGGAAAGCCTTGAACCCGGGCTCTCCTATGACCCCTGACGTATTGAAAAGAAAATTGCCTTTCCAGAAACGCTTTACGGCTACAGTTCCGTCTGGCTGGGCATCCACTGACAGAAGTATTCCCGGACGCTTTCCGGTTTGCGGGATCCATCTGCAGAGGATCATTGTATGCCCGTAAGGATCGGCGAAAACAGTCCCCGGAAGCAGGCTACTACGGTCGAGCGGAACGGGGTAATAATCGGAATCCGGATCATCCATAGAAGTGCGTGCCGTACCCGAATGGACACCGTCCATAACTTTCCGGAGAAAGCTGTTGAAGGCCATGACAGGATCGGATTTCGCAGCGGGTGTTTCATTCGTGACCCACTGACCGGTTCCGGGATTTTTCCCCAGGTAGCCTCTGTCACATACATGGTAACCGAACGGAAGCCCAAGCTTCCAGGCAAAATATGCCCTCAGGAAAAAGGGATTATCGGCACAGTCCGGCTGCATGATTACCCTGATTTTGCCTGCAGGGTCATCCTCCCCGAGGGAGAGATGGTTGTAAAGGAAATTCTTATCCTGATTCTGGGTAACCTCATTGAGTGAAGCCCATGACGCATCTTCGCCAAAGTCCCTGAACAGGGCGTTGATCCAGGCAGAATAGAGGGCTTCCGTACCGCTTTCCCAGAAGCGTTCCGTCTTCCATACCGGACCGGTATACCGTTTCTCTTCACCGGGTGAAATCAAAAACTCCAGACTTATTACCTCCTTATCTTTCTCGATTATAGTGACCCTGTAACTACCTGCAGGAGCACCGGCAAAATCATCAATCCTCCAGTAAGGAAGTTCCTCTCCGGTAATTGTACGGAGGGACTTCATATCACCGTACGGACCGCTGATCTGAATCTGTGCTTTCCGCAGAAGCCTTCCGCCTGTCGCCACGATGCGGAAGTCACCGCCCGGAAGAGGATTTTTTGGTAAAACAAGCAGGGCATATACAGGTTGGAATTCATCAGCGGCCTCAACATCCGATATGGCGGTATCTGACACGGCTGAAGAATCCGTGCTTTTTCCACGTGTGGTCAGCTCACCCTTGCATGCTATACAGCTGATCATTAAAGCAATGAGCAAGCCCGGGAAGAGGGAAAAGGAAGTTGCCGGTTTCTGCTTCTTAAGTCTTCTGAATTCGGGCGGCGGGATTCCGGATTCGGATGAAAACTCCCTGCTGAAATAAGAAAGGCTTTTGAATCCTGTCACCAGTTTCGCACGTGGGTTTTTTGTCATGGCAAATCCCGAAAAAAGGGATACATAAATTTACTGAAATTTCCGGGGTAATATTATAATTTAATTCACATCAGTATGCGACGTAGCGTTGGAGGCCATTATTTCATTTATCACCACCTTTGATAACTATTTTTTTGCGTTTGATTGGTCAAATTACCTTAATTTGGCGGTGGTTGTCAGACACAGCCGAAAATTTGTAGATTTGTAAATAAGTAAGTACTAATTTTAACATATTATGAAAAGGATACTGTTATCAATCTGTATTATCAGCACAGCTTTGTTGTCCTCTTTTGGTCAGAACAGCAAGGCGGATAAGGAAGCTGCCGCTCTCGCAAATTTTGAAAAGGCAGTTGCTGTTGTTGAAACGAAAGACTTTGTAATTATTGTGGATTCATATGAAACTGAAGACGGTAATTTTGAATCCAACACGGATAATACGAATTTTATGTCTTTTGAAAAAGTGTTCGTTTACCTGCAGGGGCAGATGGTTTCAGGAAACACCTATACGAATAAGCTGACAGTTTCAGATTTCACCCAGGTTCCCGATAAAAAGGGAAATATAAAAGTCAGTATGCAGGTGAGGGGGTTTTACATAAATGCCAAAATTGAAATATCACTCAAGAAAACAGCCGGCAGCTATGCCGATGTCATTGTAACTCCGGTAAAGGGAGATAGCAAGCGTTTTTCGGGAGAAATTGTACCCAGGGCCGAATCGAAATATTTCAAAAGATCCGGAGCAGTTTAAATCAGACTTCCGATAAAAGAATTCAATGTTAACCAGGTCAGTTTCAGGCGGAATTCTGCTATGCTTCCTGACACTTGTATCGTATGGTCAGGGAGTCCCGCTCAAAAGAGCGGGAGCAATGCTTAAGGCTGAGGCAGACAGCATACTCCGGTGCCAGGTGGAGCACGACAAAATCCCGGGTGCCGTTATCCTGATCAAAGAAAACAATAAGGTAATTTACCGGCACACCTGGGGGTATGCTCAGAAGTACGACTTCAGCCGCAATCTGCTCAGCCGGCTTGAGAAGATGAAATATAATTGCCTTTTTGATATCGCCTCTCTGACAAAAGTAATAGGTACCACAACTTCTCTTATGCTGCTTGCCGACAGAGGCCTTATCAAAGTTGATGATCCGGTTGGCAAGTACATTGAAGCATTCAATTCTCCCGAAAAAAAAGAGATCACAATCCGTCATCTTCTAACCCACACTGCCGGGTTGTATGAATGGTACCCGCTTTATTACCTTGCTTCAAACAAACAGGACTGTTACAAGGCAATAGGAGGACTGCCGCTGGTGTCACCGGTTGGTGAACAACGGCGGTACAGTGATCTCGGGTTTGTTCTTCTGGGCGAAATAATAGAAAATGTCTCCGGTATGCCTCTGGAGAAGTTTATGACACAGAATGTTTTTCAACCTCTTGGCATGAAAAAGACGACTTTCAATCCTCTGGCTTGTGGCGGTTTCAGAAAAATTGCGGTAACATCTGCAGGCAACCCTTATGAAAGGAGAATGGTTTACGATTCTACCCTGGGTTACAAAATAAAAGAGATTGACCCGGCACAGTGGAACGGCTGGCGCACCTATGTTCTTAAAGGAGAGGTGAATGACGGAAATGCATGGTATGCCAACGAAGGAATTTCAGGAGCAGCGGGACTGTTTTCCACCGCCCGCGACCTGCAAAAGATTGTTGACATGCTGATGAATAAAGGAATGGCGGGTTCAAAACAATTCATATCCGGAAAGACTGTCGATCTCTTTCTCACAAAGGATGAATTCAATAACGGGCTGGGCTGGATGATGGACCCCGGGAATTCATTTATGAAGAATGCTCCCGAAGGTTCGTTTGGACATACAGGGTTTACAGGGACCAGTATTGCGGTCATCCCTGATAAAAAAATTTCAGTTGTCCTCCTGATCAACCGGCAGAACTGCGGATTGTTGAGCAATGGCGATTATTACAACGTAAACCCTGTCAGGCTGCAGATATTCAATGCAGTAATGGAATATCTGGCTTCGGAAAACCGTTAAAAAGCCCCGATTGTTCCTTATCTCCCATTAAACCTGCAATTCGCAAGCGTAATTCCTCCATTCACCGATAAATCATGTTTCAGGCCCTGTGACAGTCATATCTTTGAACCCGATTCATAAACCTCAAAATAAAACAACCTTATGAAGAAGATTATGCTGTCATGTACAGTAGCCATGTTCTGCGCTGCGACTCTGGCACAAAACCCTGCCAGCCTTAAAATGAACCTGGAGAAAAACAAGGTTTACCGGTTAAAGTCTGTGTCGGAGCAAACTGTCACGCAAACGATTAACGGGGTTCAGCAAACCACTGAATCCAAAGTCAATTATACAATGTCACTGAAAATGATCGATGCTACTGCCGATTATCTGATCACTGAAGTACGTTTTGACACCC
>JBBRXA010000057.1:0-16740 GCA_038248855.1 Bacteroidales bacterium | reverse complement strand
TCTGAATTCTTCTTCGTAAATTGCTCACGTTCTTTGAAAGTCATGGTTGTAAGTTTTTTTGGTTTCTACTTTAAAACTAGTAAATCAACCGTGACTTTCTTTTTCTAATTCATAAAATCCAATTTTACAGAAACAAAGTTACGTAGCGAACATACTTGTCAATACCCTCCGGAATGAACGACCAAAAATTGGAATGAACGACATATATTCGGAATGAACGACATATCAAAAACAGTCGTTTACCCTTTGAAAAGGTATTTGAGGAGAGGTATCAGCTTGGTAAGGTCGGATTTTTCCGTAATTTCCTGGAAAATATATCCGATTCATTAATCCATGTCAGCAAGGCCTTTAATCAATAACAGGGTATGACTGGGCAGTTGCAATTCGCAAAATCACCTGATATGTTGCGAAGTATAAAAACCGGTTCAAAAAATTGGTAAATTGCACAACACAACGGTAAAAATCACACATGACCGAGAAAACCAGGACCCCCTCGATGCTGCAGTCGCTGCTGCCGCTGATTGTTCTAATTATTCTTCTCGGACTAAATGTCAAATTCTTCCGTGATGACACCCTTTCCGGGGCCAACCAGATAGCGCTTATTATGGGTGCCGCAGTGGCAGGAATAATAGCTGTCTACCTGGGGTATAAATGGAATCATCTCCTTGACAGAGTAGTGCATTCGATTGGCACGGCACTCCCCGCAATACTTATTCTTTTCCTTATCGGATCACTTGCCGGAACATGGATGATAAGCGGCGTCATCCCAATGCTTATTTACTACGGCCTTGAGATTCTTAATCCTAAAATATTCCTTTTCGCCACTGTCTTCATCTGCTCGCTGGTTTCCGTTTCCACTGGCAGCTCATGGTCTACGGTTGCAACCATGGGCGTGGCCCTGCTGGGTATCGGCAAGACACTGGGGTTCAATGAAGCTATGGTAGCAGGGGCAATCATTTCAGGCGCTTATTTCGGGGATAAGATGTCACCCCTATCCGATACTACCAACCTGGCACCGGCCGTTGCGGGGACGGACCTCTTTACCCATATCCGGTACATGGTGATAACAACAGGACCCACGTGGATTATTACATTGATAATCTTCCTTATCATCGGATTTACACGTGAACACGGTGACACAGCAACAAGTGCGGCCGTGGTACAGGCAGCCATAAAGACAAAATTCAATATCACACCTGTCCTGCTGATAGTACCGGCAATGCTTATTTTCATCATAGTGAAAAAGGTGCCTCCGCTGCCGGCACTTCTTGGCGGCACACTGCTCGGAGCTCTCTGTGCTGTTATTTTCCAGCCACATATTCTTAAAGAAATTGCCTCCACCGATGGTTCTTTCATAAAGCAGGCTTATATCGCTATTACTAAAACAATGTTCGGTTCCGTTGCTGTTGTAACCGGAGACACTTCGGTAGATGAGCTTATGAAGACCAGGGGAATGGCGGGGATGCTCAATACAGTCTGGCTCATCATATGTGCGATGACCTTCGGCGGGATAATGGAAGCCGCCGGAATGCTTAAAAAGATTACAAAGAGTCTGATGCGGCGTGTTCAAAGTGCCGGCTCTCTTGTCGGATCAACACTGGCAACCTGCGTCTTCTTCAATGTGACCGCCTCCGACCAGTACCTTGCTATAGTAATTCCGGGAAGGATGTTCGCTAAAAAGTACCGTGATCTAGGTTTCAAACCTGAGCTTCTCAGCAGGTCACTGGAAGATTCCGGAACTGTAACTTCTGTTCTTGTACCGTGGAACACCTGCGGGGCAACACAGGCAAGCATACTGGGTGTGCCAACACTGGCATACGCTCCTTACTGCTTCTTCAATATCATTGGGCCTTTCATGAGCTTCTTCATTGCCTCAATAAACTTCAAGATCCACAGATACACCAAGGAGGAGATGGAGGAGATGAAGAAGAAGGATGAAGATCGGGATGAGTAGTAAAATAGGTAGTAGAGGGCCGACCGTAAAAAATTGTCCGCCAGCTGGCGGACAATTTTAGAGAGGCGCCAGACAGCGGGGAGCAGGCAGAACCCCGGAGGGGTGGCATTATGCCAGGGGTGACATTATTGGTGGGAACAAAAGAAATCGGGTGTTGTTATAGTATTAAAGGCTGCAAGTGATTAAATTTGCAGCCTGTTAAGAAAGAAAAATGTTTATAAAACTATTGATCATATCTGCCGTTCTGATAGCCTTATCAATGCTGGGCCTGGGAATAAGCATGCTCGTAAAGCGCGGCGGCCGGTTCCCCGACACGCACATAAGCCATAATAAGGAGATGCGCAAGCGAGGTATCACCTGCGCACAGCACTCTGACACCGGTTGCAGGCCGATCGACGGAGTTAACGGATGTGCTGGATGCGGAATGGCTGAATAACTACTGTTCCCCGATGATCTTGCTCAGACCGGCTGTCATCCAGGTCTTCATGTTACCCTTATCATCAGAATAAATCAGGTACCCTTCCAGAAAGTTGTATTTCTCAATAAATGCAATGGCGGAATCCTTCCCTACCACCATGCAAACAGTAGCCCAGGCATCTGCAGTTGCGCATTTGCTGCTTATTATTGTGGCGCTTAAAAGTGTATGCCGGACCGGATACCCTGTGTGAGGATCAATTGTGTGTGAATATTTTATACCGTTGTCAATGTAGAATTTCCGGTAGTTGCCAGAGGTTGCCAGCGAGCGGTCGTCAAGCCTGACGATGGCTTCCAGGTCAGACCCGGGCGAATTGTTGCCGTCAACGGGCCTGTCGATCCCCACTCTCCATCCGTTACCCGCCTTGTCACCCGTGGTACGAACCTCCCCGCCCACTTCCACAAGACAATCCTTGATCGCCCTGCTGTTGAGGAATCCAACAAGAAGGTCCACCGTGTATCCCTGTGCAATTGCATTTACATCCAGGTACATGTCGGGATCATTCTTAATTACGCGATTCCCTTCCATGGTCACCTTTTCCATCCCCACAAGCGCCATCAGCGAGTCGAGTCTTGAAGCATCAAAACGTTGGAGGGCGTCAGGCCCGAATCCCCACGACTTCACAAGAGGCCCAACCGTGATGTCAAAAGCTCCCGAGCTCTTTTGCCAAACGTCCTTCGACTGCCGGAACATCTCGCGGAAAAGAGTGTCAGTCTGATTGCTAATATTTCTGTTAATTAATGTGATAACAGATGAATCATTATATATTGACAGGGAGTTGTCAACGTCATTAAGGATCTTCTCAGCCCCCGTACGGATCTCTGACAGATCATTCTGCGGAGAGGTTTCAAAGACAATATGGTAGGTAGTCCCCTGGGTCAGTCCGTTGATTTCGGCGAACTCCTTTTTGTGATTACAGCCCTGGAAAGCGAGGGCAATCAGGAAAAGAATAAATGATTTTTTCATATTGACAAACCATCAAATCCGTCCCTCGGTTTTCGGACGAGTCCTCCTCGCGACATAGGGGAAACACGCTCAGGGTCAGGAGGGGGAAATTGTTTTCTTTACTATTCTTCTATAATAATGTCACCCCTTCGGGGTTAACAGTAACTGTCTGAGGTCTGATCCGCCAGTTGGCGGAATGAGGTCTGATCCTCCGGCTGGCAGACGGTCTTTTCTACTTTCTAGTTTATCCTTTTGTCCCTGACGCTACGGTCAGGGTCTTCGCTACGCTTCGACTTTTCACTTTTGTCTTTTGTCTTTTGTCTTTTGTCTTTTGTCTTTTGCCTTTTGTCTTTTGTCTTTTGTCTTTTGTCTTTTGTCTTTTGTCCTGACTAACCTCCGAAATCGTCAAAAGCAATATTCTCATTAGGCACACCCAGGTCGTCAAGCATCTTAAACACCGCGGAGTTCATCACCGGCGGACCGCAGAGGTAGTATTCTATCTCCTCGGGCTCCTCATGTTTGCTGAGGTAATTGTCATAAAGTACCTGGTGAATGAATCCCACATAGCCTGTCCACTTGTCCTCAGGCAGCGGCTCGGAGAGGGCAATATAAAATTTAAAATTGGGAAAATTCTTTTCAAGCTCATGAAACTCATCCTCATAGAACATCTCGCGCTTCGATCTGGCACCGTACCAGTATGAAACCTTACGACCCGTCTTCAGGGTCCTCAGCAGATGGAAGATGTGTGATCTCAGCGGCGCCATCCCGGCCCCGCCCCCGATATATACCATTTCATTCTGCGTGTCTTTGATGTGGAAATCACCGTATGGGCCTGAAATGGTCACCTTGTCTCCCGGCTTCCGTGAGAAGATGTACGATGAACAGATGCCCGGAGACACGTTCATGAACTGCTTCTTCGCATTGTCCCACGGCGGTGTGGCGATACGTATGTTCAGTATTATCAGGTTCTTCTCTGCCGGATAGTTAGCCATCGAATAAGCCCTGTAAGTAGCCTCCTTATTCTTCATCTTAAGGTTCCACATGCCAAACTTATCCCAGTCGGGCCTGTATTCTTCCTCTACGTCTATTTCCTTGCTGAAGTCTACCTCGCAGACGGGTACATCTATCTGAACATATTCGCCCGATTTGAAGACAAGATCTTCGCCTTCCGGCAGTCTGACAACAAATTCCTTGATGAATGTTGCGACATTCCTGTTTGAAACAACGGTGCACTCCCATTTCCTGATGCCCATGACAGCTTCAGGCACATGGATGGTCATGTTCTCGCGCACCTTTACCTGGCAACTGAGGCGCCAGTGGTCATGCTGTTCCCTGCGGGTGAAGAAGCCTGTCTCTGTCGGCAGGATAGACCCACCCCCTTCAACAATCTGGCACTTGCACAATCCGCAGGTGCCTCCGCCTCCGCATGCAGAAGGAAGAAAGATGTCATTGCCTGACAGGGTGGAGAGCAGGTTTGAGCCGGGGGAGACAATTAGTTCACGGTCATTGATCTGAAGGGTCACATCTCCCTGCGGTGTCAGCTTTTGTCGTGCATACAGCAACAACACCACCAGGAGTATCATCACCAGGACAAATACAATTATACTCGCTAATACCGTGCCTGCAAGAGAAAGTCCTAATATCATAATTCAGTTCTGTTTCATTAGAGTTTAATACCGAGGAAGCTCATGAATGCTATTCCCATCAGCCCGGTAAGGATAAAAGTGATGCCCAGTCCGCGTAATGGTGCCGGCACATTCGAGTAGCGCATCTTCTCCCTGATGGCTGCCAACGCAATAATAGCAAGCATCCACCCCACACCTGAACCTGCTCCGAAGACGGCAGCCTCGGCAATGGTCTCGTACTCACGTTCCTGCATGAAGAGTGCAGCGCCAAGGATAGCGCAGTTGACAGCTATAAGCGGCAGAAAGATTCCAAGTGAGTTATACAGGGCCGGGGTGAATTTCTCTATCACCATCTCAACAAGCTGTACTATCGCGGCTATAACGGCAATGAACATAATGAACGAGAGGAAGCTCAGGTCAAGGGTTGCAAAGCTGTCACTGATCCACACCAGAGCACCTTTCCTCAGCAGGTATTTTTCAAGAAGGAAGTTGACGGGAACGGTGATCAGCAGGACAAATACCACGGCTATTCCCAGTCCCATCGAGGTCTTTACTGTCTTCGACACGGCAAGGTATGAGCACATGCCCAGGAAGAAAGCAAAGATCATGTTGTCGATAAAGATCGACCTGATGAATATATTTAGCAGGTTTTCCATTGTCTGGTGCGTTACTTTGTTTCAAGAAGTGATTTATTGCGACTGCGCTGGAACCATATTATCAGTCCAACTGTAATCAGCGCCATCGGCGGAAGGATCATCATCCCGTTATCCTCATAACCAGTCTTGTATATCCCGAGTTTTTCCATGACGGGGAAGCCCATTATGCTTCCGCTGCCCAGAAGCTCGCGGAAGAATGAGACAATGATGAGTATCAGTCCGTAACCGCCGGCGTTACCCAGTCCGTCAAGAAATGCGGGCCATGGTTTGTTCCCCATTGCGAATGCCTCAAGACGCCCCATGATTATGCAGTTGGTTATTATAAGGCCTACGAATACTGAAAGCTGCTTGCTGACATCAAAAGCAAAAGCTTTGAGGAACTGGTCAACAAGGATGACCATTGTGGCAATCACAACAAGCTGAACTATGATCCTGATCCTCCCGGGAATTGATTTTCGCATCGCGGATATTACTACATTGGAGACAGCAAGCACTGCCATGACTGAAAGCGCCATGACAATTGCCGGCTTCATCTTGACTGTCACCGCCAGCGCAGAGCAGATTCCCAGCACCTGCACGGTGATAGGATTCTCCAGGTTCAGGGGGTTGGTCATCAGTTTAATATTCTTAGCCGTGAACAGCGGCTCCTTCTCCATGTTTTCCATATCTACTTCCGGTTATCAGTGAAATACTTTTCATACTTAACAAGGCCGTCGCGTATCATGTCCTCAAGACCCCTGCTTGTTATTGTGCCGCCCGAGACGGCATCGACCTCATGTTTGCTTCCCGGGTCAGCTCCTCCCTTGACTACCAGTACCGAAATGAACTTCCCATTTTCATACAGGCTCTTGTTCAGGAACTGACTCTCAAACGGTGTGGTGTTTATCTCAGCACCCAATCCCGGGGTTTCTCCCTTGTGGTCAAAAGTGACTCCGGCAATGGTGCTCATGTCAGGCTTCAGGGCAACATATCCCCAGATAGGGCCCCAGAGGCCCTTTCCCTCAAGTGGGAAAATATGAAGTGTATCACCGTTGTCCATTACTGCAATGAACACCGGAAGGCTCTGTTCTTCCAGCGGTTTCTTCTGCTCTGCGCGCAACCCCACAGTAAAGGCATCGACGCCTTCCATATGCTTTCCTGCACTGTTTATCACATAACTGTCGCCAATGAATTTATCATAGAGTTGCTCGGCAGTGGTCTTTTCCGAGGCGACATTTATCGAGGAGAGTATGTTCATTTTCTTTTCCACCTCCACATTCCTTTCCTGCAGGGGCTGCAGAACCAGTGCGGCCAGGGAGAGAAGGATGGCGACAGAGACAACCATCACCACTGAGAAAGTGAAAATATATCTGTTACTGAAATCTTTCATTTCCTATGTCGTTTAAGTTGTCTTTACTCTCTTTAGTCTTCTCCTGATATTTGCATTCACTACATAATGGTCAATAAGAGGAGCAAATACGTTCATCAGCAGGATTACAAGCATTGTAGCTTCGGGGTACGCCGGGTTAAAGACCCTGATAATCACTATCATTATGCCTGTCAGGGCTCCGTAAATCCATTTGCCGGTGTTTGTCTGGGCTGCGCTGACCGGGTCGGTGGCCATAAATACTGTTCCAAAGGCGAAACCGCCCATGATAAGGTGATAATATGCCGGTATCTGCGTGTATTCATTGCTTCCCGTAAGATTTAAAAGCAGTCCCATTCCAAGAGCGCCGAGCACCATGGATACCATGATGCGGAAGCTGCCTACTCCGGTGATAATGAGGAACAGTGCTCCTATCAGAATGGCAACAGTGGAGGTCTCTCCCACTGATCCGGGAATGGTTCCCAGGAACATGTCCATCGCCGAGGGCATACTGTTAAATTCATCAAGTTTGGCCAGTGACAGGGGGGTGGCTCCCGAGAAACCGTCAAGACCCACTCCTTTTGTCAGTCCTTCTATCCATACCTTGTCGCCTGTCATCCATCCCGGGTAACTGAAGAAGAGAAATGCGCGGGCTGTAAGGGCAGGATTAAGAATGTTCATACCCGTTCCGCCAAAAACCTCTTTGCCGATGATAACTGCGAAGGCAACGGAAACAGCCAGCATCCATAAAGGCACATCAACCGGCATGATGAGCGGAATGAGCATCCCCGTCACCAGGAATCCCTCGTTTATCTGGTGCCCCCTCATCTGAGCGGCAATGAACTCAATGCCGAGGCCCACCCCGTAACTGACAATTATCAGCGGCAGTATCTTCAGGAAGCCGAACCAGAACATCTGAAGTGCAGACCAGCCGTCGATGCCGAAAGCCCTCGTATGCTGCAGCCCCACATTCCAGGCTCCGAAAATCAATGCCGGCATGAGCGCAATTATAACAATCGTCATGGTGCGCTTCATATCCATATAGTCCCTGACATGTGACCCTTTCCTTGTCACAGTCTCAGGCACGAAGATGAAGGTCTCGAAACCGTCAAAAACGGAATGAAACTTCTCAAAGCGTCCCCCCTTCTCGAACAGGGGTCTCATCTTCATTATTTTTTTCAGTAAGAAATTCATTATACCGATGTTACCTTATTTTTAATTCATCTCTTTGATCATCAGGTTGATACCTTTACGGATAATCTCCTGTATCTCACTCTTCGAAGGGTCTATGTATTCACACAGGGCAAAGTCCTCCTCAGCCACCTCGTAAATACCCAGCTGCTCCATCAGTTCTACATCCCCGGCAAGAATGGCCTTTACAAGCTGTATCGGGTAAATGTCCATCGGAAGAACGTTCTCATAATGACCTGTCATCACAAAGGCCCTCTGCCCGCCGTGAACGTTGGTATCAAGCGTGTATTCCTTCCGCGGCAGCAGTTTTGACATAAATGTCTTCCAGTAGCTGAACTTGTCGAACCCCGGCAGCGCCCAGCCCAAAAACTCATTGTAATCGCCCTCAGGAATGACGCTTACCGTATTGTCATAGAATCCGAGCGACCCCTCCGGACCGATTGTTTTTCCGGTCAGGATATTGCCGCTGATGACACGAAATTTGCCTTCATTGAAGTTGGCTTTAAGAATGCCGCTTACAGAGGCTCCCGGTCTTATCCTGTGATATTTCGGATGAAGAACTCCCTCACCGGCAAGCGCAATAATGTGCTCCCTGTCGTAAACCCCTGTCGTAAAGAGCCGGCCCAGTGCAACAACATCCTGGATATCAATATACCATACCACCTCACCTTTTGAAACGGGGTCGATGTGGTGTATCTGAACACCCACATTGCCTGCCGGATGCGGGCCTGTGAAATTATGCACCTCGATATTCTTCAGATTTTTTACCTCTGCAACCCTTGACCCATCAGTGTCAAACGAAAGATGAACCTTGCCGTCTGTCAACCGTGAAAGTGCGTCGATGCCCGTCTGAAGGTAATTACCGTGCGTGTTGGCCATAATGAAGTCAAGGTCCGGGGCCAGTGGCGCTGTGTCAAAGGCCGAAATAAAAATAGCCTTCGGCACTCCTGCGGGCCTTGCCACTATGTGATAAGGTCTCTGCCTCAGCATAGGCCACAGGCCTGACTCAAGCATCCTCTCTTTAACCTGCTCGCGCGAAAGGCTTAAAGGATCAGCGGCCGGACCGAAATTCTCCTTCTCATTCCCTTCCTGCTCAATTACAACCTCCAGCAAGAGTCTCTTTTCTCCCCTGACTACCTCCTTTACAACACCGCTGACAGGTGAGGCATACTTTATCTCAGGAAAACTCTTGTCATAAAAAAGGGTGGTTCCGGCCCTGACCGTGTCTCCCTCCTTTACCACAAGCTTTGCTGTCAGACCTTCAAAATCGGCAAACCTGACCCCGAAACGGGTCACGCTAACCTCAGGAAGAAGTATCTTCTCGGCTTTGCCTTTAAGCTTGATATTCAAGCCCTTACGTAATCTGATTGGTGATAGCATATTTGATTCAGCTTAAACGGAATTTGATCATGCAATATTAATATATTGTTATTCTTTTCACATCCATATGTGACATAAATCACGAAATTTAGTTTTTTTGGATTCATCTCCGGAAGAACGGCAGGATATTTGTATTTTTAAGCTGGTAAATAATTTAGGCGCTGTAGTATAACAATGATAAAAATCTTAAGTTTATCAGTATCATTTTTTTTATTCCCTCTTTTCTGTCTGGCAGGACAGGATTCTCCAATGCGCGACCTCACGGCTGAAAATGTGAAGAGTGTGTGGTTCGAAAAGGAAGAAATGCGGATCGCATACCCTGTTTTAATACTGAACAGAGACGAACAGCTGACGCTTCACTTTGATATAATAGCAGGTGATTACGGCACACTTTCATACAGGATAATTCACTGCAACCGCGAATGGAACAACTCTGATCTTTTCAGCAGTGACTATCTTGAGGGATTCGAGGAAAACCGGATAACTTCCTATGAGGCATCATTCAATACCACTGTCAGCTATACCCATTATATGCTCACTTTGCCCAATGAGGATGTCCGGCTCAAAATATCAGGCAACTACATTGTTAAAATTTATCCCGAAGGAGAGCCGGATATGCCTTTGCTGACCAGGAGATTCTATGTTCATGAAGGCGTCACGACTGCCGGGGTGACCTTCCGCAGGCCGATGACTCCGGGGACCACCGAAAGCCACCAGCAGCCTGAAATCACTGTATCCACCGGATCTCTGAGGATAAATGATCCATACCGCGACATAACACTTTCAGTATTGCAGAACGGCCGGCCCGACAGGGCGAAGATGAACCTGAAACCCGACTTTGTAGGCAACGGCAGACTCGAATACAACGCTCTTTCCGACAAAACACTTTTTTCCGGCGGCAATGAATTCCGCTTCTTCGACATTAAAACGGTCAGGCAGAAGAGGCAGAATGTAAGGGCTATCGAGTTCTTTACAGGTAATTATCACGTTTTTTTGCTTCCCTCCGAGGACCGCGAATTCAAGCAGTACTTTTCCTCTGACGACTTTAACGGAAAATACTGGATCGCAATTGAAGAGAGCGATTCGCCCGACAGGGATGCAGACTATGTTTACGTATATTTCACCCTGCCGGTTTTCGCGGAGATTCGCGGAGGATCACTTTATGTTGCCGGGGCATTCACAGACTGGTCCTTCGGACCTCATAACCGGATGACATACAGTCTTTCTAAAGGATGTTATGAGGCTGTTATGCTCCTGAAACAGGGATGGTACAATTATGAATATGTCTTTGTGGCCGACGGAAGCACCCAGCCTTCAGGTGTTCATTTTGAAGGCAGCCATTATGAGACTGAGAATGACTACCTGATACTGACTTATTTCCGCGACCCGGCACAACGCTATGACCGCCTGGCGGGAGCCGCCGTGGTCAATACCAGGGGCAAAAAGCAGTAACCCGCACCTTATTTGTGTTTGTCAACACCGTGGAGCATGAAGAAGGTATGCTCCATTGTCTTTACGATCTCCGTCATATACTCGTGCACGGCTTTCTCCGAGCCCGGCAGGGTATATATGAGCGTGTTGCCTATCACGCCTGCCACAGCCCTGCTGAGGAGGGCCCCCGGCTTTTTCATCCCGTATTTGACCCTGATCTGCTCCATGATCCCCGGAAGTTCTTTGGTAAGCAGGGGTTTTACCACATCGACGGTAATATCGCGCGGACCTACACCGGTGCCTCCGGTGGTAATAATCAGATCATAGGGGTCACCTCCGACAAGGAGTCGCTGAAGCCTGTCAGGATCATCGGGGATTATTTCGGTCTTTATCTCATTCTTCCATCCCGCCGAAGCCATCACATATCTGACATACTTCACCACAGCAGGACCGCTGAGATCTTCATACTCGCCCCTCGATGCCCTGTCGCTCAGAGTAATTACAAGCACTTTGAATTTTTCAGGCAATGTCATATTTTTCCTTTTTAATGAGAGTTATATCACTGATATTCATGGTCTTGTCAACAGCCTTACACATATCATAAACAGTCAGAAGCGCCACGCTGACAGCTGTCAGCGCCTCCATCTCTACACCCGTGCGGCCTGTGCAGTGCACGGTACTTACAGCAGTGGCTCCCTGTTCATCGGTTGTCAGGGTAACCCTTACCTGGTTGAGCACGATGTTATGGCACAGGGGTATCAATTCGCTGCATTTTTTTGCCGCCTGTATGCCGGCAATCTCAGCAACTGTGAGTACATCACCCTTCTTCATAAGGTTTTCCCTTATCAGCTGCAGGGTCTCCGGTTTAAGGCTGATCCTGCCCGAAGCTGTTGCAATGCGTTGCTGTACAGGCTTGCTTCCTGTATCCACCATGTGAGCGCTTCCGCTCTCATCAGTGTGTGTCAGTTTTGTCATGATTTAACCTCCTATATTGTAAAACCCGTTGCTCCTGTTTGAGGTGCCGGCCTGCGGCTTGTTTCCCAGTGCCCTTATTATGGCTTCGCGTGCACCCAGTTCCCTGACGCTGAAACCTATATCGCTGAAGAGGCAGGGCTTAACGGTTCCCTCAGCCGTAAGCCTCAGCCTGTTGCACTTTGCGCAGTTGCCCCCGCTGCCGCCGTGAACCACGGAAAAACTACCGCTGGCAAGATCCATCTGCCTGATGAAACGGACCTCGAGCCCATTCTTCATGCTGTATTCGGCAACAGCCCGTGCATCATCCTCATCCGGTGTGCTCTTGATGACGCAGTTAATCTTGACAGGTGTCAGTCCTGCTTCCTGCGCAGCCCTGATACCCTGCAGCACCTCGTTCACATCTCCGCCGCGGGTCACAAACCTGAATTTTTCAGGGTCAACAGTATCGAGACTCACATTCACCCTCATCATGCCTGCCTTTGCAAGGTCTCCGGCAAATTCTGCCAGCCGTGTGCCGTTGGTGGTCATGGAGAGGTCAGTGATGCCTTCAATGTCTGCAATCATCGAGACCAGGGTCGTCACATTCTTCCTTACAAGCGGCTCGCCGCCGGTGAGCCTGACCTTGCTGATGCCCATGCCGGCAGCTTCACGTGTGAATGCGGTTATCTCGTCAAATGTCAGTATATCTTCATGCCGCAACAGTGTGACACCCTCTTCAGGCATGCAGTACCGGCATCTCAGGTTGCACCTGTCAGTGACGGAGATGCGCAGGTAATTGATATTTCTGTTAAATCTGTCTAACACTTACCGGTTCTCCTTTTTGTATCCAGCTTTGTCCCAGAGGGATTGCAACTATTCCCCAGGCTTGGGGCAGAGCGGTGATGTGTGCCGAACCGTGGTATTCGACGGGTACTGCCTCTCCCGCACTGTTGAGCACCACGGGTATCCACGCCATGCGGCCGGCTCTCTTCCTCGACCAGTCTGCTCCGAGAAGAAGCAATACGGGGGGATCTTCGACGGTCACCCCCATCATTTTCGCAATCAGCGGCCTTACCGTGATCTCAAACTGTACAAATGTTGAAACAGGATTTCCGGGGAGGCCGAACACTATCTTCCTGTCACCGGTGCAGAAAGTAAGAGGTTTTCCCGGCTGTACTGCCACCTCGTTGAAATGAATGGTAAGTCCCATGGATGTTATCACCTGCGGAACAAAATCAAAATCGCCTGCCGAAACGCCCCCCGAGATCAGAACCATGTCGTTCTCGCTTACAGCTTTCTTCAGAAGGTCTTCAGTCGATGCAATATCATCACTGGCGATCCCGTAATATTTGCCCTCAGCGCCGGCCCTGGCAACCTGTGCCATCAGCTGCCACGCATTGCTGTTGCGTATCTGCGCCTCACGGGGTATCTGGTCCGGCTCAACGAGTTCGTTGCCGGTGCTGATCACACCAACCTTTACCCTGCAGCCTACGGTCACTGTTGTGGCCCCTGCCATTGCCATTACAGCAACGTCCTGGGGCCTGATAAACCGTCCTGCAGTAAGAATCGTTTCTCCCTTTCTTACATCCTCGGCGGCCTTCGAAATATTCTGTTTCCCTTCCTTGCCTGTAAACTTCACCGTGCCTTCTGCCAGGGTTTCAGAATCTTCAATCATAAAGATATAATCAGCTCCGTCAGGTACCGCGGCACCTGTCATGATTCGCGAACAGGTGCCCGGTGTTATCGGTTCAGAGGGCATCGTGCCGGCAGCAACAGTCTCCAGAACCTTCAGGGCAATTCCAAGATCGGCATGCCGGCATGCATAACCGTCAACTGAACTCCTGTTCCACGGCGGAATGTTCATATCGCTTTTTACAGCTGTTGCCAGCACACGACCGGGTGATTCGGTGAAAGGTACACTCTCAGTTCCTGTTGAGAACGAAGCCCCCATTACAATTTTGTACGCCTCTTCGTATTTTATCATTTTCAGAATGGTTGATATCTTGTTTCTTCCGTCTCGCCTACCTGTCTGAGGGCTTCCGGGGAAAATGAGACGATAACCTTCTCCCCTGCCTTGAATGCATTTTGTTCCATATCACGGTGAGTGATATCGACATAAATATAATCACCTGCATCGACGGTAATTTCATAACCCGTTGCCGAGGGGACTATATCTTCAATAACGCCCCTTACATTGTTAAGTTGTATGCCCGGAGCACCCTGACGTGAAAGAAGTATCTCCGTGCTGCCGACAATCACCAGTCCCGATGCAGGATAATTTCCCGGCAACAGTTTGAATTTGGTGGTCTTTTCTGTGATGCCTGACCACATTTTACCGGACCTGATGAATGTCACCCTGAAAAAGTTTTTGATGCCTGCATATCTTGCCACGAAGCGGTTTACCGGGTGGTTGAACACATCCAGCGGCGCCCCCTCCTGAATTATCCTTCCGTTGTGAATTACGCCCACCCTGTTTGCCAGGCTGATGGCCTCGTCAAAGTCGTGCGTCACATGAATGATGGTCTGCCCGGCGCGGTTCAAACGGCGCAGCATGCGGCGTATGCTGTCCTTGAGACTGGCATCCACCGAGGCCATTGGCTCATCGAGGAGCAGGACCGCAGGGTCGGTGACAAGGGTGCGTGCCAGTGCTACACGCTGTTTCTCACCCCCTGAGAGCAGGTCCGGCTTGCGAGCCAGAAGATGCGTAATATTCATCTCCTTCGCCTCACGCTCCACCCTCAGGTAAATTTCCCTTTTATCCAGATGTCTTATCACAAGAGGGTAAGCGATGTTCTCCCTTACAGTATAATGCGGAAACAGGGCGAAGTCCTGGAAGACCAGTCCTATGTTCCTCTCCTGTACTTTCCTTTCGGTAATATCGGTGCCGTCGAGGAATATCCTTCCACTGTCGGGCATCGTGAGGCCGCATATTAGTTCGAGCAGTTGCGTCTTGCCGGCTCCTGACCGGCCAAGCAGTACGTAATAGTCGCCGCGGCTGATCTCCAGCGAGATATCCCTGAGGGCAAATTCGCCCAGGCGCAGGTTCAGGTTCTCAGTCCGTAACATCGTCTTCCCATTTAATGAATGAAATGCGCCGTTCCGTTGCCAGAAATCTGAAAAGGACGAAGAAGAAGAGGGCCACAAGTATGAATATTATAGATGCCGGGCGCGCATAATTGATGCCGTAGGTATTGAAGCGCTCATAGATGAGTACGGGTGCTATCATGGGATGATAGGCGATGATTACGACAGCGCCGAACTCGCTCATGCCGCGGGCGAACATCATAATGAACCCGGAGACGATGGACCTCCACGCCAGCGGTGCTGATACGGTGAAGAATATTCTTGCGGGTGAGGCGCCGAGTGTGAGGGCGGCTTTCTCAATTCGCTCAGGCACCGCAGCGAAGCCGTCGCGGGCGGCATTTATCAGAAAGGGCAGGCTGACGAAGGCCATCGCCAGGGCTATGCCGGCTGCATTGTTGACAAGCATGATGCCGGCCTTCTCAGCTGCACCGCCGAGGAATCCTTCCCTGGAAATGAATCCCAGCAGGGCAATGCCGGCTGCTGTATGAGGCAAAACCACAGGCAGGTCGATGATGCCCTGCACAACTTTCTTGAAAGGGAAGTGCTTCCGGGCCATGATCCATGCCAGCGGCACTGCGCCGACGGCAAAGAACAGCGTGGCGCAGAAAGCTATTGACAGGGTGAGCCAGATGCTGCGCTGAACCTCTTTGTCGACGGCGGTTTTAAATATCTCCCCGAAGGAAGAATCGATAAACATCCCTGCCAGCGGGGCGATGATAAACAGCAGCACCAGCGCCGCGAGTACCATGAAAACCCAGTTGAACAGGGTATGCTGCTTCATCCTATCTGTTTATGATAACAGTGTCAGCAATAAAGGGCTGAAGCTCCTGAGGAACGGCACCTGACTGGTCAGTGACAGCAGGTATGACAGGTTCCTGGCCGGACCCGAGAAAAATGTTCCGGCCTTCTTCACTCAGCAGGAACCGGAAATATTCTGTTGCCAGATCCTTCTGCGGCGCATTGCCGAGAACGGTGCCGGAATAGCTGATGTAGTCACCCTTCACCTCCATGCGCGTACCGGGTTCTGACCCCGGGATCATATAGGCGACCCTGCTGTAATGGTCTTTCATGGCAATATCAGAAAGGTTAATTGAGTCGGGGAGTTCCAGGTACTGAAATCCGTGCTGTATTGCAACCGACTTATACTGAAACATATAGTCGATAACGCCGGTCTCCACAAGGGCTACCAGGTCCACCTCCTTGGGTCTTATATAATCGCGGTCCTTAGTCAGGAGTGAGTCCGCCATTTCCGGCCGGCGGTAGTATTCGGCCGCCAGATGAGCGGTAAATACCGTACGGTATCCGCAGGGGTCTGCGTCAGGGTCAGACCGGCTATAAATGACATCACTTCGCAGCAGAATGTCATACCAGTTTTCACCGGTGATCTCCGCCGCATATTTTGACTCCGGCCGGTAGGCTAATACTATTTCATTTGTTGCAAACTTGATATTCCACGAGGCATAATCAGGGATAAGCATCTTGTCAATGACAAAATAATCGGCTGAAAGAATTATGTCACAGGGTTTGCCAAGCTCTGTCACCTTACGGGCGCAGGCAAGTGATCCGGCAGCCTCGGAAAGTATTTTGACGCCGGAATTTGCTTTTTCAAAAGCTTCGTTGAGTTTCTTCACCGGGACTGACAGCGAGCCTGCGTGGAATATGATAATATTCCTTGTTTTAGTTGTATTGCCGCAGCCTGA
>JBBRXA010000056.1:0-17583 GCA_038248855.1 Bacteroidales bacterium | reverse complement strand
CGGCGTACCCAACGCTACGCCAGTGGCATAGCACTGGCCTGCATCGGCAGGTACGTTAACTACCGCTGCCGGGCACGTGATGGTAGGATCCTGTGTATCAACAACCGTGACATTCTGGTTGCACGTAGCTGTCCGCCCGTTGACATCGGTTACTGTCCACGTGACTACTGTCGTCCCTACCGGGAACTGTACCGGTGCATTGTTCGTCGTTGTCGCTACTCCGCAGTTATCTCCCGTAGCCGGCGTACCCAACGCTACGCCAGTGGCATAGCACTGGCCTGCATCGGCAGGTACGTTAACTACCGCTGCCGGGCACGTGATGGTAGGATTAATATTATCTCCAATAGAGACTACAAAATCAGCAGTGGTAACAGAACATACTCCAGCTCCGAGGCCCTCGGTAACTTTTACTGTGCCTGGGTTTGTACTACCCCAGTTTACAGTTATCGAATTAGTTCCCTGGCCGCCTGTAATTGTCCCACCAGTAACAGCCCAGAAATAGCTATGCCCTGTCACATTTACCGTCGAATAGATTAACCCTATGGCGTTGGGACAGACAGAATTACTACCAGAAATAGAAGGAGTTATTGGTGTGTTAGAAAGAACATTTACATTTACCGTCCCGGAAATATCCAAAAGAGGGTCTCCAGGCGTTCCGCCAAATTCAATATAATAACCTTGTGCTGCATATATGCCTGATCCTCCTGCAACAGGAAGATCGTTCCAGTTTCCGGCGCCAAGAAGATGTCCATAATCTTCACCGCCCGAATTATTAGGCTCGCCTGAATTCCAATTGGCATAAGTAACCAGGGATCCGCCTGCATTTCCTTGCCAGAACATAGTCCCGGCTTCCGGGCCAGTAACCCATTTCCAGTCACCTTCAGGAAACGTATAATCGCTGGCACCTATCCATGCAGATCCGGTAAGCTGTACAACAAGGAAATCATTTTCATTTTGGGAAGCGATAGTAACCAGATAACCCTTCATGCCGAAGAGATGGGCCCTCTCAGACTCAATCCAGGCAGTATTCCAATAAACGGCAGGGTTTGGAACATACCTGTAATAATACCCTGTTGTATGATTGATCCGTTCCAGCGAGAGAGTGATTTCGCGGTTTCCAAGAGTTGGAGTACCACTGATGTTATTGTAGTAAACGCTTCTTAGGACACTCTGATACTGTGATGTTGTGGCTACCCCCTTTAAAATCATTATTCCATACGTGGAATTATAAGTCGCCGTAATTCCAAAATCAACCGAACAACCTAAAATATCCTGCCCCGGTACGAATCCTGTTCCAAATTGTGCATACGCTGATGATATTAACTGATCAGCAGGATCTGAAATTACCAGTCCGGGTGCAACAGGAAGCGGGTTGCCGCAATAATTATAAGTGCCTGAAACATCAAGGTCTGGTGACGCAGGTTGACAACTGATACCATTAAAAATTATTCCATCCAAATAGAAGTGATCAGAGCCCGTTCCCTTTCTAATTTCTATATGATTTGTATTCACAGAAGCGGTTACAACCTCGGTTAACAAAATCGAGGAAGGTGCAAATCCAAGAGTTGTTTTAGAGCTACTCCAAATAGCACCATCGCTTGATTCCCTAATGGATAAAATTGATGTTGGGTCTGAGGTTGAATTGTAAGGCTTCCAAATTATATAATATTTTTGTCCGGCTGGTATTGTATACGGCAAGTGAATTATTAGCCAATCTGCCATATCATTAAATGTACAATAGTTTCCGTCAGGTACATTTGAAGCATTAACATAACCGTTGACTGAATTCTGATCTTCGGGAGCAATGGTATTTGCATTCCCCGAAATAAGCTGCGGGGTGTATCCTCCGACACAATTACCGGAAAAACATTTTGTTGTGGTATAAGATATTGCATCTACGTCAAAATCATTTGAGTTTTGAATAAATACTCGAATAAACCTTGTGTCAATATTTGCTGTTACATTAGTACTAAAGTACCTTTTATCAGTCGTCCCAATGCCGCTTGCCGGATGAATAATAAAAGTAATACCATCAATCGACTCGCTCCAGTTAATGGTGGAGGTAACAGCCACCTGACCGGGATTTTGCCTCCAGATAATTGAATAAGATTGTCCTGCTTTGACCGTATCGATTAAATCAATTACCAGATAATGTGTATTGTTTTGAAATCTGGCTCCCACACCGTTGGGCATACCCAAAACATCATTCAAGCTTGCTGTATTACCGCTGGCTAGTATTGCCCCAAACCCCCTGATCGTCTTTTCCATCTTCCCCGGACCGCATTGGGCAATAACCGGAGGCTCCCCCATCAAGCTAAAAAGGCATACCAGTAATGCAAGAATACATACTTTGGATCTTAACATCTTAAGAGCATATGAAGTAGCAATTTCTATGACAGCATGATATTTAAGACTCCTAAACCCGGACATTGGTTGCCTCATTAAGGACATTTTACCGCACATTAAAGGGTGAAGTTGCGAAAAAAAATCGTGCCGGCGTTAGATGCCGGCACGATTTTTCCACAATGACAAAGTGTTATTAACAAATTTATAGTCACATAGCTACACCACTAGCATGGCGTCGCCGTATGTGCCAAACCGGTATTTCTCCTTCACTGCCGCCTTGTAAGCGTCAAAAAGCTGGTTGTATCCCGCAAAGGCTGCTACCATCATCAACAGGGTTGAATAGGGAAGATGAAAGTTGGAGACAAGCATGTCAGGAACCTTAAAATCGTAGGGAGGAAAAATGAATTTATTTGTCCACCCGTCAAAGGGCTTCACCATTCCGGACGTGGAGACCGAACTCTCAAGGGTGCGAACTACAGTGGTTCCAACGGCACAGATCCTGCTCTTTCTTTCTTTTGCATTATTAATCAGCACCGCGGACTCCTCAGTGATCTTTATGCGTTCTGAATCTACCTTGTGCTTGGTAAGATCCTCGACATCAACGTTTCTGAAGTTGCCTAGCCCCACATGCAGGGTGATCTCGGCAAACTCAACCCCTACGATCTCCAGCCTTTTCAGCAGCTCCCTGCTGAAATGCAGTCCTGCCGTAGGCGCAGCTACAGCACCCTCAAACTTTGCAAAAATCGTCTGGTACCTGTCGTTGTCTTCCGGCTCAACCGGTCTGTTTATGAACTTCGGAAGCGGTGTTTCACCGAGTGAATAAAGTGTCTGCTTGAACTCCTCATAGGTCCCGTCAAAGAGAAACCTCAGCGTCCTTCCGCGGGAGGTTGTATTGTCTATCACCTCCGCAACCAGCAAATCATTTTCCCCGAAATATAGCTTATTCCCAATCCTTATCTTACGGGCAGGATCAACAAGTACATCCCATAACCTCTGTTCCCTGTTCAGCTCTCTCAGAAGGAACACCTCTATCTCAGCCCCGGTCTTTTCCTTATTTCCGTAAAGCCTTGCAGGAAAAACCTTGGTATTGTTAAATACAAGAACATCCTGCTCCCTGAAATAATTGACTATGTCCTTAAATACCCTGTGTTCTATCTCTCCTGTATCGCGATGCACAACCATCAATCTCGATTCATCCCTGTTTATGGAGGGATAAAGTGCAATCAATTCCTGGGGTAATGTGTACTTAAACTGCGATAATTTCATATTAACTGTCTTTTAGTGGACATAAGAGTTATTATACGTTTGAAAAACCGTTTTGTTTCATTTGCTCTAAAATAAACTGAAATTCAGCAGGAGTGAGCGCTTTTTCAAGTTTGTATTCACCAATTGCATTACGCACAAGACCTGTAAGATGTGCTCCGCTGTTCAAAGCCTCTCCCAAATCCCTCGCAAAGGCCCTGATATATGTCCCCTTACTGCACAGTATCCTTATTCTCGCCTCCAGGCCTGTAAATTCAAGCAGCTCCAGCTCATGAAACACAACCCTTACCTTATCAAGCTTTTTATCAATCTTTTTCCTTGCCAGCTCGTATGCCCTTTTCCCGTCTACAAATTTTGCCGAAAAAAGGGGTGGTTCCTGCATCTGTTCACCCCGTAAACCAACAAGCGTCTCTATTATCAGATCTTCAGTTATATGGTCAGCAGAAAATTCCCTGTCTACAGCACTCTCACGGTCAAAGGAGGGCGTTGTCTGCCCGAACCTGACCAAAGCAGTATACTCTTTACTGAGATCCTTAAATTCTTCAATCCTTTTGGTTGCCCTGCCCGTACAGATAATCATCAACCCGGTAGCCAGGGGATCGAGCGTTCCGGTATGTCCCACCTTCAGTTTCTTCAGACCGAAGTTGTGCCTGATCAGTCCCTTCGTCTTGCCGACAAGATCATATGAGGTCCAGTAAAGCGGCTTGTCAAACAGAAGTACTTCTCCTTCCCCGAAACTGTAATTCACCCCATTCATTATCCCGCAAAGAATATCAACGACAGGCCCAGTACGGCACAATAGACTGCAAACCAGATCAGTTTACCCCTGCTGACAATTTTTATCATCCATCTGCAGGCAAAATATCCGGTGACAAAAGCGGTGATAAAAGCAATAATCAACGGAAAGATCACCACCTCTACCGCCCCCGGCCTTGTGGTTATGATCTCCACAAAATTTGCTCCCAGGATAGGTACGATCACCATCAGGAAAGAGAATTTCGTCAGTTCCTCCTTGCGGTAACCCAGCATCAGTCCCGTTGAAATTGTGGTGCCTGATCTTGACAAACCAGGTAGCACTGCAAGCGCCTGGGCAATTCCCATGAGGAGTGCCCCGCCGTATGTAATTTCCCTGGTCCCTTTCCGGACAAAATGACTTACCGCCAGAAATAGAGCGCTCAACAATAGAAAAGACCCTGTAATGGTCATGTCCGCCACAAACAGTCCCTCCACAAAATTCATCAGGGTGAAACCTACAATGATCACCGGGATCATTGAAACAACCAGCTTCAGAGCGTAATCTGTCTCTTCATTCATAGTAAATTGCAGAACCCCGCGGCCAAGTCGTAATATTTCCCTCCAGAACACTGTAATTATGCTGAGTACAGTGGCCCCGTGAACGGCAATGGAAAAAAGAAAACTCTCTTCTATTCCGCCAAAAACATATTTAACAATTTCCAGATGTCCGTCACTGCTTACGGGCAGAAACTCCGTAAGCCCCTGCACCAGACCGAAGATGAGAGCCTCAAACCAATTCATTACTGACCTTTAGAAAACTATAATTCTTAATTGTCACGCGGTTTTTTCATTATCGCATATATCTCAAACACAAAACCGGTAAGCACAATTAGCGGTGCCAGGGTAATCCGCCGGAAACTGAAAATGTCATCCGAAAAGACATTCGGATCATCAGACTTGCCACCGGCCATCAGTATGAACCCTATGATGATGACAGCAAAACCTATTGCCATCAGTTTATAGTTTTCCCTTCCGAGGGCAAAACCGGTTTTCTGATCCTTTTCGTTTTTAGATCCCATATCTTTAGAAATATAATTTGTCTTCATGCATGCCCAGGTACCTGTTCAGGGCAAAAAATGTTGAAACCGCATTGATAATCACTCCCGCGGCTATCAGTGCAAGGCATAAAAAGAGGAAGAGGTTGATGTTTTCATACGTAAAAAGTGCAAAAAACTCTTTCTCAACCAGATACATCAGTCCCATCAATAAACCGATAGCAATCAAAGCTGCAACAAATCCGAAAAAAAGGCTCTTCAGCAGAAAAGGTTTCCTGATGAACGATCTGTTGGCGCCTATCAGCTGCATTGTATTGATAAGAAACCTTTTTGAGTAAATCGAAAGTCTGATCGTGTTATTAATAATTGTAAGTGCGATTAGAAACAGTAGCGCGCTGATTGTCAGTAGAAACGCCGTAATTTTCCTGACATTCTCATTGATAAGAGTAAGGATAGACTCCTGGTAATAAACCTCATCTACAACCGGGTATTCGAGAATGCGTTTCTCGATCTTCATTACACTGTCAGGATGAGTATAGTCGGCCAGGAGATATACGTCGATGGTGGGCATCAGGGGATTATACCCCAGAAAATCCAGAAAGTCTTCGCCAAGATCATCTTTCAGCTTGACAGCGGCCTCATCCTTTGAAACATATTCCGTCTGCTTGACATATTTCTTTGCATCAAGCTCTTTCTGCAGCATCCTGATATCAGCCTCACGGGCGTCTTCTTTCAGCATAATCGTGAAGGAAAGACTTTCCCTGAAGTAGTCTGAGAGCTGGCGTGCATTGATTAGGACCATACCTAATATCCCAAGCAGAAAAAGCACAAGCGAAACACTCACCACAAGTGTTAAATATGAACTTCCCAATCTGTACCTGGATATACCGCCCTCGGTCCTTGTCACACTCAAAAATTTGTGTCAAAAATAGTACACAATCGGGCATTTCCTTCAGATGGCCCCGATATTTTTACTGTAAGGCTGAAATATGGATGGGCGTAGCGCCCCGCTGACACTAATCCTCAACAAAAGTGATCCACCCGAATTCGTCCGGCTCATCACCGTACTGAATTCCAACCAGCTTGTTAAAGAGCTTAAGTGAAACCGGCCCCGGCTCGCCGTCCTTGCAGTACTCATATATCTTTCCGCTATCAGGATCGACAATCTTTGCAATAGGACTAATAACAGCTGCCGTTCCGCATGCTCCGGTTTCCTCAAATTCAGCAAGCTCTTCAATCGGAACTCTTCTCCGCTCGGTCTTCATTCCCAGTTTTTCAGCTATCGCGATAAGACTCTTGTTGGTTATCGAAGGAAGAATGGATGGGGAAAGTGGTGTTATGTACGTATTGTTCTTTATCCCGAAAAAGTTTGCCGGACCGCATTCATCGATATATTTCTTCTCCGTTGCGTCAAGGAAAAGCGCATTGCCATACCCTTCCTCCCGGGCTCTTACTATGGCCCTCATGCTGGCTGCATAGTTACCTCCGACTTTGATGTTTCCGGTACCGAGGGGTGCCGCACGATCGATGTCCCTGCAGATCAACATGTTAACAGGCTTGATGCCGCCCTTGAAATAAGGTCCCACGGGAGTTACAAAAACGATAAAAGTATACTCGGATGCAGGTTTTACACCCACCTCGGCACCGCTACCGTAAAGTAACGGCCTGATATACAGTGACGCCCCCGAACCGTATGGCGGAACAAACTCCTTATTGAGTTTTACTGCGGTAAACACTGCCTCCCTGAAAAGCTCAACCGGAACAGGAGCCATCTTTATCCCGTTTGCAGAAGAGATGAGCCGCGCGGCATTCTCCTCCCACCTGAAAAGTCTTATCCTTCCGTCGCGCCCCCTGTAGGCCTTTAGTCCCTCGAACGACTCCTGCCCGTAGTGCAGGCCGGTGGCAGCAATATGGATATTAATATATTCAGAGTCGGAAATCTCAGGCTTACTCCATTTCCCGTTACGGTAAAAACATCTGACATTGTAATTGGTCTTTATATAGGCGAAAGGCAGGTTGTTCCAGTCCAGATTTACCATGGCTATACCGATTTGGTGTCTCCAAATGTACACTTTTAAACTAAAGTTTCAAATGATATCAGATATTACCCAGTCTCTCTTCTGAAAACGTCCTGAGGATACTTACCTGCTCCTCTCTGGAGACTGACTGCAGCATTCTTCCAGTGCTTGTAAGGCACGGATTGTCAGCGATTCTCTGTGCAAGGTCTGCAAACCACTTCTCCGGATCAGTTACTTTTCCGTATGCCAGCTCCTCCCGGTAAAGTTTGTCAGCCATGGAAGGGAAATCGACCCGTCCCAGAAAATCGTAAACAGCATCATGTAATACTCTTCCGGCCGCTGTATTCTGAACAGGGGAAAATGCACCGGTGATAATTCTCATTACAGCCTCCAGGGTCGAACGGTCAAAACCGTAAACGCTGAAAATCTCTTCTGCCCTTATCCCAGAGGCATCCAAAGGTTTCTGATAATCAAAAACATACCCAAAAAAAACAAAAACAGAAGCAAGGCGAAGATAAATATATTCCTGGTCTTCAAGGTTTTCAGCCCTTGCAAGCAATTCAGCCTGTAGCGAAACACTCCTGATGTAGTCAGGGTTATGGAAGAAGAGGTCCGGAGAAGCATTCTCAGCATACTTCGTGAAAACGTGCTCTTCCACATCGATGATGCGGATCATCTCAATTTTTGTAAAGAACTGCCGGTTCGGGGTACCGTCCGCCTCACACAGTTCAGGCCGGATGCCCGTCACAAAAAACATATCCAGGTCACCCTTGTACTTCACAGGCATCCTTCCCCTGTAAAAACAGGTAAAGTACTCTTTGACAAACTCATACGTAGTTCCCGAAATGTTGATCTTACCGGGTTCACCTGACGATTCCATCCTGCTTGCCGTGTTTACAGTGTCACCCCAGATGTCATATGCTATCTTCTTGTGACCCACCACCCCCGCAATAACCGTCCCGGTATGAATGCCAATTCTGATGTCCCAGAACCTGGCCGCGATGTTCGCAGGATCTTCCCTCATTGTTTGCATGTATTTCTGCATCTCCAGCGCGGCAAGCACCACCTCGACCGGGTTGGTCCTGTTTCGCTCCGGGATGCCTCCTGCACACATGTAGGCATCACCTATCGTCTTGATCTTCTCAATCCTGTACTTCTCCGCCACTGAGTCGAAATGAAAGAAGAACCTGTCGAGCTCATCAATGAGTACCTCGGGATTCATCTCTTCGGCAATCCTGGTAAAGCCCTGAATATCAGAGAACAATACTGTAACAAAGTTGTATTTTGTCTTTGCAGCCTTACCCTTTAACATTATCTCCTGAGCCGTGCCTTTGGGAAGCATGTTCGCCAGCAGGTTGTCTGACTTTTCCTTCTCGTGCCGGAGTTCATCAGTACGCTCGTTGATAAGCTCCTCAAGCCTCTGCTGCCTCTCCCTGAACAGAAGACGCGTCCTTCTCCGGACCAGGCCGATGACGGCAAGAAGGAGCAGAGGATAAATAATTTTGGCCGACACTGAAAAATACCAGGGTGCACGGATTCTGAAAACGAAGGTGCCCTCCCCCGTATCCGCCGAGACATTTCTTCGATACTGATACTGTAATTTATATCGACCCTGGTCCAGATTTGTATATTCCTTAAACGTGCGCGGACTCCATTCTGTCCACCGGCTGTCAACGCCCTCAAGATAATACCTGTATTCCAGCCCGTTATCCCCGGTCATCTCAAATGCAAGCCCCTCATGATATCTGAATATGGCTGGCCTCATTACCGTATCAACCCTTTCGCCGGTGCTGTAAAGACTCACACTTTCAATTCCTCCGGAAGCATCATTTTTTCCGTCGGACTGCCCGGTCACCTCCGAAAAATGCAAACCGCAAAACAGGGGCATGACGAAGGCCAGTGTTTTGATTTGATTAAGTAAACTGATTGACATTTGCGGTTCCGGACGGCTGGTTTACACAAAAATAATCTTTTATTTCAGTGATTTGTAATTACTCCCCGGCATAGTGAGTTTCCAATGATTAATTTTACCGGCACAAAAACTGAAAATGGAACTGATCTTCGCCACAAACAACAGGCATAAAATTAGAGAGATAAGCTCCCTGCTCGAACCGGGAACGGGACTTATCGGGCTGGCCGATGTAAAAATAACCGAAGAGATCCCGGAAGACTGGGAGACCCTGGAAGAAAATGCTCTTTTCAAGGCACGGTTTGTTCACCGGAGGACAGGGATGAATGTTTTTGCAGATGATACGGGTCTGGAGGTTGAGGCGCTGAACGGTGCTCCAGGAGTACACTCGGCAAGATTTGCAGGCGAAGAAAGAGACTCCTCTGCGAATATGACAAAACTGCTGGGACTTCTTGAAGGAAAAAAGAACAGGAATGCCAGGTTCAGAACGGTGATCGCCCTCATTTATGACGGTCGTGAATACCTCTTCGAGGGAATTGTAACCGGAAGCATTATTGAGGAAAGGAAAGGCACAGAAGGATTTGGCTATGACCCTGTATTTATTGCTGAGGGTTATACACTGACTTTTGCCGAAATGCCGCTTTCGGAAAAGAATAAAATATCTCACCGCGCCCGGGCTTTTGAAGGACTGCGGAAATTCCTTGCGGAAAACGGTGAAGCAAAATAGAACACGGGCAAACGGATGAAGTAATGATGAGGCGAATTGTAGGATCGGTTTTCATTTTGGTGTGTGTCTGGATTCGAATGTCAGGACAGATTCCGGTCGGATCATGGCAGGATCGCCTGTCATATTCATCTTCCCATTATCTTGCGGCCGGAAATGATAAAATCTTTTCATCCGCAGGTGCCTCCCTTCTGATTATAGATGCCCAAACGGAAATAACTTCAAAGCTGTCAAAAGCCAACGGCCTTACAGAAACAGGAATAAGTGCCATCGCCTGGTCTGAACAGGAAGAGACGTTGGTAATTGTCTACCGGAACACAGATGTGGACCTTATCAAAAGGGGCAGAATAACCAATATCCCCGATATCAGAAATAAATTTATCCCGGGCCTGAAGGAGATTTACAATATTTCAGTCATCGGTAATCTTGCCCTGCTTTCAGGCAGTTTCGGCATTGTGGTGATCGATGTCAGGGGAAGATACATTGCTGATACCTGGAGGCCGGGACCTGACGGAAACACCAACGAGGTATTTGAAACAGCTCTTTTCAATGAAAAAGTCTATGCCGTCACTGCAAAAGGGGTTTACTCTGCTCCCCCGAACAGGACAGGCCTCTCTTATTTCGGGAACTGGGATAAACTGGAGGGATTACCGGTGTCAGCTGCCGGGTATGATAAAATTGCGGCTACCTCATCATCACTTTTTATTAATAAACCGGGCGGGGCTTCCTCACCGGATTCGCTTTTTAGGATAATCCCGGGGCAGCCTGCAGAACTGATATTCACACGTACTGATGCACGGATAAGGTCTGTTGATCCCGCACCGCAGGGAGTGACAGCGTCACTAGCTTCTTCCCTCTTGATCTTATCTGAAGATGGCCAGATTACCCATGAAACACTATCCTATGGCTGGGCGTCACCAAATCCCCAGAACACGCTGACCTTCAAAGGTGTGTTGTGGATTGCTGACGCCTCAGTGGGACTGGTTTCGACAACTGATTTTTTAAATTTTGAAATTCACAGCCTTCCCGGGCCCTATACCAACAATGTATCAGATATCAGCTTTGCAGGTACAAGGGCATATGTCACCGGCGGAACGGTTGACAATGCATGGGGTAACGTTTACCGCCCCTTGCAGATCTTTATTAATTCGGGCCAGGAATGGGTCAGCAATATACTTTATGGCCAGGCTGACAGGGATGCAATGAGAGTGGTTGCCGACCCGGCTGACCCTGACCACTATTTTGTGTCATCATGGGGTAACGGGCTGTATGAATTCAGGAACAGTACCCTGATAAATAATTTCAACCAGTACAACTCGCCGCTGTCAAGCATTATCCCCGGAGACAACTATACGAGAATATGCGGACTTGCCTTCGACAGGACGGGAAATCTCTGGATGACACAGTCGGGTGTCAGCGGAAATCTCAGGGTCCTGAAAACTGACGGTACCTGGACCTCAGCCGCAGTCAACCTGAATGTGCCTGTTGTCGGTGACATTGTTATCGATGACAACGGCTACATCTGGATCCTGCTGCCGAGGGGCCACGGTATGCTGGTCTATGACCCGGCAAAAACCCCGGGAGACATATCTGATGACAGGTATCTGAGGCTCCAGGTGGAAGACAGTGAAGGCCACATTATGACCAATCTCTTCTCGTCAGCCCGTGACAGGGACGGAAATATCTGGGTGGGAACCGACATGGGTCCGGCAGTATACTACACCCCGGGAAAGGTATTCGAGTCAAATCTCAAAGCCACCAGGGTTAAAGTACCCAGAAATGACGGATCAGGCCTTGCTGATTATCTCCTTGGCACAGAGACAATTACGTCAATCGCAGTGGACGGGGCAAACCGAAAGTGGTTCGGCACCATGAGCTCAGGTGCCTACCTGGTCTCAGAAGACGGAAGAACACAGCTCCATAATTTCAGTTCATCGAACAGCCCGATCTTATCTGACAATATCGTGAAAATCAATATTAGCAGTGAGTCCGGAGAAGTCTGGTTCGGCACCTCATCAGGCATTATTTCATTCAGGGGTGATGCCACAGAAGGCAAAGACGACTACTCAGGAATGTATGTCTTTCCCAATCCCGTGAGGGAAGACTATGACGGGCCGGTAACCGTCACAGGACTTGTAGAGGGCTCATCCGTAAAAATCACTGATATAAGCAGTAACCTGGTTTATGAAACTACCTCGAACGGTGGTCAGGCGCAGTGGGATCTGAAGAACTACCGGGGAAGAAGGGTAAGTACCGGGGTATACCTGATATTCGCAAGCAACCCTGACGGTACCCGGGCGAAAGTCATCAAGCTGCTTGTAATCAGCTGATCATTCTTCAGTTATCAGGCTCTGAATACGTTCTATCTGCAGCTGCTTGTTGACTTCCCGAAGGCTTCTTGCGGTAGAAGTGAAGTATTGGTGACCTGAAATGAATTTTACCTGAAGCTTATTCCAGTCGTTGAGTTTTGTGATCTTATTCTGTGCTTTCAGCTCTTCAAAAAGCGTGTTCGAAACAGGTATAAAATCACTTCTACCCAGATAATCAAGGTCAGAATCGCATATTATTTTCTCCAGGAGGTTCTTCGGTTTTGGAGGCAGCTGTGTTGACATTATGATGCTGCAAACCGTTTCAATCTGTCCTTCGGTATACCCGAACTCCGGGAGCATCTGTCTTGCAAGGACCGTTCCCTGATGCTCGTGCCCGTCATATGCGACTGTGTGACCGGCATCGTGGAAAAGTCCTGCAGTCTTAAGGAGCAGGATCTCCTCGTCACTGCAGCCTTCCGCCCAGCCAATGAGCTCCACCTCCGTCACCACGTCAACGGTATGCTTTACATTGTGGTAATGAAGAAAATCAGGCAGCTCCCTCTCAAGCTTATCAAGAATAATCTCCTGAATATCAGTGAACTGTATCAATCCGATTTTGGTCCTGAAGGAGCTGTTCGGCTCTGTCCCGAGACCTTCTGCTGAAAGTTCCGGCAATAATCCCCTGACCTGGTACATTTGAAGGTCACCGGTATATTTCACCGGCAGTTTCCCAAAATATTCACATTTGAAGAATTCCTTTACAAGTTCATAGGTCATTACAGAAATCAGGATAGATCCTTTTTCGGATACTGCCTCAATTCTGCTTGCGGTATTTACAGTCTCTCCCTTGATATCATAGGCCATTTTCTTCTTACCGGTTAATGCTGCCGCAACTGGTCCTGTGTGAATGCCTATCTTAAGTTCCCATACCTTGTCAGAGCCTCTTTTGTCGGTTTCATAGGAGTCAAGATAATTTCTCATCTCTGTTGCAGCCATGACAACATCAACGGGATTGGTAATGTTCTTTGCCGGAATACCTCCCGCACACATATATGTATCACCGATAGTCTTGATTTTCTGAATATGGTATTTCCCCGCTATCCTGTCAAACTCGAAAAGGATCTCATCCAACTCATCCATCAGCAGGGCAGAATCCATATCCTCGATAAGTTTTGCAAACCCGTGGATATCAGCAAACAGAACAGTGACCATTTTGAATTTCAGTGACCGTTCCTCCTCTTCACCTCCGTCAGGATAGAGTTTGTGTTTTTCGAGCAGGACCCTGTACCGCTCATTGTCATTCAGAAGAGCGTCTCTCTCACGTCCCAGTTTCTTAAGCAGGAGTTCCAGCTCGGTGTTTTGTCGGGCAAGGCGCGCCAGGCGCTTGAGTAGCTGGTCTTTGGAGTCTGATTTCATATACTGAAGCCGGAAAGTAAATATACAAAATATTAACTCTTGTGATTGCGCCCCTGCTCTGTCACTAAACTTTAATACTTTTGAACAACAGGCGACACACAATGATAGTCAAAACCAAAGCCATACTCCTTAATCACATACGGCATTCTGACAATAGTCTTATCGCCCGCTTTTATACCGAAGAATACGGACGGCTTTCGGTGATGGTCAAGGGTATCTCGGCCAAAAAAGGAAAAAACCGCTATCTCTATTTTCAGCCGCTCTATTTATTCGATCTCGAAATCTATTACCGTGAGGCGAGGGAGATGCATAACCTGAAGGAGATTAACCTCAGTTTCACCCCGGTAAACATCCCTACAGATTTGTTTAAAAGCACCATTTCGCTGTTTATCAGTGAGATCCTTTATGCAACAATTCGTGAGGAGGATAAAAACCGAAGACTTTTTTCATTCATGGAATCATCAGTGAAGGCTCTCGATGAAATGACCCGGGGGGTCAGCAACTTCCACATCTGGTTTCTGGTACATCTTTCCTCCTATACAGGTATCGGTCCTTCTCCCGTATCTGCCGCCGGAAGCTATTTTGACATGCTTAACGGCCAGTTTGTTCCTTCCGCTCCGACGCACCCTGATTTCCTCGAACCAAAAAGCGCTGACTACCTTAACCGGCTCCTGAAATATTCGCTTGAAGAGCTTCCCTCACTTCAGATTTCTGGCGCCGAACGAACCATATTCCTCGATCAGATATTACACTATTACAGCCTCCATCTTCCCGGGATGAGGCGCATACGCTCCCTCAGGGTTCTGAATGATATCTTCAGTTAAGATTACTGCTTCTTTGACTATCTTTGTCACAAATAGGGCTACATGTCATTCATCCCTTCGATAATTAACTGGTTTAATACCAAAAGGTTATATCAGATTGACCTCTTCAGGAAATACCCGGCTGAGACACAGCAGGAGGCTCTGATTCGCCTTATCACGGCAAGCCGGGAGACAACCTGGGGTAATGATCACGGGTACTCGTCCGTTGATTCTGAAGCCCGTTTCAGGGAGAGAGTTCCTCTGCAGACTTATGAGGATTTTATTCCATATGTTAACAGGCTGCGCGAAGGTGAAAAAAATCTCCTCTGGCCGGGCGAAGTAAAATGGTTTGCAAAATCATCAGGAACCACCAGCACCAAAAGTAAATTCATTCCGGTAACCAAAGAATCACTTGAAAACACCCACTACCGTGGTGCCAAAGACTCGCTGGCTATCTATACCAGCCTGAATCCGGAAACGGAGATTTTCAAGGGGAAAGGGCTCATTCTGGGTGGCAGCAACAAAGTGAATAATTTCAACAATGAATCACTCTACGGCGATCTTTCTGCCATATTAATAGAAAACGCACCCGTCTATTCCGAGCTTATCCGTACTCCTTCAACAAAAATTGCTCTTATCGAGGACTTCGAGGAGAAAATGAAGAAGATCACTGAAACCACTGTCAACCTGAATGTTACAAGCATTTCAGGAGTGCCGTCGTGGTACCTTGTACTGATAAAATATATCCTTAAGGCAACCGGAAAACAAAATCTTCATGAAGTATGGCCCAATCTCGAGGTTTTCTTTCACGGCGGAATCAGCTTCACCCCTTACAGGGAGCAGTACAAGCGCATTCTGCCTGACCCGCGAATGAGCTACATGGAAACCTACAATGCCTCCGAAGGTTTTTTTGCAATACAGGATGACCCTTCTGACAGTTCAATGTTGCTGATGCTCGACTACGGGGTTTACTATGAGTTTATCCCGGCAGAGGAGGTCAACTCCGGAAATCCCTGCACACTCTCGATCGGAGAGGTTGAAAAAGGGGTGAATTATGCTGTGGTAATCTCTACTGACGGAGGCCTGTGGAGATATATCATAGGAGATACCGTAACCTTTACCAGCCTTTTCCCTCATAAAATAAGGATCACCGGTCGCACAAAGCATTTTATCAATGCCTTCGGCGAAGAGGTAATCATTGACAACGCGGAAAAGGCCCTGGAAATCGCCTGCTCGGCCACTGGTGCCCATATACTCGAATACACCGCCGGTCCCGTCTATATGGGAGAAAACACCAAGGGATCGCATGAATGGGTGATCGAATTCGACAGACATCCCGACGACCTCGGTCACTTTATAGAATCACTTGACACAACCCTGAAATCAGTCAACTCTGACTATGAGGCCAAGAGATATAAAGACCTGACCCTGACAATGCCGGTTGTAAGAGTGGTTCCCGAGGGCACTTTTTACCGGTGGTTCAAGGAAAAGGACAAGCTCGGCGGACAGAATAAAATGCCGAGACTTTCGAACACCAGAGAGTTCGTTGAGGGCGTTCTCAAGGCAGCAGGTTTATAAAATCTTTTTATCAACAGCGGCAGCTTCTCCCTCCCTTTTTTCTATATTTAAACTCAGAATTAAACTCCGTTTCACATGCACATAGCAATAGCCGGTAACATAGGATCAGGCAAGACCACACTGGCCGGTCTGCTTTCAAAACATTACGGCTGGCAGCCTCATTATGAGGACGTTGATGAAAACCCATACCTGAATGACTTCTATGAAGACATGCAACGCTGGTCATTCAACCTGCAGATATACTTCCTCAACTCGCGCTTCAGCCAGATCCTTGAAATCAAAAAATCTAAAAACACCATTGTACAGGACCGTACAATTTATGAAGACGCTTATATTTTTGCGCCCAACCTGCATGCTATGGGGCTGATGTCCACACGAGACTTTGAAAACTATTTTACCCTTTTCAAACTGATGAGCTCACTCGTAGAGCCGCCTGATCTGCTTCTTTACCTCCGGGCATCTGTTCCAACACTCGTGAGCCAGATACAGAAGCGCGGCAGGGAATATGAAAGCTCAATACGCATTGACTACCTGAAAAGACTTAATGAAAGGTATGAGGCCTGGATAGAGTCCTATAAACTGGGGAAACTACTCATCCTTGAGGCCGACCATTACGATTTTCCGCAAAATAAAGAGCATCTGAGTGAAATCATCGACAAAATAAACGCTGAGCTCCACGGGCTGTTCTGAAAAAATCAAAAACTAAATCTAAACCATCTTCTGCGATGGTTTTTTTATTTAATTTTATTGTTGAATTGTCTCAATGCAATAGTGCTTAACGCTAAATCAATTTTATCATGAAAAGAATTTTGATTTTTACATTGCTGTTTGTCACCGCCTTCAGCCTGGCAGCGCAGAACGACCTTAATGTCATGCCCCCTCTTGATCCTGCATACCGGACCGGGAAACTTGACAACGGCCTGACATATTATATCCGTCACAACACAGAGCCTGCCGGCAGGGCCAGCTATTATATAATTCAGAATGCAGGTGCTATCCTGGAAAATGACAACCAGAACGGGCTTGCACACTTTCTCGAACATATGGCTTTTAACGGTACAGCACGCTTCCCTGATAAAGCAATACTCAATAAACTTGCCCGTCACGGTGTAGCCTTCGGAACCAATATCAATGCATATACCAGCTGGGACGAGACCGTCTATAACCTGAGCGACGTACCGGTTGACAAGCCTGGCCTTGTCGATACCTGCCTGACTATCCTGGCCGACTGGTCTGATTTCATTACGCTGAAAGAAGAAGAGATCGACCTTGAAAGGGGTGTGATAATTGAAGAATGGCGGACACGTGAGAATGCAAACTCAAGGATGACTAAAAAACTGTTCCCCGTCATGTTCGAAGGTTCAAAATACGCTGTTCGCGATAACATCGGCGATACCCTGATCCTGAAGACTTTCTCTTATGACACT
>JBBRXA010000055.1:0-17923 GCA_038248855.1 Bacteroidales bacterium | reverse complement strand
TGGTTTATCTTTTTACGATAAAAGTCTATTATTTTATGGTTAAGAATAGTAAACAACCATGTCTTGGGAGTACTATCACCTTTAAAATTATCTATTTTTTCAGCTGCTGCCAGAAAAGTGTCCTGTACCAGGTCTTTGGCAAGTTCAATATCAGAGACCTTATGATATGCCCAGGAAAATAATTCAACAGTGTATGTTGTGACCCATTGGGATAATTTATTGTCAGTTGCCATAATAGTTAAAAAACTAAAAATAGTAATATGCTATCAATAATTGTATTAAAAGATATGTAACTAATCAGTCCCTGCCAATTTAGCGATAAGATTCAGAGCATTTAAAACGGGCTGCTTATTTTTCAAAGCAGTATCGGTAATGCTTCGAAGTATTAAGAAGTTCTCGACACCTTTCCATGATTTGAACTGACCGGAGACTTTTTGCGGTCCATAACTGACTGATGCTTGCAGGCCACCTCCTGTCTCCTTTCAACAAACTCACCAACGATGGCTCCGATATCTTTCCCGCAGCATTCACAATATTCCGGATAATGATCTATGATCTCATTAGGATCTGATGTCATTTCCAGGGTCGTTCCCTCATGGCCCTTCTGCCCTCCAGGCCTACGGCCCGTTTTCTCGCGAAGACTTTTGCTTTTGAAGAGCCTGTTCTCATCTTTGGAGGGTGGGATAGAACTGTTGTTGCTGTTCCTGGGATTTTCGTATTTGGATAATTTCTCTTTCAGTATTTCGTTTTCACGCTTGAGGTCCTTAATCTCATTTTCAAGTTGGCCAACATGGTTGGTCAAATCTTCAACTTTCTGGAATAAGGCTTCTATGTCTTTAAGAACAGTTGATTTCACAGATTACACAGTTTAGACGAAGACCTTTAAGTGGAAAACCCCGGATTATTGTTAATATCTGCCTATTTTTGGGACTACTGATTAGTTACCAAATAAGTAACAGATCAAATTAGGTAAATATTATCCGTTAATTACCTATTTATATACAATAGTTCGATAATAGTTGTCTATTTACAGATAATTATTATCTTTGTATTGTCATAATATTTATAATAACAGGATAATAAATATCTGTCAGATGGGAAATATCATTAATTGGGATATAATAAAAAAATTTTCTGGTAATGATCAGGACTGCTTCTCCTTTAAAGAGGTAGTGACTGAATATCCTGATATTGATAAGATTTACCTATCAAAAGTTCTTTCTGGAATGGTCGAAAAGGGGATGTTAATTAAATTGAATCGTGATCTTTACCATATTGTTCCATCAAGTGCTGATCCAAACACATATATTCCTGATTGGCATCTTGTTGCCAAATATTTAATGAAAGAGAAGAAGTATTACATTGGTTATTATTCGGCAATGCAGATACATGGACTAATAACTCAACCAAGTCTTAAAGAAATAATTGTAACTAATATTCAGATAAAGCCATCAGTAAAAAAAATTCGAGGTATTGAATTCCAGTTTGTTTATCATATTGAAGCAAAGTTTTTTGGTTACAAAAACACATGGATAAACCAGCATGAAAAGGTTACGGCAAGTGATCTTGAAAAAACTTTGGTTGATGCAGTCACAAGACCTCAATTATGTGGAGGTATGGTTGAAATTGGAAAAGCAATATATGAAACACGAGAAAAGATAAACCTTCAAACTTTATTCGATTATCTTACTCGCAATGACAGCCAGGCTGCTATTAAAAGGTATTTGTTTATAGCTTATTTAGTAGGTATTACCTGGACATCATATCATGAAGGAATGCTTAAGAAAATTGACTCCAGTTATCCTTTATTAGATACAACAGGTCCGGACCTGGGACGAAAAGATTCAAAATTTGGCTTGAAAATTAATATCGACACTGAAACTATAAAAAAATCAATATTCACATGATAAAACCACAGGAACTAAATAGGATTGCAGGTAGAACCGGTGTTCGACAACAACAAATTGAAAAAGATTATATCATATCATGGGTATTATGGGGGATCTATAGCCATGACAAACTGAAGGATGCATTAATATTCAAGGGTGGAACATGTATCAAGAAAGTCCATATAGAAGGCTATCGATTCTCAGAAGATATAGATTTCACTCTTAATCCGGATATTGAAAAAAATATTACAAATGATGAAATCTACAGTGCATTTCATGAAATATTCGTGAAAATCAAGGAGTCAGCTAATATGGATCTTTCAATACCGGAGGAAACAAAGGAAACTCATGTATCGAACAGTATTAAATTTTTTATTGATTATGTTGGCCCACTTGGAGGCAAAGTCGATCATCTAAAAACAGATATTTCCAGAGGCGAGAAACTCGAATTTGATATTGAACATAAGAAGATGCTAAATCAATATTCAGATTTCGAAGAGGAGGATGAAATAAATATACAGGCGTATGGTCTTGAAGAAATGGTTATTGAGAAGATGGCAGCATTAATGGGAAGAACCATACCTAGGGATTTGTACGATTTTGAATACTTAACGAATACCGGGGGAATAGAATTACAGGATATTTTCACTGAATTTCAGAGTAAAGCAAAGCATAAGGGTCAGAATCCTGATGAGTTTGTTAAAAAGGTTGCTGCAAAGGAAAGTGTTCTTGAGAAAGCATGGACAGGCAATCTTAGTCATCAAATTAAAGATCTTCAGAAATTCAAAGATGTATGGAGAGAATTTAATAAGCAGCTTCGGAAATTTGAAAAATGCAAGTAATACCATTCATTTTTTAAAAAGCGTATCCTGATTTATTAAAAATGTGATAAAATTAGGTAGTAATACTACCAAAATCATGAAAAATATAATGAAGTTGGTGATACAGGTAAATAATTGAATCTACTGCCATGGGGGCCAAGCGTTAAGAAATAGCCTGGTAGGCTATTTTAGGGAGGCGCCAGATTGTGCGGAGGCTTACCAAGACCTGCAAAATCAGGTTGCTGGCGCAATCTGTCTTTTTATTTTTCCTTCCCCTCATGATTGCAAGCATCCAACGGGTCAGGAACAATAAAAAATCCGATGAAATATTCATCGGATTTTGCAGGTCTTGCGGTGCGGACGGGACTCGAACCCGCGACCCACGGCGTGACAGGCCGTTATTCTAACCAACTGAACTACCGCACCAAAAGCGATGCAAAATTAATCCAATTTTTGATTCCTCAAAATATTTCATACAAATAAATAGATCAAACACCTCATGTGCCGGTAAAAAGCCATTATGAGGCAACAGAGCCGTTGAATCACCTGCCTACGGAACATGCATGTTATCTCAATTTTAATATATTTGTTTTGTCACAGCCTGAAGTCACTGTTCATCCGGAAATGTGGTGACTGCAGGTAACCGCAACCGTAACCGCAACCGTAACCGTAACCGTAACCGTAACCGCAACCGTAACCGCAAACAGATGAAGAACATATATCTCCGGTTAATCCAGTCAGGGCAATCCCTGAAAAACCCTGTCCTTGCAACCGTCACGGGTACCTCCGGGTCTACACCCCAGAAACCCGGAAGCCTGGCATTATTCTCAGGAGGAAAACTCATTTATGGAACTGTCGGCGGAGGAATTGTCGAAAATAGGGTTCAGGCATTTGCCGACCAATGCTCCCGCAAAAAGGAATCTATGCATGTCAGTTTTTCGCTTGACAACGGTATAGACAGAAAAGATGAGGCCATCTGCGGAGGGAGCATCTCAATTCTCCTTGAGGCAGATCCTCTATGCCAATTGCCATTGTATGAGAAAATGGAGCACGACCTTGCGACAGGATCTCCGGGCGTTCTTGTGACTGTTGTCACCATGGTGAAAGAGCCGCAGGTAACCATAAGACGGCACTGGATCACAGCCGGACAGGACGCGGGTTTACCAGGGTATATATCTGACCCTGCAAAAAAGGAAGCTCTCAGTATGCTTTCATCACCCGGCAGCGTAAAATTCCGTCAGCTCGAAACCTCAATTGAGGAAGATGTGCAACCCTCTTTAGTTTTCCTGGAGCCCGTATTTCCATTGTCGCGACTGGTAATAGCCGGCGCGGGGCATATAGGGAAAGTACTTTCACAACTGGGGAAAATGCTGGATTTTGAGGTCACCGTAGCCGACAGCCGGAAGGAGTATGCCAGCGCCCTTAACCTGCCCGATGCCGATCACACAGTCGCCGGAGATATCGGGAAGATAATGGAGGATATCAAAAAGGACAATGACACCTACATTGTGATAATGACCCATGGTCATGCCGGTGATGCTGAAGCACTGAGACCCTGCATAGGATCCGGTGCCGCATATTTGGGAATGATCGGGAGTAAGGGTAAAATAGCAAAAATGCGGGAGGAGTTTATAGCCAGAAAATGGGCTACGGCCGAAGAGTGGCAGAAGATTTATTCACCGGTAGGGATTGATATAGGATCGAAAACCGTTGAGGAGATTGCGGTCAGCATTGCCGCCCAACTGGTACAGATAAGAAGTCGAAAGTCTGATCCGCCAGCGGGCGGACTGAAAATCTGAAAGTTAATGTCAGAGATCTGGGCCATAGTACTTGCAGCAGGTGAATCGAAGAGGATGGGATCGCCAAAAATGTTGCTGCCCTACCGCGGAGCAACAATAATTGAAAAGGTGATTGAAAATATTGCCCTGTCATCGGTGGTAAAGACCCTTGTCGTTCTTGGATGCGACCGCGACGAAATACTGGAGGTGATCTCTGAACTTCCCGTTAGGCACTGTTACAATCCTGACTATAAAACCGGAATGCTCTCTTCTGTCAAATGCGGATTCGCATATTTGCCTGATGATTACCTTGCTGCACTGGTATTCCCCGGAGACCAGCCCATGATTGAGTCAACGGTTATTAACCTTGTTGTCAGGGCCTGGCGCGATTCGGGCAGGGGAATTGTAGTCCCGACTTTCAGGGGCAGACGGGGACACCCGCTATTGATTGACAGAAAGTACAGAAAGGAGATAATGACCCTGGATGATTCAGAAGGCCTGAGGGTCCTGGCACTGAAACATCCCGGAGACGTTAAGGAGATTGAAACGGATAATCCGTCAATTTTGAAAGATATTGATACGGCGGAAGATTACAGGAATGAAATAAACCGAACAATTTAGTTATGGAAGAGACAATCAGTTTTAAGCTAAACCACAAAAAGACCCGGGTGACCATAGATCCCAACAAAACGCTTCTGTGGGTCCTGAGGGATGTATTTGAACTGACCGGCACCAAATACGGTTGCGGAATAGGCTTCTGCGGCGCCTGTACAGTGCTGATCGATAACGAGCCTGTGAGGTCATGCACGGTACCTGTAAGTGACGTAGCCGGAAAAAGCGTAATTACTGTGGAGGGACTGGCAAAAAATGGCAAGCTGCATCCCGTGCAGCAGGCCTTTGTAGATCATGATGCCCTCCAGTGCGGTTACTGTACCCCCGGAATGATAATGACTTCGGTTGGTTTGCTGAAGAAGAACAGCTCTCCTTCCAGGGAGGAAATTGTGGCTGGTCTGGAAGATAACCTCTGCAGGTGCGGAGCACATAAACGCATTATCGAAGCCGTGGAAGATGCATCCAGAGTAATGAAGGGAGGAAAGTAAAATGAAAAGAAGGAGCTTTTTTAAGATCGCCGGCGGTGGAATATTCATCTTCTTCCAGCCCTGGGGTGCACTTGATCTTCTTTCAATGCCTGCACAGCAGGGGAGAAGCCTGACCAAAGATTACAACGCCTTCCTGCATATTGCTGAAGACGGCACCGTCAGCTGTTTTACCGGGAAAATTGAAATGGGACAGGGGATTATCACGTCACTGCCGCAGATGATGGCTGATGAGCTTAATGTGCCGCTGGAAAAGGTTAAAATGATAATGGGAGACACGGACCTGTGCCCGTACGATATGGGAACCTGGGGTTCACTCACCACCAGGGCTTTCGGGCCCAGCATGAGGGCTGCCGCTGCCGAGGCGAGGGCAGTCCTTGTTGAAATGGCATCTGAACGCCTTGGTGTGCCGGTCGGTCAGCTTGAAGTGAAGGACGGGGTGGTGACCGACACCAAAGACCCCTCAAAGAGCGTAAGCTATGCAGCGCTTGCAAAAGGACAAAAGATTGAGAAGTACCTGGACACAAAACCATCGGTGGAGGATCATACCGCATTTACATATGTTGGCAAACCTCTGAAACACAGTGATGCGCATGATAAAGTAACCGGAAAGGCAAAATATACCGGAGATATTAAACTGCCGGGCATGCTGTTCGCACGGATACTGAGGCCTCCTTCACACGGGGCTAAGCTGGTCTCGGCAGAGGTTAACGGGGCAGAGAAGATTGAAGGAGTAAAGGTGGTTCGTGACGGTGATTTTATTGCGGTACTCAGTGAAGACCGTGATCAGGCGGATCTTGCAATCAATCAGATAAATGCTGAATATTCATTTGAAGAGATTAAGGTTGGCACCGAAACGGTTTTTGATTATATCAACAGGGGAGAGTACAGATCCAATACTGTCAGGAGTGCCGGGGATATTGAATCTGCCGGTACGCAATGCGATAAGGTCTTTGACAGTGAATTTCATGATCCCTACCTGGCCCACGCACCCATTGAGACACACACTGCCCTTGCAAATTATGAGGGCGACAAACTGACTGTATGGGCGGCAACTCAATCGCCCTTCGGTCTACAGGACGGAATCGTCAGGGAACTTGGACTCACGCGCGAAAAGGTGAGGGTCATAACTCCTTTCGTAGGAGGAGGCTTCGGAGGGAAGAGCGCATACAGGCAGGGGATCGAGGCAGCCAGGCTTGCAGGGATGACCCGCAAGCCGGTCATGGTTGCCTGGACTCGTGAAGAGGAATTTTTCTACGATAACTTTCATCCGGCTTCGGTTGTCAAAGTCAGATCGGGGATTGACAAAAACGGGAAGATCGTGATGTGGGATTATAACGTTTATCTCGCCGGTACCAGAGGAGCGGAGACTGTATATGATGTTGCAAATCACAGGACAACAAGCCACAGTGAGAACCGGGCAGTCTGGCGTGTTCATCCATTCGAAACGGGGCCCTGGAGGGCTCCCAACAACAATACCAACACCTTTGCCCGCGAGACGCAGATTGATATCATGGCCTCGGCAGCGGGGATGGATCCACTGGATTTCAGGCTTAAAAACCTGAAGGATGACAAGATGATCGCCTGCCTGAAATCAGTGGCGGACAAGTTTGGCTATGTACCGGGAAAAGCCCCTTCAGGAAGAGGCATAGGAATTGCCTGCGGGCTTGATGCAGGGACCTGGGTTGCAGAGATCTCCGAGGTGAAAGTTGACCCTTCCACAGGCAAAGTCCAGGTGCTCAGGGTTGCAGCCTCGCAGGATATGGGCCTGTGTGTCAATCCCCAGGGAGCCCTGATACAGATGGAAGGTTGTATCACTATGGCGCTTGGATATACCTTCTCCGAAGAATTGAAATATGAAGGGGGGATCATTGCCAATAAGAATTTTGACAGTTATGAGATTCCGAGATTCTCATGGGTGCCGAAGATAGACTGTGTTATTCTTGACCGGAAGGATCAGCCACCCCAGGGAGGCGGTGAACCAGCAATCATTGCTGTGGGAGCTGCGGTAGGTAATGCGATCTTCGATGCAACGGGTGTCCGCATGTTCAGGGTGCCGTTTACCCCGGAAAGGGTGAGGGAGGCCATAAGGGGTCTGAAGGTCTGATCCTCCGGCTGGTGGACTGAGGGTCTGGCTCTGCAATGCAGGGGTCCGTCCGGTGATCTGATAAAATGCAAGGAGGGATGCGAAAGCATCCCTCCTTGATTATTCAGGTATTTTGAACCCGGTCTATTTGCCTGTTAAATACCAATCGTTCTGGATAAGCAGATCATTGACCTGCATCTCCCTGAAGGGTATCGGGAGGATCAGATTGCCTGCATTATAAGAATACCCTCCGACATTCTGTTTCCACCTTTTCAGGTCGTGAAGACGCTGCCCTTCCCAGCAGAGCTCCAGGTACCGTTCCTCTCTTATCTGTGCCCTGGTGACTGGGCCTCCGTGCTGCGCTGCATTGGATCTCCCGCGTACAATATTAATATCCTGTGTCGGGGTATTAAGGCCGATATCAGCCCCGGAATCTTCAAAGTTACCTTCTGCCCTTATGAGATACATCTCAGCTAACCTTATCAACGGAATATTCCTGTAATAGTTTCCCCACTTGGAAGTATTGATACCGCCGCTGTTGAGTATTGTGCCAACTCCTTTGTAGTACATCATTGAGATGTCATCAATCGTATACGAGGGCTGAGTGTTTGACTGATACATTCCACGTCTGTCAGCCCCGGCAAATCTGTCAAGAAAAACCTGCTGAATTTCATAATCGCCCCTCCCGGCGCCATTTAGAGATGCATACATTACTACTAGCCAGGAGGTATTGGAGGCTACATTATTCTGGAATGCGAATACATCTTCTGTTGAGTTGCCTGAGTTATTAAAAGCGGCAAGAGGCGTGCCAGTCAGGGTGAAATAACCGCTTTCAATTACCCTGTTTGCCTCAGTGGCGGCCCCACGGAAATTTCCCATTTGCAGATGAACCCTGGCAAGAACTGCACTTGCCGACCAGGTTGTTGCATATACGCTGTTGCCTTCAGGAAGCAGATCGCGTGCAGCAGTCAGATCTGCCAGGGCCTGTGTATAACACTCTTCAACGTTGTTTCTTGGTACTTTCACAGCATCGGCAACATCCCTTGTGGGAGTGAGGAGAAGTGGTACACCAGGCTGGTTGTTGGCCTGACCGGGCTCATACGGCAATCCGAAAAATCTGGTCATCTCAAAGTAGACCCATCCTCTCAGGAAGCGTGCTTCGCCCTCAACAATATCAAGGTCCTCTCCTTCGAGAATTGCCAGGGTTTCATCAGCAAGGATAGTGTTGCAGGTATTAATAAGCTTATATGCATCAACCCAGGTTCCTTCAACATAGCTGTTTGTGATGGTAGCTTCTTTATCCTCGAACTCACGTGGTTGCCGGTATGTTCCAAGGAACACCAAGTCACCGGTGGTGGCATATAGTTCACTGTACTCATTGAACTGGGAGCCGAAGAGGTTGGCGCTTCTGGCTGTAAGATAGGCCCCGACAAGGGTAGCCTTAATGTTGTCAGGCGTTGTCAGCGCCAGCTCTGCATCGATTGACTGCCTGGGCTTAAGATCAAGCTTCTCCGCGCATGAAACCATGAGCGCGAAAACAGGTACCAGCAGTAACCATATTCTGTTTCTTGTTATATTGTTTTTCATCATCATTACTATTAGCGGTTAGAATGAAAGATTTACACCAAGGGTATAAGTTCTTGCCTGCGGTGCAGTATAGAAGTCGTATCCCTGAATGATATTCGTATTCTGGGTTGAACGCCCCGTCCCGGTATAGTTGACCTCCGGATCCCATCCTTTGTAGTCAGTGAAGGTGAAGAGGTTCTGAGCACCGGCATATATCCTTACTGATGACATTTTCAGTCTGTTAGTAAGGGACTTTGGAAGATTATACCCTAAGCTGACATTCCTGATCCTTAAATATGATGCGTCATAAAGATACCTGCTTGAGGTCTTTGTTCCGTTGCCGTCACCCAGGCGTGCCTGGGGCACATCTGTGATATCGCCGGGGTTCTGCCACCTGTTCATCTGGTCCACGGTCTGATTGTCGAACCAGTCGGCGTTTGCCGATTGATAAGTACCACCTCCGTTGAAAACCATATTGCCGTAAACAAAGCTTGCAAGTACATTGAGGTCAAACCCCCTGAACTCGAAATAGTTATTTAATCCTCCTGTGAATTTAGGGTTTGGAGAACCCACAATCTGTGGTTCGGCCAGATTGTAGTTATTGGTTTTCTCATTGCTGTCAGGACCAAGGTAATAGAGGGCATCACCGTTTGCAGGGTCGACGCCTGCATACTTTACGATATTGAATACGCCTATCGGCTGACCTTCAATAACATAGTTGATGCCGTTTGGAGTAATTTCAGGCCCGCTGATACTGATGATTTTATTGCGGTTGAAAGCCATGTTGAAATCTGTGGTCCATATAAATGATCCGCTAAGGTTATTGGAATGCAGCATAAACTCCACTCCCTTGTTCTCCAGTTCTCCCACATTGCTCCAGACGCCTTCGAAGCCTGAGGTTGACGGGAGTGTCCTGAATAATAGCAGATCTGTTGTTTTCTTGTTATAATAGTCAATTTCACCGGTGACCTTGTTATTGAAGAAGCCAAAGTCAAGTCCCAGGTCCAGCTGGGCGGTGTTTTCCCAGCCAAGTTCACGGCTCTGGAGCTGTATTGCCTCGAGGCCGTTTCTGCCTGCATAATTGACACCGGTATAGAGCGCCAGGTGAGCATAGTCAGGTATACCGGAGTTGCCTGTCAGTCCGTAGCTTGCCCTCACCTTAAGGTAGCTGAAAATATTTTTTATACCGGCCATGAAATCTTCCTGCGAGATAATCCATCCTGCTGAACCTGCCGGGAAGAACCCGTAGCGGTTATCAATCCCGAATCTTGAAGATCCGTCAACACGGCCGCTGAGGGTGAATAAATACTTTTCATTGATCTTATAATTGGCTCTTGCAAAGTATGAGAGGTAGGAATTTGCATCTTCCCAGCTTGAGAAGGTTGAGGCCTCAGCGGCATTTGCAATGTTTTGAAAGTCGTCCGTTGGGAACCCCTTGCCTATAATGTTTGAACCAGCAGTGTTGGACTGCTGGTATGACATGCCACCGACAATATTCATATGATGCACGCCAAAGGATTTGATATAAGTCAGGTAATTCTCCCAGTTATAGTTCACCACTCTTACCGAGCGGTTCTGTGCTTCCCCTGCAGGACCTGCGCCAATTGTTTTCCGGCCCCAGAAGTTCTTTTCGCGGAGGTCCAGAATATCAGTCCCGAACTCACTTTTAAAAGTAAGATCCCTGAGTATGTTATATGATGCATAAATATTTGCAAGTGATCTGAAGGAGTTCTGGTTGTTTGATGCATCTCTCAGCGAAATCAGCCCGTTATAATATATAGTGTTTGTATTAAGCTCCCCTGTTTCCGGATCATACACCGGCGTGAGCGGCGACTGTGCAACAAGCTGAAGGGGGGTTGAGAAAGCGTTGTCGTTCTCCACCCTGTCCATATTAGTCTGGATAATGTTCATCTGAACACCGAAGCTGAGCTTTTCAGTGGCTTTCTGGTCGAGGTTTAACCTGGCACTCATTTTGGTCATACTGTTTCCGCGAAGGATGCCCTTGGTGTCATCATAACTTACACCGGAATAGAAAGTTGTATTGCCGCTTCCACCGGAGGCTGATACATTAACCCTGTTTGAAGAACCCTTTTGAAATGCTTCCTTCTGCCAGTCGGCATCATATCCGTCATCCCATTGAGGACCCACGAAATATTCCCAGAATTCGTCTTTTGGAAGCCAGTCCCAGACATAACCGTCAACAGAGACGTTGTCCATCGACTCATTTAACAGTTCAAGGTACTGCTCAGCATTCAGCCACTCCACCATTCTGCTTGGCTCACTTATTCCAGTGGTGTACTGAACATCAAATTTTGTCGCTCCCGTCTTTCCTCTTTTGGTGGTTATGATGACAACACCGTTTGATGCCCTTGACCCGTAGATTGCTGCGGCGGAAGCATCCTTGAGTATCTGGATGCTTTCCACGTCCGTCATTGCAAGGTCTGCAAGCGGACTTGTGGGCTGGTTGTCAGTGTTTGAGAGGTTTTCCGTAGTTATGGGCACGCCGTCAACCACATAGAGCGGCTGGTTATTGGCTGAAACGGAGGATGAACCCCTGATCCTCATTTTAACGGTCTCACCAAGTTTTCCACTGGCCTGTTCAATGAATACTCCTGAGGTCTTTCCCTGAATGGCCGATTCAAAGCTTACAGTAGGCATTTCCGCAATACCCTTTGTCTCCACTTTGGCAATGGAACCGGTGAGCTCTCTTTTTATTGCAGAGCCATACCCTATGACGACTACCTCATCGAGGCCGACATTGTCCAGCGCGAACCCGATGTTAAGGACTCCTTCAGTTCCCACAGCGTGTTCCTGGGTCTTCATTCCAATAAACCGGAATACGAGTATGTCGCCCGGTGCAGCCTGAATGGTGTATTTGCCATCCATATCCGTTGCGGTGCCCGTGGCAGTGCCCTGTACCATTACAGTAGCACCGATTACAGGCAGGCCGTCAGTCTTGGCAGTGATCACGCCTGTCACGGTCTTTTGCTGTGCAATGAGAGTAAAGCCCAGCAGGCAGGAGATCAAACTTGTCAGTAGTAGTTTTCTCATGTTTTGGGTGGTTTGTTGATAGTTTATTAAACTCAAATATATATAAAGACCGGTAACCAACCGTATTAATGCATGGAAAAAGAAAAAAAGTCAAAAAAAATTTAGGGAAGCAATTAAAAGATGCTGAAAGGATTATCTGTAAGGGTATTCTTACATTTTCCTGAAGAAGCTGAAATTCACATTGCCGTAGTTTCTATGCTCGGTGAATCCCACGTAACTTTGAAAGTCGAGGGATCTGGGATGTTCAAGAATAAAAACAGTGTCACCGCTGCAGGCACCTGAGCTCATAACCATGGCGGGGAGGTCTTTCAGCCAGGAGATGTCATAAGGCGGATCGGCAAAAATTATGTCATAATTCTTATGACAGGCCTTAAGCCATTCCTGAACACTTATGCGGTGTACTTTCACAGTACTTATCTTCAGGTTTTCGAGTGTCTTTCTGATGAACGCGCAGTGGCGTGCCTCGATCTCCACCAGATCGATATCCTGCGATCCTCTCGAGGCAAATTCAATGCTGACAACTCCTGTGCCGGAGAACAGATCCAGCACGCTGAGGTCGCTGAAATCAAAGCGGTTGTTCAGTATGTTAAAGAGGCCTTCACGGGCATAGTCAGTTGTGGGTCTCGCCCTGAATCCCGCGGGGGGCAATATCAGTCTTCCTTTAAGATCTCCGCCAATTATTCGCACGATGCGGCTGTGAAAAGATTTAACCACCGGTGCATAGGAATCTCATTCATGACATAGCTGAAACTGTGTCTGACGGAAGGGGCTGAAAACCTGACATTTTCAGTGAAATTGAGGATCGAGATGTGCATCTCACTGTAGGGTTCCATGGTTCCGCTTACATGAAGCGTCTCATTGTTCTTTACGCCGGTCTTGTCGAAAACGTTAAAAAGGTAGTAGGCAACATCACCGGGGGTTGAGCACCTGAAATTGTTGCAGAATATCAGATTTCGTTTTTCAATAATAATTATTGTTATGAAACTCTTTTCAATGTGAAGGTGAAGATACCTCTCTTCCGATGACCTGCCTGATGCGAATGCGTGGTGAAGCAGAGGCCTGATGTGATGCCAGGGTGTCAGTCCCGGCCAACGCGCAGCCAAAACCTCAGAAACTCCCTGCAGGGGAGTGAAGAGGACCACGGCTCCGGGAAACGGCAGAGGGTTTGAGAAGACATTAACCTCGTCAGAGGCCGGAATATTAAACCTGTAATATTCATCCTTCAGCACCGGATCATAAAGCGGCGATGGCACAAGAGTGCATTCCGGGGAGGGTGTCACTGCAATTACCTTCCTGTAGTGTCTCTGAAGAAAATCATCTCCTTCAATTATCCCTTCAACGGAACGCAAGGTGTTTTCTTCAGGGTTAAGCAGCGGATAATGCCTCAGCATCACGTATTTGCCACGCAGAAGATCCAATACAGCCAGAGAAACACCGTCTTCGGAAATCTCGACAGTGAGATCGTAGTTTTCAGTCGCGTTGATGTCAAGAGTCTCGTCAAAGAGCTCCATCGGATATATCGGCGACCGGGTCATTAATCCTCCCAGTTTCCGGCATTGTTATTCGGTATTTTTACATCACCGACTTTCATGCCCGGAAAACCGGTTGTTTTTGCCCGCTGATCGTTGTAATTGATAACCAGTTGACGATCAAGATCTTTCAGGAAGACATCATTCAATACATAGGCTTCGAAAACGTTTACCTGAACCATAGAGGTTGTCATTACTCTGGATGAAGACATCTGGAATTCAGTTCCTTTCATTCCGGGCACATATTTCAGTGAGTCAACAGCATAGCCCTTTATAAAAACCGAGTCCCGCACCGGGATGTAGGTTGTATCCCTGAAGATGAGACCTTTTTTAACAGCCTCCTTTTCGCTGTTTATCCCGGCGGCGATCATATCATCGGTAAGTGAACCGCGCTTAAAGACAAGTGGCAGGGAGTCATTCTTCAGGAAGGAGATCAGTGTGTCAAAGCTGCCGGTGTAGCGGTTTTTTACAGCCTTATAAGTCTCCTGCGCAGTCCTTATATCTATCAGCCTTTCCTTTATTGCGAGTTCCCGGGTGTCTTTCTCCCTGTTGAACCTGATGGGTTCCATTATGCTCTCAATGAGGAAGTAGGCAAGGACAAGGATGATCACTGCGAATAAGATGTTCAGTGCGGTTTTCATATCTTTTTTGATCGAATGTTTGATAACTTTGTGCAAATTTATAAAAAATCAGTCTAAAAGGCGGATCGGACAAAGAAAAGATGAGGAGGGAAAATATATATGATCTGCTCGAGAAAAACCTCGGTTATATTCCCACCCGTGACCAGGCTGACTGCATGCGAAAGCTAGCGGATTATGTGACGTGCAACACTAATGATGTCATTTTCCTTCTTTCGGGGTATGCAGGGACAGGCAAGACGAGCATAATTGCCTCGCTCGTACAGACCCTTGACACGGTCAGACTCAGGTTTATGCTCCTTGCACCAACAGGCAGGGCTGCGAAGGTACTGCGTTCCTATTCGGGGAAAGATGCATATACAGTGCATAAAAAGATATACCGACAGAAATCGGCTACTGACGGTGTGGGTAAATTTGTGCTTGACCGCAACCTGCACAAGGAGACTTTTTTCATTGTGGATGAAGCGTCGATGATTTCCGGAGAATCGTCAGAGGGGTCTGTTTTCGGCAGCGGAAAGCTCCTTGACGACCTCATAGAATATGTTTATACCGGCACTAACTGCAAGCTTGTACTTGTGGGAGATGTTGCACAGCTTCCCCCTGTGGGGTCATTGCTGAGCCCGGCCCTGGATCCGGAGGTTCTGCGGGCAACAGGTTTCGCGCTTGAGTCCTTTGAACTCCGTCAGGTCATAAGGCAGAGTGAAGGTTCAGGTATCCTGATGAATGCTACTTCAGTAAGGCAGCAAGTGACTGACGGCGACCTCTCTGTCCCTGCACTGGAACTTAAAGGTTTTAAAGACATTGAACGGCTTGGCGGTAATGACCTCATTGAGAAGCTTACTGAAGCTTATGACAGCTGCGGCACTGACGGTGCCATTGTAGTTGTAAATTCCAACTACCTTGCAAACAGGTATAACCAGGGAATAAGAAACCGAATTTTTGCCCGTGAGGAAGAGATAAGCACCGGTGACATAGTGATGGTGGTCAAAAACAACTATTTCTGGCTTAAGGAGGAAGAAGGTTCCGGATTCATTGCCAACGGCGATATTGCAGAGGTCAGGCGGATAAGAAGGTTCGAGGAAATCTACGGTATGAGATTCGCCGAGATGACGCTATGGTTCCGTGACAGCGAGCTGGAGCTTGAAGCCAGGGTGATGCTCGACACGCTTCAGATGCCAACGCCCTCGCTTACTCCCGAGAAATCGCGTGAGCTCTATTTTGCCGTCATAGCTGACCAGCCTGCCGTAAGATCAAAGCGGAAACAGTTTGAGATAGCCCGTAATGATCCTTATTACAATGCACTGCAGATAAAGTTCGCATACGCGGTCACCTGCCATAAGTCGCAGGGCGGGCAGTGGCAGAGGGTATTCATTGACCAGGGAATGTTCAGCAGGCAGGAGCCGACAATGGATTCTCTGCGGTGGTTCTATACAGCCCTCACCCGTGCAACGGATAAGGTTTATCTTGTGAACTTTCCGGACAGCTGGTTCAGGGATAAGGTCTGAGGTCTTGTATGGTATAGCCCGCCCTCGTCATCATTTATAAATACTGAGGAGGTAATGTGCATGGCATTTACAATGTACATTTGATACTAAATCGTCACGAATTTGCTTTAACGCTTCATCCATATCCACAAAGTCAGGATTTATATGAAATGCTGTAATTAAATCATGATCTTACAGCAATTTTTGATTAAATTTGAAGACAGATGCAGAATTTGATTACAGGCGTTTACACAAAGTATTCTAAAGACTCTAGACCTGGCATTTAAGACCGGTCTTTCTCCGGCGCGGATCAGCCAGATCGAGAAAGGGACTTTAATAGGTAAGAAGCAAACTTACCTAAGGAATCAAAACAATTGAGCTAAAAGGTCATTTGGCGCTTAAAACGTTGTGCCGGACATCTGCTCCATATACCAGTTTAATTCTTTTCCCATTTTTTTATACCGGAAGATGGTTGATATAATTGCTTGTAGCCTGAGAAAAGCAGTTTCACTTTTTACCACGTAATCAAAAGCTCTGTGATGCATACAATTTATTGCCACATCAATTTTATCCTGCGATGACAACATCACTACAGGAATATCCGGATTAAAAGCTTTTATTTTATCGAGGGTATCAATTCCATTCATTGCATTTTTATCTATCCCATCAAGGCGATAATCTAAAATAATAACATCTGGGCTATGCGAAAGATTATTCATGCAAAGTTCACCTGTAGCAAAAGTCTCTATTTAAAAATCAGCATGCTGAAGAAATTCAATTTCAAGCAGCTTTAAGAAAACTGCATCATCATCTACCAGGAATAGTTTTATTTTACTTTCGTTTTTCATGAGTTGGTGTTTTTAAGCGTGTTATATTCCACCTCTAATTCTTCACAAGCCTGATTACAAATGTTTTCAAGTTGCAGTACCATGTTGGGTATATCATCAGAATGTTGCTGGGTATTTGCATATTCCTGAACTTTTTTTGCCATATTTTCAAAATCGACACTCATTCCCATAATTGAAAATGAGGGGATCATTTTATGTACGGCAGAATAAAGCGAATTCCAGTCTTTGGTAAGCATACTTTTTTTCATTGCACTTATTAAAGGTGGTGTCTGTTCGAGATAAGCAGAAATCATTTCCATCATGAGTGAAGGATCAGACTTTGTGCGGCGAGTCAAATAATCGAGATCGATGCATCTTATTTTCTTAAGTTGCACATTAGGAATCTCATTGTTTTTGAAAGAAGGTATTTGTTTCTTTACAAACCCAATGATCTTACTATATAATAATCTTTCATCAATCGGCTTGGAAATGTAATCGTTCATTCCAACTGCTTTACATTTTTCGAGATCAACTGTGGTTACATCGGCAGTTAAAGCAATAATGGGAACTTCGGAATGAAGTACATTTCGAATATAATCTGTAGCTTCAAACCCATTCATTTCAGGCATTTGCAAGTCCATTAATACAATATCATACGATTTTGAATGCATCTTTTCGATTGCTATCTTTCCATTGGCAGCAATATCCCTTTCGAAGCCAAAATCATCGAGTACGGTCTTCATCAATAACTGATTGAGTGGAATATCTTCAACCACGAGCACCTTAATGTTTTTAATTTCAGTGTTTAATTCCTCAAATTCTGATTCAATTATAGCTTCTTCCTTCGTTTTCTGAAAGTTTAATATAAAACTAAAAGCAGATCCCCCATTAATTTTACTCACGACACTTAGTGATCCACCCTGAGGTTCTACTAATTGTTTAACAATAGCAAGTCCTAATCCGGTTCCTCCGTACAATCTTGAAGTACCGCTTGACGCCTGCTGAAAATTATCAAATATTCTTCTTATTTTATTTTCTTCGATACCTATGCCAGTATCTTTTACTGCAAACTCAATTTTTACACTCTCTTCATCCTCGCTGAGCATACGAACACTTACTGAAATGCTCCCTTCAGAAGTAAACTTAACAGCATTACT
>JBBRXA010000054.1:0-18783 GCA_038248855.1 Bacteroidales bacterium | reverse complement strand
GAGGGGGATTTTCAGGTGCCATATGCAGAGAACACGGATTCCCCGGCAAATAATCTGCCATTTGGGCAGCGGTCTCTTTTTCAGAACGCCGCTTTTCGCCTGACTGATAGGGAAGCATCATGGGGCAGGGAGCCGGGAGGATAGGAGTGAAAAAAAAGACCCTCGCTTGCTGCGGAGGGTCTTCTGGCTCATATCAATTATAACTATTTATGAATTATCGGATCGGGATTGCCGTCCGGGTCACTGATTACATAACCGCTGGTTGTCGGGTGGCCTCCTGTTGCGAGCAGCACACCGCATGCATGCGGTGCTGCCATAGAGGTTCCGCTCATGGTGGCAAGGCCACCGGTATTATAGGTTGAGAGAATGCTGACACCCGGAGCGCAGTAGTCTATGGGTGGGTTGCCATAATTTGAAAAAGATGCCCAGAGGTCATTCACATCGCATGCAGAAATGGTATAAATATTGGCACCATTAGCACGTGCAGGTGAGTGGTTGTTTGCATTATCACTTTCATTTCCGGCTGCAAGGGCTACAAAGATTCCCTTGGCTCCCATTGCAATCACCTCAAGATCAAGAGGCTCATATACTCCGCCACCGAGGCTCATATTGGCGGCATCACCTGCAACGCCATTGGCTGTGACCCAGTCTACACCCGCAATAATAACAGACATGGCACCTGATCCGCGCTTGTCAAGGACCTTTACAGGCACTACTTTTGCTCCTGCTGCAACACCCACAACACCTACAGTATTGTCTATTGCAGCAACAATACCTGCACAGTGTGTGCCGTGGCCGTTATCATCATTCGGAGTTGTTGTACGCGTAACAAATGTTTTTCCGCTTGCAACATCAACATTGAGATCTGCATGGTCGAGGTCAATACCTGTATCAATGATCCAGGCCTTCTTAGTGCCGGTATATGTTATGCCCCCGCCAACTCTTGTTATTCCGGGAGGAGTTACTTCCGCCGGGAGGGGTACCGGTGTGGGTGACGGTTTGGCAAGGATGAACATCATATCAGGCCAGATACCTCTGACGTTAGGATTCTTCTCAAGCTGAGCCACCTCACTGTCACTCAGTTTAACAGCAAAACCCGCAATGCCTGCCGAATAAACATTCAGAGGCTCGCGAACTGCAATTCCTGATCCGACAAGAAGATTTTTGGTAATGCCGGTCATTGCAAGCTGTGATTCATCATAGCTCATACCTGCAGACTTGACATACCCGAAATCCCCTTTTAAAAGGACAACATACTGACCGGGTATCACCTCAAGCGAAGTCTTTACATAAGACTGCTCATCCCCTTCCGGAAGGTTTTCAGGAGTTCTCTCACACGCTCCAACAATCAATGCCGCGGAAGCAAAAATCAACAGAAGTTTTTTCATAGCATAAGATTTTAGTTAAGTAAAGGATTAATTGCCTGCACAATTTACTAAAATCTGAATATCTGTTTAACAAATTCTGACAAAAGATTAAACAGCCGGGAAAAAAAGGTCAGTCCATGAACGGGTATCTGAAGTCCGTTGCCGGGATGAAGGTCTCCTTGATGGTCCTCGGAGAGGTCCAGCGTACAAGATTGAGCCTTCCGCCGGCCTTGTCATTAGTGCCCGAGGCCCTGGCGCCGCCGAAGGGCTGAAGTCCCACCATGGCACCCGATGGCTTGTCATTAATATAGAAGTTTCCGGCAGCGAAACGGAGTACCTGGCATGCCTTTATCATAGCCTTTCTGTCAGCGGAAAAGATAGCCCCCGTAAGCCCGTATGGGGAGGTCTCATTGCATAAGTGCAGCGTCTCTTCATATTTACTGTCGTCATACACGTACAGCGTCACAACAGGACCGAAGATCTCTTCCTGCATTGTTTCAAACTTCGGATTGGTAGTAAGAATGACTGTAGGTTCAATAAAAAAACCGCTGCTCTTATCTCCGTTACCCCCGTGTATGATTTCGCATTCCCCGGAATTTTTAGCAAGGGCTATATATTCCATTATGCGGTCAAAGGAGCGTTCATCGATCACGGCATTCATGAAATTGCTGAAGTCGGCCACATCGCCCACCTTTATCTTTTCTGTCTGGGCTATTACATGTGTTTTTATCTCAGGCCAGAGCGAGCGGGGGATGTAAACCCTGGATGACGCCGAACATTTCTGGCCCTGGTATTCAAACGAACCCCTGATGATTGCTGTTGCGGCATCGAGCGGATTGGCCGAAGCGTGTATCATGATGAAATCTTTTCCCCCGGTTTCGCCTACAAGCTTGGGATACGACCTGTACTTTTCAAGGTTGCCGGAAACGGTTTTCCAGAGTGAATTGAATGTTGCATTGGAACCCGTGAAGTGAATGCCAGCCAGGTCAGGGTGGCCTAGAACTGTGTTGCTAATCTCTGCTCCATGGCCGGGCAGAAAATTGATAACCCCTGCCGGGAGCCCTGCTTCCATGAATACCTTCATGAGTATCCAGCTTGAAAGGAGGGATGTTGATGCCGGCTTCCAGACGGTGGTGTTCCCCATCAGGGCTACAGACATGCTCAGGTTAGAGGCTATCGCTGTGAAATTGAAGGGAGAGACAGTGTATACAAACCCTTCCAGGGGCCTGTATTCAACCCTGTTAAGCTGGTCCATGCCGGATCGTGGCTGCTCCTGGTATATCTGCCCGGCGAAATAGGCATTGTACCTCAGGAAATCGACGGTCTCGCAGGCAGCTTCAACCTCGGCCTGCTGAACGTTTTTGCTCTGCCCGAGCATCGTGGCTGCTACAATAGTATAACGGTATTTTTTTGAAAGCAATTCAGCAGCTTTAAGCATTATTGAGGACCGCTCTACCCACGAGAGAGTCATCCACTCCTCCTTGGCATTCTGAGCTGCGTCAATAGCTTCACGCGTTTCTTTTTCCCCCGCCATATGATAGGTGGCAAGAATATGCTTATGGTCATGTGGCATCACCACTTTGCCTGTACGACCGGTACGGATCTCACGTCCGTTGACAATGACCGGTATCTCAACGGTTTCGGAAGAAATCCTTTTCAGTTCCTTCTCAAGAGCTGAGCGCTCGGGTGATCCCTGTGTGTAACTTAAAACCGGTTCGTTTTTGGGACGGTGGATTGAAAAAATTGCATTATTCATATTCAGTTCCTGTTTTTATAGTTTCAATATGCAAGTATATGCATAACGCTTAATGTACAGCATTTGTATTTGTCTAACAATTGCCACGGCACTTTGTTTTGAACTTCCTGAAGGCTGAGTCTGAAGATCAGGCTTTCCTTTCGTTCTCCGTTTCGGTAAACAGATGAACGGCATCGGCAATCAAATCAGGTTTACCCAGGAGATAAGCAATGTCATTTGCTGAGATTATTATTGAAGGTTCCGGATTCGGGAGTATTTTGCCGTCATGTTTCAGTGCCACCAGGGTGACCCCGTATCTCGACCGCAGTTCTGTCTCAAGGATCTTTTTACCGGCGAAACCGGATTTTTCCCCGACTTTTACTGCGGTGATTTCCAGGTCAGGTATATCCTTAAGGATTGAATACCGGGCATCCTTTGCCTTTTCCCTGAAAATGCCGTAGTTGTCTTCTCTGACGCTTGCCACGGCTTTCTCAATTTCCAGTCTCGGGATAAGGTACTTGCCAAGAATTCTTTCAAAGAAGTCAATAGCTGTCTCAAACTCTTCGGGGATAACCTGGTTTGCCCCGAGGCGGTAGAGTTCTTCGATATCAACGACGTGTTTACTTCTCACGATGATATAGGCATGTTTATTCACTACCCTGACCTTATCTACGATTGCCATGGCCTTAATCAGGTCCCCTACCGAGACTACCACCATTTCGGCTGTATGTGCATATGCTTTGCGCAGAACCGGCTCATCCGCAGCATCACCGAAAATCGCATTATCACCCTTTTCCATCTGTTTTTTTGCGCGGTCAGGGTCGAATATGACCGATGTGAAGGGGAGTCCCATACGTTTGACCATTCCTGCCAGGTTGATAACTCTCGAATCTTTTCCGATGAGCACAATATGGTTTCTGATTTCGGGTATTTCGACCTGTTTCACGGGGAAGAGTCCGTCTACCATAAACTGAGGCAATGGGAGGCGGAGGATCATATTGGCAAGAGGCTTTGATGCTTGGATGAGCAGTGGAGAGAGGGCCATGGAAATGATTGCCACGGCCAGAAAGAGCTGATAATGGTAAGGTGTTATTATTTCATAGCTGAGACCCATGCCGGCAAGGATAAAAGAGAATTCACCCACCTGTGCAAGGGAGACTCCCACCACCACTGTGCCGTATAAGGTGTGACCGAGAATAAATGCCGTAAATCCTGCTATTACTGTTTTAATGACGATCACCAGCAGAACCGTTGCAAGTACCAGCCATGGGTTCTGGATCACAAATGCGGGGTTAAGCAACATTCCAATAGAAACGAAGAAGAAGCTGGTAAAGACCTCCTTGAAGGGTATCAAATCGCCGAAAGCATTATGGCTGTAGTCGGACTCAGAGATCATCAGTCCTGCCAGAAAAGCGCCGAATGCAAGTGACATACCTAACTCATGAGTCAGCATTGCCACGGCGAGACATATCAGCAGAATACTCATGAGGAACAGCTCATGGCTGCGTGTCATGGCTATCATGTGGAGCACTTTCGGAATGAGCCAGCGGTTCCCGATATATATGAACATCAGAATCCCCACAGCTTTCAGCAGGAGCATCAGTAGCTGGTCGCCCAGGTTGCCTGCGGCACCTCCCAGGAATGGGGTGAAGAGGATCAGGGGCACCAGAACTATATCCTGAAAAATCAGGATGCCAACAATGGTGCGGCCATAGTATGAAGTAAGCTCTGACCTTTCCTGCAGCAGTTTCAATACTACGGCAGTGCTGCTCAGGGCTGTCAGGAATCCGACAAAAAGAGCACTTGTCCATGTCATATGGTAAACCCTGGCGAGGAGCATGGAGAATACCACCGTCAGAAGAAGCTGAAGAAAACCGCCGAAGAAAACGGTACGTCTGATCTTCAGGAGATGATTCAGCGAGAACTCAAGACCTATGGTGAACATAAGAAGTATAACCCCTATCTCGGCCATAACCTCAACATTCTCCGGAGAGCTTATCAGTCCAAGGAGATGAGGCCCGGCGACCACACCGGTTAAAAGATAGCCGATAATGGCAGGAACCCTGATCTTGGTAAAGATGAAATTGACAAAGGTGGAAAGAGCAAAAATTATTACGATATCCCTGAGAACACCCATCTCCATATCATCTGCTTTTATATGCCAGATAATCATCTGTCAGATATTCATCCAGGAATGAATATCTGTAATCATCGAGTATCACCCCGTTTTTTATTATCGCTTTGCGTGCCACACATTCAAATCTGTATCCTGCTTTCGCGAGCACTTTTTGTGAGGCCGTGTTGAAGTCGTACACATTTGCATAAATGCGTACCAGCCCGAGACGGGTTATTCCGTGATGCGTTGCTATCTTTACCGCTCTGGTAGCAATCCCTTTGTTCCAGAACGGTTCCCCGAGCCAGTATCCTATTTCCGCGGTGAGCCGGAAGACGTCCTTCTGCCGGTGCAGCCCGATGACTCCCGTCAGTTCACCCCTGAATTCCACTGCAAATATTATCTCAGTGTCTGAGTTCAGGGCCATGCTGATAAAGGCATTGGCGTCCGCCACGGAGTACGGGTGAGGCATTATATCGGTGATGTTGTCCCAGACCTTGCGGTTGTCTGCCAGGACTGCCATGATTTGATTATCTGCTGCATCCAGTTTTCGCAGGCTCACTTCCCCAAGGGTCATTTGTTTCATCCGGCAGATTTCATTTCACAGCCAAAGTTAACGAATCGGCGGTAAAGGAGCAAAAGAAAGCCGTCCCGTCAGTGACGGAACGGCCGGAATGAGCAAAAATCCGTGGGCACAGAAAATGCTCTTCGCTATTCTTCTATCTCTTCAATATCCCATTCGGCAATGCGGAAAAGTCTTGCATCGGGATTGTGTCTGCGGCTGCTCCACGCCGCCGGATTCATTCCTTCGCCAAATTTGATAATTGAGCCCTGCGGAAGACATATGTCAACTTCTGCCAGGGAGCCGTTCCACCTGTTGCCTGCCGGCAAAGAGAAGAATTCATCAATGCGGAGGGTGTCTCCTGAAAAGCTCCAGCCGTATTCAATTGCTCGGGCATTTGTCCAGGCTTCAGTGTTTGAGTTGCTGCTGGCCTTCAATTCAACGGAGATCCATCCTCCTGTGGTATCACTGGTCCGGAAGTCAAGACAGACGGTACCGAACAGTTTACCGGATTCCGACTGACGGTAGAATGTAAAGTCGTCTATTCCGGCGTGTTCGTCATAGCTGATGGAGGAGAGTGTTTTCCCGGGCACGATATACAGAGTGTCGGGCGGTATGGCGAGTTCTGTTCTCCGGGTGTACCTTTCACTGTTTGAATAAACAGACAGCTGAAGCGAAAGGAAAACTGCCAGTGCACAGGCTGCTGCTATCCAGGCGACAAACGTAATCAGATTCGCTGTCCTTGAGCGCTCCCTGATATTGAATATCATCTTTATGCCCATGTATGTCAGGGCTGCCAGCGGCACCAGCACCACAATTGCCGTGAGTATGATTACCGGCATTACCATGGCGCTGTTCAGGACAATGGAAAGCAAAGTGTGGATGTTGGTCATCTCCGGCTCCATCACGTTGCTGAGAATGGGTGCATTATTGAAAAAGAGTACCAGCACGAAGAAGAAAAGAAGGACGAATCCGATGACAGTGAAAATTACTCCGAAGAGTATTGCAAAGATTCTCAGGATGGCAGACATGACTCTTCCGAATGCCCTGAAAAATTCTGAAAGGGCTTTGCCAAGACGGGCCGAGGGGCTGTTCGGGTCATACATAGATTTCCGGGTGTATGACACACTGCCCGGTTCTCCGGAACCGCCGGGTGCCGAATCGTAGTAATCTTCCGGAGCCCCCATCGTGTTTATCATTTCGCTGACCATATCCTTTGAAACAAGCGTGGGAGGCTCATTTCCACCGCCGAAGATCTCGGCTATGCGTGTCTCGATGTCGGAGACTGTCTCTTCCCCTCCCTGTTCTGTCCGGAACCTGGCGGAAACATGCTCAAGATATCGTGTCAGTATCTCATAGGCATCCTCGTCAATTCTGAAGAGCTGCCCGGCAATGTTGATATTCATGGTCTTCTTCATGGCTGCCATTTTATTTACCGCGTATCTGATTTACTGACTCTACTAAATCCACCCACACCCTGTCAAGGTCATTGAGATAGATTTTCCCAAGCTCGGTAAGCTCGTAGTATTTACGGGGCGGGCCCTGGGGCGATTCTTCCCAGCGATAGCTGAGCAGACCGGCATTTTTCTGCCTGGTGAGAAGAGGATAAAGGGTTCCTTCAACGACTATCACCTGGGCTTTGCGAAGCTCGTTGATAACGTCAATGGCGTAACATGAGTTCCTTGAGAGCACTGCAAGGATGCAGTACTCAAGGATTCCCTTACGCATTTGTGCTTTTGTGTTGTCCGTATTCATGGCTGAATTATTTATGTCTTAATGAAGCAGGAACTTCACCTGCTAGAGGTTCATTTTTTTCTTGACGGTGTCAAACTCGCGTTTTACCGATTCTTTTATGTTTTCGATGTTGACCGGGTCTCCTCTCATCTCGAGCTTCTGCGCCGTGGTCCTGGCTTCAGGAAGTACAACCCACAGGACCAGGTAGATAAGAATACCGAATCCGCCGGCAAGTATGAGGACCGCAAATAGGATTCTCATGATCAGGGCATCCATGTTCAGGTATGCCGCCAGTCCCGCGCATACCCCACCGAAGATGCGGCGGTCAGGATCACGGTAGATACGGCGAGAGGAAGAGGCAGTCCGCGGCTCGCTTTCAGCGGATCCGCTTCCGCTGATCACCTCGGGAGACCCCAGGATGTCCATCACCTCCTCCACATCCCTCATGTTGATGACCTGCTTGTAGGCGGTGAGCCTCATTTTGAATAGCTCTGCAACCCGGCCCTCGATGTCTGAAATTATCTCCGCCGAACTTGTTTCACCCGAAAACTCCCTTTCGATTGTCTTCAGGTATTGCCGGAGACGTTCATACGCATCTTCATCCATGTTAAATGCATAGCCTCCGAGATTGATGTTCACTGTGAGTTTCATGGTCTTTTTAATAAGGTACCTGTTAATACATATTATTATAACAATGCAAAGATATAAAATAAAAATAATACCATGCAATACATAGTAGTAAAAAAATGAGAATATTTTTAAAAAAAATTATAGAGGCAATTTCGAAGTGTCTGTAAAAGCGGGTGTGCGGTATTCTTAGTACCTTTAAAAAAAGATTTTACGATGAAAACATATAACTGGGGAATCCTCGGCACCGGAAATATTGCAAGGAAGTTTGCAAAATCGCTTCATCTTCTGGACAATGCGCGCCTTCATTCGGTAGGTTCGCGTGAGGCGGACAGGGCTGAAAAGTTTGCCCTGGAGTTCGGTTTTACGAGGCATTTTGGCAGCTATGAAGAGTTTTTAGCTGACCCGGACCTTGACGTAGTCTATATTTCATCGCCCCATTCCCGTCACCTTGAGCATACCCTGCTGGCGCTGAGTCACGGAAAGCACGTACTGTGCGAAAAACCGATGTCAATAAATGCTGCCGAGGTGGAGATAATGGTTGCTGAAGCCAGGGATAGGGGTCTGTTTCTCATGGAAGCTCTGTGGCCGCCGTTTCAGCCTTCATACATTAAGGCTCAAGAAATACTTTCAGGGGGAAAACTGGGTAAGATTGTGCATATGAGAGGCAAATTTGCATTTATGTCAGCCTATGACGAGAAACTCAGAACATACAATCTTGATCTGGGCGGCGGCTCCCTCCTTGATGTGGGAATTTATCCCATAATGGACATTATCAGGTACATGGGCCTTCCTGAGTCAGTCGAGGCGTGTGCGGTACTGTCGCCCACGGGGGCTGACGAGAGTGCTTCGGCCATCTTCCGTTTCATTGACGGCAGGCTCGCGGAAGCATACAGTTCTTTTGTCTCGATGGCAGGAGTCTCTACCGAGTTCAACTGTGAAAAGGGTAACCTGATACTTACGCGCGGACGCGACCGTTCGCAGCATCTGCTGATCGAATATGCCGGGTGTGAGACCGAGGAAATGCTCTTCACCCCGCCTGCACAGGGATACCAGTATGAAGCCGTGGAGGTGATGCACTGTCTTGAGCAGGGATTTAAAGAGAGCCCTGTAGTTCCGCTTCAGTTCTCCCTTGACCTGGCCAGGACCCTTGACGCCGTACGCAAAAGGTCGGGGATCATTTACCCTGAACGTGACAAATAAGTGAGCTGAGATGGCCCCCGATCCCTCTGAGGATGAGAAGATGCCGTGGGAGCTGAGGAAGCTTTTTCTCAGTATGCTCGTACCTTTTCTTTTCATTTCACTGATGTGGACCGTAAAAGGCTGCGAATACCTGTTCGGTACCGATCTCTATTTTCTGGGTATCTTTCCGGGCCGCGTCTCCTCGCTTACCGGCATCATAACATCACCCTTCATCCACGGCGACCTGGAACATATTTTCAACAATACGCTGCCACTGTTTATCCTCGGCACAGCCCTCTTCTACTTTTACTCACAGGTGGCCTTCAAGGTTCTGTTCTGGCTTTTTTTGCTTACCGGGGCGGCTGTCTGGCTGACAGGAAGACCCTCGTGGCATATAGGGGCCAGCGGCATCATATACGGACTTGCCTCGTTTCTGTTCGTCAGCGGAATTATCCGCAGACATATTCCCCTGATGGGCCTTTCACTGCTGGTGGTTTTCATTTACGGGGAGATGGTCTGGGGCATCTTCCCCGGCTTCAGAATTGATATATCCTGGGAGTCTCACATGCTGGGTGCAGTTGCAGGTATTCTGCTGGCTGTGTGGTTCCGTGCCGAGGGACCTCAGAAACCCGTACCCTTCTATGAGACCGAAGAGGAGGAGGAAGACGAAGAAAATCCCACTACAGTGACAATCAAATCAATTAATTGCTACTTTTAAGACCGCAAAACCAACCTAAACTCCCAGTTATGTATGTCAGAACTGGCACTCCGGCATTTGATGAACTTATCCCAAGGATAAACCGTTTTCTCGAGCAGGACCTGCTTGAGGTTAACATTGACGGCGAGAAGATTCGCGGATACAGGTCGCCTGACGCCAGGTCAATCTGGATAAGAAACTATTCGGACATGATGAGGGCCCTCAGGTATTCGGAAAAAGACCTGCAGAGCACTGTACGTCATTTTGCCGACAATCAGGCAAAGAACGGACGGATCTTCGATTACTTCACCACCTTTCCCGAGAAGCTGCCCTGCGAGCGTGAAAACTGGACCAAGTATGTCAGGATACCCGTGGAAGCCGATACCGAGTTCAGGTTCATCAAGGCGGCATGGCTCGCATGGCAGTCGACCGGCGATGATACATTTATCAAAGAGATGATGCCTTCCTTCGAGCTTGCCCTCGGTTATGCAATGGGAGGAAGATATTTCGACAAGGAGAAGTTTCTCTTCAGGCGTCCGTATACGATTGACACCTGGGATTTCGCCTATACGGCAGGGCAGCACGAGTGGCTTCAGTTCCAGATAGATGACAAGACCTTCTGGGGCTATTTTCACGGAGACAACAGCGGGTACTACGAGGTATTCCATTTCATGTCTTACTGGTATGGCCTCTTCGGTGACCAGAAGCGTTCGGCCCAGTGGCGTGACAAGGCTCTCAAGCTCCGTAAGAGCATGAACACAATCTGCTTCAACGGCTCATTCTATACCCATTTCGTCAAGCAGACACCCGTCACGATCCCGGGTGTTGACGAGGCAAGCCAGCTCAGTCTGAGCAATGCTGCAGCCATCAACAGGGGGGCCGCCACGCCGCATATAGCTGCCTCCATCATCAACGAGTATCAGAAGCGTCGTGAGACCACCGGCGCCTTCGCCGAGTGGTTCTCAATTGATCCTCCGTTTCCGGCAGGGATCTTCGGCGACTACAAGCTCTCAGGCGGAGCTTACTGCAACGGCGGTATAATGCCCCTTGCCGGCGGCGAACTTGCCAGGGCGGCGCTGGAATACGGATTTGAAAGCTACGGCATCGACATACTGATGCGGTATTATGACATGATTTCAAAACAGGGCGAAACGTACCTGTGGTACTTTCCTGACGGACGGCCTTCGACAGTTGAGACAAGCACCTCTCCGGAGGCCAAGCCCACTGACGGATGGGGATCGTCGGCTATGCTCTACGCTTTCATCGAAGGGCTGGTAGGGATACAGGACAAGGACAAACTGTTCAGACGGATACGTTTATGCCCGAGGTGGGAGGCTGCGGCTGTGGAGAAAGCTGACGTTAGCATTTCCTACAAAAGTTCCGGAGCAACGGTTTCATATAAATACCAGCGCACGGCCGACGGAATCAGCATAAAGCTAAAAGGCGATTATGAATATATACAGCTCTCCCTGCTCATTCCTGCCAGCTGCATTCCCGGAGAACTCCTGATTGGAGGGAAGAAGAGAAAATACATCATGGCAAGCATCAACAGCAGCAGCTATCTTACTGCTGATGCCGATGTGAAGGGAGACTGCGAGATCAATCTGAAACTGAATAAAACACCCTGAGAAGGTAAGCAGTCTGAAATATGAATTCCAAACCAGTAGCCATAATTACAGGTGCAAGCCGGGGTATCGGCCGGTCCATCTCAACACATCTCGCCGCAGAAGGATTTGACATTGTTGCCGTTGCACGCACCTCTGACAGCGAATGCATGCTCTCACTCCAACCTGAAATCGAAAGCAAAGGAGCTGAATTCTTCCCGGTAGGGCTTGACATCTCGGCAACATCCCATCATGATGAGGCCATTACAAGCATACTGGACCGTTACGGCCGTATCGACCTGCTCATCAACAATGCCGGCGTAGCTCCGCTGGAACGGAAAGATATACTTGACCTTGAGGAGGAAAGCTTCGACAGGGTGACGGATATCAATCTCCGCGGACCCGTCTTTTTTGCCCAGAGAGTGGCCCGCGAGATGGTTTGGATGCGCAAAAAGATGACCGGCTACAATCCCTCGATAATCTTTATTACATCCGTTTCTGCGTACATGTCATCGACCAACAGGCTTGAATACTGCGTGTCCAAGGCAGGACTCTCGATGGCTGCCCTGATCTTTGCAGACCGCCTTGCCGAAGAGGGAATTAACGTGTATGAAGTAAGACCTGGTCTCATCGAAACCGATATGACTGCCAGGGTAAAGGATAAATTTGACAAGCTCATTGCAGAAGGCCTGATACCCCAGAAACGATGGGGAACTCCCGAAGATGTTGCAAAGGCCGTTACTTCTCTGGCAAGAGGGGATTGGGGCTTTTCCACAGGCACAGTCTTTGAACTCAGCGGAGGCATGAACATTAAAAGTCTCTAGTATTCAGGTCTTTACAAAATCAGATTTTCATTTCTTTCTGTTTTATTCAACTTATGTTGAACAAAATGCTGTTTCTGTGGTTTTACTTTTGAAATTTTAAAAACAGAAAAATGAAAAAGGTAAGCTTATTTATAATGATTTTAACTTTCGGGCTTGTCACCGTCAGTGCACAGAAGACTTTTAAGGCTGATGCCACGGCAACGGTGGTTAACTGGAACGGCAAAAAGATCGGCGGAGAGCACTCGGGTACCATTAATCTGAAAGAAGGATGGCTCACAGTCGATAAAAAGGCAATCACAGGTGGAGAGTTTATCGTTGACATGACAACCATTAAAGATCTTGACATCAAGGATGAAGGAATGCGCGGTAAGCTTGAGGGTCACCTTAAGTCAGACGATTTCTTCGGTGTTGAAAAATACCCGGTTTCCAAACTGGTCATTACCGGGAGCACCCTGGGTGTCGACGGTTCCCTGATAGTCAAAGGCAAACTCACAATCAAGGCTTCGACCAATCCTGTGGAATTCACTGCGAAATCATCGGTGTCAGGCGACCTTGTAACCTGGTCAGCACTTGTCACGGTCGACCGATCACTTTACGATGTAAGATACGGTTCAGGCAAATTCTTCCCGAACATTGGCGACAAGGCCATCAGTGACGAATTCACCCTTGACATCAGGCTGGCGGTAAAATAAACTGTTAACCGAGCAGTTCACGGTAAACATCATACGTTTTGCTGACTGTATGTTTAACGTTGAATACGGTCATCACGGACTCTCTCGCCTTTATACCGATAAAGCCGAGGGAGTTCCTGTTTTTGTAGCAGTCTGTAATGGCATCTGCTATTGCCTGCGGTGATCCTTTCTTGATAACGAATCCGTTATCCCCCTGGGCGAAGAATTCCTTAGCGCCGCCGCCGTCGGTCACAATAACCGGTTTGGCGAGGCACATAGCTTCTGATATGGCCCGTCCGAGTCCCTCGCTCAGCGAGGGTTGAATATAGAGATCACAGGGCGCTACATAAGCAGGTGAAACCGGAACGTGTCCCTGGAGGATGAACCTTTCCGGCCTGCCAGTCTCTTCGGTCAGTCTGCGGGTCTCTTCCGAATTCGTTCCAGAACCCACCAGCAGAACCCTGACGGGCATATCGGGCGGCAGGAGCCCTACGGCTTCAATGAGAAACTGAATTCCCTTCACCTTGCGGAGATTGCCCACGGTGCATATCAGGAAATCATCCTTTAATACACCTATGGAGCCGCGGCTCACAGGCACAATGCCTTCAAACCACGAGGGATCATAACCCCTGTAAATGCGAACGGTTCTGTCCCTGCGTCTTGCCGGCAGCTGTTTTTTTACGTGCGCTTCCACGGCGTCACTCGCACAGATGATCCTGTCAATCCGGGGGTTCAGGAAGGCCAGCCAGGCAGAGGGATCGTGCCAGTGCAGGCTGAGCGAGCCGTAGTAAGCTATGTGTTTTACATTTAGCCCCCGTGATGCGGCCAGCCCGTTGGTCACTGCCTTGCTGTATGTAAAATGCATCAGGTCAAAATTGCCTTCCTTCAGAATTTTCCGCAGGGCAATGATGCCCTTAGGGCTGATTTTCTTCTCCAGCGGCAGGTATTCGACTTTAATTCCCTCATTTTCAAGCTCCTCCGTTTCCGGCACACGCCCGGGCGTTACCACGGTGATATCAACACCCTTCTGATGAAGCCCTCTGACCAGCATCCTGTCGGCAACCGAAGTAAAGGGAGCCCTGGAAATATCACTTAGGAACAACACCTTAAAGGCCATAGAGGGCGACTTAAAGATCAGTATGCAGGTGTTGCTGTGTTTGCCATCTCAATCATTCCGAGGTAAAGAAGCTTAGCCACATCCTCCATTATCTCCACGGTGACGGCAGTTTCATCATCACCCGGAAGGTGGTAATAGACAGGCTTCACGCCGTCAGTGGTTGATATGCTCATTGTGCGGAATCCTTCAGCCAGGAATACCAGTCCGTCGCTCCTGGGCCTACCGTAGAATGAGCCTGAAGAGGTTGAAACACGCATCGGCCTGTGGATATATTTGGTGTTGGCATCCGCGAAATATGATGTAAGACCCGTGCAGTTCTCTGAGGCGCTTACCGCCAGTCCTGTTCCGTTGCCTACCATATCAAGGTTTATATAGGTCACTGTCTTTTCTTTCGTGAAGAGCGGGTTTTTTGAATAGAACTTGCTTCCCACCAGTCCGGTCTCCTCACCTCCTATGAACAGGAACATTACAGTGCGTTTCAGCTTTATTCCTGACTGTGCCATTGCTTTTGCGGCGGCCATGATGTCCACAATTCCACTGGCGTTGTCATATCCGCCCGCTACCAGCAGTCCTCCGGCATTGCCCACGGCGTCAAGGTGACCTCCTACAATTATCACTTCATTCTTCAGTACCGGGTCTGACCCCTCGATGATGCCGATCACATTGCATGCTCTGGCATCGGGAAACCGTGTGGTACTGGCTTTCATCGTCATAACCCTGCCGGTGGCGAAGGAGGCCGGCTTGAAAGATTTATCGATCAGTGCGAGCACAGCACTGTTTGTCTTGCCTGTTCCTGAAAATATATCTTCAAGCGGCGCTGTCCCGATGCCGCAGACAATCATTCCTTCGACATATGATATATTGGGATTGGCACTGTTCCCGTCTATGTACAGCATTCCCACGGCACCGTGAGCTGCTGCGTTTTCGACCTTATACTGGTGATAGCAGTAACTGACCCATTTTGCATATTCGGGGTTGCGGACATCCTTGTAAGGCACATCCCTGTTCATCAGGACTATCTTTCCCTTCACGTCAATTCCTTTATAGTCATCATAGTTCAGTTCAGGAGCCGTGACGCCGTAACCGGCAAAAACCACCTCGGCAGTCACTTCACCGCTGCCCGAGTTCATTCCGGGAAAAAACTCTGCCGGGGGAGTGTAGGTCTTTATCACTGCAGGTCCGTTTTTCTGAGGAAGATGCAGCTGAAGCGCTCCCGGATTGTTAACCACCGTATAGGGTTGTTTGAACCACTGGAAAAATGTGCCGTTGTCACCGGCGGGTCTGATGCCCCACGAGGCAAGATTGCCGGCCACCCATTCAGCCGAGGCAATATATTCGGGGGTGCCGGCAAGACGGCCGTTGAATTCCGGTGAGCAGAGTGTCTTCATCCAGCCGGCCATCTCCTCGCTTGTAATAGAGTGAAAATTCTTCAGCAGAACCTCGTCACCCGCTACCTGGGCAGGAGCGTTTAGGGTAATAATTATTGAAAGAATGAGCGTTTTAACGGTTTTCAGGTATCGCATAGCAGTGAATTTTATTTGTTGTGGTTGTTTATTGATATATGCAAATATATAGTTTTCGGGCTGAGATTTGGAAAAGCAGGCCGGAACACGTTAATTTGATCTGTAATACCGGGTCGCGGAGCATGACAGATATTTCAGTAATAATTGTAAGCTACAAAGGTGCAGAACGTCTGTCTGACTGCCTGGGATCCCTTGCACGGCAGACGGATGGCGGCATGACCCGCGAGGTGATTATTGCCGACAACTGTTCCGAAGATGAGGGTATCGACCTTCTCGAAAAGACTTTCTCACAGTTCAGATTTCTTCATAATTCCGTCAACGGCGGGTTTGCAAGCGGCTGCAACCTGGGCGCGTCGCATGCTTCCGGGGAGTTTCTCCTTTTCCTGAATCCTGACACTGTGGTGGTGCCCGGGGCTGTTGATAGCCTGGTTTTAGAGGCTCGGCGGCATCCGGCCTTCACCATCTGCTCCTGCAGGCAGGTGAGGCGTGACGGTGCGGAAAGCATTGCGTGGGGCGTTTTTCCTGGCTTATGGAACATCACAGGCCTTCAGCGTGCCCTGCGGAGGCTGCTGCGGGGAAGAGAAAAAGTAAAGGCTGATCCGGCAAATACGGAAATATGGCTTCCCGATTGGGTTTCAGGATCTGTGATACTGATCCGGAAAAGTGATTTTGTTCCTGCCGGAGGATTCGACAACGATTACTGGATGTACTTTGAGGATGTAGACCTCTGCAAAAGGATTTCCAAACAGGGCGGGAAGGTGGCGTTTTTCAGGAATATTACTATCGAGCACAATCATGGCGGCAGTTCGCGCATCAACATCAGAACGGCATCAAAGACCAAATGCGAGGTGATGATATCGAGGCATATCTACATTTCCAGGCATAAGAGTGGTATTGAAAAGGCCATGACCCAGGTCTTCATGGTACTGAACAATCTCGTTTCCGGTCTTATTCCGGCTGTTGCCGGAATGCTATTCCCATTTATTCCTAAAGTGGGAGTGAGGGCAGCCGTTTACTCGAGGCTGGTCAGATACTATTTTAAAGCAACTCTTAATGCAACCTGGGTAAGCCCCAATTCGGTAAATTACGGCAGGGAAAAGAATAAACGAAAGAATGGTTGAATGAAGTTTGTTTTGCATTTATTGCCTGGTACGCCGCCTTCAATGCGAAGGCGGTTGTTAAGTGAAATATATTAATGCTATTCGCATACTTGAATTTATGAAAAAGAGTCTGATGCTTTTAATGATGGTTTTCTCTCTTGCTGTCAGAGGGCAGGATACCTGGTACGGGGAAATTGCGGTTTACGGAGGGGGAGGCACAAATGACATTTTCAGGTTTAACGAACTTGTGGGAGCGGGTTCATATACCGGCACCGGGATGTGGACTGCCGGGATTGACCTGAGCAGGATCATCACGGATCATTTCAGCATTGAGACCGGGATTGGTTATGCTCACCAGTATTATTACAGCAGTCCTGCTCCGTTCATTCCCGGGGAAGACATTCCCGGGAATTTCGGAATGATCTCGGTGCCAGTAACGGCCAGGTTTGATTTCCTGAAGTTTTTTTTCGCTGACGCGGGTATACTGGCAGGATTGCAGGCAGACCGCTCAACGGCTGATGACATGACCGGGCTGGGGTTAACGGCAGGTTTTGGTGCACAGTACAGATTTAAATCAGATATCCTGATCAGGCTGAGGGTTTACGGCAATCAGTATGCCCTGCTGCACTTTGCGCCTGAGAATTATCCTCAGACACTGTACAGTTCCGGTATTACATTGGGTATCGGGTACAGGTTCATTCATCTCGGCAGATGCAATTGTCCGGAGAATAATTCACCGGGGAAAAGATTTTATTAATATAGTACTGCATATCTCCTGAAACACTGAGAAGTCATGTTACGCATCCGGTTCCAGCCGAGACCTTTTATCCTTTCAGGCTTAAAATAACGTTCAATAATGTCCAGAACCTGGCACCCCGTTGTATACTTTGGGAGGGGTTCTACCGCCCTTTTTGATGAATTATCCGGAAAGGGTATAGTAGTGCATCCCATGGAGTTAGTGACGCGCGAGATGACAAAAGGAGAGATCAAGAGGGTTGAGAGGGCTCCTTAAAATATGGATCCTGAACCGGGTGGTCAATCAACAGCCACAAGGCCAATGAGTTCCTTCGCTTCCACCCATTTTTTTTCCGGCATTCTGGCGCCAACAACTTCAATGACCTTGCCGGCGAGGATCGATCCGAAGATCCCGCATTTATCGAGGCTGAAGCCGTGGGAATACCCGTAAAGGAATCCTGCAGAATAAAGGTCTCCGGCGCCAGTAGTATCGACGGGGGTAACTTTCAGTGCTTCGACTTTGACAACCTCTTCGCCGCGTTTGATCCATGACCCGCCCTGTCCTATTTTAACAACTGCAATAGAGCATTTTGATGAAATATCATCCAAGGCTTCACGGGGGTCCATGCCGGTGAAGGCGCGGGCTTCATCTTCATTTGCGAAGAGGATATCAACGTATTTTTCAACTATTTCACGGAACCGGGGAAGCATGTCGGCAACCACATTGTAGCTTGCGAGGTCTATTGCCACACACATCTCCTGCTCTTTTGCCAGCCGGCATGCATGCTCTATTAACGGCAGGTTGAAGATGAGGTAGCCTTCAAGATAAAGGATGTCATAGCCTTTGAAGAACATAGGGTCAAGTTCTTCGGCCATAAGCTCCGTGGCGGCTCCCAGGTGAGTTGCAAAGGTGCGTTCATGGTCAGGGGTAACAAGGCCCACCGCGGTACCTGTAGGGGTCTCCGGGGCGCGCATAAGTATGGGTGCGAGGCCTGCGTCGACCATATCTTTCTCGTAGAAGTTACCGAAGTCGTCGCGGCCCACTTTCCCGATGAATGACGAGTGTATGCCCATAATTCCGAGGCCGTACATGGTATTGCCGGCGGAGCCGCCTGAGGCTAGTGTGCTTTTAAATGCAGCAATGGAGCCCTTAATTTCGCCTGACCGTGTGGCATCGACCATAGTCATGCTG
>JBBRXA010000053.1:0-19374 GCA_038248855.1 Bacteroidales bacterium | reverse complement strand
CATCTTTTTCTCATTATACTACAGTAAAGTGCGCTGTGTAAATTAAGAAACCGCCGTATACCGAACGGTACGTACGGTGGTGGGAGAGGACGGAAAATAAAATAGGAGGAAAACTATTTTATTTTCCTCCTACTCGATTTTCAGTCTGTGCAATTACTTTTTGGCAGCACAGCACGGTGCAGCTGAAGCACTTTCCTTAGCGGGAACAATTGTTCCTTTTGTCTCTGCACAAGCAGCTGCTGAAGGGCATTTAGCGCAGTCTTTGCCTGCGGCTGTGGTGGCACCTTCCATTTTGCATTTGTCAGCAGTACTTCCGCATGTGTCACATTTGCTGTCCTTGTTATTGTCGACAAACTTGCACTCGGTCTTTGTCTGCTTCTTTTCTTTATCCGATGTCTGGGCGTAAACGCCTGCAGCTATAACCATAAGGGCTACCAGTAACAAGCTGCCAATCATCCATTTTTTCATAATTTTCTCTTTGTTATTTAGAAATTTAACAGCCGAAAGATAGTGAAGTTTTTGAATTTCTTAGAGGGAATCACACATTTAGCATAACTTTAACATAGTTTTTCCTCTGCATTGTGGCTCTTTTCAGGGATATTGCCGGCGATTTTCTGGGGCTCTTTTTCCCGGAGTTGTGCCTGTCCTGCCGTACACCGCTGGTGCACGGTGAGGATATCCTGTGTACCGGTTGCCTGGTCTCGGTTGCACGGACAGGCTTCCACCTGAAACGAGACAATTCCCTTGAGCAGGCCTTCTGGGGACGCTGCCTGGTGGAACGGGCAGCAGCTTTCTCGGTATATAACCGCGGCAGCCGTATCCGTACCCTTATTCATCTGCTGAAATACAGGGGCAGAAAAGACATCGGAAGAGCTCTCGGCAACCTGTACGGGTCCTACCTGAAAGAGAGCGATTTCATGAACGGGATTGACCTGATGATCCCGGTACCGCTTCATCCTTCACGGCTGAGAAGGAGAGGCTATAACCAGAGCACATATATTGCACGGGGAGTGTCGGAGATAACGGGAGTGCCTGTGGCTGAAGAGCTGCTGAAGAGGGAGGCGGAGGGCACATCGCAGATCAAACGAGGCAGGTACGAGAGATGGGAAAATGTGGAAGGGCTGTTTACTGTCACAAAACCGGGGGCGATATCAGGCAGACACGTACTTCTGACAGATGATGTAATTACCACCGGGTCAACAATGGAGGCGTGCGTTAATGCCCTTCATGGGGCGGCGGAGGTCAGGGTAAGCATCATTGCCCTTGCGGCTGCCCAGAAGCTTACTGTCTGACTTTGTCGCTGTTCTTCCTTACAAACTCTTCCCAGCTCTTGCACCCCTGTCCAGCAGCAGGCTTCTGCGACTGGTAGAAATGGCATAGTGCCGCACCCAGGGCATCAGTGGCATCAAGTACAATTGTTTCATCACGGAATGAGAGCAGCGTCTTAAGCATTACGGCCACCTGCTCCTTGGATGCCTGTCCCCGGCCTGTGATTGACATCTTTATCATCCTCGGGGCATATTCAAAGACAGGAAGATCACGGTAAAGAGCCGCTGAGATCGCAGCTCCCTGAGCCCTGCCAAGCTTGAGCATACTCTGGATGTTCTTCCCGAAAAAGGGGGCTTCAATTGCCAGCTCATCAGGATGCCAGCGGTCTATAAGCGCCAGTGTCTCCTCAAATATTATCCTTATTCTCTGGAAGTGATTCTCTTTTTTCCTGAGATCAAATATGCCAAGTGCAAGAAGGGAAGGCGTCTTCCCTTTCACGCTTATCAATCCGTAGCCGGTAATTGTAGACCCTGGGTCGATGCCGAGAATTATTCTCTCACCCCCTGCCTTATTCACTTTTTAAAGGTTTTCGGAGAGTCGAGAATCAGGTTCTGAGGTAACTGGTTCCCCTCTGAAAAAATCCTGGTCCTGCGGAAAGGTTCGGCTGAGGCTCCCTTGGTTCCCGTGCCTTCAATAAGCGCCAGCGCTGCCTTGAGCGACAGCTCATTGGTATCACCGAAATCATGGGTGACATCATCATTTGCTTTTACATCAGGCAACATTCCCTCATAGAATCCGCCCTCATTTGATGAATTTACATATTCGAATGTGATGGGGGCGAAGACATATTTGTAATCAGGATTGGGATTGGAGTTACTCGGGAAAGGATATCCCCACAGGTTCATTCCTGCCGGCTTACCGTGAGTGGTGTCGCCTACGATTGACACATCTATCCACGGCAGCAGGCTGTTGATGACAACCTCGCTGGCTGAGGCACTGCCCCTGGTGGTGATGAACACAACCTTGTCAAGTCCCAGCGGGCTTGTTGTCTCCATGAAATTGAAACTCTCATCCCATTCGGAAGCCACCGTTGAATTATACTTTAGTTTATAGCATATCTTGCTGGTGTATGTGTTGTCAACCACCAGGCTCGCGAGCTGTTGTGCTATGCTCATATAGCCACCTCCGTTATAACGCAGGTCAATTATAAGATCTGTTGCACCTTTGGTTTTGAATTTGGCAAACGCAGCATTGAGTTCACCCTCTGATGGCTCGATGAAGGTTTCGAAGGCCAGGTAGGCAATCTTGCGGGCGCCGCGGTCAAATACCGTATCGGTGGTAACAGAGTTGATTGTAAATGAAGCCTTCGTGGAACTGATTATAACCTCGGTGGCATCAGGCTTGATGAAAGTGAATGTATTTACATGTCCCGCCGTTGATGGTCCCATAAGGTTATTATAGGCTGTACCGTCAGATGACATGAAAAGAGGTGCGAGTTCTACACCGTTAACCTTCTTTATTATCCAGCCCCGGCGAACGCCCTTGGGCCACATGTCTGAATTTTTGTAAAGGCTCACTACCCTTACGTTGTTTGCCGGATCGAGACTCATCCTGATGCCGTGGCCCACAAAGGTGCCCTGCATCGAGGCCATGAAAGCGTCATAATCAGCCACAAAACTCCATCTGTCCTGAGGCAGATTTCTCATTTTCTCCAGGATCTCTTCAGGATTATCATAATCTGAAACCTTGAGTGTTGGTATTTTATCCCTCCACAGGTACATGACCTTCATAAGATCGTATAAGCCGTCACGCGCCCTCTCTTCGAAGGTATATTCATCAACCACAACCGGATCAGGATCTTTCGTACAGGCTGACAACAGGGGGACGATGAGGATGATTATTAAGAAAAGCTTTTTCATTTTCAGTCAGTTTACAGCACAAAAGTAACAAAAAATATGCCGCTATTGTTTGAAAGTTCTGTGGTAGTTCTGGAATATGACGCTGCCGATAATAATAATGAGCCCCAGGGGTGTGGTAAAGTATACAGGCTCGTCAATTATGAAATGCAGCAGTATGAGTGAGATAAAGGGTGCGAAATAGACCAGGTTGCTTATCCTGTCGGAGGTTGAGGCGAGTTGCATAGCCCTGAGCCAGAACCAGAAAGTGATGCCCATTTCGAAGATGCCGCAGTACACGGCTGCCGCCGCCCCTCTGAATGTGACGGTTTCACTGAACGAACCGGTGATCAGCATGGCAATTACAAGGTATAATGACCCGAAAATAAAATTGGCAAGCAGTTTTACGGCTTCATCACGCCTGTCACGGACGTTTAGCACGAAGTAGAGGGCCCACAGCACACCGCTGCCCAGGGCCATCAGCACCCCGGCGGTGTCAGACCTTCCCGGATGAAAGGGTGCTCCCTGCGATGCGATGATGTAAACCCCGATAAGGCTGATAAAGAGAGCAACAAAGCTTCGCCCTGGGATTTTATGGCCAAGAAGCGGTATGGAAAAAAATACCAGGATTAGAGGCCAGATCATGTTCACCGGCTGGGCCACCTGCCCTGGAAGCCGGTTGTATGCATTCAGCAAAATGAGGTAATAACCCAGCGGATTGATAAAGCCGAGTAGTGCCGACCAGAGTATCTCCCTGCCGGTCATGCTTTTTAACAGGCTTATCTTGCCGGAAAAGAGAACAATAAGGAATATTACAAATGTTGATACCAGTGTGGCGATACCCAGCATTGTCACCACTGACAGTTCCGAAAGTGCTATCTTGAAGGCAGTGGCAATTGTACCCCACAGCATTACGGAGACCGCAGCATAAAGGTACGCTTGTGAGTCCCTCTTCATCAGGTCAGCTGATCATATCGAAGCCAGTGTACGGTATCAGGGCCGCGGGTATCCTTATCCCTTCGGGAGTCTGGTTGTTTTCGAGCAGTGAGGCAACAATGCGCGGCAGAGCCAGTGCGCTGCCGTTGAGTGTGTGGCAAAGTGTCGTCTGCTTTGCGCCTTTCTCCCTGAAACGGCACTTCAGGCGGTTAGCCTGGAAGGCTTCGAAATTGGATGTGGAACTTACCTCCAGCCAGCGTTGCTGGGCTGCAGAGTACACCTCGAAGTCATATGTGAGAGCCGAGGTGAATGACATATCACCGCCGCACAGCCTTACGATGCGGTACGGCAGTCCAAGCTTCACCAGCAGTCCTTCGACATGTTTAACCATCTCTTCCAGAGATTCGTACGAATTGTCAGGATGCGCAATCTGAACTATCTCCACCTTGTCAAACTGGTGCAGCCTGTTCAGCCCTCTCACGTGGGCTCCCCATGATCCTGCCTCACGGCGGAAACAGGGAGTATAGCCCATATTGCGCAGCGGCAGCTCGGTGGCATCCAGTATCACATCACGGTACATATTTGTGATCGGGACTTCTGCAGTCGGGATAAGATACAGGTTGTCAATGGTGGCATGGTACATCTGACCTTCCTTGTCAGGGAGCTGTCCCGTTCCGAAGCCTGAGTCTTCATTGACCACTATCGGAGGTTCTATCTCGCGGTATCCTGCCTTCTCACCCTCATCGAGGAAGAAGTTGATGAGGGCCCTCTGCAGCTTCGCGCCTTTGCCCTTGTAAACCGGAAAACCAGCACCGGTGAGTTTTATGCCAAGGTCAAAATCAATTATGTCATATCTCTTTATCAGGTCCCAGTGTGGCTGAGCTCCTGCGTAAAGCAACGGCACAACGCCACCGCTGCGGACAGTGACATTGTCTTCAGCACTCTTCCCGGGGGGTACTGAAGAATGAGGCAGATTAGGCAGCCTGATGATTTCGGTTTTCATCTCCGCTTCGGCAGCAGCAAGGCCCTCGGAAAGCTGTTTTTGCTTTTCCTTCATTGAGGCTATCTGCGATTTGGCAGCCTCAGCCTCGTCTTTTCTTCCCTCCTTCATCAGGGCTCCTATCTGTTTCGAAAGGTTGTTCAGCTCCGCCAGTAAGGCGTCACTTTCCGATTGCAGTTCCCGGCGACGGCGGTCCAGGCCGAGAATGAGACTGACGGTCGGGGCAGCATCATAATTTTTTATTTTCAGCCTCTCGATTACAAAAGAAGACTGTTCACGAAGGAGGTTGACTGTAAGCATCTTGAGGAAGTTAGCTGTTGGTGCCCGGAGGCTGTGTAAAAGTAAAAGAAAAACTCCTGAAAATGTTCGCCGCAGCGTATTTTTCAGGAGTTATGAAATGAAGGTGACTGACTCTTATTCCGTTACGGGTTTGACCGATACAAAAGATTTGTCATCACGTTTTTTCTTGAACTCCACGGTACCGTCAATAAGTGCGAAGAGGGTATGGTCCCTGCCAAGACCTACGTTTTCACCGGGATTATGTTTTGTTCCACGCTGGCGGACAATAATGCTGCCTGCTTTTATTGTCTGGCCTCCGAAGAGTTTAACGCCCAGGCGTTTGCTTTCTGACTCCCGTCCGTTGCGTGAGCTGCCTACTCCTTTCTTGTGTGCCATTTCCTTATATTTTTATGTTATATTTTACTAATTATTTTTTTGCAGGTTTCTTCGGACTCTTTGTTGCGGGAGCCTTTTTCACTACTGGCTTTTTGGCGGCCGGAGGTTTTTTCACTGCTGGCTTTTTGGCGGCCGTAGGTTTTTTCACTGCTGCCTTCTTTACCGGAGCTTTTTTTACTTCAGCTTTTACCTCTTCTCTTGCCGGTTCAGCGGCAACGGCGGCTTTAACCTTCGGTGCAGTCTTCTTCTTTTCAGTGTCTCTGGCACCGATGGCTGTTATTTCTACGTGAGTGAAGTTCTGGCGGTGCCCGCTTCTCTTCTGATAGCCTTTTCTCCTCTTCTTCTTGAAGATAATTACCTTGTCACCTCTTACGTGAGACAGCACTGTGCCTTCTACGACGGTGTTTTCAATTACAGGTTCCCCTATGGAAACTACTCCGTCATTATCAATTAGAAGAACTTTTTCAAACTCAACATTTTCGCCCTCAGCTGCATCCATACGGTGAACGAAGATCTTCTTTCCTTCTTCTACCTTGAACTGTTGCCCGGCAATTTCAACGATTGCGTACATTTTCAATCTTTGTTATGTTACTCCTCGAGGCGGCCATGCTCATCTTTGCACGACACTTCTACGGGCCCCGACGGATCATCGATTTTCGGACTGCAAAGATATAAAAATTAACTTATTTACAAATGAATGACAATAATTTATCACCAACAGGCGGTGTATAAAAAAACAGAAGCGAAGGGAGAGATAGATTCATATTATTTATATTTGTCGTATCAGGCGGTGATCTGATATATTCTGATCAAATGCAAAGCAAGCTTATAAGGCTGAAAGTAATAGGTATATCCTACAGCCAGACACAGTCAGGGGCATATGCCCTTATCCTTGCCGAAGAGAAGGGTGAACGGAGGATACCTATTATTATAGGAGGATTTGAAGCTCAGGCAATCGTCATCAGGCTTGAAAGCCTCGAACCTCCGAGACCACTGACACACGACCTTTTCAAAAGCTTTGCCCTCGCCAGCGGCTATACCGTTGAGCAGGTGCTTATAAACAAGCTCAGGGAGGGTATCTTTTACTCTGAGATCATCTGCACTGACGGTGAAAAGAGATTTACAATCGACTCGCGCACCTCTGACGCCGTAGCCATTGCACTCAGGTTTGAATGTCCGATTTTCATCGAACCGCATATACTTACAGAGGCAGGCATAGTCATGAGCTCGTCGGCTGAGGAGGAGACCCTTAAAAGCGGAGTCGCACCGAGAAAACAGGTTGAGGAGCCTGAAGGTACAGAATACACCGAGTTTGCTGATGATGAACTGAAGGATATGCTTGCCGACGCGATCAGCCGCGAGGACTATGAACAGGCGGCAGCCATACGCGATGAAATGACAAGAAGGGGTACAAGGGAATAACACAACCGGAACATGAAACCAGGATTACTATTGTTGGCTGCAGCGCTTACACTGTCGGTCTCTGCTATCGCAAAAGAATACAGTGTAACATCGCCTGACAGCAGGATAACACTGAATGTAAGTGTAAATGAAGATGTCAGATGGAGTGTCATCTATAACGGGAAACAGATAATTGATCCTTCACCTGTCGCAATGAGGCTTGAAACACTGGCACTGCCTGGCATCAGACCGGTTGCTTCAAAACCGAAGGTGACAGAGGTCAACACCCTGATAACACCGGTCGTACCCCATAAAAACAGCCCGGTAACCGACCATTACCGGGAACTTATCATCCGTTTCAGGGAAGGTTTCTCCCTTATTTTCAGGGTGTATGATGACGGTGTCGCATACAGGTTTACAACGGCAATGAAGGGTGAGGTGACTGTAACGGGAGAGACTTTCGGACTGAGTATGCCTGAAGGTGCAACGGCCTGGTACCCTCTCGAAACAGGCTTTATGTCACACAATGAATGCACCTTCTATCCTGCCGCTATGGACACTGTAGGCCGGCAGCATCTTGCAAGCCTCCCCGTGCTCTTTAAGTCACAGGGAATAAATATTCTTCTTTCAGAAGCAGATATCCGTGACTATCCCGGTATGTGGATCACCGGTGACGGCAGTGGCGGGGTGTCCGGAATTTTCCCTGCATATCCTGATAAGGAAGTGACGCGGAGAGACCGTGATGTCTACGTGACTGCGCGCAAGGATTATCTTGCCAGAACTGCCGGCACACGCTCTTTTCCGTGGAGGGTTTGCATCATTACACCGGATGATGCGGGACTTGTTGAAAGTGACATGATATACCGGCTTGGTGCACCTTCCAGAATTGCCGATCCGTCGTGGATCAAACCCGGAAAAGTAGCCTGGGACTGGTGGAACGCAAACAATATTTACGGAGTGAACTTTAAATCGGGGCTCAATACTGCAACCTACAGGTATTATATCGATTTTGCCTCTGAGAACGGAATCGAGTATGTCGTACTTGATGAAGGCTGGTACAAGCTGGGTAATGTGCTGAGTGTGGCAGACGGATTTGATATTCCGGAGCTCTGCAGATATGCTTCGGAAAAGAATGTGGGCATCATACTCTGGGTTGTGTGGAAAACATTCTATGATCAGATGGAAGAGGCCCTGGCACAGTATGAAAAGTGGGGAGTAAAGGGCATAAAGGTTGATTTCATGCAGCGCGATGACCAGTGGATGGTGAACTGCTATCACGAAATAGCAGAAAAGGCTGCTGAACATCATATGTTAGTAGACTTTCACGGAGCTTACAAGCCTGACGGAATGGACCGCACCTGGCCCAACGTAATTACCCGTGAAGGTGTAAAGGGGCTCGAGCATAACAAATGGAGCAGTGAATGCAATCCTGAACACGACCTTATACTTCCTTTCACGCGCATGGTGGCAGGCCCGATGGATTATACGCCGGGCGCAATGGTCAACATGCAGAAAAATGATTTCTCGCCGGTCTTCAACCGTCCCGCCAGCCAGGGCACGAGGGCCCACCAGATGGCGATGTATGTGGTTTATGAAAGCCCGCTGATGATGCTGGCTGACAATCCCACTAACTACAGAAAAGAACAGGAGTGTACGGACTTCATCGTAAAAGTGCCTGTTACCTGGGATGAGACCAGGGTGCTTACAGCGCAGGCCGGTGACTTTATTGTAGTAGCACGCCGGCACGGAAAAGACTGGTATCTGGCAGGAATGACCGACTGGACCCGACGTACACTCGCGGCGGACCTGTCCTTCCTCACCCCCGGAAATTTCACCCTTGAATATTTTGCAGACGGTGTCAATGCCGACCGGAGAGGAGAAGACTATGTCCGTTCAACACGCAGTGTGACAGCAATGGACAAAATAGACATACCAATGGCTCCCGGCGGCGGCTGGGTAGCCAGGATAATCAGCCAGTGACCCACTGCACATTATAAGAATATGAGACAGTATCTGGACCTTCTTGACCATGTGATGAAGCATGGGGTTGAAAAGAGAGACCGTACCGGCACCGGAACTGTCAGTACGTTCGGTTACCAGATGCGGTTTGATCTTTCGGGGAGTTTCCCTGTTATGACCACAAAAAAGCTCCACCTGAAATCTATCATTTATGAGCTGCTGTGGTTTCTGAGTGGCAGCACCAACGTAAAATACCTGCAGGATAACGGTGTCAGAATCTGGAACGAGTGGGCCGATGCTGACGGAAACCTGGGACCTGTCTACGGATACCAGTGGAGATCATGGCCTGCCGCTGACGGCACACATATCGACCAGATATCGGCAGTGGTCGGATCACTAAAAAGAAATCCGGACTCACGCCGGCATATTGTCAGTGCATGGAACCCCGGAGAAATAAATAAGATGGCTTTGCCACCGTGCCATATTCTGTTTCAGTTTTATGTTGCTGACGGAAGACTCTCCTGCCAGCTTTATCAGCGCAGTGCCGACATCTTCCTCGGAGTGCCGTTCAATATCGCATCTTACGCATTGCTGACCCTGATGATTGCACAGGTGACCGGTTACAAACCGGGGGAGTTCATCCATACCCTGGGAGATGCACATATTTATCTCAACCATACGGAACAGGTGAAGCTCCAGCTGACCCGTGAACCTATGCCCCCGCCGGTAATGACACTCAATCCGGCTGTTACAGACATATTTTCATTTAACTTTAGCGATTTCACCCTCAGCGGGTACAACTCACATCCCGGCATTAAGGGGGAAATATCAGTATAGCATGATCACTATTATAGTTGCAGTTTCAGAAAATAACGGCATCGGATTTGAAAACCGCCTCCTGGTTCATCTTCCGGGAGATCTCAAGAGGTTTAAGAAAATTACGATGGGACATTGCCTGATAATGGGTAAAAAAACCTGGGAATCGCTTCCCGTTAAACCCCTGGCAGGCCGGACAAACATTGTTATCACCGACAACGAACTTGACTGCTTTGACTGTGCTCTCACCGCCCGTTCCTTAGGAGAGGCTCTTTCACTCTGTGAAGCGGACAGGGAGATTTTCATCATCGGAGGAGGGTCGGTCTACAGGCAGTTCATGCCCCTTTCGGACAGACTCCTTGTAACGCATATACATAAATACTTCGATGCCGACACATTTTTTCCCGAGATATCTGACAGGGAATGGTATGTCTCTGAAATAGAGGATCATACAGTAGAAGGAGAGGCGCCTCTGAGGTTTACCTACACGACTTACCTGCGAAAATCGTAACTTTTTTCATTTTCTTCCGTTTTCAGATTAAACCTTTAAGAGTGAAGGGTAGTCTATATGATACAGATTACAACTAAACATATATTTAATTACAGCAATTATGAAAACAAAAGCAATCATTATTATTACGGCACTTATGTTTTTCCTGGTCAATTCGTGCCAGAAGACATCGCCTATTGAAGAGCCAGCAATAGATGCAGCAGATGATGCCACTTTCTCGGAAACTATGTTTGATGATGTGTTCGCCACCCTGGAAATTGCCACGGCGACAGCTGAAAGCATGCTCAAGTCAGCTTCTGTTACCGACAGCTGTCCTGTTGTGACTGTCACTTTCCCGGGTCAGGGACTGTGGCCAAGAACCGTTCTGGTCGACTACGGTGACGGCTGCACAGGCCTGAACGAAATTATGCGCAGTGGCAAGATCTTCATCACTGTCACAGGCCCCCGCCGCGAGGAAGGGTCATCCAGAACTGTCACATTTGACAATTATTACTGCAATGATGCAAAAATTGAAGGCACGAAAGTAGTTGAGAACCTTGGGCCAAATGATGCCGGCAATGTGGTATTCTCCGCTAAGCTTACGGGGGGTAAAATAACCTTTCCCGCAGGTGGATTTATTGAACGTGAATTTGACAGGGAGAGAGAATATGTTGCGGGTTACCTTAGCCGTACTCCGTGGGATGACGAATGTCTGATCACCGGTGTGGCGGCCGGCGTCAATCTGAACGGACTCTCCTACACCCACCAGATTACAGGAGCGTTGCTATGGAAAGCTGCCTGCAGGTTCATAGTCAGCGGGACGGTAGGTATCGAGGCTGAGGGTGTGGAGGCTTTTGTGCTTGACTACGGCGACGGTGAATGTGATGCTGTTGCCACGCTTATAAGGGGTGATGAGACGAAAGAGATAACACTCGGTCACAGGCACCGGAAGGTCCTGCCGGGGAAGTAGCATTACAAGAACAGCAATAATAAAAAGAGGCTGCCCTTTTGAGACAGCCTCTTTTATTATGATGCTTTCAGCACCTTCATGTCTACTCTTTCGAGTTTGTGCGCGGCATATTCGGTGGTGACCTTGAATTCCTTTATATCCTGTGAGGGCAGTTCAAACATTGCGTCGAGCATTATGGCTTCGCATATGGCCCTGAGGCCCCTGGCTCCGAGCTTGAATTCGACGGACTTGTCGACAATGTATTCGAGCACTTCCGGCGTGAATGTGAGTTCAATGCCGTCCATTGCAAAGAGTTTCAGGTATTGCTTGGTGATTGCATTCTTCGGTTCCGTAAGGATGGACCTAAGGGCTTCACGGTCAAGCGGGGTGAGGTGCGTCAGAACCGGCAACCGTCCTATTATCTCGGGAATGAGACCGTAGGCTCTCAGGTCCTGGGGTGCAATGTATTTAAGCAGGTCGTCCTTGTCATAGCGGTCACGCGAAAGGCTTGCATTGTATCCGACAATCGTGGTATTCAGCCTGTGGGCGATTTTCTTTTCTATGCCTTCGAATGCGCCGCCGCAGATGAAGAGAATATTCTTGGTATCAACAGGTATCATTTTCTGCTCCGGGTGTTTACGGCCTCCCTGCGGCGGCACGTTTACAATGGAACCCTCGAGGAGCTTCAGCAGGCCCTGCTGTACTCCCTCGCCGGAGACATCTCGTGTAATTGACGGGTTGTCACCCTTACGTGCTATCTTGTCAAGTTCATCGATAAATACGATTCCCTTTTCCGCAGCCTTAACATCATAGTCGGCATTCTGCAGGAGCCTTGTCAGGAGGCTCTCGATGTCTTCACCCACATAGCCGGCTTCGGTGAGCACCGTAGCGTCGACAATTGTGAAGGGAACATGGAGCATACGCGCAATTGTGCGTGCAAGGAGCGTTTTTCCAGTGCCGGTCTCACCTACGAGAACGATGTTTGATTTTTCAATCTCAACATCCTCGGCGTCGGCTTTTTGCATAAGCCTCTTGTAGTGATTGTAAACCGCAACTGATAGTGTCTTTTTTGCTTTGTCCTGACCAATTACGTACTGGTCAAGGAATTTCTTGATCTCCTGGGGTTTGCGGAGGTTTATTGCATCGATGCTGAAGCTGGACTTGTTGCTCACCTCCTCCATCATTATATTATGCGCCTGCTCGATGCAATGGTCGCATATATGGCCCTCAAGACCTGCTATCAGCAGGTTAGCCTCTTTTTTAGTACGACCGCAGAATGAGCATTTATCCATCAGCAGATATTATTTCTTCGCCCTCGAAAGGACCTCGTCGATCATACCGTACTCTTTGGCTTCGGCAGATGTCATCCAGTGGTCACGGTCAGAGTCCTTCTCCACTTTTTCAATATCATTGCCTGAATGAAGGGCGATGATCTCAAAGAGTTCCTTCTTGAGTTTTACAATCTCCCTGGCGACGATCTCGATGTCAGAAGCCTGTCCTTCCGCACCGCCCATAGGCTGATGGATCATGATACGGGAATGTCTCAGTGCCGAACGCTTGCCCTTGGTGCCGGCGGTGAGCAGAACGGCTCCCATCGAGGCAGCCATGCCGGTACATATGGTTGCAATGTCAGCATTTATATACTGCATGGTGTCATAGATCCCAAGACCGGCATGGACCGATCCGCCGGGAGTATTGACATAGATCTGAATGTCTTTTCCGGGGTCTGAAGAGTCCAGATAGAGGAGCTGGGCCTCAATAATGTTGGCCACATAGTCATCAATGGGCAAGCCGAGGAAGATGATGCGATCCATCATCAGCCGTGAGAAAACGTCCATCGATGCCACATTCAGCTGGCGCTCTTCTATGATGGTGGGGGAGATATAACTGTTATAGACAGACGTGAACCTGTGCATGTCAAGGCTGCTGATGCCGAAACGCGAGGCAGCATATTTTTTAAAATCGTTGATATCAGACATATTACGGATATTAATTGACCTTCAAAGATAAGAAATTCTCAACAAATCATTTTTACTTCTTTTCCAGGAGATTGTTGAACTGCTCAATTGTCACCTTCTTGTCGTCTACCTTTATCGCTTCTGTGATTATATCAAGAATCCGGGTGTCAAGCACTTTCTCGGCTATGCGGTGCGCATCATCCTCCTTGCGGAGCATGTCTTTCGCAAATGAAGTTACCTGCTCGTCGGTTGCATAATAGAGGCCGTACTGCGTGAACTGTGCCTTCGTGAAGGCTTTAGCTTCGGTGAGTATCTCCTCCTCGGTTATTTTAACCTCATTCTCTTTTGCAAGTTTGTTTTTCACAAGCTGCCAGCGCAGGTCTTCAAGGAAATGACCGAAGTCTTTTTCTATCTCTTCGGGAGTAGCCTTCTCATTTATTTTTATCAGCCATCTTTTCAGGAAGTCTTCCGGTAGATTGAAAGGTGTTTTTGCAAGGACTTCCTCACGGGCATCGTTTCTGAGTTTAAACTCTGTCTCGCGGTTAAAATACTGCCTTATCTCTTCGGTTACCTTAGCTTCAAATTCTTCAGCCGATGAGACAGTGCCTTCGCCGTACACCCTGTCCCACAGTTCCTGTGTGTTTTCTGCAGGGGCGAAGCGGCTTATCTCCCTGACGGTGATTGTAAAGAGGCCGTTCAGGTCTTTCACATTCTCCTTCTTGAGTCCTGTGATGCCGGCTATCTCATAATCGTTGGGGAAAGCAGTGCGAAGATCAAAAGTCACCCGGTCTCCGGCTTTCTTCCCGATAAATTCTTTTTTCAGTTCCTCGTCTTTGACCAGTTCAACTGACAGGGTGGCGTCATCGTTGGTGACTGTGCCGTCTGCCGAGGATACTGAACCCTTGAGGATGTCTTTCTCTTCGGATTTTTTTACAATCTTAAACTCGCCGTGACGACGGGCGTAATTGTCGACATAATCGAGGATCATTTTGGCATCGGGCTCAATCAGGTAGCGTGTGACCTTCTGTTTTTTTGACAGTTCAAGTTCAAACTCCGGGGCGAGGCCCAGCTCAAATGTAAAGGTAAACTCTTCCGATTTCTCCGGATCAAAGGAGTGTTCATCGTTCTTAGGCATCGGATCTCCGAGAATGTCCAGCTTTTCTTCCTTAATGTAGTTGGAAAGGCTGTCTGAGACAAGCTTATTGATTTCATCGACAAGGACCGAAGTGCCGTACATTTTCTTTATCATGGGGAAAGGCACGTGGCCGGGGCGGAATCCTTTTATTGATGCGTTTCTTTTATATTCGCGGAGCTTTTTCTCAACAGGTTCCTCGTAGTCTGCCTTTGAAATGTTGATTTTAACATTTGCATTCAGTGCGTCAATATTCTCTCTGGTGATATTCATTTTTTCTAAATTTATTCGCGACTTAAAAACCGCTGAAACTTTCGTTTTTCCGACAGTTAAAGCGGTTTTTGCATTTTGTGCGGATGAAGGGACTCGAACCCCCACGCCCTGAGGCACAAGATCCTAAGTCTTGCTCGGCTACCAATTACGACACATCCGCGTGAAATCCGGCGCAAAATTAGCAATTATTACGAGGTTACAAAAGAGAGGACTGATTTTACCTTCTGAGTTCGAAGTTCTTGCCGAGATAAACATTCCTGACCTGTTCGTCGTCTGCCAGCTGGTTGGCGGTGCCCTGCTTCAGGATTTTCCCTTCGAAGAGTAGGTAGGCACGGTCAGTGATCGAAAGGGTCTCATGAACGTTATGGTCAGTGATGAGGATCCCGATATTCTTGTCTTTAAGGTGGGATACTATTTCCTGGATATCTTCCACGGCAATGGGGTCGACGCCGGCAAATGGTTCATCGAGAAGGATGAAGTTGGGTTTAAGAGCCAGGGCGCGGGCTATCTCGGTACGCCTGCGTTCACCGCCCGAGAGCTGTATCCCCATGCTCTTGCGGATACGGCCGAGGCCGAATTCCGAGAGCAGCGATTCGAGGCGTTCACGGCGCTCGTCGTCCTTCATATCGGAGAGTTCCATCACGGCCATTATGTTATCCTCGACACTCATATTCCTGAAGACCGATGCTTCCTGGGCGAGGTATCCGATTCCCAGCCTTGCGCGACGGTACATCGGGTATCCCGTGATATCGGTATCGTCGAGAAAAATTCTGCCGCCCTGGGGCCGTATAAGACCGACGATCATGTAGAAAGTGGTTGTCTTTCCGGCACCGTTGGGGCCGAGGAGTCCCACAATCTCGCCCTGCTCAACCTCCACCGAGACCTCGTTGACGACGGCCCGGGTCTTGTATCTCTTGATCAGATTGGTGGTATAGAGCTTCATCCCTTTTATTATTTGGCGGCATACTCAGCATCCCTTGCCTCATCAGCCAGTTTACGGTCCCTGATTACACGGGCGGCGATAAAGATACTTACTTCATACAGTACAAGCAACGGCAGGGTGACAAGAACCTGGCTGAAGACATCCGGAGGGGTGATGATTGCTGCCAGAACGAGAATGACAACAATAGCATGCTTTCGGTATTTCTTCATGAATTCAGGGGTGACCACACCGATCCTTGCAAGGAAAAAGACAACAATGGGCAGCTCGAATGTGATGCCGGAGGCCAGTGCGACGGAAGTCACGGAACCGATATAGGAGTTGATATTTATCTGGTTCGTGACAATGTCACTCACGCTGTAGCTCCCCAGGAAGTTAATTGAAAGGGGTATTATGACAAAGTAACCGAAGGAAATTCCCAGCATGAAAAGCAGTGATGCAGAGAAGACCGCTCCCCTGGCATACTTACGCTCTTTCTCATAAAGTGCAGGTTTGAAGAACGACCAGAATTCCCAGAAGATATACGGGAAGGCAATTATTAAGCCTGCCACAATTGATATGTTGATATGGGTGGTGAACTGTCCTGACATCTTGATGCTGATAAGCTCAATAGGTATCTGATTGATGCATAAGGCAGGAACGTTGACAATTTCAGAAAACTGGCAGAGCAGCCTGTTTGTAATGAACGCGGGGCTGTTGGGGGCCAGGATGATATGGTCAAAAATTACGTTTTTGAACATGAAGGCTATTACAGCTCCGGAGACCACTGCGATGAAGATCCTGATCAGATGCCATCTGAGCTCCTCAAGGTGCTCAAGAAAGGTCATCTCGCGTTCTTCAGCACCCTCCTTCTTTTTTTGTCCGAACATCTGTTCCCGGTGGTTTTTTTAACGGGTGTAAAGATGCTAATTCTTAATGTTCAAAACAATAGTCTTTCAGCAGAGCACGCCGCGGGGGAATTTTTTGGCGGAAACAGATTTGTCTATGGTTAAAAATTAGTTAATTTTGATTTGGGGGTAGCTTTAATGATCAGAAATGAGTATCTTTAATTTATTGACAGATTTTTGATTTAACAATACTGGGGAAAGAGGGTAATGTAATGTACAACGATAAATCCATTCACGATTATCTGAAGCGTTACTTCGGTTTTGACACTTTCAAGGGGAATCAGGGAGAGATCATAATGAGTGTTCTTAACGGCAAGGATACTTTTGTGCTTATGCCTACCGGCGGGGGAAAGTCATTGTGCTACCAGCTTCCGGCGGTGATACTTGAGGGAACGGCTGTTGTCATCTCACCGCTTATTGCGTTGATGAAGAACCAGGTCGATGCCATGCGCAACTTCAACACCACGGATGACGTTGCGCATTTTCTCAACTCGTCGCTCACCAAGAGCGCGATAACGAAGGTTAGGCAGGACGTGTCTGAGGGTAAGACCAAGTTGTTATACGTTGCGCCGGAATCGCTTACCAAGGAAGAAAACATCGAATTTCTGAGGAGCATTACAGTCTCATTCTATGCAGTTGACGAGGCGCATTGCATCTCTGAGTGGGGGCACGACTTCAGGCCTGAATACCGCCGCATACGTCCGATCATCGACACTATCAGGCGCGCACCCATCATTGCTCTTACAGCCACAGCCACCCCAAAGGTTCAGCATGATATCATGAAGAACCTGGGCATTACCGATGCGCAGAGCTTCAAATCGTCGTTCAACCGTCCCAACCTCTATTACGAGGTGAAGGCAAAACAGGATGCGGCGCGTGAAATCATAAAATATATCAAGAACAACACGGGCAAATCAGGCATCATATATTGTCTCAGCCGCAAGAAGGTGGAGGAGCTGGCTGAGACGCTGAAGGTGAATGACATAAAAGCGCTGGCATATCATGCCGGGATGGATTCTCAGACACGGTCACAGAATCAGGACAAGTTTCTGATGGAGGAGGTAGACGTGATAGTCGCCACCATCGCCTTCGGGATGGGCATTGACAAGCCTGACGTGAGGTATGTAATCCATTATGACATGCCCAAGAGCCTTGAGGGTTATTACCAGGAGACTGGCCGTTCCGGGCGCGACGGGGGAGAGGGACGGTGCATAGCCTATTACAGTTATGATGACATCGTGAAGCTTGAAAAATTCATGCAGGGCAAGCCTATCGCCGAGCAGGAGATAGGCAAGCAGCTGCTGCTTGAAACGGTCTCATATGCAGAGTCTTCCACATGCCGGCGCAGGCTTTTGTTGCACTATTTCGGTGAGGAGTACACGCAGGAGAACTGTGAGGCCTGCGATAACTGCCTCCACCCCAAGACACAGTTCGAGGGTACCGAGTATGTTGTGAACATGCTTGAGACCGTGCTGGCGGTGAAGGAGAAGCACAAGGCTGATCACATAGCCAAGATCCTGGCCGGGACTCTCAATTCTGCAATAAAATCTTACAAGCATCATAAGCTGGAGACTTTCGGCATTGATGAGGAGAAGGATGATCGATTCTGGAATATGGTGATACGGCAGGCGCTGATCAACAAGCTGCTGAACAAGGATATTGAGAATTACGGTCTCCTGGGGCTGACCCAGAAGGGACATCAGTACCTCGAGGAGCCTCAGAGCTTTATGCTCAACGAGGATCATGACTATACTGACACCGAGGACGAGGAAGCCTCTTTCGGGGCGCGCACTGCGGCGGCCGATGAGGAGCTGATGAGCATACTGAAGGATCTGCGCAGGAAGATTGCGAAGCAGGCTGGACAGCCGCTGTACAATATCTTCCAGGACCCTTCACTGGAGGAGATGGCCATACATTATCCGGTGACGATGGAGGAGTTGCAGAACATCACCGGAATAGGTGCTGGAAAGGCTCAACGGTACGGTGGTGAGGTGATTGAAGTAATCAAGGATTACGTGGCCGACAAGGAGATCATCAGGCCGCAGGACATGGTTGTCAAGTCGGTTGTGAACAAGTCGGGACTGAAGGTATACATCATACAGAGCATTGACAGGAAGATGCCCCTGGAGGATATTGCCGATGCAAAGGGGATAGAGCCGGAGGATCTTTTGGGAGAGATAGAGGCTATAGTTAGTTCGGGCACGAAGCTGAACATAGATTACTACATTGATATGGTGATTGACGAGGACCGTCAGCAGGATATTTACTCTTATTTCATGGAGGAAGCTGAGACCGGTTCGCTGGAGGAGGCTATCAGGGAGCTGGCGGGGGAGTTCGAGGAGGAGGAGATAAGGCTGGTGCGCATCAAGGTTCTTGCAGAGGGGAACTGAGTTAAACTGATCCGCCAGCTGGCGGATCAGTTTAACTCAGTGTCAGACAGTGTGCGGGCATGAATCATGGAGCATGGGGCGGGGAGCACGGTGGATTTTAGTTCTGCCTCTGTCTCTCTGTCATCGTTGCTGAATTTCCTCATGCTGGCCCCCTCCCTGTTATTGTTCGCGGAAAATCCTGATTCCGGCCCCTTCGCCTGACATCGGTTGCTGAATTTCCTCATGCTGGCCCCCTCCCTGTTATTGTTCGCGGAAAATCCTGATTCCGGTCCCTTCGCCTGACATCGGTTGCTGAATTTCCTCATGCTGGCCCCCTCCCTGTTATTGTTCGCGGAAAATCCTGATTCCGGTCCCTTCGCCTGACATCGGTTGCTGAATTTCCTCATGCTGGCCCCCTCCCTGTT
>JBBRXA010000052.1:0-19483 GCA_038248855.1 Bacteroidales bacterium | reverse complement strand
AGCATTTGATCCGGTGATCACCACATTAAACTTTTCATCTAATTTCTGTCTTACATACCGTTCCCAACCAAGCACTTCCTGAAATTCGTCAAAGAATAAAACCCTGGAACCTGATTCCCTTATCACTTCATCAAGACGAAAAAGATCACTATTCTCAAATCCATAGAGACGGTTATCATCAAAATTCAGGTAAAAAGCGTTAGGGTATTTCCGCGATAGAAGCTGATACAGCAGAGTGCTTTTACCACATCTTCTTATCCCTGTCAGGATCAATGCATGATTTAGCGGTACTGTAAAAGCAGAAAGAGCCCCGCGCAATACACCAATATCAGTCATTTCAACGGCTTCCCGCTGTAACTCCCAAATTTTCTGTATGTCTGATCTTAACAGCATCTTGTATACTTAAATACAAATATAATTTTTTGTTTGTTAATAAACAATAACTTTGTATTTTTATATCAAACAAAACATTCACTCAAAATAGACTTATTCAGGACTGCAAGGATAAACCTATTAACCCGGTCAACTTTTTTGTTCCACCCAATCCAGTATCTGCTCCACCTTCTCCTCTTCGTTCATCGTCCCGTCAATCCAGTTGATCAGAATCCCCCGGCGCTCCATGCCCCGGAACCATGTCATCTGCCGTTTGGCAAAACGGTGAATCTCCGTCTCCAGCTTCTGATACATCTCATTAAAACTCATCGAATGCAGGAGATACAAGGTAACGTACTTATATTCAAGTCCGTAATAGATCAGATCATCGGGCCGAATCCCGCCATCCAGCAGTCGCTGCACCTCCTCAACCATGCCGCCATCAAGTCTCTCCCTCAGCCTCCTGCTGATCCGGTCGCGCCTGATATCGCGGTCAAACATAATGCCCACCACCAGCGGCCTTATCAAAGGGAAGGGATCAACTTCCTCACGATGACCAAGATAGTATTCCTCAATCTCTATTGCCCTGACAGCCCTTTTAACCGTGTCCACATCCGTCTTGTTATGCAGGCGCTTGTACCTGGAAAGGATATCTGTCAGCTCCGGCAATGACCTGTCAGCCAGGGATAAACGCAGGGTCTCATTAAGCGGGACCTGGGTCAGCCTGTATCCACTGACAATGCTGTCGACATACATGCCTGACCCGCCGCATACCACAGGCACCATTGATCTCTGTTGCATATCATTGTATACCTTGATAAAATCGCGCTGGTATTCGTATACATTATACCTGTATCCTGCATCAACAATATCGACCAGATGACACGGCACCTCCAGCCCGTTCACGATGTAATCCGAAAGATCCTTACCCGTGCCGATATCCATTCCCCGGTATATCTGGCGGGAATCAGCGCTGATCACTTCGCTCCCCAAACGGTAAGCAACCTGTGCGGCAAGTCGGGTTTTCCCCGTTGCTGTAGGCCCGGTAATCACAATCATATCATACTCCTGCCCTGTCATTGTCAAATTAAAGATAGCTCAAAAGAGTTCAAAGTAACCCAATTTTACTTATTTTTGCCGGTCTCATTAAAACAGGACATGGATCTAAGGTTTCTCTATCACAGGACCAGGTACTTTATCATCAGTCCGGTCAAGGCATGGGAGGTTGTTCACCGTGAAAACCGACCGATAAAGTATGTAAGGGGAAGTTATTTCATGCCACTCATCATCCTCGTTTCGGTCAGTTCATTCTTCGGCTCCCTCTTCTTCATCAACAACACCCTGGAGCCGATGTATTCGGTGCTTGTGGCTGTAAATACATTCCTCTTCCTTTACCTGGGCGTCTATGCCTCATCGTACATCGAAACTGAAATAACAAAAGCACTTGACCTGGGTCGCGATTTCGTAGTCTCATTCAAACTTGTTGTCTACTCACTGGCGCCCCTCTTTCTCTCACTTACAATCAGCCGCCTTTTTGAGTCAATGCTCTTCCTCAATATTCTAAGCCTGTACGGACTGTATATATTCTGGATTGGCATGGAAACCATGATCAACCCGCCGGAGCACAAGAAACTCCCGATGGTCATAGCCACCGTCATCTCAATGATCATTATTATAGGTATTCTGCAGATTGTCCTCTCCAAACTTACGGAAACAATTTACTTCGCCTTCTTTGCCTGAGAAATGCAATGAGACGCGACACAAGCAATATCGTCATCAAAAACAGAAGGGCCTCTCATGAATACGAGTTCATAGATAAGCTCATTGCCGGCATCATACTCACCGGGACCGAGATCAAGTCAATTCGTGAGGGAAGGGTCAATCTCACTGATTCATACTGCACTTTCCGGAACGGTGAGATGTTTGTGATAGGAATGCACATTTCGGAATACTATTGGGGTAATCTCAATAATCACGATCCGGTAGGCGAAAGAAAGCTGCTGCTCAATAAGAAGGAACTTCGCAAGTGGGACCGGAAAGTGAAGGAGACCGGTCTGACAATCATTGTGACGAAGATGTTCATCAATGACCGTGGCCTGGCGAAGATCGAAATAGCCCTTGCTAAGGGCAAAAAGACCTATGACAAGCGCGAGGATCTGAAAAAGAAGGATCACGGCCGTGAAATGGACCTCCAGACGAAGGCCAGGGCCAGGTGACCCGGTAATAAGCCAGGATCAGGGTCTGGTAACTTTAAATTGAAGCGCTTCTTCTGATCCCTTTGTGGTATTTCCCTCACTGTATGAATGAGCCCCAGCTCCCGCGAGTTTGCCCTTGTCAACGATCAGATATTCTGAACGTATAGGTTTACCCTGTAACCAGCATTCCAGGATCTCCCGGGTCCCGGCTGCATACCGTGCCTGGGCTGAGAGGCTGGAACCCGAAGTATGCGGTGTCATCCCATGGAATGGCATTGTGCGCCACGGATGGTCCTTAGGAGGAGGTTGTGGAAACCACACATCTCCCGCGTAGCCTGCAAGCTGTCCGGTCTCAAGAGCATGAGCCACAGCATCGCGGTCACATATCTTACCGCGGGCTGTGTTAACGAGGTACGCCCCTCTCTTCATCTTACTGATAAGCTTTTCATTGAAGAGGTTTTCTGTTTCAGGGTGCAGCGGACAATTGATGGAAACCACGTCACATGCCTTCACGAGTGATTCTGCATCAGCATGATATGTCAGACTTAACTCATTCTCAATGTCTTTGGGCAGTCGGTGACGGTCCGTATAATGAAGGTTCACGTCAAACGGTTTAACCCTTCGGAGTACGGCAGTTCCTATTCGTCCGGAACCAACAACCCCGACATCCATACCTTCAAGATCGTACGACCGTTGCTTGCTGGCGGAAATCCGGGTCGGCCGGTGATCTCAACAGAGATCCGATAATTCAATCAAATGATTCAGAATGTCAGCACTTTATCGCTGTCTGCAACCCAGAAAGCGAACTCTGACATGTTGCTTATCTCCGCACCAGTGATCAGATTCTCGATCCTGAGTCCTCTCGTCTCGGCGCAGCTTCCGCAAATCTTCACCTTGCCACCTTTCCGGAGTACTCCCGTAAGCATCCTCTCAATATTATAATAGCCCTCAGGTGTCTTCTGTCCGGCCAGCGCACATGCAGCCGCATCAGCCATCAGGAATACCCTTATCTCTGTTTCCGGGTGCTCTTTACCGAGTTGCAACGCGAGGCGAAGTGCGTTGTACGCCTTCTCCGTGCCGTAGGGAGCCTCATTAATCACTATCAGGATTTTCTGTGCCATGTCGTTGGTTTTAATTTTTCTGTATGCATTTATTTGTTATCCCTCGCCTGCCTGTACAACAGGTGACGGTCAGCCGAAAAGGTGCCCGCGCCATAGATAAGAAGGAAAATCAGAAGCATGGTCATGGCGAAGTCGGTCCTCGAATCATGGGCCATCTGCCAGAAGCCTTTCTGCATCAGGATCGGAATCTTTGTGGTGATGATGGCTGTGGCCATTATGGTTAGCAGAGCGACAGAGGCGACCCTGACTATGAATCCGGCCAGTATGAGAAGGCCGGAAATGATTTCGAAAGTTGCGACAAAAGATGCGAGGAATCCGGGGTTGTCAAATCCGATTTTTTCAAACCTTCCCGCTCCCACTGTTTCGGGAAAGAGAAACTTCTGGATACCTTCGGAAAGGAATACCAGTCCGATAACCATTCTGGGTATCAAAGACCTGTGGTCTTCAACCGTCTTTAAGATCAGGTTCAGCAGTTTATTCATATTCAACTCATTTTAAATTAACCCCATTCCAAGTGCTATTGCTATCAGAAAGAGCATGATGGCAACAAGCATCTGAATAAATCTGAGGGTGATCTTCTTCAGCAGCCTGTTTCCTATGATTGCGCCAATGATAGCTGCTGCCGTTGCTGAGATGATCAGTGACAGGTGCTCGTGGAGGGCGGCATCCTTTAAGCGGGTGGCATATACCGTGAGGCGGGTAAAATCGACAAGTGAAGCTATCACCACGCCGGTAGCGATATATGCCTCCAATATCAACTGGAAAGAATATTGCAAATACAGGCAGCAATATGGTCCCCAGACCAAACCCCGAAAAAAATGTAAGTACAGAAGCGAAAAAGGCGGCTGCAATTATGGCGGTAATCTCCATTCCGAAGTTTTTCTTCTCTTGAACAAATATAAGCTGTCCCGGGTTCACTTCTCGCAATGGTCCAGTGCTTTTGCTAAAGGAAACATCTGAAAGGATAAACCTCATGCCATAGTACCGGGGTAAGGCTGAAAAATCAGAAGTTGGGACTCAGAAGGAATCTCGAGTAGAACTGGTCGATGTAAGCAACAGCCTCCTCGGCGGTATCCACAATCCGGAAAAGATTCATATCATCCGGAGAAATATTATGTTCTTCCTTGAGCATCACATCGGTTACCCACTCGAAAAGCCCCGACCAGTATGATTCACCAACAAGTACTATCGGGAAACGCCCGATCTTCTTTGTCTGAATGAGTGTAATGGCCTCAAAAAGCTCATCGAAGGTGCCGAATCCTCCGGGCAGGACAATAAATCCCTGTGCATATTTCATGAACATCACCTTACGCACGAAAAAGTAATCGAAAGTAATGATCTTGTCACGGTCTATATATGGGTTGGGCTTCTGCTCGAAAGGGAGGTCAATGTTTATCCCGGCTGATTTACCATTGCCTCTCTTAGCTCCCTTGTTGGCAGCTTCCATTATGCCCGGACCGCCGCCGGTGATGACTCCGTAGCCCTTCTGAACAAGCTGGAAGGCAATCTCATCAGCAAGCTTATAGTACTTGTTGTTGAAGTGTGTGCGTGCAGACCCGAAAATAGCCACACTGGGTCCTATCCGTGACAGTTTTTCAAATCCTTCCACAAATTCGGATATGATCTTAAAGATCCTCCACGAGTCTGTCACGTGAATCTCATTCCATGTTTTCGGTTCAAAAGCTTCCTTTATAAGGTCTGTGGTCTCGTCCATCGGGAATTTGTTTTGCACGTTCAAATATAATCTTTTCTATCTCCTGAGTTCTGCACCCAGGAATTTTCCGGTGTAATTTCCGCGTGTTGCAGCAAGTTCCTCGGGTGTACCGGAAAACATCACCTCGCCGCCTCCCCGTCCGCCTTCCCTGCCGAGGTCAATGATATGGTCCGCCATTTTTATCACATCCATATTGTGTTCAATGACGATGACGGTATTACCTCTCTCGACAAGACGGTCAAGCACTTCAAGCAATACCCTGACATCTTCAAAATGAAGGCCTGTTGTGGGCTCATCAAGGATGTACATTGTACGGCCCGTATCGCGCCGCGCCAGTTCAGTTGCCAGCTTAACCCTCTGCGATTCTCCGCCGGAAAGGGTGGTCGACGGCTGTCCCAGCCTTATGTATCCGAGACCCACATCCTGTATTGTCTTTATCTTGTGGTATATTGAAGGAATGCCTTTGAAAAATTCCACGGCGTCATTGACTGTCAGCTCAAGCACATCATTGATCGAACGGCCCTTGAACTTTACCTCGAGGGTTTCGCGGTTGTACCTCTTGCCCCCGCAATCGGGACACATCACATAAACATCAGGAAGGAAATTCATCTCTATGGTCTTCAACCCGGCACCTTCGCAGCCCTCACATCTGCCTCCCTTTGTGTTGAATGAGAACCGGCCTGCGCTGAATCCCCTGACTTTTGCATCAGGCGTCATGGCAAAAAGGGTGCGGATGTCAGAAAACACTCCTGTATATGTTGCCGGGTTTGAGCGCGGAGTGCGGCCTATGGGAGCCTGGTCCACCTCGATCACCTTGTCAATATTTTCAATACCCGAAATCTCATCATGCGCCAGCGCGGCGCGGCGTGCACCCTGAAGTTTCCTTGCCAGTGCCGGATGAAGGGTATGGTTGACAAGTGAAGACTTGCCGCTGCCTGACACCCCTGTCAGGCAGATAAAGGTTCCCAGGGGAAAAGTGACGCTGATTCCTTTCAGATTATTGCCCCTTGCTCCTGTGATTGTCAGGCTTTTGCCATTCCCCTTGCGGCGTTCTTCAGGAGTCCTGATCATCAGCCTGCCGTTCAGGTATTTAGCAGTCAGAGTGTCTGTTTTAAGAATCTGTTCAGGTGTACCTTCAGCTACGATGGCCCCTCCGTGTATGCCCGCCCCAGGTCCCATATCGATGATGTGATCGGCACTCATAATCATCTCCCTGTCGTGCTCCACAACAATTACCGAGTTTCCGGCATCGCGCAGGTTGCGCAGGGCTTCGATAAGCTTCCGGTTGTCTCTCTGATGCAGTCCGATGCTGGGTTCGTCAAGAATATAAAGTACGTTCACGAGCTTTGACCCTATCTGGGTAGCAAGCCTGATGCGCTGGCTTTCGCCGCCGGAAAGCGTTCTTGCACCCCGGTTAAGTGACAGGTATTCGAGTCCCACATCCAGCAGGAAGCCCAGCCGGGCTTTAATCTCCTTCAGTATTTCCGAGGCTATCTTCTGCTGTTTTTCGGTCATCTGCTCCATTGCTCCGTCAAGAAAGACCATCAACTCGGTAAAATCAAGCGCAGCCAGTTCTCCTATATTTTTACCAGCAATCCGGAACCAGAGCGACTCTTTCTTCAGTCGTGTGCCGTTGCATTCGGGGCATACACTGTACTGTATATACTGTTCCTTCCCCTTTCCGTCAGCCTTGCGTCCGTTGACAGCCTCCTGGTTGCCGACATAATTCACAACTCCTTCGAAAGTCATAAAATAATTGGAGGTCATCCCCAAAGGTGTGTTGGAGAGCTTCAGTACCTCATCCGAACCGAAAAATATCTTGCTGATGCCTTCTTCGGGAATGTCCTTCAGAGGGGTATCAACCGTAAAGCCGTATTTTTCGGCTATGGCTTCTATCATCCAGAATATCCAGATGTTACGGTACTTCCCGATAGGTTCGATTCCTCCCTTGCGGATGCTAAGCTCCGGATCCGGCATCATCCTCTTCACATCCACTTCCGATACTTCTCCGAGGCCGTTACAGTGAGGGCAGGCACCCTGGGGCGAATTGAACGAAAAAGTGTGGGGAGCAGGTTCATTGTAAGAAATTCCGGTTACCGGGCACATGAGATGCCTGCTGTAATACCGGTGCGAATTGTCAGCGGCATCAAGAATCATCATGACGCCGTCACCCTGGTCAAGGGCAAGCAGAACAGCATCATGAAGCCTTTTTTCAGTGACATGGCCTGCCTGAAACTTGTCAATGACAAGCTCGATGAAATGCGATTTGTACCTGTCGAGCTTCAGCTCGGAGGTTATCTCCTTTATCTCGCCGTCAATGCGGGCATGAAGAAAACCCTTTCTTCTCAGCTGCTCGAAAAGCTCCTTGTAATGACCCTTGCGCCCCTTTATTACCGGGGCAAGGATATATATTTTTTTTCCGTCATATCCTGAGGCCACAAGATCAAGTATCTGTGTGTCAGAGTATTTGACCATCATCTCACCTGAGGCGTATGACCACGCATCAGCAGCACGTGCATAGAGAAGTCTCAGGAAATCATAAATCTCCGTAATGGTTCCAACGGTCGACCTTGGGTTCTTGTTTGTAGTTTTCTGTTCAATTGAAATGACAGGACTGAGTCCCGTTATGCGGTCCACTTCGGGCCTCTGCATTCCGCCGAGAAACTGCCGTGCGTAGGCAGAGAGGGTCTCCATGTACCTTCTCTGGCCTTCGGCATATATCGTATCAAAGGCAAGTGACGATTTCCCGCTGCCGCTCAGGCCTGTTATAACAACAAGCTCATTACGGGGTATGGTCAGGCTAATATTGCGCAGGTTATGGACCCTGGCACCGTAGACCCTTATTTCTTCCTTTTGTTCAGACATGGATCCGCTCTACAGGTCAGCAGAGACCCTGGCGCCTTTTTCAGGTACCCTGATGAAATACTCCGTCCCGGTGGTATTTGTCAGGAACGGCTTTCTCAGCCAGGGATTCAGTAACTTCAGCAGCTTATAGTTGGTGTCGAAATGCCTGGAGAACTGTTCAAAACTTGTGACAAATGTATCAACCTTCACCTCGGTAAATGGAACGGGCTTGTAAATATCCTTCTCCCCCAGGACAAATCCGTATTTACCGGGCTCTGCAATAATGAGCTTTAGCGCCGCAATGCGAAAAAGGTAACGTGCCGTCTCATCATTCAGCAGAAGGTCATAGTAATTGGTCTCTTTCTGTATCTGAACCTGCTCATCGATACCGTTCATCCCGTTATTGTACGATGCAGCCGCCATTGTCCAGCTGCCGTAGCGCTGGTATGCCCTTTTAAAATACCGGCAGGCAAAGAGTGTAGACTTTTCAAGGCTGTACCGCTCATCCACCTCCTTGTTTATTATCATTCCGTATTCTTTTCCGGTGGCCTCCATTATCTGCCAGAAGCCTGTAGCCCCTGCCGGAGAGATAGCATTGGAGAGATCGCTTTCAGCGCAGGCAAGATATTTGAAATCGTCAGGAATGCCGTTTTCCTTCAGAATCTTCTCTATCTCAGAAAAGTACCTGCCGGCCCTCTTGATTGTTAAAAGGGTTGATCCGTGTCGGTAAGCGGTGGCGTTCAGCTCCCTGTCGAGGCTCTCGCGGGTGTCAAAGTTTTCAAGCGGCATTGTTTCACCGGCGAAGGAGACACTCTCAGGAAGGGCCCACGAGGCCGCTGTGGGATAGTCATCCGATTCCCCCGCAGGAACCGGGTCCGGGCCCTTTGCTCCTGCAATCACAGTGATTATAAAACCTGCACTCAGCACCATCATTGCTGCCACAGCTGCTTTCCCTGCTTTGATTTTCATGATTCCGTAGTCAGATAATTCAAACTGCAATATTAGCGAAAAGTTTGATTACGGGGAATTAAATCACGCAAAGTGATCCGGAAACTGAATGTTGTCAGAACCTGACGAAGAAGCCTGACAGAAGGCCGAAGGAGTAAGGACGTGAGAGCGTACCGGAAAGGTTGCTGAGGGGCGTCAGGTAATATCTGAACACCGGTTCTACATTGAAGGAAATCACCTTTGAGAAGCTGTATTCCATTCCCAGGCCCACCTGGCTGCTGAATGTATGGATATTGACCCCTTCGGTATGGCCTATTGGAATCATGTTGTTGCCGTCCATTGCAAAAGCTGAATTCTGGACCAGGAAACCGTATGACATTCCGCCTGACAGATTCATATCTATGTCACGGTCAATGACTTTAAACCTTACCAGAAGGGGCACTTCGAGGTAACGAAATACCTGGTGAATTTTATCATCTACCTGGGTAAGCGAGTATTTTGACGGATCTGCCATTCCGCCCGGAATGAATGTGCCCACCCTGTTTTTGGAGTCAGAAAGGTAAAGATCGGTATTTCCAGAAACAACCATGCCTGACGATGTTTCAACCCTGTAAAGATAACTGCTCTTGACGGCGTAGAACTCAGAGAGGCCTGCAAAAACATCTATGCCGGTTACTACCTGTCCGAGGGATGCCACGCCTATCCCCGACTGTATGCTGAAACGTGGCGACAGTTTATATGCGAAAGTCAGTCCGGTTGAATAGGTGGGCACTCCCTTTTCGCTGCTCAGAAGCTCAGCAAGGCGAATATCTTCAGGTGCACCGGAGAATCCCATCGAGGGAGAAAGAGAGGCACCGAGGAAAAAGCGTTCGTCTCCGGATTTATTCGGCTCTACCAGGGCCAGTTGTCTGGTCTGGTCCGGAAAAGCAGAGATCCGGTGAGAAATAACAATAATTGCATCCTCAGTTGCATGCGGATTTGTTTCCTGGCGGACGGACTCATCAGCCTCATCCTGACCCGATGAAAGGGCAGGTAATGACAGTGAAGCAATGTTTTCAATTGCGGCTTCTTCTTCCCGTTCCGGCATGGCAACAGGGGCACTGACTGGAGCCACAGCAGTAAGTTTTCTTATGATTGCGGACGGTGGTTCCCGCATCTCAGCAACACCTGATATCTCACTTTCATTGAAGATTGATGCCAGTTCCGGACCGCTGATGACACCCCCGTTATTACCGGAGAACCAGGAAGCAACCAGTGAAAGTGTTAAAAGAGCCGCCATGCTTGCCGCAACGCGGAAGACCATTCCGTAACGACGGCGGGCGACAGACATTGCAGGGATGCCCGCCCATACATCTGCCGGAGGAAGGACCTCCAGATCCTTCAGCCCGTTCCGGAAAACAATGTCTATATTTGGCTCTTTATCAAACATTTACCATTCTTCTTGTGATACCCGTAAGTACCTTCACCTTTTTCTGCAATATGTCCCTGGCCCTTGAGAGATTTGATTTTGAAGTACCTTCAGAAATTTTCAGAATGCCTCCTATTTCCTTGTGTGAATATCCTTCTATTGCATATAAGTTGAAAACCATCCTGTACTTAGGCGGCAACTCCATTATTATGTTCAGAAGATCACCGGCCTCAAGCCCCGAGAAATCATCAGTTCCGGGATCTGCCATCGGCTCGGCCAGTTCATCAATGTCATCAATCCTGTTGAGGTAATACTTGCTGCGATACCTCTCGAGGGCAGTATTGACAATGATCCTTCTCATCCATCCTTCAAAAGAACCTTCGTGGCTGAAGGCTGACAGGTTTTCAAAAACTTTTATAAAACCCTCCTGCAGTACATCACGCGCCTCATCGGTGTTACCCGAATACTGAAGACACACGGCATAAAGCCGCGGTGAATACCTGCGGTAGAGCAACTCCTGGTCACGCCTGCTGCCCGACAAACATCCGTCAATTATTTCTCTGGTCTCCTGCAAACCCGTATTTTAAGAAACGAGTTATAAAGATAGGAAATAATATCCCAGCTTGTCAATACATAATTGATGATAATAGAGATATAAAGGTTGCGTTGAGAAAAAAATCACCTGATGTTTTAACCGTGAATGGCTTCACCCATTGCTGCGGCTGCGGCTTCCATCACTGCCTCCGACATTGTTGGATGTGGGTGAATGCTTCTCATAATATCGGTGGCTGTTGCCCCCAGTCTGCGGGCCAGAACCGCTGATGCGATCAGCTCGGTCACATTCATTCCGGTCATCTGCGCTCCGAGAAGCTTATTGTCGGAGGCATCGAAGACAAGCTTCACAAATCCGTCGCGGGCGCCGGAGGCCGATGCTTTGCCGGAGGCCATAAACATGAACTTGCCTGTCCTTACCTCTTTTCCTGCTGCCCTTGCAGCCTCTTCGGTCATACCGCACGAAGCAACTTCAGGTGTGGTATAGGTACAGGCCGGAATGTTACCGTAGTCTACCGGATCAGGACTGTGTCCGGCGATCTTTTCAACGCATACAAGGGCTTCTGCTGAAGCTACATGAGCCAGCGCAGGACCGGGCACAACGTCGCCAATGGCATATATGCCTTCCTGCGTAGTCCTGTAATACTCATCCACCACAATCTTTCCGCGGTCTGTAGTGACACCGTTCTCCTCAAGGCCTATGCCCTCTATGTTAGGCATCACTCCCACGGCAGAAAGTACTATGTCAGCTTCGGTCACTTCTTCGCCTTTCGGGGTTTTTATCGTAACCCTGCATTTATCCCCGTCAATATCAACCTTCTCCACCGACGAGCCGGTCATGATCTTCATTTTCGCCTTTTTAAACGATCTTTCCACAGTCCGGGAAACCTCCTCGTCTTCCAGCGGAAGTACCCTGGGAAGGAACTCCACAAGCGTCACTTCGGTGCCCATAGACCTGTAAAAGCTTGCGAACTCGCTGCCGATTGCGCCTGACCCGACAACTACCATTGATGCAGGCAATGCAGGAAGTGACATGGCTTCGCGGTAGCCTATTATCTTTTTGCCGTCCTGCTTCAGGTTGGGGAGTTCTTTGGATCTTGCTCCGGTGGCAATAATGATATGTCTGGCGGCATAGGTCTCTGTTCCGCCACCGGGTGTTTCGACCTCGACGGTACCCTTACCCTTCAGCCTTCCGAATCCGGCTAATATTTCAATGTTGTACTTTTTGAAAAGGTACTGGATACCCTTGCTCATGGCATCTGCCACACTCCTGCTGCGTGCGATGACCGCTGCGAAATCGGCGGCGGCAGCGCCGCCGCTGCTGATGCCGTAATCGGAGGCGTGCCTGCAGTATTCCAGGACCTGTGCACTTTTGAGCAAAGCCTTTGTAGGAATGCAACCCCAGTTCAGACATATGCCTCCCGGTTCGGCCTTCTCCACCACTCCAACCTTCATCCCAAGTTGCGAAGCCCTTATTGCAGCCACGTAACCGCCGGGGCCGCTGCCTATCACAATAACATCATAACTGTTCATTATCAATCGTTTATGTTATAACTTTTCTTTTAACTTTCAGCCATTTAACACTTCTGGCTATCAGCCAGAAGAGAACCAGCACAAACACTATCGCCGGTCCTGTGGGAAGACTTGTAACCCATGACATGGCAAAGCCGGTGGTAATCCCAATGAAACTTACTGCGAATGACCATATCACTATCTGAAGATATCTCCTCGTAAAAAGCATTATTATGTTTGCAGGGATGGTAAGCAGGGAAATTATCAGGATCACCCCTGCCATCCTTATATTCAGCACGATGGCAAGTCCTGTCAGGCCCACGGAGATATATTTGAAAAGATCCACATGGCGGGTGAAGGTCCTTGCGTAATTTTCATCAAATGAAATATAGAGGATCGTCCGGTAGAACATCGCCGTATAAATGATAAGCACTGCAGACATTATTCCCAGGGCGATAAGGTCACCCCAGGTGACCGTCAGAATGCTGCCGAAAAGGTAACTCATCAGGTTCGGTGCGTAACCGGGAGTCATATAAATGAATATAATACCCACGGCCATACCAAAAGCCCAAAGTATGCCAATGGCGCTGTCTTCACGCATCTTACCCCTTGCAGAAAGGTATTCAATGCCGACTGCCGAGGTGAGTCCGAAGAGCGCAGCGCCGGCCACGGGATTGATTCCCAGGTAATAGCCCAGTCCAATGCCGCCGAAGGAAGCGTGTGTTATGCCACCGCTGAGGAATACCAGCCTCCTCGATACGATGTAGGTGCCCACCAGTCCGGCAGTGATGCTTGCAAAAAGAGCTCCGGCAATTGATTTCAGAACGAATGAATATGCGAAGATGTTCTCCATGTGTCAGTGTTTGTGAAGAACCACGTGGGGAACGTCACCGTGGGTGACGAGCTGTATGGGACAGCCGTACATCTTCAGGTCCTCCTGCGTTATCTTACTGTGGGGATGATAATTGAGACCTCCGTTTATACAGGCAAACGATTTGACCCAGGTGGAAATTGTACCCACATCATGTGACACCATCATGATGGCCATTCTGCTGTTGAGCAGCCTCAGCTTTTCATAAAAGTCAGCCTCGAATGACGAATCGACAAATGTTGCAGGCTCATCAAGCAGAAGCAGTCTCGGAGAACCGGTCACCGCCCTGGCAAGATAAACACGCTGCAGCTGACCTCCGGAAAGTTCATTCAGTGCCTGCCGGGCCAGCGGTCTGAGTCCGAGCTCTTCCATCACCGAGGCAGCCCGCTTCCGGTCATCACGGCTCATCCGGCCTGCCGCACCCTTGTTAAGCATCAGACCTGACAGCACCACGTCTTCAACTGTCACAGGGAACAATGTGTCACCCTGCGCAACCTGCGGAAGATAGCCTATCTGGCTCATTTTAAGATCGCCGGGAGAAAAATCAATTCTTCCGGAAAAAGGTCTGAGAAGGCCGAGGATGACCTTCAGCAGGGTTGTCTTGCCTCCTCCGTTGGGACCTATTATGCCGATGAAATCATCACTCACGACAGTCATGTTCACATCGCGGAGAACAATCCTGTTCTCATACCCGGCATTAAGTGATTCTATTGTAAAAAGGGCGGACATTTAGATTTGAGATTTGCGATTTGCGATGCGATTTGCGATGCGATTTGCGATTTGCGATTTTTCACTACTGCCTATTGCCCGCTGCCTATTGCCCGGGCTATATCCACAACAGCCTTCCCCCACTCAGGGTTCATAGGATCAATTGTAATAAGGGTTGCGCCTGTCTCCTCCGCTATCACCTGGGCGCTCTTAAGATCATACTCTGCCTGTATAAAGATAACCTTAATACCCTTTTCACGGGTAAGATCTATCAGTTCTTTCATCCTGTCCGGAGAAGGGCTCTTACCCTCATCCTCAAACGATATCTGTTCAAGACCGTAGTCGCGTGCAAGATAAGCCAGCGCCGGATGAAAGATCATAAAGGTCCTTGAGGGAGCATCCGTCAGGAGCCCGGTCACAACCGAATCCACTTCCGAGATACCTGCAATTAACCTGTCATAATTCAGAGCATATCTTTCTGCCGCGGAAGGATTAAGTCGGGTTACAAGATCCCTGACCGTGGCAGCCATTATATACGCTTCTTTCGGAGATATCCAGTAATGCGGGTCGACACCTTCATCCTCATGAATGTGACCCTCGTGGCCGGCCTCAACCACCGGTTCAATAAGTGAAATCCCAGCGGAGAGATCGGTGATTTTCATCCCGGGATTAATCTCCCTGAACCTCTCCATCCAGGCATACTCGAAGCCGAGCCGGCCGTTGATTATAAACGCTTCCGATCCAGCCAGAGCTGTTATCTGTCGCGGCAGAGGCTCCCACGAATGATGGTTGGCCCCCGGTGGCAGCATTACATTGACCGTAAAATCACTGTCGGCAACAGCCTCTAAAAAGTATCTGAAGGGAGGGATTGATACTGTGATTACCCTGTCTCCCTGTTTGTTGCCGGGTGACCCGCATGATGCAAGCAAAAGCATCACCGCATAGAGCCACAACACTGATTTTCTCATAGTCCTTACTGTTTTTCCGTACAAAATTAGTATTATCCCTCTCGCCGGCAAATCCGGTGATCTGTTAAAAAATCAAAAACAGGGTAAATTGGCACTACAATATCAGCCGTGAGGGATTATAAAGTTGTATTTTCATCTCCGATTTAGAAAAACCTTGTCGAAATCAGACCATTATGCAGCTTAAGATCAGAAAATCAGTTATAACGGTAGTGTTGTCTGCCGTTTTTATCATCCCTCTCACTGCCGGAATTTCTCCTGACAATGCCGTGCTGACAACCCGGATCAGGGAGCTGGTAAAGAGTCATCCGTCGTTATGCAGCGTATCAACTGTATGCACCACTGGCGGCGGAACGGATGTCCTTGCACTGACAATTGGCAGGGGAGACAATGATGAGAAACCCGGAATCGCCATTCTCGGCGGCATCGACGGACGCTACATCCACTCGCGGGAGATGGCTATTTCCTTCGCCGAGGAGATACTCCGGCGTGCAGGTGAACCGGAGATAAGCGCATTGCTTGACGAGGTTACCTTCTATGTGCTTCCCGATGTCTCACCGGAGGCTTCGGCACAGTATTTTTCCGGACTGAAATATGAGAGAAATATCAATTCCAACAGCACCGATGATGACCGCGACTTCGCCATAGGTGAGGATCCGGTTGAAGACCTTAACAGTGACGGAATGATCACCCTTGTGCGAATACCCGACCCCACCGGAACTTTTCTGCCCTCATCCGCCGATAACCGGATAATGGTTACAGCGGATCCTTCAAAGGGAGAAAAAGGAATTTATACTGTAATTTCTGAAGGATTTGATAATGACGGTGACGGTCTTTACAATGAGGACGGTGACGGAGGAGTAGCATTCAATTCAAACTTCTCGCACAACTATGAGGAATTCGGACTGAATGCCGGTACCCATGCCCTCTCAGAAACTGAGTCCAGGGCGGTGGCTGACTTTCTCTATGACCACTTTAACATTTACATGACTGTTGCCTTCGGACCTCAGGATAATCTCAGTCAGCCTATGAAAGTGGCGTCAAGGCCACCCCAGAGGGGGAAGAAGCCTGACGGGATGCTTAAAAGCGATGAAACAGTCAATAAGCTCGCATCTGACATCTGGAAAGAAAAAACCGGTGCAAAGGGAAGTCCGGCAGCAGCCTTTACCGCCGGGAACTTCACCGAATGGGCTTATTATGATTACGGACGGTACAGTTTTTCCACCCCGGGATGGTGGGTACCGTCTGAAAAGGGAGAAAATGCCGGTGTGGCCCTGATGAAAAACCGGCCGCAGGCTGATGACATCTTCATTCCCTGGACATCGGTCAGCGGTAACCGCTTCGACGGCCGGCAGGCAGAAGTGGGAGGCATCAGACCCTTTGCAGCAACTGTTCCTCCTGATTCACTCATGGCGAAAATAATAGGAGATAACTTCAGCTTCATTACATCTCTAGCTTCGTTCCATCCAGATATTGAACTTACGGGACTTAAGGTCGAAAAGGCGGATGATAATCTATGGAGAGTCACCGTCAAAGTCTACAACAACGGACTATTTCCAATCTGCACCGAAATTGGCGATGCGAACAAGTTCGTAAGACGCGCCCAGATTACAATTGCCCCCGGCAAAGACCAGGCTCTCATAAGCGGGCAGCTGAGGCAGGCTCTTCCAAGGCTTGAAGGAAACCGTGCGATAGAGTACTCCTGGCTGATTACAGGCAGGGGAACAATAAACATAAAGGCCGGTGCGGTCAACTGCGGCTTCTCGACCCTGAATGCCGATCTCAAGTAAAATAAATATTTCCCGAACAATGAAAAAAAGTCTATATACAATTGCAGTATCAGTCCTGATTCTTGTCTCACAACAGGTTACAGCACAGACGGGAGGATTCAGCTTCAAGGCTGCAGGCAGTCCTGCCGAACCCAAAGTTGCAGCCGTATGGAACAAATACTACACCTATGAGGGCATAACCGACCTCTGCAACCGCCTGGTCAAAGCCTATCCAGGACTGATCACAATGGAATCGGCCGGTAAGTCATACGCGGGAAGGGACATGATTGTGCTGACACTTACCGACAAAGCCACAGGAAGTCACGCCTCCAAACCGGCATACTGGGTAGACGGGAACATCCACGGCAATGAGATTCAGGGTACCGAGATGGCGCTTTATACTGCCTGGTATCTCTGTGAGATGTATGGTAAGAATGATTTCATAACCGAATTGCTGGGGGAAAAGACAATCTACATCGCGCCTACTATCAATCCTGACGGACGGGCCTATTTCACCGGCAATGCAGGATCGCTCCGTTCGGGAGTGGTGCCACGTGATGATGACCGTGACGGGCTTGTTGATGAGGACGGCTTTGAGGACCTTAATGGAGACGGGGAGATATCAATGATGCGGCGAAAGGCAGCTGACGGTAATATGAAATCAGACCCTGCCGATCCCCGTAAAATGATTCCTGTCGTACCCGGCGAAAAAGGCGATTATGAGACGGTGGGCCGAGAGGGCATTGACAATGACGGCGACGGGCTCATCAACGAGGACGGACCGGGCAGCTATGATCCCAACCGCGACTGGGGCTATAACTGGGAACCGAACTATGTGCAGAACGGGGCGGATAAATATCCTTTCTCCCTTCCTGAGACAAGAGCCATACGGGATTTTATCACCTCACACCCGAATATCACAGGGTCACAGTCGTTCCATAACTCCGGAGGCATGATACTCAAGGGCCCCTCTGTTGAAGGAGGCGGTTCCGAAGTGTACAGCAGGCCTGATGACAGAGTATATGAATCAATAGGGCGGACAGGGGAAAAAATCATTCCCGGATACAGGCTGCTGACCATCTGGAAAGACATGTATACGGTCTGGGGAGGTGAGCTGGACTGGATGTACGGGTCGATGGGCGTCTTTGTCTATTCAAATGAGCTGTGGACATCCTACCTGATGTTCAATGACACTACACAGACCGACAATTATGAATTCGACCGGCTGCTGCTGTTCGAAGATGCATTCCTTCCGTGGGAGGAAGTTGATCACCCGGTCTACGGCAAGGTGGAGGTTGGCGGCTTCAGTAAGAACTTCGGCAGAGTGCATCCCGGGTTCCTTCTCGAATCCGATGCTCACCGAAACATGGCATTCGTGCTTTATAACGCCTGGCAGACGCCGAAACTCGAGGTTTCCGATATTAAAGTAAGGGAGATAAAAGGAGGACTTAAAGAGATTACAGCCACTGTAAGCAACATCAGGATGATGCCGACACACTCGGCACAGAATATTAAATACCGGATAACGCCTCCTGATTATATAACCCTTAAAGGTCCCACAGTAATTTCAGGAATGGTCGTCACCGACCCGTTGAATAACGTAACGCTCGAGCAGAAAAAGGATCCCGAAACCCTCAGGATTGAAAACATCCCCGGCTACGGAAAAGTAGTTGTCCGATGGATTGCACGGGGCAACAGTCCGGTGACAGTTAATGTCAGGAGTGTCAAAGGTGGTACGGCTTCACGGGCCTCAATCGAGTAGGAGGAAAATAAAATAGTTTTCCTCCTATTTTATTTTCCGTCCTCTCCGTCGAGTAGATAAAAGGGATTTCACCTTAAACCTCTCACAGAACCGTACGTGAAGCTCTCACTTCATACGGCTCTTCTTATTCAACACAGTAACGCTTGACATTCTTCGGGTAGATACCTAATTTCCAATGATAGAACATCGGTGACCGTCGGGCTATATCTCCAAGCCATCTGTAAGCAACAATCCACGGTTTGCGCCGAAAGTGCTTGTATTTGGCTTTGGCCCATTGGGCGAGGTAAACATTCAGTTCCATCATCACTAACTGCATCTCCCTTGGTTCAAACTTGCCATAATAGTTCATCCACCCTTGGATGACTGGATTTGTATATTTGGCTATCAGATCCAATGGAGTGTGCGCCTTGCTCCTTAGATTCCACGACCTAATCTCATCTTTGATTTTCTTCTTGGACTTGTTGCTGATTGCAGGCAAGAACCCGGTAAATGCTTTATGTTGAGCTTTGTTCATTGTCTTTCTCGGTCTAAAGGTGTATCCAAGAAAATCAAACGAGATTTGGTTGTAATATCCTCTTCTCCTAGCGTGAGTTTATTATAAAACCCAATTTAGAGAATTTATTCAAGAATAGAACGGGGTGAATATGAGCCAGATGCATTAGTATTTCTCGATGAAAAACATGTATACACTAACTAATGTTAATAAATAATATTACAATGAATTAATATATAGCGTATAATT
>JBBRXA010000051.1:0-20261 GCA_038248855.1 Bacteroidales bacterium | reverse complement strand
TAGACTTCAGGAAACTAAGCCACTCTTTTGCACAAAATGCAAAAGCGCTTAATCCTGAAATAGCCGTCTACATGTCAACAAGGGTTGAGAAAATAACACCGGCCGGCGGAGGCTTTATTATAAAGACCGATAAGGGCGAGTTTGAAGCCGGAGCCGTTGTTGTCACCGCCGGAAGCCACAGTCTGAAATTTGCCAAATCCCTCGGTTACGGCAAAACTTTTTCCATTCTGTCGATGGCCGGCAGCTTCTACACAGGCCCCCGGGTACTTAACGGCAAGGTTTATACAATGCAGATACCGAAGCTCCCTTTCGCTGCAGTGCACGGTGATCCCGAGGTGCATAACGAAAATATTACAAGATTCGGTCCGACGGCCAAACCGATATTCTTCCTCGAACGCTATAACTACTCAACATTCTTGGAGTACTGGAAGACATTCGGCATCGGAATAGGACCAATTAAGAGCATTATCAAGATCTCCTCCGACAGGGTCATTTTCAACTACCTCCTCAAAAATGTCTTTTACGACTTCCCCTGGATTGGCAAGAGGTCATTCCTTAAAGAGATAAAGAAGATAGTGCCGAACATTAAGCTTGAGGAGATAAAATTTGCCAAAAAAGTCGGGGGAACAAGACCCCAGATAATCAACAACGAAACGAGAAAACTCGAACTCGGAGAGGCGAAGATACTGGGTGACAAAATTATCTTCAACATCACCCCTTCACCGGGCGCCTCAACCTGTCTTGGCAATGCCTTCGAAGACACCTCCAGGGTGACTGAATTCCTTGGTGGCGGTTTTACCTTCTACAGGGAACAGTTTGAAAAAGATCTTGTTCCCGAAGCTACAAAATGAAAAAATCCCCGAAATGATCTTCAGCATTGAACTCATACAGTCATTTTACCGGAGGCTTCCGCACCTGGTCGAGGAGACGCGGAAAACGCTCGGAAAGCCACTTACTCTCAGCGAAAAATTGCTCTATGCGCATCTTTTTGATAAGACCGGCACCAGGTCTTTTGAGCGCGGGGTTGACTATGTGGATTTTGCACCCGACAGGGTGGCTATGCAGGATGCCACTGCACAGATGGCGCTGCTGCAGTTCATAATGGCCGGCAAGGAGGCCTCCGCAGTGCCGGCGTCAGTGCACTGTGATCATCTTATTACGGCCAGGACAGGCTCCGCAGACGACCTCCGGACGGCCAATGTTACAAACAGGGAGGTTTATGATTTTCTTTGCTCCATCTGCGACAAATATGATATAGACTTCTGGAAGCCAGGCGCAGGCATCATTCACCAGATAGTGCTTGAGAACTATGCATTCCCCGGGGGCATGATGATCGGAACCGATTCGCACACCCCGAATGCCGGAGGACTGGGAATGATAGCAATCGGCGTCGGGGGAGCCGATGCAGTTGACGTAATGTCAGGCGACGGATGGGAACTGAAATTCCCGAAGCTCATAGGGATAAGACTCACCGGTAAACTTAACGGATGGACCTCTGCAAAAGATATCATCCTGAAGGTCTCAGGCCTGCTTACCGTAAAAGGAGGAACCGGCTGCATCATAGAATACTTCGGAGAGGGAGCCGAATCTCTTTCGTGTACCGGCAAAGCCACAATCTGCAACATGGGTGCAGAGGTCGGAGCCACCTGTTCAGTATTCGGTTATGATCAGACAATGTCTGACTATCTCGACGCAACGGGCCGCAATGAGGTTTCTGTACTTGCAATGGGCGTAAAAGAGCATCTGTCCGCCGACGCGGAAGTATATGCAAACCCCGGAAAATATTTCGACCAGCTTATAGAAATAAATCTTTCAGAGCTTGAACCCTACATCAACGGGCCTTTCACTCCCGACCTCGCCACGCCAATCTCGGAAATGAAAAAGACTGCCGTACTGAACGGCTGGCCGGTTAAAATTGATGTGGGCCTTATCGGATCATGCACCAACTCCTCTTACGAAGATATCTCACGTGCCGCCTCGGTGGCTGCCGACGCGCTGAAAAAGAACCTTACTGCCAGGTCGCAGTTCACGATTACGCCCGGCTCGGTACAGATCCGCTCGATTGTTGAGAGAGACGGATACCTTGAAACGTTCGAAAAGCTTGGTGGACGAATATTTGCAAACGCCTGCGGGCCCTGCATCGGGCAGTGGGACCGACAGGGCGCAGACAGGAAAGAGGTTAATACTGTTGTGCATTCATTCAACAGGAACTTCGCAAAGAGAACCGACGGCAACCCAAACACTCACGCATTTGTCGCATCTCCCGAAATAACTACCGCGCTGATACTGGCAGGTGACCTGACATTCAACCCTCTGACCGACTTTCTTACAAACAGCCTGGGCGAACAGGTAAAACTGGCAGAGCCCGCAGGATTCGATCTGCCTCCGGGCGGGTTTGGCAGTGCAGACAACGGATTTCAGAAGCGTTCGAAGGATAAAAGCACCGTTTCTGTAAAAATAGCCCCTGCCTCGGACAGGCTTCAGATTCTTGAACCTTTCCCTGCATGGGACGGCAAGGACTATAAAGATCTGCCCCTGCTGATAAAGGCAAAGGGCAAATGCACCACCGACCATATATCAATGGCAGGATTCTGGCTGCAATACCGGGGACACCTTGACAACATATCAAACAACTATATGATAGGTGCTGTCAATTCATTCAACAACCAGACAAACAGCATTCTGAATCAGAATACCGGGAAATATGAGCCGGTGCCGCTGGTTGCAAGATCCTATAAAGCCGAAGGGCGGGGCTCCGTAGTCGTGGGTGAGGAAAACTTCGGTGAAGGTTCTTCACGTGAACATGCGGCCATGGAGCCCCGTTTCCTGAACGTTAAGGCTGTCCTCGTTAAATCATTCGCACGCATCCATGAGACAAACCTGAAAAAACAGGGCCTTCTTGCCCTTACTTTTTCAGATAAGAGTGACTATGACAGGATACAGGAAAATGACAGAATAGACTTTTCCGGGCTCGGAGAACTTGCTCCCGGCAAGCAGGTTAAGATAATCCTGAACCACACCGGCGGTGACAGGGACACGATATATGCCAATCATTCATATAACCAGGCGCAGATTGAATGGTTCAGGGCCGGCAGCGCACTGAACCTTATCAGAAATAAAAATAAACAGTAGCATATGGCTGAAAAGATCAAGATTGAAAACGGCAAACTTACAGTTCCTGATGTTCCGGTAATTCCGTTTATAGAGGGAGACGGTACGGGAAGAGACATCTGGCGTGCATCTGTCAGAATATTTGATGCCGCCGTTGAGAAAGCTTATAAAGGCAAGAGAAAGGTAGCCTGGAAGGAGGTACTTGCAGGCGAAAAGGCATTCAGGGAAACCGGGAACTGGCTGCCGGATGAGACCCTTGCCGCATTCAGGGATTACCTTGTCGGCATCAAGGGTCCGCTGACCACTCCGGTCGGCGGAGGAATGAGATCAATCAACGTGGCCCTGCGGCAGTTGCTCGATCTCTACACCTGTTACAGGCCTGTGAAATACTTCAGCGGTGTGCCCAGCCCTGTAAAAAAACCTGAGGATGTTAACATGCACATCTTCAGGGAAAATACCGAGGACATTTATGCCGGCATCGAATTCATGAACGGCACAGCTGACGCAGATAAGATCAAGAAGTTTCTCATCGAGGAAATGGGGGTCACATCGGTGAGGTTCCCTGCAACTTCATCTATCGGCATTAAGCCTGTGTCACTCGAAGGGTCTGAACGGCTGATAAGACAGGCACTCCTCTTCGCCATAAAGAGAAACCTGCCGTCAGTGACACTGGTACACAAAGGCAACATAATGAAATACACCGAAGGGTCATTCATGAAATGGGGTTATGCTCTTGCCGAAAGAGAGTTTTCCGGTAAGGTATTTACCTGGAACCAGCACAAGAAGATAGCGGAGGAGAAGGGCGAAGAGGCAGCGAACGCAGCACTGAAAAGCGCTGAACAGTCAGGCAGGATTATTGTAAAGGATGTTATAGCTGATGCTTTTCTCCAGCAGATACTTACCAGGCCGGCAGAATACTCTGTCATTGCCACCCTGAATCTGAACGGCGACTATATCTCCGATGCACTTGCTGCAATAGTGGGCGGAATAGGAATTGCCCCGGGTGCAAACATTAACTATGAGACAGGCCAGGCAATTTTCGAGGCCACGCACGGCACCGCTCCGAAGTATGCTGATCAGGATAAGGTCAATCCTGGTTCAGTGGTTCTTTCCGGTGCGCTGATGTTCGAATATATTGGATGGGATGAGGCGGCAGACGAAATTTATGCCGGACTGGAAAAGGCCATACAGAACAAAACAGTGACTTATGACTTCCACAGGCTCATGGAGAATGCAACCCTTCTGAAAACATCGGAGTTTGCAGATGCAATAATCTTAAATATCGTAAATTCAAAGAAATAATACATTACGAATATGGAAATCAGTAAATTCATATCACAGCTGGAACCGACGGTAAGAAAATCGTGCCAGATGGACAGCGACCTGTTTGAAAAATTTGATGTTAAGCGCGGGCTACGCAACTCTGACGGATCAGGTGTGCTCGTCGGAATGACAAATATCTCCCAGGTAATCGGATACGATAAAAGAGACGGAAAAGTAGTTGCAATTCCAGGCAGGCTGACTTACAGGGGCATCGAAATTGAGGATATTGTGGCTGGATTTCTGAAAGAGGGCCGGCACGGTTTTGACGAGACCGTTTTCCTGCTTCTTACGGGAAATCTTCCGACAAAGGAGGAGTTGAAGGTTTTCTCCGAACACCTGGCTTCCCTTCGCACCCTTCCCGATGATTTTACAAAAGACATGATACTGTCAATGAAAGGCAGGGATGTGCTCAATATCCTTGCAAGATCCGTACTGGGATTATATACTCTTGATGACAAGCCTGACAGTATCGCCCTCGAAAATATGATCAGGCAGTCGCTCAATATCATCGCCAAGTTCCCAACAATAGTTGCCTATTCGTACCAGGCGCTGAGGCACCTTTACAAGGGCAAGACCCTGTCAATCCGCCACCCGCAGCCTGAGATGACCACCGCTGAGAACTTTCTCTATCTTATCAAGGGCGACTGCAACGGCTTTTCAAAGCTTGAGGCTGACCTGCTTGATCTGATGCTTGTCCTTCACGCTGACCACGGCGGCGGTAACAACTCGACCTTCACCCTGAGAGTCACCAGCTCATCGGAAACCGATATCTATTCCTCAATTACTTCTGCTATCGGGTCACTGAAAGGACCCCTGCACGGCGGTGCCAATGTCAGGGTTCTGGAAATGATGGATGACATGAAAGCCCACGTGAAGGACTGGACTGACGAAGAGGAGGTAAAACAACATCTCCTGAAGATCCTGAATAAGAAGGCCAACGATCTTTCAGGCAAGATTTACGGGATAGGTCACGCGGTATATACTATTTCAGATCCCCGCGCTGGAATTTTAAAGGCGAAGGCGAGGGACCTGGCTGTGGAAAAAGGCCGGCTTGCTGAATTTGAACTCTATTCGCTCGTGGAAAGGCTCACTCCCGAAGTGTTCCGCGTTTTTAAAGGCGACAAGTCAGCCAAGGTGGTCTGTATCAATGTCGATTTTTATTCAGGATTCGTATATTCCTGCCTTGATATTTCGAAGGAGCTTTATACACCTTTGTTCGCTATCGGCAGAGTATCGGGATGGTGCACCCACAGGATCGAAGAACTGACGTTCTCAGGAAAAAGAATCGTTCGTCCTGCATATAAGAATGTTTACGGAGATCATGAATATATTCCCATGGCGAACCGTCAGGGCAGTAACCAATAACTTAAAACGACTAACGATGTCAGAACTGATACACAATTGCATTGACAACGGCTTTAACCAGCTGCTTGACGGAAATCTGAAGGAAGCTGCGGCGTGCTTTGAAAAGAGTCACCTGGAGCACCCTGACAACCTTCACATAATGCTTGAACTCGCCAATATATATTATATGCTGGGAGAGATTTCGAAATCGATTGGCTATTACGAAAAAATACTGAAATTCAAGCCTGACAGCCCATATATCGGCTATAGGATGGGATTTGCGCTGTACCGTGCCACCCAGTTCGCGGATGCGGTAACGGTCTTTAATAAAATCGTCGAATCAGGAAAATACCTTCCGATGTCATACCTCTGGCTGGGACTGTGCTATTACCACCTGGGAAAAATGGACCTAAGCATTGCCTCATACCGTAAACTTATCGAATACTGCCCCGAGACCGTGATGGCGAATTACTACATGGGGATGGCCCTTAAATCAACGGGTAAATACGATGAGGCAATGGTCTTTTTCGAGAAACTCCTTACAAAGTCCAACCAGCACGTTTCAGCGCTGTATCATCTGGGCAGGTCACACATGAAAAATTTCAACTACGAGAAGGCGAAGGTTTACTTCAAGCAGGTACTTGAAATTGATCCGGAGAACAAGAACGCACAGGAGATGTACACCTTCCTGCTTGACCGATGAAATAACATGACGGGCTAACGACTCCCAGTCTGCATAGGGAAGTATACATTGCCGCTGAAAAGTTTCCGGGGGAATGTCAAAAAAGGAAGTCTGTGAGACTGCCTCATAAATGACATAAAAGTCATAACTTGCCCTGTAAAATCAACTAATCCCAAAAACAATGAAAAATGCAGTACTCTTCCTTACAGTCGTGATTCTTGCGCTTACCGTTCCGGTTCAGTCCCAGTCGCTTGACGATATCCTCAAAGATCACTTTGCAGCTATTGGCCAGGACAACATCCTGAAAGTAAATGCGCAAAAATTAACCGGGAAAATGATACAGGGCGGTATCGAAATTCCGTTCATTCAAATGGCAAAACGTCCTGAAAAAGTCCGTGTCGAAGGCACTTTCCAGGGATTGACCTTCATTCAGACCTATGACGGCACGGAAGGCTGGAGCCTGAACCCCTTCGCTGGGGTCACTGACCCTCAGCCCATGTCGGAAGATGATCTTAAGGGAATGCATTACCAGGCCGATATGGACGGAATGCTCTGGAACTGGAAAGAGAAAGGCTATACGGTGACCTTCGAAGGGAAAGAAGATATGGAGGGCACATCCTGCTTTAAAATAAAACTGGTAACGAAAGAGGAAGACGTTTTTACATTTTATATCGATTCTGATTCTTATATGATGCTGCGCTCAAATTCAAAGATGAAAAGAATGGGCACTGAAATAGAATCAGATACCTATTACAGCAATTACATGATGAATGAAGGCATTGCCGTTCCGGGAAAGATCGAAACAAAGATGAACGGTCAGACGATGGGGTCATTGGTGGTGGAGAAGGTAGAACTGAATCCGGAACTCAGTGACACACTCTTCGGGAAACCGGGAGTATAGGTGTTTCAACGAAGAACAAATCTCAAACAGTCTCACATCATGAACCTCAGGTACCTTTTCATAAGCATATTTTGCGTGGCTGTCATACCGGGCCTCAGGGGGCAGGTCAGTGACGCCACTTTCGGAGATATTTCGGGAAGGCAGATAGGACCTGCCAGGATGAGTGGCCGGATATCCTGCATCGATGCAGAAAATAAAAATCCGAACACGGTTTGGGTCGGAACGGCAGGAGGAGGAGTGTGGAAATCCATTAACAAGGGAACAACTTTCAAATCTGTTTTCGATGATTATCCACAGTCCGTCGGGGCAATTGCCATTGATCAGAACCACCCTGATACAGTCTGGGTAGGTACGGGTGAGGTATGGGTACGCAACAGTGTATCTGTCGGAACAGGTATATACAGGACTACAAACGGAGGCGAAAAGTGGGAGTTTATGGGCCTGCCGGCAAGTGAACGCATCGCCCGCATCCTGATCGATCCTGTTAATCCTGAAATAGTATATGCAGCAGTAATGGGAGCCCTGTGGGGCGACAGCGAAGAGAGAGGTGTTTTTAAAACCACCGACGGAGGTAAGTCGTGGAACAAAATACTGTATGTCAGCCCGTCGGCAGGATGTGCTGATATGGCAATGGATCCTGAAAATCCTTCGGTGCTGTACGCCTCGATGTGGGATTTCAGGCGCCAGGCTCATACCTTCAGGTCCGGGGGACCGGGCAGCGGACTATTTAAATCAACTGACGGAGGAACAACCTGGAACAAGATCCATAACGGATTGCCTTCAGGGACACTCGGGAGAATTGCCGTTGCAGTGTCTCCCGTTAAGCCACATTACCTCTACGCACTGGTAGAATCGGCAAAGTCTGCCTTGTACCGTTCCACTGACCGGGGAACAACCTGGGAAAAGATGAGCGACCAGTATTTAATGGGTGACAGACCTTTCTACTATAGCCTGCTGGTTCCTGACCCGGCGGATCCTGAACGGATTTATAAACCGGGAACAATGCTGTGGGTCAGCTCTAACGCAGGCAAAATATTCCAGAGTCCCTCGGTAACCGGAGGCAATTATCACAGTGACACGCATGCTCTCTGGGTGAATCCGGCTGATAACCGTTTCATGTATTTGGGAACCGACGGAGGGGTTTACATTTCAGAAGACAGGGGAAATGCCTGGAGGTTCGTTCAAAGCCTGCCCGTATCACAGTTCTATCATGTGAGCGTTGACAACAGCTCCCCGTACAATGTTTACGGAGGCCTGCAAGATAACGGCTCATGGACGGGACCCTCGAAAAAGCCCGGAGGAATTACCAATTCAGACTGGGAAAATGTGGGTTACGGCGACGGTTTCTACACCTACCGTGATAAAACGGATCCGGATTTAATTTACTCACAGTACCAGGGGGGCAGGATAAGCCGCACAAACAGGAAGACCGGGGAGAGCAAATACATCAAGCCATTCCCTGAGGAAGGCACTGATGAACTGAGGTTCAACTGGAACGCGCCTGCCGTCTTCGGCAAAAAATCAGGATGGCTGTACGTGGGGTCCCAGTACCTCTTCCGCTCGAAGGACAAGGGTGATTCATTCGAGAGGATCTCTCCCGACCTTACCACAAATGACCCGTTGCGGCAGCAGCAGGAGACATCAGGAGGCCTGACAATTGACAATAGCACTGCAGAAAACAATACTACCATATTTACAGTCTCAGAATCTCCTCTCGACGAAAACATAATCTGGGTGGGAACCGATGACGGTAATATTCAGGTAACTGCAGACGGAGGAAAGACATGGGCTAAAGTTAACAGCGCCGTGACCGGCCTGCCCTCCTTTGCATTTATATCAAATATTGATGCTGACAACTTCAATAAAGACGCCGCCTGGGTGACTGTTGACGCTCACCGCAACGGAGATATGAATCCTTATGTTTTCTACACCTCTGACCTCGGAAAGACGTGGACCTCCCTGGCAACCGCCGATATAAAGGGCTTCTGTCATGTGATAAAACAGGACCCCGTCAACCCTGATCTGATCTTTCTCGGAACGGAGATGGGTCTTTTTGTAAGTGTCGACCGCGGGAAGGCCTGGGTAAGGTTAAAAACCAAGATCCCGCAGACAGGTGTTTATGACCTGGCATTCCAGCCTGACCAGAAAGACCTTGTTCTGGCAACTCACGGGAGAGGCATAATCATAATCGATGACCTCACTCCTCTCAGGAACCTGACACAGTCTGTTATGGACCAGGAGTTTGCATTTCTCCCTGCCCGTCCATATTATTTTCCGTCAGGGATCGGATCACAGGATTATGCGGGTGATTCGGAATTTACGGGATTAAACCCCTCTTCTTCGGCTACAGTTTGTTACTACCTGAAAAAAAGGCACGTTTTCGGTGAGATGTACATCGAGATATATGACTCAGAGGGTTTGTTGCTGAAGAAACTTCCTGCCGGAAACCGCAAGGGGGTGAACATTGTAAGTGTTGCAACCTCTCTGGATCCCCCTAAGGTTCCCAGGTCGCCCAACATTCTCGGTGAGGCTGCCTTCGGTCCCGATTACGCTGCCGGAAAATATTCGGTTAAGCTTATTAAGGGAAATGAAACATTCACTACGGACCTGGTCTTGAATGACAGTCGCGACTGGAAGCACCCGGCCGCTGACAGGGAACTGCAGAGGGAGACTCTCATGAGGGCATATAATATGCTGGAAGAGCTGGCTGCCATTGACCAGAAGATACTGGATACCAGGGATACCCTGAAAAGCAGGGAGGCTGCTGCCAGGGGATCTTCGTTGAAGAAGATTAAAACCCTTATCTCAGCCTGCGATGCGATGCATGAGAAGATCTCGGCCACGCAGTCAGGGGAAGGTGGTATAACGGGGCAGGTAAGGCTTCGCGAGAATATCGCGGAGATCTACGGTGCCGTGGGCGGTTATCCGGGCAAACCCACCACCCTGCAGCTAAAAGCGCTTGACAATTATGGCAGTCAGGTAAGGGTTTTCGGAGAACGGATTGATTCAATGCTTAAGAATGATATTCCAAAAGTTATAAAATAACAAAAGCCGGAATATTCAAAAACCAGAATTAAAAGTTAAGTCCCCGGGCAGCCTGCTCAGGGGACTTGATATTATATAAACTATATTTGCCTTTGCCAGGTCATTTGAACAAATCCTGTGAATCAGGGTTTGACATGGTAACCATCACTTTACAATTAGAGACTAACAAAAAACAAATGATTTTATGAAACTGAAAAAAACTACTCTGCTACTTGGCCTTGCGGCCCTGATAATCGCAGCACTGCCGGCCTGTAACCAGACCCCGGCAAAAAAAAGCGCCAACACAGGAACCGTCTATTACAGGAGCCTCCTCTTCAGCGAGACACCCTGGGACAATGAAAGAGGAGGGCATGAGCTGACTCCCGACCAGGCTAAGGAAATAAACAGTTATAAGTTCACTTATGACGACAGCGCCCGGCTTAAATCAGTCGAATTCGTGAGAGGCGATGAACTGCTTGGCTATTCCTCATTGGGTGGTGTTGCAAAAATTGTTTACGACTATGCAGACGGCAAGCAGCTCAAGCATTTCTTAGATGAGAACCTTCTGCCAATCGAGTCGGGTGGCGCATTTACCTTTGAGTATACTCTGGATGAGAAGGGTGTCAGGACAGGCCTCAGATTCCTTGACAAAGTTGGACAGCCGGTTGAAAACCGCAACAAGATCCATAATTACGTATGGACAATTCTTCCTGACGGAAAACTGCAGGAAAAAAGATATAACCTGGCAAACGAGGAGACCGTAATGAATCCTTTCTGTCCTTTCTATGAACTGAGGTTTACGTATAATGACAAGGGATACGTCACGGAAATGGCCAATTATATGGGAGATACCCTCTATAACTGTACAGCCGAAAATTGTGGTGACATTGGCGTTTCGTACTTTGAGTTCAAACCAAACGAATTTGGTGACAATCTGAGCTTCTCGGTGTTTAATGTAACCGGACAGATGTCAAATCTTTACTGGGGATGGTCGAGGAGAGTAAGCATGTTCGATGAGAACGGCTATGTAACCGAGACCGCAGTTTTTGATCAGGACAATGAATATGTCGGCGGTAAAAGTATTCCTGTTACACAGTATACCTATGACAGTCACGGAGCCGTGATTGAGGTAAAAAATATGGACAAGGACAAGAATATTATCAACAATGCTGACAACGGAGTAGCAATTACTGAATACAGGTATGACGAGAAAGGTAATCGCACCGAAACAGTCAGGTATGACAAAGACAGGGTGACTGTGGTTCAGTAACCGGAAATCATGCTGATTATGAATAAGAGATATGGTGTATATTTTCTTCTCCTCGTATTCCTGGCAGTTTTTACAGTAAGCTGCACGGGGAAGAAAAGTGAAAAGAAACCCGAAGCGGTTAAGGAAAGTACCCCCGCCCCTGTTATCGGACAGGAGACACTACTGTTGCTGAAAGACCTGGAAGAGAACGGCGACTATGTCAACAGCCAGTACTTCCCGAGTCTGATAAAAGCATCAGTGGTAAACGAGGAACTTGTAAAAAACAACCTTGTTCTGGATCTTCGTTCGCCTGAACTGTACTCGCAGGGTCATATCAAAGGAGCTGTAAACAAAAAATTCGGGGAGCTGCCGGACTATTTCGAAACCGGCATAAAACCATTCGAATTTGACAGGATAATCCTGGTAAGCGATGACGGACAGGTATCCAGCTATACCACCGCGCTGCTGAGAATGATGGGTTACGGCAATGTATTTGCCATGCGCTGGGGTATGAGCGGATGGAATAATAAATATGCGGAAGAAGGCTGGCTGAAAGGTGCTTCGGGAAAATATGAAGACCGTCTGGAAGGTACTACTAACGAGGTTCCCGTTCCTGTCGGGATGCCGGAACTGGGTACCGGATTTACAACCGGTAAAGAAGTCGGAGATGCGAGATTCAAAAAGCTCTTCGGGGACGGCACCGATGAAATACTTATTACGGCAGATGAGGTCTATACCGATCCGAAAAAGTACTTTATCATTAACCTTGAACGGAAGGATAAGTATGATGCAGGTCATATCCCGGGCGCCATCAGATACAAGCCTGAAGCCACCCTGGGCTTTCCTGATATGATGGCCACGATCCCATCCGGCAAAACCGTGGTGATTTATTGCGGTACCGGTCATAATTCAGGATTTGCAACAGCATTCCTGAGACTTTTCGGCTATGATGCAAGAACGCTGAAGTACGGGAACAACAGCTTCATGTATGATAAGATGGTGAAGGAAAAGAGTGCGCTCTCCTGGTTGCCTTTCACACTTGCTGAATCAAACGATTTTCCGGTAGTGAAATAACTTACAGTCTATAATGTAAATCCGGCCTGTCTATACTATCAGGCCGGATTTTTAATCTTCAGGGCGTTCTATCACTTTTATTCTGAAGGATAAATATATTCTTCATCCCCATTTCACTGAGCACCAGCCAGACCCTGGCCGATACAGAATTGTCATCAGAAAACAGGATGACAGGCCCCCTATTCTTACGGATGAGTGCAAGATTTTCTTTTTCGAGTATCTGTCGCGGATCAATGGTCACGGCATTAACCTGAATCTTCCCGGATGGTTGTGTCGCATTTCCCAGGTTGATAAGCAGCGGCACTTCATCTGTGTTAAGGATCATATCTTCAGCAAATAAGTTGGATCCCGCGATTGATGATTCAGCCCATTTAACGGCATCATACCTGAAATTATCACGGTTGAAAGCCCTGATCAGCACCAGGCATAGCACTAGCAGGAATATTGAAATAATCAGCCAGTATTGCTTCAGAAATTTCATGGGATCCAGATTTAATTATGATTTTATTCGCATCCGCCGTCAAGCTTTTTCGCCGAAAACTTTCTCGACTCCATAAACTTTGTTTTCAGGCTGTCCGGAAGGCTGTTTAGCTCGGTAAACATCTCGCCGGCACGTCTCCTGGTCTCGTACAGGGCATTTTCTCTTGCGGTTATCCTTTCGCCGGTGAATTTCGTTTCAATGACTGTCCTTACCCATTCGCTGATGCCTCCCTCCATTACAAAACTGTTCTCATAACCCAGTCCCCTCGCATACACAAGTGCATAATCCGATTCGGTATCTCCCGTCGAATAAAAAATGTTCCTGACCTTCCTGTTGCCAAACCAGATCTCAGGATCTGACCTGATGAAGTCAGCATACTGGATATTAACTGCCCCGGGGATGGCCTGATTCCTGTACTCTTCTGCCGGTCTGAGATCTACCAGCTGAACTGTTGGGTCTTCCCTTACGATGAATTCGGCTACCTGGTCAACGGTAAATGAGGCATCCGCATTCAGTACATCTGCAAGCAGCCTGTCAGGCTTTGCCGTAAAGGACCTGTTTGCCGTGAGAGGCAGCAATACAAGGATGAGGCTGAGCAGGATGAGCAATACCGAGAATTCCTTTCTGATATTCATGGCGGAAAATTATAAGTCGTTTGTAATTTCAGGTCTTGCAAATTTCTTTTCAGCAAGTTCTGCCACCCAGAACATTGCAGCTGCGGCTGCTACAAGGATAAAGGTAAAAAGTCCGGGAGAAAGCCCCAGCACCTCGTTGATCTTCACCGGCCCTCTGAAATTTGCAGTGGCCAGACCTTCAATCATGGGATAAGTTTCTGTGAATAAAAATGCTCCTGTAAAGCCTCCTGCAACAAAAACCATTGCGTCGATCTTGCCAATCGACATAGCACATAGTCCTGTTCCTGGGCAGAATCCGCCCATGATGAAACCGGCGCCCATAATTATACCACCCACAATTGATGCAGTGACATAAAACTCGTTTACATATACCTGGTTCAGGTTAAGCAGACCGAAGTAACTCAGGAACTGTGAGCCGATGAGAGCAACTATTGCAGCAGTAAAGAAGACCTTAAGCACGGTGGCGTCATATCCGTAGAACATACCTGCAAGCTTCCGGCTCGAGGAGAAGCCGGCCTGTTCAAGTGCAAATCCGAAGCCCGTTCCGATCAGAAATGCTGTCAGAATATTGAGCCATTCAGGAAATGAGTATAATGATGAGAGTGGTGCCATAACTGTTGTATTGTTTGTTCCTATTTTTTTCCCTGACCTTTGAACTTTTGCATTCAGACCCTCATCAGCCAGCTGGCGGATAAGACCTTTGGCTTTATATCCAGTTTTTTCTGAAGAACCATGCAAAAGCAAATGCTGAGCCGAAAATGGCTATCATCGTCACAAATCCTGCAAGTGAAAGGACAGCCATGCCTGACAGTGCCGCCCCGCTGGTACATCCCCTTGCCAGCTGGCCTCCGTAGACGAACAGCACTCCTCCCAGGAATGCAAATATCAGTCTCCGCGTTACAGTTATATTCGGAGATTTTTCGACTTTGAACTTCAGTCTTCGTGAGACGGCTCCGGAAATAAGGCCACCGGCAACCACCCCGAATATCTCAATTGTCAGCCAGTTTGTCATCGGCCTCTTTCCGTTCTCAAAAAACTTTGAATAGTATTCCGAATTATCGACATGGGGAGGACTGACGGCACCGACTATCGAAACAACGCAATATTTGATCCCTCCGCTTGCACCCAGTCCGCGGCCTGCTACAACCATCGCCAGTAGCAGTACAATGCCGAGCAGGGTTCCCGCCAGATAGGGGTTCATATAACTTCTTCTCATAATTGAAAATTCCGTTGGTTTAGTTTTATACTGACAAAAATAACAACTATCTGCAGTTTGACAGACCGAACCTTGACAAATTGTGCAGGTACTTGACAATACATTACGAAACCGTAAACCGGGACTTTAATTAACTTTAGCAGCCTCAAAGGTTGAATTGTTAAACAAACATAAAATCATTCTTCACAAGCCCAATTTCATTAATTTAATTGCCCGAATAAATCACTAATCAAATGAAAAAGAGTCTTAAAAAAAATCAGACCTTAATTTTATTGATTGTAATTGCCATGGTCAGTTGCAATGTTGAAAACAATAGAATTAAACCTTCGCTGGCTTCAATTACCGTTGAAGATATGAAAGATAGAATTTCCGTTCTTGCTTCGGATGACTTTCAGGGCAGGGCTCCTTCAACCGTGGGAGAAGAAAAAACCATTAACCACCTGGCGGAACAGTTTAAGGAAATCGGATTGACCCCGGCTAATAACGGCAGCTATTTTCAGGAGGTTTCACTGATGAAAGTTTCTGCTGACCCCTCAATGAGACTTGATATCAACGGGGGAAAAGGCAACATAAGCCTCAGGTTTTCGGAAGAATTTATCGGTGGTACACCTCAGGTAAAGGATCTCGTTCAGATTAATAATTCAGATATAGTTTTTGTTGGTTATGGGATCAATTCCCCGGAATACAGCTGGAACGACTATGAAGGACTCGATGTAAAAGGAAAAACTGTCCTGATGCTGGTGAATGACCCGGGGTATGCCACTTCAGACACCAACCTTTTCAACGGGAAAGCCATGACCATTTATGGGCGGTGGACATACAAATTTGAGGAAGCAGCACGGCAGGGTGCTAGCGCTGCAATCATTATTCATGAAACGGAAGCAGCTGCTTACCCGTGGGCAGTGGTACAGAACAGCTGGTCAGGGTCGCAGTTTTATCTTCTTGACAATGATCTTACACGTTCAGACCTTCAGTTGCAGAGCTGGGTGACAACCGCCGGCGCCCAAAAAATCTTCGGATCTGCCGGTCTGGATTATGACCAGACCGTGAACTCAGCAGCAAAACGCGGATTTAAACCTGTTCCGTTAAATCTCAAGGCATCAATTCAAATTAAAAATACGGTCACCTATACAAAATCGAACAACGTGGCAGCTATCTGGCCCGGTACTGATCAGTCTGACGAATTAATCATCTATACAGCTCATTGGGATCATTTTGGAGTAAATCCTGCTTTTGAGGGTGACTCTATCCTGAACGGAGCCCTGGATAATGCCACCGGAACTGCTGCGATTGTCGAAATAGCTGAAGCATTTACCAAACTTGCCAAAAAACAGAATCGATCTGTACTTTTTCTGGCTGTTACATGCGAAGAACAGGGTTTGCTGGGAAGTAAATTCTATGTCGAAAATCCGCTCTTCCCGTTAAATAAAACAGTGGCAGTGATAAATATAGATGCCATGAATATTTCAGGAAAAACAAGGGACATGACAATCATTGGTTTCGGCAACTCCGGACTGGATAATTATGCTGTATCGGTATTAAAAAAGTACGGACGGTATGCAGAACCGGACCCGACTCCTGAAAAGGGAAGTTATTTCCGTTCTGATCATTTCAGCTTTGCCAAAGTCGGAGTGCCGTCGTTGTACCTTTCAAAAGGGATTGACGATGTTGAGCATGGGAAAGAATGGGGCTTGACGGAATCGGAGAAATGGGCAAAGGAGAATTACCATAAGCCGACCGATAATTATGAACCAGACAAATGGAAGTTCGACGGGATGATTGAAGATGCAAAGACCTATTTTGAAGTTGGCTATGATCTGAGCATCATTAACGATTTCCCAGAATGGAAGCCTGGCTCTTCATTTAAGCCTGCCCGCGACAGGATGATGCAAAAATAAGTTGCGAACCCTGGCAGTTATGACCTGTAAACGTCTGACTTCTGCAGATCAGGAAGTAAAGGGAATTGCCTCGCCTGTTTGCATACAATAACTGTTATTGCCAATTAAATGCTTAATTTTGCACCCCTTTTGAGGGTAAGTTTTACATTAGCAATTATTTATATCGATGATAACAGTTTCGAATTTCAGTATCCAGTTCGGGAAACGCATTTTATTTCAGGATGTCAACCAGATCTTCACACCCGGTAACTGCTACGGCGTAATCGGGGCAAACGGCGCCGGGAAATCGACATTTCTGAAGATGCTTGTCGGGGATGTCGAATCACGTTCGGGATCAGTAACCTTCGGTCCCGGTGAAAGAGTCTCCGTTTTAAAACAGGATCATTTCGAATTCGATGACTGCACGGTACTGGACACGGTGCAGATGGGCCATTCAGTCTTATGGAATATCACAAAGGAGAAAGAAAGACTGTATCTGAAATCTGATTTTTCCGAGAAAGACGGAATGAGAGTCTCAGAGCTTGAAGAAAAATTCAATGAGCTCGACGGATGGAATGCGGAAAGTAATGCAGCAAACCTTCTTAGCGGACTCGGCATAAAGGAGGAGAACCATTACAAACTCCTGAAAGAGCTGTCAGGAAAAGAAAAGGTCAAAGTGCTTCTTGCCCAGGCTTTGTTCGGAAAACCGGATAATCTCCTGCTTGATGAGCCAACCAATGACCTTGACCTGGAAACTGTAAACTGGCTGGAGAACTATCTTTCAGAATTTGAAAATACGGTACTCGTAGTATCTCATGACAGGCATTTTCTGGATTCAATATGCACACACATCATTGATATCGATTTCAGCAGGGTACAGCTTTTCTCTGGAAATTACAGCTTCTGGTATGAATCGAGTCAGCTTGCCTTAAGGCAGCAGATGGCACAGAATAAAAAAGCGGAGGAGAAAAAGAAAGAATTACAGGAATTTATCGCGCGCTTCAGGGCTAATGTCAAGAAATCGAAGCAGACAACCAGCCGGAAGAAGATGATAGAAAAATTAAATATCGAGGAAATCAGGCCCTCTACGCGAAGATATCCCGGAATTATTTTCACTCCCGGCCGTGAACCCGGGAACAATGTGCTTTCAGTAAAAGGGCTTACAGGGATCCTGGAGGGAAAGACACTCTTCAGGGACCTTACATTCACTGTCAATAAAAATGACAAGATCGTTTTTCTTTCCAGGGATACACGGGCAATGACAGTCCTGTTCGAGCTCCTGAAGGGTCATGACAAGCCTCAACATGGTTCTTTCGAATGGGGCCAGACAATTGTGAAGGCATATCTGCCTCTTGAAAATGAAAAATTCTTTGAAAAGGATATGACGCTTGTCGACTGGCTGGCCGGGTATTCTGAAGACACCAGCGAGATGTATCTTCGTGGGTTCCTGGGGAAAATGCTCTTTTCAGGCGAGGAGATATATAAGAAGATCAATGTGCTTTCAGGAGGCGAAAGGGTCAGGTGTATGATATCCAGGATGATGATCCGCAATGCCAATGTTATGATTCTCGACAGCCCGACAAATCACCTCGACCTCGAATCAATTCAGGCTTTCAACAATACATTGATGAAGTTTAAGGGTAATATCCTCATGTCATCACATGACCATGAGTTCATACAGACAGTATGCAACAGGGTGATAGAGATAGGTCCGAAAGGGATGATCGACAGGGAGATGGAATATGACGACTATATTTCAGACGAAAACCTCATGAAGAGGCGCGAGACCATTTATTGAGAGCTGTTCCCGGGCTCTTTTCAGCATCCTTAGCCTTCAGCTCTGGCGACATTACTGCTAGCTTCTCATTTTCTTTCAATGACTTGCTGTTTTCATTGGAAAGCAGGCCGGCATCTGCTACAACAACAGGCTTATCCAGGTTGAACTTACGGCTTATCTTCTCAAGAAAAGGAATAAGTGTATGACCTTCATAAGTATTGCCCTCGTAAATATCATACCCGATTGCATAGCCACCCATACCAACCAACAGACCAATGAAGATCTGGGGCTGTTGATGCTACCATCCTTGGAGAAGCCGGTCTTACGAAGATCGGATCGATCTCCTGTTGAGCTTTCTGGGCCAGGTGGTCACATTCTGTTTTTTTGCAACACCCAAATTTACAAACCTACTATTGATTTACAATAGGTTACATGGGTGTTGCAAAAAAGTGCGGAAAACAGGAAGGAATCTACCATGTCGCCACGATTGAACCTGCAGAGCAGACTCTTGAGCATTTTGAAAAGAAGTGGATCCATAAATATGCTTATGGTTTCAGATCCTGGTGAAGTAGCTGATTCGAACTAACCCAGTTCTTCGATAGACAGCAATAAAGGCACGCCCAGGACTGTTATCCTCAAAGAAATCTGGTGATATAGTTATGAATTCATGAATCCATAATTATAAAAGTCCCGAAGGAACTCTCCCCTGAAAAAATCAATTTCACACCTTTTTTGCTTTCTGTTTTCTAAATGTTGTATACAATCCACTCAGGATTAATACTGTGATAAGTATCCGTCCGGGAATTTCTCCCTCCCAGAAAACCCAGGCCCAGATAAGCATAGCGATTCCAAAAAATAAAGATAACGGAAACAAAATTCGTGTGGGTAACCTGGTTTTTAAATAGTTCACACCGACCATGATTAACACGAACAAAACTACAAGTATGATCTCCATATTATATGAATTAAATTATTATATATTACTCAGCATTTGAATCTAAATCGCATATCGCATTAGCGACTGAGGAGTTTTCTGAACATAACATGCACCAACAAGCCCAGCCGCACAACGCAGTACCTACTCCTGCAGTAGCAAAACTACAGGCAGTTGCGCAAGCAAGAAGCTTAACCTGTTGCCAGTATGATCCACAAACTGGTTCATCACACTCTCCACTATTTTCCCGTGAACCCAATGGCAAGCATTGCATTACTGTATTTAAATGGCTCCCTATTGGACCTGTTAACAGTACCTTTCATAAACCTCGACGGATGTAAAAAGCAATTGCAGAATCCTTATTTCTACTTCTGAATTTGTTTTAGGATATCCAATGGGCAGCTTATCAAGATGTTCCTGTAACTGTCTGTAATATGTAAATTCAGAATCCATGACTTAATTATACGAAATTAAGTATAAAGGTCAAAAAAAACTTGTATCCGCCTGCAGTGTCTGTCGGGTCTTTTTATTTTCATTCCTCCGGCTGACAAACTCAACTCATTCGAAAAAGCTGAAGAGGATTACTTCGTGATCCTCAATTGGGATGCTTAACAAGTCAAAAGCCCTGCATCC
>JBBRXA010000050.1:0-20360 GCA_038248855.1 Bacteroidales bacterium | reverse complement strand
GTATTGATTGAGAGGTATGAATTGTGTTTAAGATTTTTCCTGTAGTTATCAATAGCCGTATTTACAAGCACTTTCCCATACCAGGGTTTAAACGGTCGCGAAGAGTCGTAGCCTGAGAGACACTCCAGAGCCTTCATGTAACTGTCGTTCACTATTTCCATGGCCTCATTTTCATCACGCGTATACCTGATGCAGATCGACATTGCAAACGAGAAGTATCGCTTGTAAAGAATCTCCTGAGAGCGCCTGTCGCCACCGGTACATCCCTTAACAAGATCCGAGTCAGAATATTCATTACCATCAATGGTTCTTTTGCCCATTATACCGCCAGGAATCAAGTTTTCCCGAAATAACTCAATTCGAACGATATTTTGGTTGCCGCATTCATATTTCTTTTATTACATAAAGACAAAACCCAGGTGGAACTCCAGCCTGTAATACTGGGTTACAGTATGCCTGACCGAGCTTCCTCCCCACCAGTAGAGATCCTCGTTCAATGTAACTTTCTGGTACCTGTATCCGAGGCCAATGTTAACTGCGGTCCTCCTCCATGAAAACATGGAGATGCCCACCCCGGTATTGAACAGGAATCCGCCCTCATGGTTATTGTCTGCTGATGAGTCATCCACATAGTTAACAGCCTGGTCAGTAATTGCAAAGCTGTGACCGGCCTTTAGCCAGACATATGGCGATAAGCCCGAGTTCAGTGGAGTAAATCTCAGATCTGCATAAAGAGGTACAAGAACTACTCCCAGCTCTTCCATTCCCGACCCGAACCCAAGAGCAATGCCATTTTTGAACTGGTAACCGTTTGAAAGATGGAAGCTGAGACTTCCCTGGTTTCCACTATCGTTTTTTCCTGATAGGAAGCCGATTGAAAATCTTGCAAAGTAACCGGAGGTTCTCAGGCTATTTTTTACCGGATACTTAACTGCCTCAACCGAAGAAACTTGCGACTTGCCGATTCTGATAACCTGTGGGGTTGTAACCTTAATATCCAGATAGCCGGCAGTATCGCCAACAATGGTCCCCGAAATCCGGGAACCATCATTAAGCACAACACTATATTTTCGCTGTTGACCTGTTGCAGAGAGTGTAAGTAAAACACAAACCGCAACTGCAGTAAGTCTGAACATATATCTATTCTTCCGTAATTGTAATATGGCTTATCTGGACTATATTTTCCGGGTCACTGTAGTCATATTGATAAATACCTCCCTCACCAACAAGCATCAGAATGCCATTCATCGGTATTACGTCGTATGTGTCAAAATCGGGATAGTGCGCAATCTGGCTGGTTATTATGGCCAGGGGGTCTGATTTGTCGTATATTTTCAGTCCCGCTGTGCCGTCGCAAACGAACAGCAGATCGCCATCGGTACCCAGTCCGTGCGGGTTAAACATCGGGTACGATTTTACCAGGTACGGGTTTGTTATGGAGGATATATCGATGACCTCGAGCAGATTCTGTCCGTTGTTGCACATGTTGCCTGTCCGAAGGGTTACATAGGCATACTGACCGTCAACCACAACGGGGTCGCAGGCTGTGATATGGTCGTATGATGATATCTGAACAGGTTTTTGGGGATTGACAAGGTCGAAAATCAGCATACCGGTTGTGGTTCCCACAAATAACTTGTTCTCGAGCCGGAAAAGCGTTTCCATGTTGCGCGGCACATCAACACTATCGATAACCGTCATGTCGGATGCCGTGGTAATGTCAACAGTTTTTAACCTGATGGGTACTGCTATAACGTAGAGGTAATCATCGTTCAGCATGAAGCGTGCCATGGAGCCAGCTGTGCCGCTGCCTCCTGTCCAGTTGACTGCGGCATCAGCACTCAGCATAAATTCCATGCCGCCACGGTATATCATGCCGCCATATCCATATTCATCTATCTTTTCGGTAATCTTCTTTACCTCCCAGCCAACAATAACACCCTTTGATTTATCAACCATTGCATACGGGTACCATAATTCCCCCACAGGAACGATTTCCGGGAAAACATTTTCGATGCGGTCAATCTCGACAGGATTATTTATGTCTGTTATGTCAATCGATATCAGGTCAACATAGCTGTCAGCGAACAGAACGTTGCCGCTAATAGCCATATCGACATTACCCATGATCTCGTAAAAAGCCACTTTTTCAGGGTTTGAAGGGTCTGTGTTGTCAATCACATGAATCCCTTTACCATACTCATTAATAAAGAGATACCCGTCTTTGAAGTACATTTTGCCGGGGTGGGAAATCTCGATTGGAGCACTTTTCTCAAAGCTGGCCCTGAATTCATCAAATGGCATATAAACAGGCACATTTGCCTCATATGTTATCATTTCTACGGTCCTGTCGTTGCAGGCTGTAAAAGCAGCAATCATAACGACCAGAAAAGCTACGGACTTAATAAGGTTTTTCATAATTGGTTTATCTGTTAACGGTTATACAACAGGAGAGAGCTCTCTGTCAAGGTTCTTATGGTCATTGATTTAGCGGATTTACAACCTGCCCTATAAAGAGGAGAGCATTGGTAGTTCGTTCCCTTATTGCAAAGACAAAGGGTTTGTCAATCACAAACTCCCGTGGCTGGGGTGGGAAACTTGTTGTTTCAATTCCAATGGTAGTGACTGCAGCTGCTTCAGTGCCTTTCTCATCAACCTCCACGAATGTGTTCTGCTTTACGAAACTAACAAAAATTGAGGCATCCGAAATTCCGGACAGGTTCGCCACGCCCGGGATGAATGCATCCAGCATACCCATGCTTTGCAGCTGGTCGTTAAGGTACTTCTCGTACGAGAATTTATACTTTGGCATATATACTGTCAGTTTACCGAATTCTTCCTGATCATCAAAAGCCGATGTAATTGTGCTCCATTTCTCCGCGTCAAATGATGCAATAAAATCGGAGAGTGTTCCCCCGGGGACAACCACCACCATAGTAAAATTAGTACAGCCATACGGCAGTTCGATTGCCTTATAGTCAGTTCCGGAAGTCACTCTGGAACCCACATCTCCCTTCATTGTACTTACATCTACTGAGTTTGAGCCATCTGTGTAAAATGGTTTGTTTGAGGTCAGCTCCTCATCGAACTGATAGCTCCAGTCGCCTTTGAAATAAAGGGCATTCATCAGAAACATCACCGCATCACCGGATATTTCGTTGAGCACTTTCGGGATTTTACCGTTTGTGTTATCACTGGCCCATTTGTTAATGGTTGTAAGTGCAGATGGCAGGGAAAAATCGAGGCCCGCTATTTCCGCATCGAAATCAGTGCTCATCGTATTAAGGAATGGACCTTTGACGCTGAAATTCTGTCTGTAGAAGATTGCGTTTGCAAGGGCCAGCTTAACCTTGGGATCGATAACCAGCAGCTGGGCAACAAGGCTCCTGTACACCTCGTTAATTTCGCCCATGGTCATGTTAGCAGGATATTTGAGTGTTTCCTTTAACTGATTATAAGTATCTCCATTACATCCGTTTAGCAACATGGTCAGTGCGGCACTTGCACTAAGTGGTGAAAGCATTAAGTTTTTGTTCTCCTCCCGGGCAACTTTTGTAAAAAGCTCAACACCAAAGTCATTACCATTTGCAATGACTTCCGGACCCATAGCCGTCAGGTTCAGGCTTTTTGGAGTCAGATCAGGCTCCTGGCCGGGATTCTCTTTAGAGCATGATATAAATCCGGTAATAGCAGCAAGGGTGAGAAACATTATTCCTGAGTACTTCATATTGGATGTTTTAAATTAATTGTTCTTCGATAAAATTGCTCATATATCCTAATACGAGATGAGTCTCTGAAACGCTGCAATGAGATCCATAAAAAAGTCCTGAGACTGACCGCCCTCATCATCCGATCTTTTCGCTTGCTATTTCTTCCCCCCCCAATAGCGTAGTCAGGGAGGGCACCGGGGTTGAGTCAGCCCGGGAGTTTATAAAGTCATGGCAGACGAGCTGACGATTTATGCAATACGGCTGATTGAAAAAACTACACTATCAAAGGTAAAAGAGACTACAGCAACTGATTTCAGCGAACTTCCAGGTTAACAGTAATTCTTTCCCAGAAATTGGGTGCATATATGAACCAGTCATCTGCAGTGTATGGGGTATTGTCATTTCCCGCATACACCTGGATCAGGTTTTGGGTGTCGAAGCTTATTGTCGAATACATCTCAATCGTTTCGCCGTCATCAGGCATAGTTATTGTGATGGGTGTGAAGTGACTGCTTCGTATTATGCAATGCTGGCCTCCGGTCGGGATGTCCTCAGAAGGTGACAGATCAAGACACTCTTTGTTGACAACAAATGTTCTGTCAGTATTTCCGAAGAAATATGCGTAGGGTTGCTGATTAGGATATCCGAAAACCGGTTCCAGAAGCGGGTGCTGGTAAATTTTAATATAGCGTTTACCGGTCCCGGGATCAACTGTATATGTCCCGTTCTGCCCCATAATTGTTAAGTTTCCATATTCGGCAGGCACTTCAAATTCCTGTTCAAAATAGTCAGGAACCAGGTAAAAATATTTAAAGGTCACTTCCTTCTGCCTGAAGAGTCCGTCAAATTTATCACCGTAAAGAATCGGAGTGTAGCTGTTTTCCTCATTATTGGAAAAGTCCACCATAAGGAAGCTCTCAAAGTTCGGATCATTGTCGTGACCGTCAAGATATGAAATCATGTGCGAGCCTTCCTGCTGCCACTGGTCCTGGTACATCATGACACTAATTCTTGCCCCGAAATACCGCGGGGTAAGGCTGGTGACATAGGTTCCCAGCCCTGTATACCTGTCTGCCACAAGACCCTCCGATGATTTGGGTGTCGTTACTGATGTCGTGTATTTGATTTTATGATTGATTGTTCCGCTGTTGCCCTCACAACCAATGAGAAGAACTGCGAAAAGAAAAAGATAAACTACCGTTTTCATGGGATCCTCTGATTAGAGCGACTTTATCTTTTTACGTTCGTTGGAATTATATGTTTCAATTCACGGGATTTGCCTGCATTGAAACTCAGGCTGTTTGCAGTATTTCCCCATCGAATCATTAACTGACCTCTTTAAAAAGGCTGCCAGGAACATAAATCAGATTGCAGAAGAGTATATTGATAGCTAAAGCAATTGTAGATTAACCCGGGTTGTTATTTACTCCCTGTGCAACAATGGGGATTCAAACCCGGGCATCGCATGGAGGACGGGAGTTGAATGAAGAGAGATACAAGAAAAGGGAAGAGCTGATAAGTGAAAGCCGGTTAATTTATTTTCCCTTCAGTTTCTGCAGCTCGCGGAAATAGTCCATCTCCACTTTCTCACGGGCAATCCTGCTGGTCTGCTTGTATGCTGCAAATTCTTCCTTCAGCTCTTTCAGATCCTTGTCGGTCCTGAGGAGCACGACCAGGTTTCTTCTAAAAATGAGAAATCCAATGACCAGGAGCAGGATAAGGGCCCCGATAAGGGTCCACATAATTGTGTTATAGGCTGCCTTTTTAAGCTCTAAACCCAGCACTTTTATACTGTTTTTTGTAGCGGTGATATCTGTTAAATTATTCCTGGTTGTACTAAGCAAAACATTAAGTGAATCGGTCTGCCGGTTTAAATCTGATGTAAGGCTTTTTAATGATATAATCCGGGCTTTTTCTGCCAGAAGTGTATCCGTGTAATTGTCGTTCATCTTCTGGAAAATATCTTCCCGTATTGCCCGGAAATTTTCGTAGATCCTTGTATGTTCCTCAACATATTTCATCTGTTCCCGTATGGGACTGGTGGTAAGCTCATTCGGCATACTTGTTTGTCCCATTGCAGTAGTTGCTGTAAAAGCGCTTAACGCAAATACCAGAATATGTTTAAAACGTAAATGATTCATGTTCCCCAGATTAGATTCTTAAATGTACAGACTTTAATTTGATTAACGCACAGGTTGGTGAAAAATTGCACGGCGCAAGGAGTATGGCGCATGGAGTACAGCGCAAGGAACAAAGAGCTTTGGGCAGATGGCAGGGAGCATGGTTTTTCGATTATTTTGACAGGGACCTTCATCAGATTTGAGAGAAAGTGCCACCTTTACGAATATTTCTTTGATTAATAAAGATATTATTATGTCCGCACTATTTTCACCGTTGCAGATTAGAAATGTCACCCTGGGAAACAGGATTGTGATGTCTCCCATGTGCCAGTATTCAGCAAAAGAGGGTTTCGCCAACGACTGGCACCTGACACACCTGGGGAGCAGGGCTGTGGGCGGCACAGGACTGATTCTGGCCGAAGCCGCGGCCGTAGTTCCCGAAGGCAGGATAACTCCGGGAGACATCGGACTGTGGAGCGACGAACATATTAGCGGCCTGCGCAGGATCGTTTCTTTCATTCATGACAATAATTCCGTAGCAGGAATCCAGCTCGCTCATGCCGGCAGGAAGGCGTCATGCGCCATACCCCTGGAAGGAGGGAAGCAACTGGATGAAAAACAGGGCGGATGGCAGACAGTGGCCCCCTCAGCAATACCTTTCATGCCCGAAGAAAGGGCTCCCATGGCACTTGACAGGGAAGGCATAAAAAACATTGTCACCTCATTTAAGGCTGCAGCCGTAAGGGCAAATGCCGCAGGGTTCCGGGTGGTTGAGATACACGCTGCCCACGGCTATCTGCTGCAGGAGTTCCTCTCACCTCTCAGCAACAGGCGTGCTGACGAATACGGCGGTTCATTTCAGAACAGGATCAGACTCCTCGCTGAAGTCGTTGACGGCGTAAGATCAGTATGGCCTGAGGGAAATCCTCTCTTTGTGCGGATATCTTCAACGGAATGGACCGAGGGGGGCTGGACACCTGAAGAGAGTGTCATGCTGGCCGATATACTTAAAGACCGGGGTGTCGATCTTATTGACTGCTCCTCCGGCGGCAATATTCACGATGCAAAGATACCTTTAGGCCCGGGATTTCAGGTCCCCTTCTCTGAGACAGTACGAAAGACCGGTATCCTCACGGGTGCCGTGGGACTGATCACCTCCGCCAGGCAGGCAGAGACAATTCTGAATGAGGGCAAAGCCGACCTTATATTCATGGGCAGAGAGCTCCTGAGAAATCCGTACTTCCCGCTGTTTGCAGCTATGGAACTCGAAGATGATTTGAACTGGCCGGTCCAGTACCTGAGGGCCATCCCGAAGAAATGATGAAATATCAAAACCCTGCTATGCTTTAATATTATGAGAAACCTTACCCTTCTTTCGTGCTTAACTATTCTTTTAGCCCTCGGCGCCTGCGGGCAGAAAACAGGACCACAGGGTGATAAGGCGGCAGAAAATGCCCTGCCATCCTCCGGCCTCACCAGCGAGGTGAAGATGCTCAACGGTGTTCCCGCCCTCTACATCAACGGTGAACTGACCAGCCAGGTGCTGGCAGCTCCCTTCAGGCCTGATGAGTCATATTTCCGCGATTTTCTGAATGCCGGGATAAATATTTTTGATATCTATCTCAGGTTCGACTGGACAGGACCGGAAGAGTATGATTTCTCGAAGATCGATGCGAAGCTCGACTCCTACCTGGCTATTGCTCCCGATGTCCTTTTCCTTCCCCGGATCCTTCTCACTCCGGGAGCCTGGTGGTGCGAACAGTTCCCTGATGACATCACGATGCGCGATGACGGCACTCCCGCGGGAATGTTCGGCCAGCCGTGCCATCCCTCCCTGGCCTCTGAGAAATACAGGGAGCTATCCTATAAGGCTATGGTGGCATTTCTCAAACATGTCGAAGGCAAATACGGGAAGAATATTATTGGCTATCAGCCCGGCAACGGCTTCGGAGGCGAATGGCTTATGTTCAACTCCTTCTGGGAAGCAAGACCCAGCCAACCCGGGCCCACAAAATTCGGGGTCGAGGATTACAGTCCTGTTGCACAGGCGAAATTCAGGGAGTGGCTGAAGACAAGATACGGGAGCATAAATAAACTGCGTAAGGCATGGAATGACCAGAAAGTCACCTTTGAAACGGCAACGCCTCCCGGCGAGGTGGAGAGATACTCCTCCAACCACGGCATATTCTTCGATCCGGCCAAGGGGAGGAGAGTGACCGATTACTTTTCGTTCTTCAATGACATGACAGCCGGCGTGCTCCTCGAGAACTGCCGCTGGGTCAAGGAACTGACAGGGGGGAAAAAGATTGTCGGCGTCTTCTACGGCTACCTCTGGTGCAACTTCCCGAACCTGAGCGTCAACCATACCGGGCATCTTGGCTACCAGAGGGTGCTGAACTCGAAGGATATCGACTTTATCGCCAGTCCCTATACATATGACAACAAACAGATAGGAGGCCCCAATAACTCACAGACCCTCCCTGAAAATGCCATGATGCACGGGAAGCTTTACCTGAACGAGGTTGACACCGAAACGCATCTCTTCCAGCGCCAGTGGAGGTGGGGCAACTGCCTGAACAACCCGGAGAACTGGGAGGAGACAAAAGGACTGCTTGTCAGGGACTACGGCTACTCGATGACAAAGGGATTCGGGTTATGGTGGACTGATCTGCACGGAGGCAATTTCCAGGACTCCAGCATAATCAACCTTCTCGGCAAACTTAAAAAGATCGATGAGCAGTATCTCAATGCTGACAAGAGGTCAAATGCCGACATAGCCGTTATCCTCGATGAGGAGACCTTTAAATATTTCGGCGACGGCGAGCCCCTCTTCAATGCTCTTCTCACGGCACAGAAGCAGTGGCAGCTCGGATTCATCGGTGCCCCGTGGGAGCCCTACCTGCTGACCGATATAGGCAACCCGCTCATGAAGGATTTCAAGGTCTATCTCTTCCTTAACACCTTCCATGTCACACCGGCACAGAAGAAGGAGATACATAAAAAACTTGCCAGGAACGGCGCAACGGCCGTCTGGGTCTATGCCCCGGGATACATCCAGGACGATGGCCTTTCGGTTAAAAAGATGTCTGAGCTGACAGGCATCAGCCTGAAAGAGGATGACTCATCGGGAGAACTGAGGGTTGGCATCACCGCCTTTGACCATCCTTATACAAAGGGTTTGAAGGAGGGATTTGTCTACGGCACCGACGTTGACAGGGACAGTATTATCAGGTACTATGATCACCAGGTATATCTTAAGGATCCGCGTGATCCGGCGCTGGTGCGCGACCTGCCCGGATTCAGCATCTCGCCAAGGTTTTATGCCGATGATGCAAAGGCTACTGTACTCGGTAGTCTTGCCGGTGTGGACAAGCCGGGACTGGTTGTCAGGAAGCAGCCTGCAGGGTGGACTTCCGTCTATTCAAGCGCACCCATATTGCCTGCTTCCCTGATCCGCAACATCGTCAAAGAATCAGGAGGACATATTTACAGCAGCGCGAATGATGTGATAGGAGCCAACAACAGTTCGCTTTATATCTACTCACCCGCAGGAGGCATGAGGACGATAAAGCTCCCGAAGAGGCTTAAGGTCACTGATCTGCTTGAGAACCGTGTGCTGGCTGACGGGGCTGCCGAGTTTCCCATTACCATGGCAAAGAATGGCTCGAAGCTGTTTGCACTTGAGGAGCCCTCGCCTGAGAGAGAGGCTGACATTTTTCTCAGTAGCTTTTCTGACAGCGAAGCAGAGCTCACAGCAGACCCTGCCTCCGCATTCTGGACTGCAACAGAACCGGTGGTGATTGACAGGAACATAATAGGAGGCCCGGAGCCGGAGCTGAAATCCGAAGCCAGATCAAGATGGACAAAGGAGAATATATATTTCCTCTTTTCGGGTCCGTTCGATAGCCAGGTGCTGAAGCCTGACCCTGACACGGTCACGGAGACCTTCAGACTGTGGCAGTGGGACGACTTCGAGTTATATATCGGGGCCGATTTCGAACACACCAATCTTTACAGGGAGTTCGAAGTATCACCGCAGGGTGAGTTCCTTGACCTGAATATCAATTCGGAGGTGCCGATGGCTGGTCATAATGACGAGAGGCTCTGGAATTCAGGCTTTACGGTAAAAGCCCGTGTAGATAAGGAAAATAAGGTTTGGTATGCCGAACTTCGCATACCGCTGGCCTCGTTTGACACGAGAGCGCCGGTGGCAGGTAACGAATTCAGGGTCAATATCTACAGGCTGCAGGGGCCGCAGGATGACCGCGACTTCCTCGCCTGGCGTCCCACGGGGCTATGGAATCCTCATCACCCCGAGGTGTTTGGCATAATGAGACTCACGGAGTAGGGCATGAAAAAAGCGGCGGCGGATATCGATTATCCGCCGCTTTTTTTGCTGTATGAACTTGAGTTATTTGGCTATCCTGCTCAGACTTATTTACCTGACACCTGCCATTCGATAATACCGGTCTCATACCAGGTCATGTCATCAGGCATATAGTTCCCGTCGGGAGGACCGAGTTCACCTTTTTTGAAATCCTGCCCCCGGAGTTTTATCACCAGTCGCAGACCGTCAGCTGTCACAGATTCAAATGTCACCGTATTGAACTTATCCTTGTCTGCCGTGTATGGGGCAAGGTTTTTTACGGGCATCCATTTGCCGCCTGACTTATAGAGCAGCTGCCATGACTCTGGCGACTGGCAATACTGTTTGTCGTCTTTCCAGTAGACCTCCGAGGAGTTAATCTCTGCGGGCTTGCTGAATTCGTATTGAACCCATGCCTGGTCTCCTTTCTGCGGCCTGAGGCTCAGGTATGTTGAAGAGCCGTCGAAGGAGTTCACAGGGACAAGCTGGTCATAGAGAGCTGCAAAACCTGCGCTGCCGGACTGGGAGCTCGGGTAGAAGCGGGTTTCAGTGTCGGGAACGTTTCCGCCGGGGTAGTTATCCGCCAGGCTTCCGGTGCCGCATGATGAAGTGACGGTGCTTGCTGAAGCAATTGACGGGGTGGGAGGGATCACCACATGAGCCCCGTCACGTGCCAACCATACGCTCATCTCACCTGCGCCGCGGTTTGCCCATGCAAACCAGGGAACAGCCGTCATGATACTTTCGCCGGTCACGGTGCTTATACCGTCGTCGCCGCGTGAAACAGCTCCGGCATTGCCTGTAAGCTTCACAACCCCGCCAAGCAGTCCCGGCTCGAATTGTCCGGTGAACTGAGCGCTGTCAGGGATGAAAAGGTTCATGATCTTTCCGTTATTATCGACACCTTCGGCACAGTAGACAATCGGACCTCTCTCAAGTGCCACCATCCCGGCATCATCCAGCACCTTTTCGTTGGCTATGACCTTCCGCACCTTCATCGGCATTTCCAATTCTATTACATCGCCCTTGTTCCACTTTCTTCTGACTGTGAAATATCCTTTGTCGACCGGGGCATTTAATACCTTACCGTTCAGTGTCAGTGTTACAGGTGACCCGTCATTATCGGGGAACCTGTAGAGATCACCCGGGATGGGTTCGTTGCCTGTCCAGCCGGGAATGCGCACCAGCAGGGTGAAATCAGTCTTTTTTTCCGGGGTGACTGTGATCTTCACGTTGCCTTCCCAGGGATAGCCGGTATCCTGCGTAATAAGCACAGGGCTGTCATCGATTTCTGTTTTCAGGGTGCTTCCGATAAAGAGATTCACATAGATATTGTTACCGCCGGTGGCGTAGATATATTTTCCGAGGGAAGCGATCAGGCGTGCCACATTCGGTGGGCAGCAGTTAGGCCCGAACCAGGAGTGGCGTTCAAAGTTGCCATAAGTCCTGAGAGGGTTCTGGTAGAAATATTCCGAGCCGTCGAGCGAGACGCCTGAGAGAAAGCCGTTGTACAGCACCCGCTCGAGCATATCGATATATTTTGCATCCCTGTGCAGTGAGAACATCTGCTGGTTCCAGAATACACTTCCAATCGATGCGCAGGTCTCATTCCAGCAGCTTACGTTAGGTAATTCATAGCCTTCGCCAAAATCCTCATGATCGCGGTAGGTGCCTATGTTGCCTGTCAGGAAGGTCTTTTGATAGACAGCATTCTCCCACAGCCTGTCAGAGGATGCCATATATTCAGGGTTGCTGGTGATGGCAGCCAGCTCCGCCAGGGGAGTATAGAGGTAGGTAGCCCTGACTGTATGGCCTACTGCTTCAGCCTGTTCAGTTATGGGCATATGGTCCTGGGCATATTCGCCGTACAGTTCACGGCCGTCGTGTGAATGTCCGCGCTGATCGATGAAGGAGGCGGCCAGTTTCATATATTTTTCGTCGCCCGTGCAATGGTAAAGCTTCAGCAGCCCGAGTTTTATTTCTTCGTGCTGAGATACATCAAGTCTTTTTCCGGGTCCGAAGTTGGAATCAATATCGTCAGCAAGTATGACAGCCACATCGAGCATTTTACGGTCGCCTGTGGCAGTGTAGAAAGCAACTGCTGCCTCCATAAAATGGCCGGCGGAGTACATCTCTCCATTAAGCAGTCTTTTCCATGCACGGGGCTTCCCGTTCGGCAGAACATGGTCAATAAGCATCGGGATGCCTTTTTCAATCCGGGCCTGCAGTTCAGGATCAGAACTGGTCTGAAGGATATACCCTGCTGCTTCAACCAGTTTGGGGTCAGGAGCTTCTCCCGCCTCCTCATATTTTGTGAGCATCTCCATGACTGACACCCGGTAGTTGTTTTCTATCCGCGGGTTCCAGAACGGATCGTTTATGGTGACCGCTTTCAGGGCTATCTCATCAACAGGACCCTGTGGCGACTGAGGTTGATTATTCTTTGAGCAGGCTGAAGGAAGTATCAGCAGGAAGGTCAGAAAATAGAATTTGTTTCGCATAAATGAGTCTTTTTAAAATGGCACCGTAACGATTGATGATTGTTAAATAGTTAGAGTTTTACGAAGATAATTTAAATTTTACCTTATACGTGTCGAAGGTTTCGTACAACATAAGGCAGGAAGTCTGAAAGTTCAAAGACGAAAATTGAAAGTTTGATCGGCCAGCTGGCGGGCTGAGGTCTGAGGGTCAGTCCTGCAATCCCCCGGCGCTGTTCTTTTGAGGGGAGCAGAAAGGAACGGTTTTCCAACGGAACCTTATCTCAGCTCAGTTGTTAGTTTATAAACAGCGGTTAAAAAGAATTCTAAAGGAAAATAAATCAAATGGATAAAAGAAAGGTAGTGATAGTGGGTGCAGGATCGGTTGGTGCTACCTATGCCTATGCCCTTGCACAGAGCGGCGTGGCAGAGGAGATAGTGCTCACCGACAGAAACGGCGAGCTCCTGAGGGGGCAGGTGATGGACCTGGTGCACGGGCAGCCATTCTTCCCGACAGTATCGATAAAGGAGGGCAGCGAAGTTGACTTCGCCGATGCCAGTATGGTGGTCATTACAGCCGGGTCAGCGCAAAAGCCTGGTGAGACGCGACTGCAGCTGCTGCAAAAAAACGCCGAAATAGTTGGCAGCATCGCTGAAATAGTGGCTTCCAGCGGCTGTAAAGGAATAATGCTGATTGTGAGCAATCCGGTCGATGTAATGACCTATGTTGCATACAGGCGTTCAGGATGGGAGAGGAGCAGGGTGTTAGGTTCCGGAACGGTGCTGGACAGTGCCAGGCTGAAGTATTTTATCAGTCAGCACTGCGGCGTCGATGTTCACAATGTCCATGCCTATGTCCTGGGCGAGCACGGTGACAGTGAGTTTGCAGCATGGTCAATGACCCATGTCGGAGGAATAACGATGGACAAGTACTGTCCGTACTGCGGCAAGTGCGAGGAATGGATCGGGCAGCTCAAATGGATTGAAAAGCAGGTCAGAGACTCAGCTTACCACATCATAGACGCCAAGGGCTCTACTTACTTTGCCGTGGGGCTGGCGTTGGTGCGTATCACCGCCTCGGTGCTACGTAACCAGAAGAGCATGCTGACTGTATCAGTGGTGCCTGATGGCGAATTCGGGCTGAGTGACCTGGCGCTGAGCATACCCTGTATCGTCTCAAATAGTGGCGCGGAAAGGATCGTCACCTCTCCCCTGACAGAAGATGAACTTTCAAGTCTGCGAAGGTCGGCAGAAGTAATAAAGGATGCCATAGAAAAGGTGCAGATTTGAGATGCCGGAAAGATTACAGGGCACAGCCTGATCACTCTTTCCTGAACCTGACTTTTGTTATCTCACCTATCCAGCCGCCGACACGGTAGACAACGCCTTCGTCGGTCATACCGCGGTAGTAACCCTCTTCCCTTGTGGGAAACAGCAGGGAGTATTCCTTTATTTTTTCGTCAGCGGCTTCTTTCAGGGAGAAGTCGATGGCTTTGGCGCTTTTGAGGTAATCTACTGCTACCCAGTATGCCGAGTGGTTGTCGAAGGCATCGCCAATTTTGCTTCCGGCATAAGCTTCAGCGATAATAAAAAGTGCTTTCCCGTTCTTATTGTTCAGCTCGTAAGCTGTTTCGCCGTGAGCCCTTGCATCCTGCCTTTTACCTGCTTCCAGCTCCATGGAGGCGATCCTGGTCAGAACATCGGATCTGACTGTTTTGCTGGTGTCAATTTTATAGGCTTCGGTGAAATACCATAATGCCTTATCCGTGTCATTGCGTGAATAATTCAGTTCAGCCAGCCTGACTGCATTTTGGGCTGACTTGTTATCGGCAAACATTTTTGCAGCTATTCTGTAATAAAAACCCGAGCCGGTACATCCCGTTTCCTCGAGCAGGGTAAAGACTTTGTCGGTCAGTACGGTATTACGGATATTCTCACCTATCTTCCGGGAGTAAATCTTTTCGATGCTGGTGCAGGTCATCGCTCCGCTGGATCTGAATATTGAATCTATTTTATCTCCGGCTTTGGCATAAAGGCTGGCCGGGTTGCTCCCCGGTGCTTTTTCAACTGTTCCCATAGCAGTCATATATGCAGCCAATACCTCCGTTGTATCGATAACGTCCAGGGAATAAGCATTTGCGGCGGCTTCAATCAGGAGCACCGACCAGTAGTGGTCCATATGATCCGGGAAGCTGTCTGCCACTTCCTTTATGAGACTGTAGCGCTGCTGGGTGTACAGTGTTGCGTTTTCTCCAAGGCCGGACAGAAAAAGCGATTTATGAAGATCGTTTGCAGGTTTATTGCCGAACCAGAGTGTGCGTGTTGAGAGGAGCATCAGCACCGTATCGATATATGCCGTTTCGCCGGTGGAAGCGTAAAGCTCTTTATATAAGGACTCACCCTTTATATAAAGCTCTTCTGATGAGGCAGGACATTCATCAAGAACCTGCCGCCAATAGCCCAGAGCAGTACTGAAATCGCGGTTTTCATAAGAGCTTAAGTAACGGAGGGTGTTGTCCAGGCATCTTATGCTGTCTTCGCCATGGCCATAGGGGATTCCTGTTTCAACTCCTTTCTGGGCTGAAAGGCTGAGTGACCAGGTTGACAGCATTGCCACCGCAATAATCACGGAAACTCTTTTGTTCATTTTAATATTCTTAATCACGATCTGACTTATGATGTGAACTTCCTTTTTCTTCAACATAAAAGTACAATTTAAGTCAGTTACTTCAGCCGGGTTTTTCTGCGGTGCAAAATATGCGGGAAACATTTTCGAACCTTTTCTGAAACAGGAATCAGGGTAATTAAAATAACTGCTATTAACCTGTTAATAAACAGCGGAATAGGGTGCCTGCCAAAAAAGTGCAGTTTTTCGACCGTAATTGAAAAAGACTTGATTGAATTAATTGTGAATTAAAATTTATAATTATATTGCCGCGCAAAAGTTCATTTTTAACGAATAGAGATCATTATGTTACTTCATCAGCAATTTGTCCGCATAGCAAAGAAGCATGCCAAAAAGATGGCAATTATTGACAAAACAACAGGAAAAAGTGTACACTATGACCGCGCATTGATCGGCGCCCTGATAATGAGCTCAAAATTTAAAAAATATGATGAGGGTTTTATCGGTATCATGATCCCGACATCTGCAGGTTGCGCCCTGGCAACGGTGGGAGCATTGATGAGCGGCAGGATACCCGTTATGATCAACTATTCGACAGGTGCCGCGGAAAACGCAAAGTATGCACAGAAGAAATGCAAATTCAAAACGATCATAACGTCAAGGGCCCTGCTGGAGAAGATAAAGTGCCCGGTAATTGACGGGATGGTAATGATTGAGGATATAATGTCAGGCGTCACCACGGTTGACAAGCTGAAGGCAGCCCTTATTTCAAAACTGCCTGTCAGCATGATACTTGGCAGGATCCATAAAGGAGAAGAGAATGATACTGCCGCAATACTTTTTACCAGCGGAAGTGAAAAAGATCCTAAAGCGGTTCAGCTGACACACCGCAACATTGCTTCGAACATTGAAAATTTCGGCAATTATGTTAAGGTTGGCGAATCGGATATCATCCTGGCAAACCTCGTTTTCTTCCATGTCTTCGGGCTGACAGTGAACCTATGGGTAACATTTTATTACGGTATGACAATGGTTGCCTATTCCAATCCGCTGGATTTCCAGACTGTAAGCAGGATTGCCCGTGAGGAGAAACCCACAATCATGGTAGGCACTCCGAGCTTCTTCTGGGGCTACCTCAATAAGTCAGAGCCGGGAGATTTCAGGAGCCTGAGGTTAATGGTGGCAGGTGCCGACAAGTGCCCTGATGCACTGAGGGAGGGATATATGAAGAAGCACGGCGTCACCCTGCTTGAAGGCTACGGGGCAACCGAGACATCACCTGTAATTTCGGTCAACTCACTGGAATTCAACAGGCCCGGCAGCACAGGAAAGCTTATCCCGAATGTCAGGGTGAGGATCGTTGATCTCGCTACAGGTGAGGATTGCAAGACGGGGGAAGTCGGGAAGGTGCTGGTAAAAGGCGATCTGGTGATGAAAGGCTATTACGGTGATCCGGAACTCACTGCTGAGGCATTGTCTGACGGATGGTATAACACCGGCGACATGGGATACTTTGATGCAGACGGTTATCTCTTCCATGCCGGACGGTTCAAGAGATTTGCGAAGGTGGGAGGAGAGATGGTATCACTGGTAAAGGTGGAGAATATCCTCGAGAAGTTCCTCCCTGAGGGCGTGGCCTGTTGTGTTGTAGAAGTGTTTGATGAAACAAAAGGTTCTGAGATAATAGCAACGGTCACGCAGGAAGTACACAAGATAGAGATTCTCAGAAAGATGGGAAATGAGCTACCTAATATTGCACTTCCGCGGCAGTTTATAGTTATAAAGGAGTTGCCGATGATGGGCACGGGAAAGATAGACTTCAGGAGTGTGACAAAGATTGTGCAGGAACATTTGGATGCTGAAGCTGCGGTTACTAAAAAGAAACTTACACTGTAGCCGGAAAAAAAAGCTGCTAAATTTTAGCATGATTTTTGTGGCAGTGACTGTAACTAAGGTAGGATTTACCCTGTCATGAAAAGAACGGCAATAACCATCGTGATACTCTTAACATCGGTAAACCTTGTTTGTGCCCAGAAGGCGGATAAGAAGAGCATCTTTGTTGCGAGCTCTGGCATTTCCATCCCTTTTGACGACTTTGCCAATAAGAAGATGGAAAACAAGGCCGGTTTCGCGGGAGTGGGTCCCAATATCGAAACTGAATTTCTTCATTACGGAAATTATTTCGGCCTCTCTGCCGGCATAGGCTATTCCAGCATGTTTTTCAATGAGAACGCCTACAGGGCGGAATATGACCGCATCCTCAATCATTATGGCGAAAATACTGTCAGTGCAGGTAACTACCAGGTAATGAAAGGCCTGCTGGGATTTATTTTGAAAATCCCGGAAATGAAGCATACTGAAGTGCTCTTTGTTTTTCAACTGGGTGGTGCCCTGAGCGTACACCCCGATCTGATTGTCACAAATTCGGAACTGGGAGAAATCAATACCGTTCAAAAAAACGCCAGCTGGTCTGCGATAAGTAATGCAGGACTAAAAATCAATTACTGGCTGAATGAGAAATATGGCATTAACCTGAACTATGGTCTTAATTTCACAAGGCCTGGATTCATTGATGAAACCAGCATTGAGGAGACTTTCACTCTGCCGGTCAGATATCAGAATATTAATGTCGGGTTTATAATGAGATTACAACCAATTGAATAATGAAGTCGGGAACCATAATATTTCTTCTGCTGATCTCGCTTGTCTCATGTGACGATACCCGGCTGAATTTTGACAGGGGGATAATCCCGCCCGTTCCTGTGAATTTTGCAAAGGTCAACTCATCATTTGACGATTATAATTCTGATCTGGATATTATATGGAACTGGAAGAGCTTCTCCCTGATCTTCTCGACAAACAGAAACTCCTTCGGGAATGATTTTGACTTTATTGCCTATAGTTGTCACCTCGAATCAAACCTGCTGACCGGCGACTTTACAATTACAGCCGCCAGTAAAAGTTTCGATCTGGTTGATGCCATAAACAGCCCTGATAATGAATTAGGACCCTGTTTTACTCAGGATTATGAATTCTCCGGATACTGGGAAAAGGATAGTAACGGCAACCGTTTCTTTTATACCACAGATATGAACGGGAATAATGACATTTACTTTAGTTACTACACGATAGCCGATTACAATTTCGTGCCTGTTGGTGATCCCGCAGGGCTAACCGGAATGAATACGCTGTACGATGAAGGTTATCTGACAATTCATCAGGGTGAGACCGTGAACAGGGAGACAGTCTATTTCACATCTGACCGCGATAATACTTTTGACATATACCGCGCCGTGAGCGAGGAGAATAAACTGATAGACCAGTCTCCGGGTATGACTGTTAATAAGGTGGAACAGCTGAGCGGCAGTGCCGATGATAAATGCCCTTACATCAACGGGAACATGATGGTATTTACATCCGACAGGGACGGTGGTTTTGGCGGTTTCGACCTGTGGTACTCCCTGTATGACGGGCAGGGATGGTCAGCACCCGTTAATTTCGGGGAGAATATCAATTCGGAATATGATGAGTACAGGCCAATAATTGTCTCAACCGGTGAGGAAGGATTTTTAAATGACCTCATGATCTTTTCCTCCAACCGTCGCGGGGGCAAGGGCGGGTTCGACCTTTATTATGTCGGAGTTAACAGGCGTGATTAGCCTGCCTTTGCCGCATGACCCTTGCCGGCAACAAGGCTCTCATTGATGACCACTGACCACAACATTCTCACTCCTTTAATGTTTTCAGGTAATCAACAAGGTTGTTTTTATCTTCTGCTGATAAACGGGCTTCGCGATGGATGAAGGTATAGGAAGCCAAAGGCATCTTGTCATCATCGACCTGGCTTATCATCGAAGTTAATTTGCTTTGTTGTTTCCGGCCCGAGTAGGAGCCAAATTCACTAAAATTTAGTTCCTCCTTTCCTTTGTTGATATGGTTTTCCAGGAACCAACCAACCGGTTGCACCTTGCTGTACCATGGATAGTTGGTGCTATTGCTATGGCAATTATAGCAGGAAGTATAGAGCATTTGCGCCACCAGTTCGGGAACCTTGTATGTTTTTACAAAGTCGGTCGACGGCACTACTGTGTTCTGGTTGGACCTGGCGGGAAAGAATTGCAAACCCACCAGGACCACCAACAGAACTAATCCTATAATTTTCAACAGTTTCATTTAACCGTAATTTCTTGTTGTACACTTCCGCATTTCAACATTTTGCTACCATAAAAAGGATTTTTTATTTCACTGGACGCACTCAGCCAGATACCTCCTTCCTTGTTGTTATACATCGGACAAAATGCCTGATACAATGTTCGGTCGGAACCGGTAATCAATATTAGGTCCCTGATATCCTTACTTAAAATTTCAAAGTGTTCTCTTTGATGGTCGATATTTCCGCTGTTTTCGGAAATATGTTCGGCATGTTCCGAGGCATCTTCTATAATTTCAGTCAGGTCTTTTTGTTGTTGCTTTGCCTGTGCTGCAAGGTCGAATTTCGCAAAGGCATCGGACAGCTTTTTCGCGGAACTTGCCGCATTTTTGCTATCGTCCTGTACCAGCGCATCTTTTAATGCCAGGTAGTTGTCTATAATGGCAGATGCTGATTGGGAACGCTCTACTTTAACAGAAGCAAAAGCCCCCCAGCTTACTAAAGCCAGACTGAGCAGAATGATTGTTTTTTTCATTGTATTTACATTTAAAAATGTTTATAACTCTTCTTTTATTTCAAAAACTAAAATTACTAAACTACTGGTTATCAACTGTTACATCATTTTTTGAGGACTACATAATTTTGTTCTATTCATTTTTTGTTCCCTGGAAACGGAGATAATATGAAACACCATTTTCTTCCATCCTGAGGCTATACCCAAATGAATGGTTTCCCATATCAAAACCCCCAAAATGTTCATCGCCAGCCTTATGCTCATCCTCCATGTGGTGCTGCCATTCGGTCTCTCCGTTACCAATGTCGCCCATCATTCCGCCGCCCATGTGCCCGGCTCCCAGCATGTGGCCATACATGTCTTCGAATTTTTCGCCGGTCAGGCAAACCATTATACT
>JBBRXA010000049.1:0-20619 GCA_038248855.1 Bacteroidales bacterium | reverse complement strand
CCCTTGAAGCTTCCTGAGCCCGATATGTCAACCTCAAGTTTACCTATGGTTCCGCTGCCTTCGGCAAGAAAACCGCCAGAGCCTGAGATGTCGCATTCAACTTTGTTCAGCGTGACATCCCCCAGGTAAACACGGCCGCTGCCGCTGATATCGATCTCGAAGCTGTCGCCCTTCAGCGGATCCTCGACTTTCACCTTCCCTGAGCCGGAAACTGCAATTCCTTCTAACGAGGGCATGGTTATATGAACTGTCAGTCTGTGGTTACTTACATTGAACCACTTTTCATTCCTGATGAGCAGTTCCCCGCCGCTGACCCTGGTCTCAATTTCCTTTACAAAATCCCTGTCTCCTTCCAGGACAACCTTGTAGCCCTGTCCGAGGGATATAAAAACTTCCCCGGCTACCGCGAAGCTTACCTCGTTGAATCCTGTGACATTCCTGGTTTCAGAATATGACTCCTGAGCCGTGACGGCTGAAGTTAAAAGCAGCAGTGCAGCTGCGAGCGACAATAGGTTTTTCATTACTGGCCGATTTAGATATTATTATAAGAAAGACGGGGGTCCGGATACAATGCTGCATCCGCAGGCAGAAAAAGCTGATATCAGTCGTTGACTGATGTCAGGCCTGAGGGCAGTGACATCTCAATCTTCTTACTGTCGTGGTCCATTGAGATGATAAGGTCAGGATGCAGCGGTATCAGCACATTTCCTCCGGGACCTGACACTTCGGCCATAATCTGGCCCGGGCTCTCGATGAGGCTGACAACAGTCCCCCGGAAGGAGGACAGGTTGTCAATAATCTGATAATTTATAAGTTGTGGGAGGCCTTCGTCGGGCTGGCCCGGGACCTCAGCCCTGACCTCACAGCCTTTAAAACCTGCAACTGATGCTGTTGTCAGGTAGTCGTCAAATGAAATTACAAGCGTTCCCGGGGAAGGTGACCAGGCCTCCCGTGTAAAAAAGGGAACCGGTAATCCATCTATGACGATGAATACCGGTTCTCCTGGTTTCGGTTCTCCTGCCATGCCGTCCTCAGTCCTGACAACCACGGCTCCTTCATAGCCGTGCGTTTTCGATATGACACCAATGGTTCTCACAGGCCGGCGTCAGCAATGCACAATATTATTCCTTAGTCTTCTCAGTCTCTTCAGATGCCTCGTTCTTTTCTTCAGCAACGGGAGCTTCTGCTTCTGCTACCGGCTCAGCTGCGACATCTGCAATTTCTGCAACGGGAGCTTCTGCTTCTGCTACCGGCTCAGCTGCGACATCAGCGGCTGCGGTTTCGGTTACTGCTTCAGGTGCCTCGGGTGCAACAATGGCTTTGGCGGCTGCTTCAGCCTCGGCAGCGAGAGCTGCAAGTTTCTTCACATATGCGGCTGCCCTGCTTTCCTTAACGGTTGTCTCAGCCTCAAGACGCTGTTTGCGGGTCTCTTCACCTTTCTTCTCAAGTCCTGATTTTTTGGCTTCGATCAGCTCTTCCTTGTTCTTCAGCCACTCGTTGAAGCGGCGGTCTGCCTCAGCCTCGTCGAATGCGCCTTTTTTCACACCTTCGATGAGGTGTTTCTTCAGGAGAACCCCTTTATAGGAGAGGATTGCCCTGCATGTGTCTGTGGGTTGCGCGCCGTTCTGCAGCCAACCCAATGCCTTCTCGAAATTGATATCGATTGTTGCCGGGTCAGTGATCGGGTTATAAATTCCGATCTTCTCAATGAATCTGCCATCGCGTGGCGACCTGCTATCTGCTACCACTACATGGTAGAAAGCCTGCTTTTTGCGGCCTTTCCTAGCTAATCTGATTTTTACTGACATTCAAATAAGTTTTTTTTATTAATCTATGGTTTTAAATATGAGGGTGCAAAGATATTATAATAAATCCATGTTGCAAAAATATTTCCCGGCAGTGATTTCTGTTACACCGGTGTTGATAAAAAAAGTGCAGGGAAAACATCCTTTTCTTTACTTTTGTTCAATTCGAAATCAGTTCCTGTTATTCAATAATATCCCTGGTAAATGTCCTCTTTCACTCATCTGCACGTACACACACAGTACTCTATTCTCGACGGGGCATCAGGGATAAAAGCCCTCATGAAAAGGGCGAAGGAGCTGGGCATGGATGCGCTTGCGATCACCGATCACGGCAACATGTTCGGCGTAAAAGAGTTTCATGATGCTGCCTGCAACGCCGGCATAAAACCCATTATCGGATGTGAGATATATGTTGCGCGCGGCAGCATGGAGGAAAAGACTTCGCGCGAAGACCGTTCCGGCGACCATCTGATTGTGCTTGCCAAAAACAAGGCGGGATACCGGAACCTGGTGAAGCTTATCTCGCAGGCCTGGATAAAAGGCTTTTATTATAAACCCAGGATAGACAAGGTACTGCTCCGTAAACACCGTGAAGGACTGATTGTATCATCAGCATGCATCGCAGGAGAGACTGCACAGGAGGTCCTTTCCGGAAACATGAAAGGTGCAGAGGAGGCACTGCTCTCTTACAAGGAGATGTTCGGCGACGACTATTACCTCGAGGTGCAGAGACATGAGACCTCGGACCCGTCAGCCGACGTCACCGTCTTCCCGCTGCAGCAGAGAGTGATTGCCGCCTATCGCGAGCTGGCGGCAAAACACAATGTAAAGATCATCGCCACAAATGACGTCCATTTCGTCATGGCTGACGAAGCAGAAGCGCATGACAGGCTGATATGCATAAATACGGCCACTGACATTGACGACCCCAAACGTCTCAGGTATACAAAGCAGGAGTACCTCAAGAGCGAAGCAGAGATGCTTGCAATATTCCCTGACCTTACCGAGGCAGTAAGCAACACGGCAGTGTTGGCAGAAAAGGTCGAGACCTATTCCCTCGGCAGCGAACCGATCATGCCCGAGTTTACACTGCCCGATGGATTCAGCGACAAGGACGAATACCTGCGGCATCTTACGATGGAGGGCGCTGCCATGCGCTGGGGGAAAATTGACGGGGAGTTGCAGGAACGCATCGATTTTGAGCTGAATGTAATAAAGAATATGGGGTTCCCCGGGTACTTCCTCATCGTGCAGGATTTTCTCAGGGCGGCACGCGAAATGGGTGTCTGGATCGGACCGGGGCGCGGTTCGGCAGCAGGAAGTGCGGTAGCCTACTGTCTGCGCATTACAGATATCGATCCCATAAAATATAATCTCCTGTTCGAGAGGTTCCTGAATCCTGACCGTATCTCGATGCCTGACATTGACATCGACTTCGATGAAGACGGCCGGGAAAAAGTATTCAGGTATGTGGTTGACAAATACGGCCACGACCGCGTGGCCCATATCATCACATTCGGCACAATGGCCGCCAAAATGGCCATCAGGGATGTTGCCAGGGTGCAGAAGCTGCCCCTTCCCGAAGCAATAAGGCTTACCAAACTTGTGCCTGACAAACCGGGAATGACACTTGCAACAGCCTACGAAGAAGTGCCTGAACTGCTGAAGGAAAAAAACTCGAAGGAAACGCTTGTAGCGCAGACGCTTAAATATGCCGAGGTTCTGGAGGGAAGCGTTCGTCAGACAGGTGTCCATGCCTGCGGAATAATCATAACCAAGGACCGCCTTGACGATTATATCCCTATCTGCACCGCCAAAGACACTGACCTCTATGTCACCCAGTACGAAGGCAACTATGTGGAGTCAGTGGGCCTGCTCAAGATGGACTTCCTCGGACTGAAGACACTGTCAATCCTGAAGGATGCCATCGAAAATGTCAGGAAGTCGAAAGGAATCGACATCGATCTTCAGACCCTGGCGCTTGATGACCAGCGCACATACGAACTGTTCAGCAACGCCGAGACAACGGGAGTCTTCCAGTTCGAATCCATCGGGATGAAACGGTATCTGCGCGAGCTCAAACCGAACCAGTTCGGCGACCTGGTGGCCATGAACGCCCTGTACCGCCCGGGACCCATGGAATACATTCCGCAGTTTATAAAGCGCAAACACGGCCGGGAGACCCTGAAATACGAGCTTCCGGCAATGGAGAAGTACCTGCAGGAAACCTACGGCATTACAGTTTACCAGGAACAGGTGATGCTTCTCTCCCAGGAGCTGGCGGGGTTTACAAAAGGACAGGCTGACTCTCTCCGCAAGGCCATGGGAAAGAAGAAGAGGGACATAATGGACAAACTGAAGGTCCAGTTTGTAGAGGGCTGCCAGAAGAACGGTTATGAAACCGGCATCATAAACAAGATATGGTCTGACTGGGAGGCTTTTGCAGAATATGCATTCAACAAGTCTCATTCTACCTGCTATGCTCTGATAGCCTATCAGACAGGCTGGCTCAAGGCCAATTATCCCGCCGAATTTATGGCAGCGGTGCTGAGCCGCAACATCAGTGATATCAAGAAGATTACCGTGATGATGGAGGAGACCAGGCGTATGGGTATCGAGGTACTGGGTCCGGATGTGAATGAGAGCTACCTCCAGTTTACAGTCAACAAAAAGGGCCATATCAGGTTCGGCCTCGGTGCGATAAAGGGAGTGGGAGAGAATGCCGTACTTCACCTTATCGAGGAGAGGGAAAAAGACGGTCCCTTTACCGATATCTACAGCCTGGTAGAGAGATCTAATCTTAACACAGTGAACAAGAAGATGCTGGAGGCAATGGCGGTATCAGGTGCTCTTGACGGCCTGCCGGGCACAACCAGGGCACAGTATTTCTCAGCTGACGGCAAGGGATCAAGCTTCCTCGAAAGCCTTATCCGGTACGGTACCAACGTGAAAAATCTCCGCAACAGCAGCATGCAGTCGCTCTTTGGTGACAGCGGCGGCTTCGACGTTGTGAAGCCGGAGCCGGCACCCTGCCCCGACTGGAGTAAGCTGGAAAAGCTCAATAAGGAAAAACAGGTAATAGGCATTTACCTTTCTTCCCATCCGCTCGATGAATACAAGCTGGAGATAAACACCTTCTGCAATGCCACCCTGGCTGACCTCCAGAACCTGAACGAGTTTGCAGACAGGGAGGTATGCGTTGCAGGTATTGTCACAGAGACACGCAGCGGGATAACGAAGAACGGCAAGCCTTTCGGCGGATTTACCCTGCAGGATTATACCGATTCTTTCACGTTCCTCCTGTTTGACAAGGATTATGTGGCTCTCAGCAATTTCTTCGTGACAGACTATCATCTGCTTGTCAAGGGCAGGGTGCAGGGCAGACACTTTAATCCCGAGGAACTTGAGCTAAAGATTAAGGAGATCCATTTGCTCTCGAGTGTGAGGGACGACCTTATCACCTCAATTACAATACGGATAAAAACCGGGATGATAAACAGCGAGTTTATCGCCAATCTCAAGACCATAATCAAGGAGAACCCCGGCAATAAAATGCTGAAGATCCTGCTGATTGATCATGAAGACAAGATAACCCTTCCATTATTCTCACGGAGTATCAGGGCAGGAATAACGAATGAGCTTATCGGATGGATTGAAGACAATCCGGAACTGGATTTCAAAGTAAATTAGGTATCTTTGCCTCCTGAAATTATTTAACAATATAATATTAATGCATTATGGCACAAGCAGTTAACGACAAGAATTTTGATGAGGTTGTACTTAAATCGGAAAAACCGGTAATAGTTGATTTCTGGGCTGAATGGTGCGGTCCCTGCAGGATGATCGGCCCTTTCATCGAGCAGTTGGGTGAGCAGTACAAGGATCAGGCTCTTGTTGTCAAGTGTGACGTTGACTCGTCGCCGGATGTTGCCCGCAGGTTCATGATCAGGAATATCCCCACCGTGCTCTATTTCAAAGGCGGCGAGATTGTTGACAAGCAGGTTGGCGCCGCAGCCAAATCAGTTTTCGAATCCAAACTCACTCCCCTGCTTTAACGAATGAGAGTCTGTGTATTTGCGGCCTCAAGCAGCCGTATTGACCCGGCGTACGGTGTTGTGGCAGCCGGCCTTGGCCGTTGCTTTGCAGCTGAGAAGGTGCACGGTGTATACGGCGGCGGCGGGATAGGCCTTATGGGGATATTCGCTGACGCCATGCTGGCAGCCGGCGGTGAGATCACCGGTGTGATACCGGGGTTCATGATGGATGAACGCTGGGGACACGGCGGAGTCACGGATATGATAGTTACTTCCGACATGTCAGAGAGGAAGAAGACAATCTTTGCAATGTCTGATGCCGCTGTGGCGCTGCCGGGCGGAGTAGGAACACTGGAGGAACTGACGGAGGTGATCACACTGAAACAGCTGGGACAGTTCAACAAGCCCATAATCATAGTGAATGTCAACGGATTCTACGACCACCTCATAGAATTCTTCGAGCATATGGTTCGCGGTCATTTCATGAGGCTCGAGCACAAGGACATCTGGCAGATTGTCACCACCGCTGAGGAGGTGGTGCCGGCAATTCTTAACTACACCGGCTGGCACGCCGACCCTAAAGTAATTGCACGTATCTGAAAATAAGGTGATTGCAAGGATCTGAGATTAAGGCACCCGTGTACCTATAAACAGGATATCATCAACCTGAGGGATGTCACCCATCCATTCCCTGATGGCCTTATCAAGCTGCCTCTTCTGCTCATCAACGGGGAGGCTGTAGATCTCTGCCAGCAGTGACCTTATATTAATAGTCTTGAATTTCTTCTCATCCTCTCCACCGAACTGGTCAGCAAACCCGTCAGTAAAAATATAGAGCATATCGCCTTTTATGACATTCACCCTGTGGTTGGTGAATATTTTCTTTGCCTGTCCGTCAATCATGCCGATGGGAAACCGGTCAGCCCTATAGATCGTAACCTTTCCTTCCCTGACGTGATACAGTGGCTGGTATGCTCCGGCATATTCGACAAAGTATTCAAGAATGTCATATGATATCAGGGATATGTCCATGCCGTCACGGACAGCCCTTTCACTCCGCTGAAGAAGGGCGTGAACAACTTCGATATTCAGGCGGTCAAGTATCTCGGAAGGCCTCGTTATGCCGCTCTCCCTCACTATTTTGTTGAGTGAGTTATGACCTATTATCGACATGAATGCACCCGGAACACCGTGGCCTGTGCAGTCGACAGCTGCTATATACTGCCTGAAGCCGCTGTCATACATCCAGTAGAAATCGCCGCTGACAATATCTTTGGGCAAAAACAGCACAAAGGTGTCATTGAAAAAATTCTCGGGAGGCATCATGGCTGCCTGTATGCGCTCTGCATACCTGATGCTGGCGGTTATATCCCTGTTCCTCTCCTCCAGTTCAATGCTCTTTGTAACAACTTCGGCGGTTCTCTCTTCGATCTTTTCCTCAAGATTTTCCTTCTCCCTGAGCAGTACCTGCTCACGCAGCCGGACGTAGAAATATATTGCCCCGGCAAAAATCAGGATTGCGAAAAAGATGAACCACGCGGTCTTGTAAAAAGGAGTAGTAATTACAAAACTCAGCTCGACGGGATTTTCATTCCAGTATCCGTAGTTGTTCGAAGCTTTTACCCTGAAGGTATATTTACCGGGACTGAGTGACGAGTATGATGCAGAGGTCTGGGACTGGTCGGCAAAGATCCAGTCTCTGTCAGACCCCACAAGCATATACTGGTACCTGACTGTTTCAGGGTTTACAAGGCAGATGCTTAAAAAGTCAAAGTCGATCCTTCTTTGCGTGTGGGTCAGGCGCATTCCGTTGTATATCGGGTAGGGTTTCAGGTTGACCATTGTGCGCCAGATGTGCGTTGCCGGCTCCGTGACCACGGGCGGAAGTTTCGAGGGGCACAGCCTTATCGCGCCGTTTGAGGTCCCGAACCAGAGGTCTCCGTTACTGTCAATGAATGAAGCATTCGGGCGGGTTTCGATACCCGTGAAGCCGTTTCGCCCGGTAAAAGAGGAAATTTTACCCGTTTTAATGTCATACCTGTTAAGGCCCAGGTTGGTGCCCGCATAGAGGTTTCCCTCCCTGTCAGGCTGAAGCAGGTTTATTGAGTTCATCAGCAATCCGTCAGCTTCTGAGAATCTCTTCCAGACAGTGTCAGCCCTGATTCCGTAGAGGCCGTCGATTGTCCCTACCCATATCGTTCCGTCAGATGTTCCGGCAATGGATACAGGCATGAAATCAGCCCCGAACTTCACCGGAATAAAAGTCCGGGTTCCCGGCATAAGTTTTGAAAGACCGTTCCGTACCTCGGTGCCTACCCACAGGATGCCGAGGCTGTCAGGGTACAAAGCTGTTATGCTGTTGCCTGTCAGACCATTTATCTGCGTATAGGTTCTTCCCTCCTTCTGCCGGTCATCCCACATTATCAGCGCCTTGTCAGTTCCTATCCAGAGGTTGTCATTTCTGTCGGTGGTGATTGCTGATATCCTCATCGACTGAAGATTTGCATTAAGTCCGAGATCATACCGGAATGAACCTTCGCTTATATCGTACCTGAACACTTCATCACTGGCTGTTACTACCCACACATGCCCGGCATGATCAGGCCTGATCATGTTTATCTGGCTGCCTTCGAGAGCCGGTGAAAATCCTGACATCTTAACTCTCTCCCCCTCCTTTTTTTGCGGGTCATAGAGCGCAAGACCGTTACGCGTTCCGAACCAGTACAGGCCTGAGGCATCCTGGGCGATTGCGGTGACATCACTGGATGGCAGAAATGCGGGCGCGGAGAAGGAGGTGAAGTGATCTCCCTTGTATATAAACAGACCTGCATCACGGTCAGCGATGAGCATATTTTTTTCCTTGTCCTCGAGCATGCAGAGAATGTGCTGCGCCTGCAACCCGTTGCCGGCGTTGTAAATCACAGTTCCTTCGGGAGAAATGACTGTGATTCCTCCGCGGCTCTCCCAGTCTTCCATTGATGAGGCCCAGATATTGCCCCGGTAGTCCTCGGTAATATAAGTCACAAAGTTGCCCCAAAGGCCGTTCCGGGTATCATATAAATTTATTTCCCCTGTTTGTCCGCTGAGCCTGTACAAACCGCCGTTATGGGTTCCGAACCACATGTTGCCCCGGGAATCCTCAAACATCATTATTGTCAGAAAATATTTTGTAAGTCCCGGCGGACTGTAAAGATCGAACCTGTCGGAGCTGTAATTGTACTTTCTTATTCCTACGTCGGTAATGCAGTAAAGGTTTCCCGATCTGCCCGTATAAAATCCGAAAGCGTCATTGCTTAGTCCTTCACGTCCGAGATACTGCTTGCCTGACAGAGCAATGATGCCCGGTTCGGGATTGTTGATTCTCAGGGCCCCGCCCAGGGAGGTTGCAATCCAGATATATCCGTCAAATTCCCTGATGCCTGTTATGTCACCGTTGACATTGAAAAACTCAGCTTCGGCTCCGGAGGAGGTCAGTGAGTCAATGTCGGAGAAGACTGATCCTGAAAAGGATGCCCTTTGAAATTTATCCCCTTCAATGATTGTAAGCCCGCCTCCCATGTGTCCGAGCCAGAGGCGCCCGCGGCTGTCTTCGAGAATGCTCTTTACCCCTCCGGGAGCCAAACCGTTGGAGGAGGTGAAATTTTCAAACTCCGTGCCGTCAAAACGGGTCACACCACTGCCGGTCCCCAGCCATACGAAATCATTGGCATCCTGAATCATCGTATAGACCTTGGATGCACTGAGACCTTCCTTGGAACTGTAACGCTCGAAGAAATATCTCTGCCCGTCCGCCTGACGGACGGCGACAGTTATGAGGCAAAGCAGCCCTGCAAGCGTCCTGAAAATAAAAAGTGAGATAATGCTTCTGCCTCCCTGCATCAGGCTATTTCTTTATGAAGAAGAAGGTGCCGTCTTCATCCTTAAGACCGGTAATCCTTCCAAACTTTGGTTTTTGCAGATTGTTCAGGGTCACGGCCCTGGTCACCTGGGTAACGATTTCTTCTATCGAGATGCAAGTATTGGGATTGCCGCGCAGGGCACTCACGAAGGTGCGCGTGAACTGTGAATCGTCGACGGCAAGCTCATAACCTGCCGATGAAAATACCTGGCTCGATTTGAACTGGGTGGCAGTCCAGTCAGCACAGTTCCTTGGCTTCATCTCAGCCCTCATGGCCTGGTAGAAGCTGGGGCCCGACTCGCAGGCATCAGTGATTACCAGAACGTGGGTGAGATAATTCATGTAGGTCTCCATTGATGCCCTGAGGGTGTTCAGACTGTAATATGTAAATTCATCATCACGACGGGCGTCAACGGGTATCCAGTAACCTACCTCATTGATGAACTTGCCGTGACCTGCAAACCAGATCACCAGTGATTTGATCTTGCGGGCCCTGACCTCATCACGCAGCTCAATTGAGAAGAACTTTTCCATCTGCTGTTTGGTCTGGTTGCGAAGCATGCGGATGGGCAGCACCTGGTAATTCTCTTCAAGAACTCCTGTGACAAGATTCGCATCTTTAGGCGGACCCTGCAGACCGGCAAAATTCTGATAGTCCGAGTTTTCAATGAAGATGACCAGGGTATTTCCCATCGGGTTCGATTCACTGATGGTTGTCCCCTGCCTGTTCAGGGCATATTCCTGTATGGTGCGGTTGCCGTACCTGTCCTCAACCAGGATTGTAATCCTGTCATCATTCCTGACATCAATGCCCTTTGCGATGAAACTGGGATTGAGGTTATCGAGGGAATACTGGGCATTTACATTTTCTATAGTTATCGATTTGATGAGGTTCTGATCCAGCACCTTGCCTTCGATATCTATCCGGGAGGCCAGGCTGTCAATTGCCAGCACTCCTTCGGCGATAAGATAAGGCGCAAGTATCCTTATCTCCGGAGCATCGACCTCAGTGCGCCTGATGCGGTAGGTCATGACACTTTCATTGTCGTAGACATCACGGGCAACAATCCTCACCTGTTCATCATCGGTTATCTCCGCTTCAGCAGAGAAAGGCGATGATCCCGCCTTACGCTCATACAGGACAGGCTTGCCGTTGATTGTAAACTCCGACAGAAGGCTTTTATCGGTTATTTTCCCGGATACAAGAACACTCTTGCGGTCGAGTCTCACCTCAATCTCCCGGCCTGATACAATGGTCGGAGTCTCAATATATATATCAGGACTAACAGTCTCACGGTTTATGATGAACAGTCTGTCATTGGCTTCAGCCTGGAGCTTCTTTGCCTGAGACCCTGTCTCGGACATGGCAACAATCTTTCCGTAATCATCTGCCGCTTTTTCGTAATCATTTATCTCCTCGTAAGATTTTGCACGAAGGAGATAAACGCCTGACTGAGATGGATCCTGAGTCAGGGCTTTTGTAAAATCGTTGATGGCTCCGAGATGCTGATTGAACTTCTGGTAATAGACGCCCCTGTTTATGTAGTGGGTATTACGGGCAGGTTCAAGCAATATTGCAGTGGAGATATCATTTATGGCCGAAGGATAATCAAGCTTTGCCTCATAGACAGTAGCTCTGGTGAGATAAGCATCCACATTCTTTGCATCCTGCTGAATCACCATGCTGCACTGCCCCATTGCGCTGTTTACATCTCCCAGTCTCGTCAGAAGCCTTGCCAGCTCCAGTCGGGCAACGGAAAGATATTTGTCTTTCGTTACCGATTTTTCCAACTGCCGCCTGGCAGTAATGTCATCATTTTTTTTCTGGTATATTATTCCCTGATAATAATAGTTCAGAGCATCATCCCTCATCTGCAGGGCAGTGTCGGAGGCTCCGAGGGCCTTATCCCACAGTTCCATCCCGATCAGTGACACAACTTTTTCAGTATAGAGTTTGCCGTTGCGGTATTCTGCTTTTATTGCCTTGTTCAGTACACTTACCGCTTCCGTAAAAAAACTGCTTTTTTCTTCTGCGGAGGCAGTTTCGGAAAGAGCGAGTTTATTGCACATACGGCCCAGGTTATAAAGGGCGCTTGCATCACCGGGAACAAAATTCACCGCCCTCCTGTAATCATCACAGGCAAGCCCGAAATTCCCTGTTGACTCATAAGCCTTGGCTCTCATGATATAGGATTCTTCCGATGACGGAGCCTCATCCACCGCCTTTGAGAACTGGTCGATGGCATCATCGTACATACCGTTTCTCATGAACTCCTCACCTGCCTTGATGTATTTACGGGCGGTCTGCCCTGAAACAGCCAGACTGACTGAAAAAAGAACTGCCGAAATAATCAGTACGCTTCGTCTCATTGTCTTAGTTCTTAATTTCACAGATGCCCAAAGTTATAAACATTTTCTTAACATCCCACATCTACCCCTGTCGGGTATTGTTAAACGCCACCTCGATTGTGCTCGACTCGAAGCGTTGCAATATCCGCGGTTCCATTTCAGGAAACGGATCAGCGATGCCTGCCCCGAAGCTCTCTTTACCGGTAAATCTTCGTGCTTCATCCCATTTTCCGGAGGCCACGAATGCTTTAATGATCTGCGATCCGCCCTCCACGAACAATGACTGTATCCCCAGGTCAAAGAGGGTATTAAGAACGGCAGTAACTGTATCCTCCTCATCCCTCATCATGATCACTTTCACACCCGGAAATGTCACACGTGGATTGCGGGTAAACAGGATAACTTCTGCGGTCGGGGAAAATATTTTTGCCTTCTTGTCTATTTCGCCGCTGCGGCTGACAATGATCCTTACCGGGTTTCTTCCTTTCCAGTAGCGCACGTCAAGAGCCGGGTTGTCAAGCCGTATAGTGGCGCCGCCGGCCAGTATGGCATCCTCGGCCGCTCTCCACCTGTGAACCAGCACCCTCTCTGCCATTCCGGTAATCCAGTGAGGGCCTGCCGTATCTCCCTTTTCCCTTTCGAAATCTATGAACCCGTCAGCGCTGCATGCCCATTTCAGAATAATGTAGGGCCTTTTCTTTTCGTTCCAGGTGAAGAAGCGTTTGTTCAGCTCACGGCATTTTGCCTCCTCAATGCCGGTTGTCACCACGATTCCTGCCTCTCTCATTTTTTCAATGCCTCTTCCAGCTACCCTGGGGCTGGTATCCGTTGTGCCCACAGCCACCCTCGGTATGCCGCAGCTTATGATGAGGTCAGCGCACGGCGGCGTGCGTCCGTAATGGGAACAGGGCTCCAGGTTTACATAGATAGTCGAATATGGCAGCAGTGTTTTATCTGTTACCGAGTTAATTGCATTCACCTCTGCGTGAGGCTGTCCGGCCCTGAGATGAAATCCCTCACCGATAATCTTCCCGTTATGCACCACCACTGCGCCAACCATGGGATTGGGACTGGTGTATCCCTCCGCCCCGCCTGCCAGGTCCAGGCACCGGTTCATATATAATGAGTCTTCAGACTGAGCCATAAATTGCAATTTCCTATCTTTGGAAAATGGCTGAAAAGTTACAAACAATAAGCGAAATACGTCATCTTCTCATCACTATGTTTACCGGTTTCCGGTCTCCGGGTGAAGCAGGTGCCATGGCCACGGTGATTATCAGGGAATACACCGGGATGGACGGTGCACGGCAGCTTGCTTACGGTGACATGACTGTCTCTCCGGGGAGCGCCGCCGTGATAATGGCGGCGGCCGACAGAGCGGCGTCAGGAGAGCCCTTACAGTATATCACCGGCCACACCCTGTTCTGCGGTCACCGCATCGGGGTAGGTCCCGGTGTACTTATCCCCCGGCCGGAGACAGAAGAGATGACATTGGCAGTTATCGCTGAAAACCCCGGGTTTAAGGGGACTGCCCTCGATCTGTGCACAGGGTCGGGATGCATTGCCGTTTCAATTGCCGCGGCTTTCTCCGGTGCAAAAGTACATGCGACAGATTTTTCGGAGAAAGCGCTTGAAACAGCAGCAATGAACGCGGCTGCCAATAATGCCACAGTATTGTTTTTCCGGGCCGATATTCTCACAGCGCCTGCCGTATCATTTCCAGGATGTGACATTATTATCAGCAACCCGCCCTATGTCCGCCTCAGCGAAAAAGCGCTCATGCAGCCTAACGTTCTGGACCATGAACCGCACGAGGCGCTGTTTGTCGGGGATGATGATCCGCTCATCTTTTACCGCAGCATAGCATCGATTGCTGCGGTACGGCTGCGTCAGCACGGGAAACTCTATCTTGAAATAAATGAAGCCCTGGGCGAGGAGACCGCCGGAATTTTTATCAGAAACGGATTTACCGGTGTCATGGCAACCGATGATATAAATGGCAGGAAGAGATTTTTAAAAGCGATGAAAAATGGATAAGCCTAAACACGTGGAGGAGCTCCTGCAGCGTGCACAACAGCTCTGCGCTGTTAAAGAGTACTGTGTAAGCGAGATCACTGCAAAAATATTGCAGTGGGGTGAAAATGACCAGGAGATTGCTGAAACTATCATTGGAAAGCTCATTACCGAAAAATTCATTGATGAAGAACGATATTGCAGAGCCTTTGCAAGGGATCACTTTAAGTATCAGCATTGGGGAAAGGTAAAGATCAGCGCCGGCCTGCGAATTAAGAGGATACCTGCAGCGGCAATTGCGGCAGGACTTGAGGCAATCGACAGTGAAGAATATCTTGCAACGCTCCGGGAATTGCTGGAGACCCACCGCCGTTCAGTGAAGTCAAAGAACAGGTATGACCTGAAGGGCAAGCTTGTGAGATACGCACTGGGAAAAGGATTTGAAAGCCAGGCGGTCTATGAGGCTGTAAACTCGATGTTCACCGGTCAGTCATCAGATTAGAACCTGGCACAGAGTAATCCGGGCAGACTATACTGCCGGGTAATCAGAACAGTGACTGCACCAGCGCTTTCAGAAACGGAAAGAACGCTGCAATGGCAGTCATCGATGACACTGTTGAATCAGCTATTGAAATCTGACGTATGTATCTGTCTGTGGATAAAAGTCTTATGCCCAGAACAATTCTCAGCAAAAGCTGAAATGCAAAGAACAGGAAGATCCCTGCAGAAGCCCTGTTCCACTCCATTGCTTCATCAATTCCCCCCCTTACGATAAGGGAAAATGCGTGTGACAGTCCGCAAGAAGGGCACTGTTCTCCGGTGATCTTTTCGTGAACGCAGGGTACAGGATATTTTTCTTCATCAGGGGAATAGAAAACGGAGTAACCCATTATCAACAGGATTACTCCGGCAAATATAATATTCACGGCAAGATAACCCCTTCGGACTGCATTCCGTAGCTCAGTGTCTGCAGAGGTCACTTCACAATGATCCTCACTGTTGTATCAGCAGCGGTGGTGTCACTCCCTTCCTCCAGCTCGTCAAGCTGATTCTGAAGGTCATCTTTCCTTGTGGAGGCATTTATCTCCACACTCTCATTGTCCTTATCGACACGAATGGTGATATCATTCGAACCGAACTCGTTCTCTATGTCATCAGTGATATCCTTAACTGCCTTTTCGATATCGGTGGCCCAGCCTCCGGATTTGTCTGCGATCTTACCGATTATGACGCTTTGTGATATGGAAATCATAAGGGCAATAATGGCGACAACAAGGCCGCCGATCAGCACCCCCTGGTTGTTTCCGGGCCTGGAGAGTCCGATAATGGCAAGCACGATAGCTATTATTGCCGGAATGACTGCAATGATACCCACACAGGGTACTACCGCCAGCAGGAAAGCTATTATGCCTGTGACAAGAGCGCCTACACCCATGCCCGTTCCTGCACTTGTTTCCTGATTATTTTTTACTTCTTCCATCGGTTCAGATATTTGGTTGTTCTTCTTTTATTTCTTCAGGATATCTCTTGTATCCTGTTCTAAAGACGTGACAGGAACCTCAATGATGCGTCCTGTTTCAACATTATTTTTATAAAAAATAAAAGTCGGAACTCTCTCTATGCCAAGCAGAAGGTAGTCACCCAGCGGGGCTATCTTGTTGATGTCAACCCCTATGAACCTGATGTCCGATGGCGGAAATCCCCACAGTTCCATTATCTTCATGAAACGTGGCACTTCCCGGCGGCTGTCAGGGCACCATGTGCCAAGGACTACGGTGATCTTCAGTCCGTCCCTGCTTATCCCTTTAAGCTCATCCATTACCGACGGGTCAGGCTGATATTCGTTGTAACCCTTTAAATACCAGGCTGAATGCGGCGAATCCAGCATCCTGTCAGGATTAAAATCTCCCAGTATCCAGGTTGTGGCATCGCGGAAATCCCACACGTGTTCAGAAGCGTCGTCAATGACCGGTATGGCAGGCACTGGCGGCTCTGGTGGCGTAGCTTCAGCAGTAGTCGTCACCCTGGAGGTACGGCAGGCAGTAATTACGGTAATTGCCATAAACAGGAGTACAAGTTTCTTTTGCATGATTGCATATTTGTCTTGCAAGATAATCAAAAATGAAAATACGGCTGCCGAAATCAGCGGCAGCCGTATCACAACAGAAATATTTTTTTCGTCAGAGTGTCTGAAGAAGAATCGTAAGTATCTGTTTGGCAGCCTTTGAAACTGAGGTTCCCGGTCCGAATATTGCCGCCACACCTGCGTCATACAGGAACTGGTAGTCCTGTGCGGGTATAACGCCGCCGGCGATGATCAGGATATCTTCACGACCCAGTTTCTTCAGCTCCGCAATCACCTGCGGGATGAGGGTCTTATGTCCTGCTGCAAGGCTTGACACCCCGAGCAGGTGCACGTCATTTTCTACCGCCTGTTTAGCGGCTTCAGCGGGTGTCTGGAAAAGAGGCCCGATGTCGACGTCGAAGCCGATATCGGCATATCCGGTGGAGACCACCTTGGCACCCCTGTCGTGGCCGTCCTGCCCCATCTTGGCTATCATGATGCGGGGCTGGCGTCCGGCTTTGGCAGCGAACTCAGCCGCCAGCGCCTTTGCTTCTTCAAAGTCGGAATCCGACTTGTATTCCGAAGAATAAACTCCTGATATTGTTCTGATCACTGCTTTGTACCTCCCGACTATTTTTTCACAAGCATAAGAAATTTCTCCCAGAGTAGCTCTTTTTGCTGCTGCATCAACTGCAAGTTCAAGGAGGTTGCCCTCCCCTGTTTCGACAGCCCTGGTGATGGCGTCAAGGGATTTCTGACATTCTGCCTCGTTACGTGAAGCCCTCAGCTGCGCAAGCCGGTTTAACTGTGCCTCCCGCACAGTGGTGTTGTCAACCTCAAGGATCTCCAGGGGTTCCTCCTTATCGAGTCGGTATTTGTTGATCCCCACAATTGTCTGAGCCTTCGAGTCAATTTTTGCCTGCGCCCTGGCGGCGGCCTCTTCAATCCTCATCTTGGGAATGCCTGACTCAATGGCTTTGGCCATTCCTCCAAGGCTCTCCACCTCCTGAATCAGCTCCCAGGCCTTGTGAGCTATTTCATCGGTAAGTTTCTCTACATAATATGATCCTGCCCACGGGTCCACGGCCTTGCAGATATTGGTTTCCTCCTGTAGGTAGATCTGCGTGTTGCGGGCGATGCGGGCGGAAAACTCGGTGGGCAGTGCAATGGCCTCGTCAAGCGCATTGGTATGGAGGCTCTGTGTATGCCCGAAAGCTGCAGCCATGGCTTCTATGCAGGTGCGGCCCACGTTGTTGAACGGATCCTGTTCGGTAAGACTCCATCCCGATGTCTGTGAATGAGTTCGCAGGGCCAGCGATTTGGGGTTCTTCGGGTTGAATTCACTGACTATCCGGGCCCACAGCATCCGGGCAGCCCTCATCTTGGCAATTTCCATGAAGAAATTCATTCCTACACCCCAGAAGAAGGAGAGGCGGGGTGCAAAGTCATCTATGTTCAGCCCTGTATTCACTCCTGTCCTCAGATATTCGAGACCGTCAGCAAGCGTATAGGCAAGCTCGATGTCGGCGGTGGCACCTGCCTCCTGCATATGATACCCGGAGATTGAAATGGAGTTGAACTTGGGCATTTTCTCCGATGTGTACCTGAAGATGTCAGCGATGATCTTCATAGAAAATGCCGGCGGATAGATATAGGTGTTGCGCACCATAAACTCCTTGAGAATGTCATTCTGTATCGTACCCTGCAATTCCCCGAGCTTTGCGCCCTGTTCAAGGGCGGCGACGATGTAGAAGGCCATGACGGGCAGCACGGCGCCGTTCATTGTCATTGACACTGACATCTTGTCAAGGGGTATCTGGTCAAAGAGTATCTTCATGTCCAGTACGGAATCGACGGCTACGCCCGCCTTCCCAACATCACCCATAACGCGCTCATGATCAGAGTCATATCCACGGTGGGTAGCCAGGTCAAAGGCCACTGAAAGGCCTTTCTGGCCGGAGGCCAGGTTACGGCGGTAGAATGCATTGGACTCCTCGGCGGTAGAAAAGCCGGCGTACTGGCGGACGGTCCACGGCATCATTGCATACATTGCGGAATATGGTCCCCGGAGGTACGGCGGCAGCCCTGCAGCATAACCAAGGTGTTCCAACCCCTTCAGATCCTCGCGAGTGTATACGCTTTTAACGGGTATGCGTTCAGATGTCTCCCAGGCTTCAACAACTCCGTTTTCCTTCTCCCACTTCTCAATATTCCTCGGAGAGGAAGAGATCCTGTCAAGATCGTTCTGTGTATATTTCGGTCTCTTGTTCATGTCTGATCAGTTGATTCCCAGTTTCTTGCTGAATATCTGAAGGGTCTCCAGAACATTCGAGCGCATGCTGATAAAATATTCTATCCCGGCAGCCCTGAGGTTCTCTGTGCAGGGCGGGTTTCCGGCAACCACAACGAGCGCCCTGCCTGCCGTAAGGGTAAAGATGTCATAAGCCACAATTGCATAATCGTCGTCAGAGCTGCAGATCACAATAATATCCGCCCCTGCCGTTATTGCAGCATTTACACCCTCTTCAGCCGTTTCAAAACCCTTATTGTCCCTGACCTCATAGCCTGCACAGGCAAAGAAGTTGGAAGAGAACTGCGACCGGGCACGGCGCATTGCTGAATTACCTATCGGAAGCATGAATACCAGCGGTCTGCGACCTGATCTCCCGGTGGCAATCCGGAGTCTTTCAAACCCGATGGCTCCGCGTGAGGCAGTTATCGGTTCCACCACACCTTTTTCGGGAAGTGCCTCCGTAAAAACCTTGTCGAGGTCTGCTTTTGGCGAATGCCTTTCATTTAAATTCGGATACTGGTTTGTTCCGAGGAGTATGCCGCGCCGCTTTGCTATATCCTCTTTGCGGGCTGACTGCGAGGCGCTGATTTTTTTCTGTATCGAACCCTTTTTTGCCGCTTCAAGGAAACCGCCCTCATTTTCGGTTTCGACAAAGAGCTTCCATGCCTCATTGGCGATAAGAGCTGTAAGCTTTTCGATATAATAGGAACCGGCACCGGGATCAGCCACCATGTCGAGGTGCGACTCTTCCTTCAGCAGAAGCTGCTGGTTGCGTGCGATGCGCTCCGAAAATTCATCAGGAGTGCCGAAGACAGTGTCGAACGGCTCCACGGTGATAGAATCAGCGCCGCCCATCGCAGCCGACATGGCTTCGGTCTGGGTGCGGAGCATATTTACATAGGGGTCATACAATGTCTTGTTCCACCTGCCTGTAACGGAGTGGACTGTCATCAGCGGGCTATGTTCAGACTTCGGCTTGTATCCTTTTACTATTATTGCCCAGAGCATCCGTGCCGCCCTGAGTTTTGCGCTCTCAGGGAAGAAATCAGGACCGATACCGAAGCTGAATTGTATCTTTGAGGCTGCAACATCGGGAGTGATTCCTCTTGCCGTCAGTGCAGCCATATACTCATTTGCAAGTGACAGTGTGCCGGCAAGTTCCATTACCACACCGGTCCCTGCGTTGCTGAAGAGAGTGCCTCCGGCCTGGACGCATTTCAGCCCCGGGATGGCTGAAGATTCCTTTACTAGTTCTGCGAGGTAATCAAGCCCCTCTTCAATGCTTACACACAGTTTGCCGTTTGTCAGCAGCCTGCCCAGGGGGTCGGCGGCAATAGAGCCGTGCACTTTGGAGAGGTCTGTCCCTGACGCCCGCATCACTTCACTGAGAGCCGCCAGAAGTTCTCTGGCTTTGCCTGCTGTTGCAAAGTTGAGCTCCACGCTTTCGCAGTGAATATCTTTCAGCAGAAGGGAAATATTTTCTGCGGTTATTGTTTCCGGATCGGTTATGATGAACCCCAGCGATGTGATCCCCTTCATGAGGATATCCAGTGCTTTGGCGTTGGCCTCCTTAAAATCGGTAACCTTGATATCCTGCCTTACAAGCCACTCGTTACCGGTGATGCGTGAGCCCCTGACATAGGGGAATTCACCGGGGAGGGTATTTTTAAGAGGCAGTTTATCAGTGTCTTCCTGCCTGTAGAAAGGCATCACATCAAAGCCCTCGCGGGTCTTCCAGACCAGTCGTTTTGAGAAATCAGCCCCCTTCAGGTCGGCCGTGATCTTCTCCATCCACTTTTCCGTGGATACTGGAGGGAATTTCTCAAACAGCTTTTCTCTTTTATTCATCCGGCAGTATGTTTGTGATGATGCAAATTAACAGAATAATACCCCACTAAATCCTGCTTTTTGTCATGGAGTGTCACGGTATTGGACGGAACCGCGCTCTGCTCCCGGGCCGGGCTGATCTCCGTCTGGCCCCTCTGTGCAACCTCGCCACCCTGGAGTATAGGTTACTTACTGCAGTCCGGCTCCAGAGCCGGGCTGATCACTGACTGCCGCCCTGCTTCCTGACAAGGCTGATCACTGACTGCCGCCCTGCTTCCTGACAAGGCTGATCACTGACTGCCGCCCTGCTTCCTGACAAGGCTGATCACTGACTG
>JBBRXA010000048.1:0-20760 GCA_038248855.1 Bacteroidales bacterium | reverse complement strand
TGATCCGGCAGCCTCGGAAAGTATTTTGACGCCGGAATTTGCTTTTTCAAAAGCTTCGTTGAGTTTCTTCACCGGGACTGACAGCGAGCCTGCGTGGAATATGATAATATTCCTTGTTTTAGTTGTATTGCCGCAGCCTGACAGGATCAGTACCAGGATTATTGCAGGAACCAGTAGTTTCTTCATCGGTTGTCAGGAATGTCATTGATCCGGGCGAAAAAGACCTTTGCAATGTTTTTCATCGCTATGTCCGTCTCATGGTGGAGGCTCCGGTAAGCCCTGAGAAGCTGGAGTCCTTCGGCAGAGAGGCTTGACCTGCCCCCTGAGGCTCCGCCGCGCCGTTTATCGACGAGCGGAAAACCCAGGTGCTGTTCCGTCTCCCGCAGTATGCCCCAGGCCTTGCGATAACTCATCTGAAGGTTCTTTGCGGCTCCGGAAAGCGATCCGGCCTTCTCTATCTCCTGGAGGAGACTGAAACCTTCGCCGTCGAGAACTCTCTTTTTAATCAGAGACTCAAGCCATATCTCATAGCGGAGAAAAATATCATAATAGGGTGAACCCTTGTGACCGGCCATGATCTGCAGATTAAGGCAGGAAACCTATTTATAAATGCATTTGTACGCCGAGGCCTCCTCAAGGCGAAGATTGAATTTTGCATCCTTAGGTACCATGAAGGTCTGGAAAGGCTTAAAGGTTTTCCATTTGGTTTCTCCCGGCAGGAGGACGGTCATGCTGCCTGACACTACGGTCATATATTCGACTGTTGAAGTTCCGAATTCGTACTCTCCCGGTGCCATCACCCCCACTGTTGCCCGGCCCTCTTCATTCTCGAGACCCATTGATTTAACATTCCCATCGAAGTATTCATTTACCTTGATCATATTATACTTTTTTAAAGTGCAGGGCAAATTTACACTTTTTGCATATCGCCGGCAAGGGGGCATTGAAAAGTTGAAAGGTAACGGGCCATACCTCCGATGATTTCACATTTACGAGTCCGAATCCTTCTCATTCTTCTCTTCCGTCTGTTCCTCGGGTTTCTCCTCGGTGATCTGCCCGAACTTATCGACATATGCGATCATATTCTCGAGGGCTCCGCCGGATGAATTTTCCTTGCGCTGTATCTTCTTCTGCTCCTTCTCGCGCCTCTTCTTGAGGCGTTTCTCGGTCTTCTGCTTCTTGATGTAGCTGTTATTCGGTCCTGCCATAGTCGGTGTGTTTAGTTAACAAATGTAAGTGCTTTTCCAGAGGCACCGGCTCTCCCGGTACGTCCGATCCTGTGAATATAGCTCTCCATATCCTTCGGCTGCTGAAAATTTATCACGTGTGATACATGCGAAATATCCAGTCCACGTGCTGCCACATCAGTTGCAACCAGCACCTGAATCTTCCGGCTCTTGAATGAATCAAGCGCTTTTATGCGGTAGTTCTGCGACTTGTCGCCGTGGATCTCGTCGACCTTTATGCCGCCGTTGCGCAGGTCTCTGCAGATACGGCTCACAACGCGCTTGGTGTCGGCAAAGACCAGCACCTTCTCAAAACTCTTGTCGCGGACCATTTTCAGCAGAAGATCTATTTTCTTCTCCCCGTCCTTTACGGTTACTATATCCTGTTCGATATTGTCGGCGCATATATTTTCATTGCGCACACGCACCTCATACGGATTATCAAGCAGCTCTCCTATCAGCTTGCGCTGGCTTTTATCCTCCGTTGCAGAAAACAGTATCGTCTGCCTGCGGTTGTTCATTCCGTCAACAAGTCTCTGTATCTCAGTTGCGAAACCCATATCGAGGAGCCTGTCAAACTCGTCGAGGACAAGAATAGTGAAGGTGTTCAGCCTCAGCGCCCTCTGACGTACCATGTCGGCTATCCGCCCGGGAGTTCCGACGACAATGTGACTAGGTCTTCTAAGGTTGCTGACATCGCGTTGAACACTGGTACCGCCAATGAGACAGGTGCTGTAAAGATGCAGCCCTATGGCGATACTCTTGAATTCAGCATCTATCTGCATCGCGAGCTCACGTGTGGGAGAGACTACCAGCACCTGAAACATTGTTTCCTTTTGCAGAAGATTGTGTATCAGCGGTATAAGAAATGCTCCTGTCTTCCCGGTACCCGTCTGGGCCAGCCCCATCAGGTTCTTGCCACTGAGGATTGCATCTATTGTCTTGTCCTGGATTTCCGTGGGGGAAGTGTATCCCTTGTTCTGCAGGTTGGTGATGATACTCCGGCTTACAGGAAGCTGATCAATGAGTCTGAACGATTTATACTCCTTCTTGGCAACTGCCCCGGCCTTTTTGATAAAGAGGTCCGGATTCAGGCTTTTGGTGCTGCTTTTCTTTTTGTCAGGAGTTCTTTTTTTTGCTGTGTTTCTGTTGTCAAATTTCTTTTTTTCCCTCCAGCGAGGTTCTTTGTAATATTCCATTATAAATTAATTGGTTAATGCCGCTGAAAATTACATTAACCGGATATCTGTTCAATAGGGTAATGTTCCTTTGGCGAAATTGTTCAGCGTAAACTAGTGATTGTAGAAAGACTCCTTTTAAAGTGATTTACAAGGAGTTAAGCTGTCTATACAGATCTAACTTATGCTTAAATCGCGGCAAAGGTAGTGAAAAATGTGTCAGTAAACAAATTATTGGACATTGTCATGGTCCTACACCTTAAGCTTCCCTGCGGTCTGGCTCCTCCTCCACTGTCTGTCTCCTCCCTAAAATTGTCCGCCAGCTGGCTGACAATTTTTTAACGGTCGCTCCCCTATTGCCCATTGTCTCACAATAAATATCTTTATGGTGAAAATTTAATCAAATGAAAAAGCTGATCTTCATTCTCATTGCACTCCTGCTTGCCGGACCGGTTATTGAAACCTTCGCCTGCACCACCTTTATAATCTCCGGCAAATATACCCCTGACGGCCGGCCGATACTCTACAAACACCGCGACACCGGCACGCTGGATAACGCCCTTGTATTTTTCACCGACGGTAAATACCCTTACATCGGACTCGTCGACGCCACAGCAGAGGGCAGGTCAACAGTGTGGGGCGGCTACAATTCCGCCGGATTTGCAATAATGAACTCGGCAGCTTACAACAACAATATCGGCGATACAGCAAAACTGCTTGACCGTGAAGGCATTGTAATGAAGCTTGCATTGCAGCGGTGCGCCACGCTGGCCGATTTCGAAAAGATGCTTACTGAGCTCCCCAAGCCCCTGGGTGTGGATGCCAACTTCGGTGTGATTGATGCCTCCGGCGGTGCCGCCTATTACGAGACTGGCCAGCAGGGATTTAAAAAGATCGATGCCAATGACCCTGCCGTCGCTCCCTTCGGTTACCTCATCAGAACCAACCATTCATTCACAGGGGTCATCGATAAAGGATTCGGATATATAAGGTACGCCACCGCAAGCGGGGCTCTGAATATGGCAGCCGCCATGAACAGGCTCGATCCTCAGTATCTTATCAACAACATCTCACGGAATCTCACCCACTCTCTGACAAAGGTGAACCTGCGCGAGGGCATCCCCGCCGACAACAGTCAGCCCGACTTCCGTGCTTTTGATGACTTCATCCCCCGTAACATTACTGCCTCCGTTATCATGGTGGTAGGCGTTAAACAGGGAGAGGATGCTGCCAACACAATGATGTGGACGGTTCTCGGATTTCCCCTTGTCACCGTTGCAGTACCAGTGTGGCTGTCGGCAGGGAAAGAGCTTCCCCGTCTTATGAGTATGAAAGACGACTTCCACGCCCCTCTCTGCGATGCCGCTATGAAGCTGAAGAGCCGGTGCTTCCCGATTACGAGAGGATCAGGAGGAAAATACATCAACATTGCAGCTGTCATCAACGCTGAGAAAACCGGCATAATGCAGCAGATTGAGCCTGTTGAAAATGAGATATTCACCCGTACCCGGGAGCTGATGTCACGGTTGCCTGAAGGGAAAAACAGGACCGCGGCTATACAGGAGCATTACAAATGGCTCGACAGTTACATCACCGAATCTTATAAAAAGCTCTTCGAAATAAATGTCGAGTAGACGAAAGTTTCGTTTCGGTCCGGGCGCACTTGTAACTGCCGCTTTTATCGGCCCCGGAACAATCACTACCTGCTCACTGGCAGGTGCCAGTTTCGGATTTGCATTGCTGTGGGGACTGGTCTTCTCAGTTTTAGCAACCATAGTACTTCAGGAAATGGCAGCCAGGCTCGGCATAATAACCCGCCAGGGGCTGGGCGAGGCTCTCAGGAAACAGTTCGCAACACCGCTGCCGCGTTTTATGACTGCCCTGCTTATAATTTCAGCAATCACAATCGGCAATGCAGCTTTTGAAACCGGAAACATCCTCGGTGCATCACTGGGGCTTCAGGGGCTGTTCAATAATCCCGGCCTGACACTAAGGTTCTGGGTTGCGGTAACCGGCGCAATATCATTTATTCTGCTCCTGAAAGGAAGCTACAAACTGCTCGAAAGAGTACTCATCGGGCTGGTGATAGTGATGAGCCTCACCTTTCTGACAACGGCAGTGATCATTGCGCCGCAAATAATTCCTCTGCTGAAAGGCATGTTCATCCCGACTCTTCCCGATGGATCAGTTGTCGCATTAATAGGTCTCATCGGCACAACCGTGGTGCCCTATAATCTCTTCCTTCATGCCTCTGCAGTCCGGGAGCGGTGGAACAGCCCTGAGGATCTCCCAGAAGCACGGCTGGACATTTCTGTCTCCGTGATACTGGGCGGACTGATATCGATGGCCATTATGGTGACCTCTGCCGTCGCATTCTTCGGAACGGGCAACTCTGTCACCGGTGCGGCTGACCTTGGCAAACAGCTTGAACCGCTCCTGGGCAGCACGGCAAAATATTTCGTCAGCGGAGGACTTTTCGCCGCCGGAATATCGTCGGCCATCACAGCTCCACTGGCAGCAGCATATGCTACATCAGGAATCCTGGGCTGGAAGAGGGATCTGACCTCCTGGCGCTTCAGGATGATATGGATGTTCATCCTCATTACGGGAGTGACCTTTTCACTGGCAGGATTCAAACCTCTCGAAGCAATCGTATTTGCGCAGGCAGCTAACGGGATACTGTTGCCAGTAATAGCCATTTATCTTCTCAGCGTGATGAACAGCAGGAAGATCATGGGCACCGGTATAAACACCCTCTGGTCAAATATTGCGGGGGCAGCAGTAGTTTTAGTTGCAGTGACCCTCGGATTAAGAACCATTTTGCATATCTTCGGTGTTATATGATAACCCCGGAAAATGCATATAGATATTAACTGTGATCTGGGCGAAGGAGGCGGACATGATGACACCTCCTCTGACGAAGCGGTGATGTCGTTTATTACCTCAGCCAACATCGCCTGCGGTTTTCATGCGGGTGACCCTCTGACAATAGAAAAGTCCGTTAAGTCAGCAATCATACACGGGGTAGGTATTGGAGCGCACCCCGGCTACCCTGACCGCGAAGGGTTCGGACGGAGACCTGTGAAGATGAGTCACGAAGAACTCAGGGCCCTGATACTGTATCAGGCCGGTGCCGTTAAAGGCATCACTGAGGCTGCCGGCGGAAAGATGCAGCATGTCAAACCTCACGGAGCGCTCTACAATGCTGCAGCCACGGATTATGAAATGGCAGCGGTCATTGCCCGGGCAGTGAGAGACCTCGACAAAACCCTGACACTCGTGGGACTGTCAGGCTCTGAACTGATCAGGGCCGCCCGGGATGCAGGACTCCCCTGCGCTTCGGAGGTCTTTGCCGACAGGGCCTATAACGATGACGGAACACTGGTATCGAGAAACATCGGGGGAGCGGTGCTGCATGATACTGCGACTGTGATCGTAAGAGCGGTGAGAATGATAACCGAAAAGACTGTCCTTTCAGTTACCGGTAAGATAATCCCGATTGAAGCAGATACGGTCTGCATCCACGGTGATAATGAAATGGCCGCAGCATTTGCTGAAAATCTGGCTGAGACCCTTAAAAAAAGAGGAATAGAACTGAGGTATTATGGAAAAGGATAAACAGACGCTGCAATATATTCCCTCCGGAGATTCAGCGTTCATAATAAAAGCCGGGGAAGGTATTTCCGAGGAAGTAAATACCACTGTCAGGAAACTGCTTGTAAGCCTTGAAAACTGGAAAATCGAAGGAATAACTGACTTCATCCCCTCCTATAATGAGCTGATGGTTTGCTATGACCCGACTGTTACAGGTTACCGCCATCTCCTCGATATTTTGCGTGCCTGCGGAAATGACATCGGGGCGGTAGAATTACCAGATGCGTATACGGTTGATGTCCCGGTGCTTTACGGCGGAGAATGCGGACCTGACATTCTGGATGTTGCAGACCATAATTACCTGCTTCCGGAGGATGTCATAAAGATGCACAGCTCGGTCACTTACCTTGTATATATGCTCGGATTCACACCCGGATTCTGCTACCTTGGAGGCATGGACAAGCGTCTGGCCACGCCGCGGAGGCAGGCGCCGCGACTGAAAATACCTGCTGGTTCGGTGGGCATAGCCGGCAACCAGTCAGGGATTTACCCCATTGAAAGTCCCGGCGGCTGGCACCTCATCGGAAAAACCCCGCTGCAGCTCTTCAATCCTGACAGGCAACCTGAATTCCTCTTCAGTGCCGGTGACCGCATCCGGTTCTTCCCGGTAACGGAAAATGAATTCGGGACTATAAGCGAGGGAGTTAAAAAAGGGATTTACAACCTGAAACGAATCAAAACCGCCTGATCATGCCATCAGTTATAATCCGGTCGGCAGGAATGCTGACCACAGTCCAGGATAAAGGAAGATACGGATACCAGCGTTACGGAATGCCCATTTCCGGCGCCATGGACGTCTTCTCTCTCCGGCTTGCCAATGCGCTTGTGGGAAATGACGCGGATGCTGCGTGCCTGGAGACAACATTCACGGGCCCTGAGATTCAGTTTACAGCTGACGGCGCCGTTGCCCTGACCGGTGCGGACATGGGCCCCGCCGTCAACGGTGTGCCGGTGTCAATCAACAAGACTCTGAAAGTTGTACGGGGAGATGCACTTTCCTTCTCAGGACTGAAAAACGGATTCAGAACATATATCGCTTTTGCGGGAGGGATAAACGTACCAGAAGTGATGGGAAGCCGTTCGACCTACCTGAGGGCAAATATGGGGGGATTCGCAGGCAGAGCACTGGAAGCAGGTGACGAGCTGCAACTGGGTGAGATGAAGGGCGGAATCAGGGAAGCCGCAATTCCTGACGGACTTGTTCCCCGATATCAGTCAGACCAGACAATAAGGATTATTTCCGGTCCTGAAGTAAGCCGTTTCACGATGGACGGGATTCACAGCTTCCTCACTTCGGAATACAGGATCACTGAAAAGAGTGACCGTATGGGATACCGTCTCTCCGGAAAGTCAGTTACTCACACGGAAGCTGGTGCAGATATTATCTCGTCGGGCATCTCGCGGGGTACGGTTCAGGTGCCGGGCAACGGTCAGCCGATCATCCTCATGGCAGACAGACAGAGCTCCGGGGGTTATACCCGTATCGCCTGTGTCATCTCCGCCGATCTGACACTTGTGGCACAGATGAAGCCGGGAGACATTATCCGTTTCCGGGAGATAACTATTGATAAGGCGCAAGAACTTTTCGCCGAAAGGGATAATCTGCTCCATAGGTTATTGTGAACTTTTTAGCCGCTTCGTGGTTTTTTATTGAAAGAGATTTCGATGAAGAACCGATATTTATTTTACTCGCTTCTCACCTTCCTGATTGGCGTGGCCGGCTCTCTGACTGTGTCAGGACAGAAGATCGAATATATAAAGGCTGCTGATCTCGAACAGATCCTGAAAAATAAGGAAGATAAGCTCTCCGTGATAAATTTCTGGGCTTCCTGGTGCGCTCCCTGCGTAAAGGAATTGCCGCACTTTGAAAAGATATCGAAAGAGTACGAAAGAAATGAGGTAACATTCTTTCTCATCAGCCTCGACTTCCCCAGCGAAATAGAAGGGAAGCTGATACCGTTCCTGAAAAAGAATAAAATCACCCATGAAGTGGCGGTAATGACAGACACCGACTACAATCTGTGGATAGATACGGTCGATCCCGGCTGGCAGGGTAACATTCCCGCTACACTTGTCATTAACAATGCAAAAAAAATCAGGAGTTTCCATCCGGAAGAGCTTGACGAAAAACAACTCCGGGAATTGATAAATAGATCTTTGTGAATGTCAAACAAGTAAATCTTAGAATCATGAAAAAGTATCTGTATTTATTTTTGATAGGCATACTATTGCCGATGACTGCAGGCGCCCAGTCGGCCTACAAAGCAGGTGACATTGCTTCCGATTTCAAACTGAAAAATGTAAAGGGCGAGATGGTATCACTTGCACAGTTCAACGATGCAAAAGGATTTATAGTAGTTTTCTGGTGCAACACATGCCCTGTTGTAAAAAAATATGATGAGAGGCTGGTGAAACTGAACGAGGAATTTGCCGGTAAGGGATTTCCTGTCATTGCAATCAATAGCAATGACAAGGGTGTCTCTCCAGGAGACTCCTATGAAGAGATGCAGAAAAAAGCAGCGGACAAGAAATATGCTTTTCAGTACCTCTACGATGAGTCCCAGGATGTAGCCAGGAAGTACGGTGCGACCAATACCCCGCACGTGTATCTGCTTTCGAAAACCGACGGTAAGCTGAAAGTCGAGTACGTCGGCGCCATCGACAACAATGCTGACAATGCTGCAGCGGCTGACAAGCACTATCTGGCTGATGCCGTAAACAGTCTTATAAGCGGCAAACCGATAGCCATCTCAGGCAGCAAAGCCATCGGCTGCTCGCTTAAATGGAAAAAGGTTTAGAGTTTATTGGTAAGGACTAGAATCAAGTGTCCGGCGCAGATGCTCCGGACACTTGATTCTTATTTTTCTACTTCAGCTCCACCGTCGCTTTCCGGGTTCCGGCTTTGCGCGAAACAAATTTTATTTCCACGCTGCCTTTTCCGGTGATGAAGAACTGGTATTCGATCTTCCCCATCCCGGGTACCTGGCAGAACTGAATCTCAGGTTTGTACTCCTTGTACTCTACCTTATCAGTATATAAATCAGTAATCCTGCCTCCGCTAACAACTATCGCCGACGGACCTGTGACACTTAAAATGTCATTGGGATAAAGCTTGTTCTTCACAGTCTGGTAGGTCACCGAGGGCATAGCGTTGCTGTTCACCAGCCGCACCCTCACCCTGTAAAGATTACCGTCAACCTTCTTCACTTCAAATACATTCATCTTTACGTCAGGAGTATTCCGTGCTGCGAAAATAACCGTCGATGCATTCCTGTGGACCAGGTCCTGAAGCATGAAGGGATGCGGCAGGCGTGAGCTCATCTTGACCCATCCTCCGATTTCCACATCGCCGTAAAGCGGATGTTTAAAGGGCTTCCATTCCCTGAAGAGCTCTCCCTGGGTGACCCTGTCATTGAATTTAAGCCTTGCCCTGTCAGCCTCGGTTGAGCTTCCGAACATCGACCTGCCTTCCCCGGCTTCCGGCTCCGGCACTGGTGCACCAAATGTTTCAGTCTCTGCCTGGAAAAGCTCACCAACGAAACTGTAAGTACCGATAAGGTTATTGGCGAAGTCAGTAAAATCACCGTAAGTTGTATAAAGGTCCTTCCAGCTTATGAGGTATTTATACCCCGGAACGATCTTCTCAATATTCTCTCCCAGGTAGTTATACACTGTAAGGTCTCCCTGCGGCAGCTCGCCGGCCGACTTGAATGAGGGGCCTCTCAGGTACATTCCGCCGTTATTGTGAAACGCAAAGACCATAATAATATTCGGCCGTGCCAGCATCCATTGTGCAATTGCATTCAGGCCCCTGCCCTCGAAGGGATAGTTGCCCGCTCCCCTCTGTACATAAGGCGGCGCCCAGTTGAACCCCCAGTTACGGTTGCCGTCGAGATAACCCTCGGGGTCTTCATTGAGCCGTCCGTCGCCGTCGTTGTCTATCCCTTCCTCGCCCACAACCGTCCACTCGCCCTTCTCTCCGGGCTTCACCGGAACCATCAGCCTCGGTTCCTGCGGATCTGATCTCATTCTGCCCAATGTGTCACGCATCCTCATCTGGGTTATGCTTCCGTCGCCGTCGAGATCATCAGGGCCGTCCTCATCAAGGAGTCCGTCACGGTCATCATCAACGGCAATTCTGATGCTCCTGTTCGAACTCGGGGTATTGCTGTCTTCAAAGAAATGGGCCCTGCCGTCTACATTCACCACCGGGATGATATAAAACGCATTGCGGTCGACCGCCTCGGTGATATCCTTCAGCTTTCCGTATTCTGTCAGCAGCCTGTTTGCAAGGTAAAGACAGACCTCGCCGGCCTGTATCTCGTTGCCGTGAATGTTGCCGTCAGCGTAGACCCCGGGTTTGGAAAGAGGCTCTCCGGTTGCGGGATTGTTTACGGTGAGTGCCCATATTATCCTGCCCTCTTCGCTTTTACCCACCTGGTCAAGCGTTGTAAGCTTCGGATATGCTTCATTCAAAGCCTTCAGTGCCTCAACCACCTGGTCATAGCTGTAATAATGGTCGAACCGCAGCGGGACCTTTATCTCCTGCGCATTCGATAATGCATAGGTGAAAAACAAAATGATCCCTGTCATATATAATATTTGTCTCTTCATGGCTAACCTCCGATGTTTACTGTTTCTGTATCTGAGCCGGCCTGCTTCGACTCGAGCTTCAGTGTTACCGTGCCCTTCTTTGCGGCGCGGACAAGCCAGATGAATTTCACCAATTGCTTACCTCCGAGTTCGTTCAGGGGTGTTCGCATCCTGCCAGAGAGCAGCTCTATGCCGCCGCCTTCAAGGGTAAGAATTGCCGGTGCCGGAATCTTATTGCGCTTGCCCATGGCAGTCGGGAACGGAAGGTAGCCGTCATTCATTATCCATGCTTCCAGCTGGTAAACTCCGCCGCCCTTGCTTATAACTTTTGTTTCACTGATCTGAAGAACAGGAAGCTTTTTCACCAGTTCGAAAACGAATGGAAGATGAAGATCCGTGAGTGAGTCCACCATTGCCGGCGGAGGTGTATTTTCAGTGAACGGAACAAAACCGCCTATCTCCACATCTCCGAGGGTGGGATGCTTGAATGGCTTCCAGGCCACGAAGCCTTTGCCGTCCAGCCATTTATCAGAGAAAGCCAGCTGTGCGCCCTCCTTCGCGTCGCCCTTCTGCTCATCCTTTGCAGGTCCGGGCATCTGCTTCATCATTCCCGCCATCTGCGCCGGCTTCACCTGCCCGCTCTTCACCATCCCCATGACCATTTTTGCGTTGTACTGTGCCGGAGCTCCCCGCTCCTTCAGAAAGGCGTTGATCTTTTCCTCTTCCAATGCCATGAATTCGTCGGATGACATCTTCTCCAGCGATTCAATCGTAATGCCGCTGGCGTTTTTGCTCTCCTCCTTCGGTTTGGGCAGAGCCCACGTATCCATTGTGAACACCGGTACCCCGAGGTGATAATAGGCCCACAGCTCGAATGAGCCGTCGGCGGGTTGCTCCGGATCAAACCGCTCCTCCTTTACCCCCTTCGTTTTAAGATATTCCTTGTATTCCTCCGATATTTTACTGTAAAATGCGAGATCCTCCTGCATCGGATTCACCACTGCCCCGAGACCGAGAAAGCTTGCAATCATGCCCTCGTCGATCTCCATTCCCGGAGGCAGCATCGGTTGCACGGCTTCCATTATCTCGGCCATCGTATATGTACGGGAGACGTCGAAGCCCATGGCTTTGCCTATCTCCTCAGGGATTGTTATTTTTTCCATATCCACTGAACCCTTCCTTCCACCCTTAGGCGGCTCGAGTAGAAAATTTGTCGAACCGAAGGCAATGACCATTGCAATTTCAGGATGATCAAAGGAAAACTTCATGATGGCAACAGCCTCCGGCGCCGAACCGGGATAGAGTCCGCTCCGCTTGTCGAAGCTCTTGAAAAAATGAGGGAAATTAATATTGACATTTGTGCCTCCTGCAGGATCTTCATTATACTGTCCGTCGCCGTCGTCATCTATGCCTTCGCTGTACAGTTTATACAGCCCCTTCTCACCCTTCGCAGGGTCTGCTTTGCGCATCAGGCGCGGTTCGGCTGTCACAGGGATCCAGGTGCCGTCGGGCACTCTGACACGCATCTGTGTTATGATGCCGTTCCCGTCAAGGTCATTGTAACCGTCCTCGTCAGTCTGATCGTCAGTGTCATCATTGAAAGGAGTGCCGTTGCCGGTATCGGAGTATAACGGCTTACGGAAATAGCCGGCAGCAGCATCAGGGTTACCCGAGGGTATTATGTACCAGGTGAGGCCGGACACAGTTTTTTTGTCAGCAACAATCTTCTCCGCCAGCGACAGTGCCGCCTCGGTTGACAGAGGTGTGACCCCTGACATGTTACCTACCACCAGTACAGCGGGGTTCTTCGCTCCGGCGCTGCCGATCTCCATCATCATGATGTCAGCGCCGCCGGGAGTAACGGCCAGCTTATTCACTTTTACAAGTCCTCCGGAGTTAAGCCTGATCTGTTCAATTCTTTTATTTACCGCTGCCGGATCAGTGTAGCTGCCCGTGCCCGCTATTGGATCAGTGTAGCTGCCCGTGCCAGTTACCGGATTGCTGTAGCTGCCGGTGCCCGCTATTGGATCAGTGTAGCTGCCCGTGCCAGTTGCCGGATTGCTGTAGCTGCCGGTGCCAGCTGCAGATGCCGGGATGATGAACCCGGCGCCAATGATAAGCAGAAGGCTCATCCTGGCAAGGGAAGAGGAGATTTTTCCTTTCATAATAAATCTGGTATTATTTTAAGTTCAGGGATCAATAATCATTTTAAAGGTCAATAAAGATATATTAAAATCAAAAATCCATGTCAAACAACATTCAGAATCAGTATAATTAGAAATAATGTTAAAAAAATATCTGCAATCCATGCTACATTTGAAATATTATCCGTCTTTATCTGGTCTAATAACTGATTCCGCGCTATCGCAAACCGTGCAACATGAAAATTGAGATCAGGGGCCTGAACATGATATACCCCAACGGCAACCATGCTTTAAAGGAGATAAACCTTGAATTCGGCACGGGCATGTTTGGTTTACTCGGGCCAAACGGTGCAGGCAAATCGAGCCTGATGAGGATCATGGTAACCCTCATGAAGCCTACGTCCGGAGTGGTGCTTGTCGACGGCCGCGACATCCAGGAACACCGGAAAGACCTTCGGAGCATTCTCGGTTACCTGCCGCAGGATTTTCGTTTCTTCACCTCGCTGAAGACATGGGAATTTCTTGATTACGCGGGGGCCCTCGCCGGGATTAAAAACAAAAGCGAAAGGCTTAACGAAGTCAACCGGCTGCTTGACCAGGTGGGGCTGCTGGAGGTACGTGACAGGCAGGCCAACAAGCTGTCGGGAGGCATGAAACGGCGTCTGGGAATTGCACAGGCCCTCATCGGCAACCCGAGGATAATAGTTGTGGATGAACCTACAACCGGGCTCGATCCCGACGAGAGAATAAGATTCAGGAATATCCTGTCACAGCTCAGCCGCAACGATGTCACAATAATACTCTCAACACATATTGTAGGTGATATTTCATCGACCTGCCAGGGGATGGCACTCCTGAACAGGGGTGAGCTTGTCTTCGCAGGGCAGCCTGAGAGTCTGATTAAACACGCCGAAGGACACGTATTCAGGCTTACCCTCACGCAGAGCGAATATGACATAGTCAAGGAAAAATACAATGTCATTTCCACGATACCTGTGGAATCGGGATGGGAAGTGCAGGTGGTATCGGATGATCCGCCGGAATACAGCGCTGAGGAGGTCACTCCGAATATCGAGCATGCATATGTTTACTTCATGGAACATAAGCTCCATACTGATATTATTGAATAACAACCAGCTTTTATGGCATTCCTGCACAAGATCCGGACAGTCGCAAAAAATGAGGCGAAAACGCTCAGAAGAAGCTGGTTTTTCAGGCTATTCTCTTTAGGTGCAATATTCATCTTCGCCTTCATGAACTTCGGTTTATTCTCCCCTGTGGGCGATGAACCGTGGGAACTTATCTCCACACCGTCATCAGTGCCGCTTGTAAACCTGTACCTGCTGAATATCGGACAGTCGCTTGTCATTATTTTCCTGGCAGCCGACTTCCTTAAGCGTGATAAAAAAGTTGACACCAACGAAGTGCTTTATACAAGGTCTATCTCCAACTTCGAGTACGTGACCGGCAAAACCTGGGGCATAATCAGGCTATTCCTCGGGCTCAACATAATTGTGTTGGGCATGGCGCTGATAATGAATATCATATCGGAGAACATGTCTGTGGACCTGGCCTCCTATCTCTGGTATATCCTTATAATAAGTGTACCCACCCTGATGTTCAGTCTGGGGCTGGCTTTCATGCTTATGTCACTTATAAGAAACCAGGCAATTACGTTTTTAATTCTGCTCGGGTTAGCGGCCCTGAATATGTTCTGGGGATGGTACCGCATGGGGTCGATGTTCGATTATATGGCATTCGGTCTCCCGCTCTTCAAGTCATCGGTAGCCGGTTTTGGCAATCTCAGCCATATACTTAACCAGAGGCTTCTGTACCTTTTCCTCGGGCTCTCCCTTGTACTTGCCACAGTACTGTTATTCAAGCGCCTGCCGCAATCGAAGCCGCATACCGCCCTGACGTGGATCCTGCTGGTACTGTTTCTTGCAGGAGCAGCTTTCTGCGGGGTCAATACATATTCATTCTACAGAAAAGCCCTCGATGAAAAGGTACTTGTGATTGAAACGAACAGAAAGTATGAGAACAGAGACTTTGCAAGCCTGACTGACGCGCGCATCGACATGGAACACAAGGGCAGAGAAATCGCTGCAAAAGCGACACTTGTCTTCAGAAATGACAACGGGAAAAATCTCGACACCCTCCTCTTTTCCCTTAATCCGTATCTCAATGTCAGCGAAGTTACTTACGGAGGCACATCACAGAATTTCAGAAGGGTAAACCATATTATAGAGATTGACCTTGCGGTGCCTCTGGCGTCCGGCATTTCGGACAGTGTTTGCATTTCATATGCCGGTTCCGTTGCTGAATCGTTTTGTTATCCTGATCATACTGACAATCCGGAAGAATCTCCGTACAGGGTGGAGATGCTGAACATCAGCAAGCGTCAGTCTTTTCTGACTGACAGTTTCGTACTACTCATCCCTGAAACCCACTGGTACCCGGTACCATCTCTCAATTACTACCCCTCGAACCCGGCGCGCATAAACGTCGATTTTACAAACTTCACCCTTCGTGTCAGTACATCAGGAGGGCTGCGGGCCGTAGCACAGGGGCACCGCGCGGCGGAAGAAGGGGCGGGCACCGCGGCGGGCACCGCGGCGGACGGCACGGCGGACGGCGGATACCAGGTTTTCACTCCTGAGTCGCCCCTGACCGGACTTACGCTGGCCATAGGCGATTACAGGTCGGACACCCTCACAGTCGACTCTGTAAAATATGTCAGCTGGTATTTCCCGGGTCATGATTATTATAAGAAGGACCTGGCAGAGATCAGGGACACCCTTCCCTTCCTGGTGTCGGGCATTATGAGGGAGCTGGAGGCAACCTTTTCAACAAGGTACCCCTTCAAAACGCTGAGTTTTGTGGAGGTACCCGTACAGTTTTACTCCTATCCCAGGATGAGTACCCAGACAAGGGCAGAACTGCAACCTTCGATGGTGCTGCTGCCTGAGAAGCTGCTGACGTTGGAAAATGCAGGATTCGGGAAACGCTTTTCCCGGCAGAAGAAGAAGATGGAAAAGAACAACCAGGTCATTACCGACAAAGAGCTGCAGATAAGACTCTTCAATGACTTTGTCAGGAATGCCTTTATAAGCGGGGAAAATGTCAGATATGTCAACGGCAGGGTGCTGAATGAGCCTGTCCGGTACAGGCTGGCGCCAAGTTTCTATTTCTTTAAAAATAACTTCTATTCGTCTGAATATCCTGTCATCAACGCTGTCTTCGAATCCCATCTTCAGAAGGTCACCCGATCCGGTCCTGCAATGTGGGCCCCTGAAGACGAATTGTCAGACAATGACAATGCGAATATAATACTCAGGAATTACAGCTTCAGCGATCTGCTGGCTTTAAACCCCGGCGGTGACACACTTCCGGCGGTTCTAACACTTAAGGGAGACCACCTGTTTAACCTCATACGCTCACAGGCAGGGATTGAAGATTTCAACGCCTGGTTCAAAAAGTACATCGATGACAACAGGTTCAGGAGAGTTGATATTTCAAGGCTTGACAATGACATAAAGGAAAAATTCGGTTTCGGATTTTATCCTTTCCTCGACGACTGGTTCAACAACCTGGAGCAGCCCGGTTTTCTGCTTAGCGGGTTGCAGGCGGAGGAGATTGTTGCGGGCGACCGTGTAAGGTACCTCGTGACTTTTACAGCGGCTAATCCCGAGCCTGTTTCGGGCATTTTCAATGTCTCGTTCCGGACAGGCGGGCCGGGGGGTGGAGGCGGCGGCCGCGGAGGACAGCCGGGAGGTTCGTTCCAGGGACGGCCCGCAGGCGCAACAGGCATCTCAATGCAGGGACGCGGGATGGAGTCGGCTGATATCACAAGGATTGTCAGCATTGGTCCGGCACAGGCAAAAAAGATATCCATAATCCTTGATGCCCAGCCGAGGGCTATGCTCATAAACACCCTGTTTGCAAAGAATATCCCCGGCGAGATCACCCTTCCTATAGGTGAAATACGAAAACTGAAGTTCAGGGGCACAGTAACCGAAGAGGATGAGATTCTACCTTCATTGCCACAGACAACTGAACCCGGTGAACTTATTGTGGATAACGAGGACCCCGGGTTTGATCCGGGACTGAACCAGACTGACAGCCCGCTGAAGAGGCTGCTGGGTATCACCAACAGCAGAGGCAGCGAATACCGCCAGGGCAACCAGCGGTTTGCCCCTGAATACTGGCAACCGGTAGTCCTCTCTGCATACTACGGAGACTATATCCGCTCTGCAGTGAGCACCCGTGCCGGTACCGGTGACAAGACGGTGAAGTGGTCAGTCAAAATAGAGGACCCTGGTTATTATGACATATTCTGCTACATCGGAAAGGCCGGAGGAATGATGGGCCGGATGGGACAAAGACCCGGGGTACCGGGAGGCGAGGGCAGCCAGCAAACCGAGGGCGTACCTGGAATGCCCGGCGAAGGACAGCAACCGGAGCCCGCATACAAGGATATGCATTATAAAATCTATCACGACGAGGGCATGGATGAGATCACAGTCGACTTTATAAGCGTCGACCCCGGATGGAACAATCTCGGCAGATATTATCTCTCTTCCGACAGCGCCAGAGTGGAACTGACAAACCAGTCAACCGGAAGAGTCATTCTGGGAGACGCCATCAGATGGGTGAAAGTAAATTAAGAATACAGAATCAGAGAAATATGAAACATTCAGACAAAGGTATCAGAGCACTTATTTTAACGGCTTGCCTGTTACTCTTTATATCACTTACGGGTAAGAGTCAGCAGGGGATGACACTTGAGACATCCATGGAAGTTGCCGAGAACAACTCGCCTTCGATAAAGAAGACGCGGCTCAACCTTGTACGAAGCCAGGAAAACCTGAATGCCCAGAATGCAGCACTGAAGACCAGCCTCTCACTGTCAGTCAACCCGATAGGCTACAGTCATAACAGGTCGTTCAATGATCTTATCTCGGAGTGGAACTCGACACGTACGACGGAGAGCTACGGCCTCTTCACCGTGTCACAGCCTGTAGTCCTCACAGATGCCAGGATCTCTCTCGTCAACAGGTTCGGCTACAAAGACTCGTACAGCGAGTATTCAAACAATACCAATAAGGGATTCAGTAATAATCTCTCGCTGAACCTGGATCAGCCTTTGTTTACATATAACCGCACCAAACTGGTAATTAAAGAGCTTAAACTCGCGCTTGAAAACGCGCAACTCAACTATGCCATTCAGCTCCTTTCCCTCGAGAAACAGGTGGCGACGGCCTTTTATTATGTCTATCAGATGCAGCAGAGCCTCGACATAGCCCGGGAAGCATACCAGAACATGCAGAAGAGCTATGAAGTTTCCAAAAACAAGGTCGAAGCCGGTATCTCCGCCCGGGAAGAAATGTTCCAGGCAGAACTGAACCTTGCCACCACCAGGTCTGATTACGAAAACAAGCAGGTGGACCTGGAAAACGCAAAGGACGATTTCAAGCTCCTCATCGGTATGAGCCTGTATGATGACCTCATTGTGCTGCCAAATATCTCAGTTGACACCATCAACGTAGACGTAGCCTTCGCAACCAGCCAGGGCCTTGCCAACAGGATGGAACTGCGGCAGAGAGAGATCAGCATCGAGACCTCGCAGTTTGACCTTATCGAAACCAAATCAATGAATGAGTTCAAGGGCAGCCTGGGTCTGTCAATAGGCCTGTTCGGTGACAATGAAAAATTCAATAATGTTTATGACAGCCCCGTGGATAACGAGGATGTCTCTCTCTCGCTCTCCATTCCACTGTGGGACTGGGGAGAAAGAAAATCAAGGATAAAGGCTTCCGAAGCCGGCATAGAAACTGCAAACATCTCCCTTGAAGAGGAAAAAAATAACATTATTCTGACAATAAGGAAGGTTTACAGAAGCCTCCTTAACCTCCGCAACCAGATTGAGATATCACGGCAGAATGTCACCAATGCCCAGCTGACTTACGAACTGAACCTTGAAAAATACAAGAACGGAGACCTCACGGGAATGGATCTGAACATTTACCAGAACCAGCTTTCAGAGAAACAACTCTCCTATACCAATTCCCTCATCTCATATAAACTGGAACTCCTGAACCTGAAGATCCAGACTCTCTATGATTTCGAGAATAATGTTTCAATTGCACCTGTCAAAGAGATCAGATAAACAGAAAAACCCTTCAAAATGAAAAAGAATATAATTTTCCTGGCCGTTGTGCTGGCACTGGTAACCGGATGCAAAAATCAGGACCAGGCCCTCACCGCAGATGTTGAAATACCCGTTTCTGTTCAAGACCTGAAACTGAAATCAGTTGAAGAATTTATAAATACTACCGGAACGGCCTTCCCCAAGGGCGAGATAGTGATGAAGTCAAAGATCGGTGCAGCCTACTACCTGGGCAAGAACCCGCAGACAGGACGTCTGTGGCAGCTCGGTGACAGGGTGAAGGCCGGTGCTCTCATAGCACGCCTTGAGGATGAAGAGTATGTCAATTCGGTCAAGCTGGAGACCAACCAGCTTAACATGGAGCTTATGGAAACAGAACTCAGGAAACAGGAGTCGCTCTATGAAAAAGGTGGTGTTACCCTAAAGGAGCTGAAGACTGCCGGCATCAACTATGAAAATGCCAAGACTACTGTAGTGAATGCGAAGCTGCAGCTCGGGAAGACAAGGATTACGGCACCCATCGACGGGGTAATTGTCGAATTACCCTATTATACCCAGGGAACGCAGGTGGATGCAGGTGTTACTGTGGTGAAGATAATGGACTACCGGACGATGTATATGAATGTCCAGCTTCCTGAAAAATATATCAATATAATAAAGCCGGGACAGGAGGCCCGTCTTACCAACTATGCAATTCCGGATGATACGATCATAGGGCATATAGCACAGTTGTCGCCTGCAATAAATGCAGATACCAGGACCTTCACGGGTACCGTTTCGATTGACAACCCTGACTACCTGCTTCGCCCCGGGATGTTCGTGAAGGCTGACATAGTTACAAACCGTAAAGATTCGGTGATAGTGATACCCAAGAACATAATCCTCTCAAGACAGAGGGGCAAGACTGTCTTCGTCATCGAGCGTGGGATGGCAGCAGAAAAGATTATCCAGACAGGCATCGAAAATCTGACAGAAACGGAGGTGACGCGCGGGCTTTTGAAAGATGAACGTGTTGTCACAAGCGGGTTCGAGACCCTCAGCAACAAGTCGAAAGTGAAAATCATCAAATAGCCGACATGAACCCTATTGCCCGTTTTGCTGTCAGATATCCCGTCACGGTCACAATGATCGTACTGGGAATTGTTCTTCTGGGCTTCATTTCGTTCGGAAAGCTTGGAACAGACCTGTTCCCTGACCTGAACAATCCTAAGATCTATATCGAACTGAAGGCAGGAGAAAAGCCCCCCGAGGATATAGAAAACAATTATGTCGATCAGGTAGAGTCGCTTGCCATGCGACAGAGCGATGTGGTGCAGGTATCCTCAGTTTCGCGTACAGGTTCTGCCGTCGTTACTGTCGAGTACAACTGGAACAAGGATATGGACGAGGCTTTCCTCGATCTTCAGAAAGAGCTGACCTCGTTCAGCCAGAACTCCGACCTTGATGAGTTTACAATCTCACAGTATGACCCGAACGCCTCACCGGTAATGGTTGTGGGGCTGAAGAATGAGCGCATCTCCAACATGGAGGAGCTGAGGAAAGTGGCTGATAATTATATCCGCAATGAACTCGTAAGAATCGAAGGGGTAGCTGATATACGCCTCACCGGAGTCGAGGAGAGTGAAGTTGTCATTGAGACCAGCAAATACCTTCTAGAGTCTTTCGGACTCACTTCTGACGGCATTGCTGCTGTGATAAGCAACTATAACAGGAATGTATCCGGAGGATCGATAGTTGATATGGGAACAAGGTATGTAGTAAAGGGAGTCAGTGTTCTTGAAGACATCAGCGATCTC
>JBBRXA010000047.1:0-20920 GCA_038248855.1 Bacteroidales bacterium | reverse complement strand
GGGGGGCGGACAACCGACCCTGTTCTTCAGGTCAATGCCTATCCGCCAGTTGGCGGACAAACAACCAACGCGGGTGCAAAAATAACAAAAATCTATGATAAAAAAATATCCGCTACTTCTTCCCGGGCAACGGAGCAACCCCGGCCATCTCCCCGATGACATTCACCAGATCACTGCCGCCAGGCACCACAACCTTGGTGTTATGCTGAAGAGAAGTCTCCAATGCCTGCAGCTTCCTCAATATCTGCGCATTGCCAATAAAATACTTCTCGGCAGACTCATTCACAAGCCTGATAAACTCAGCCTCACCCTCTGCCTGAAGAATCTTGGCCTGCTTGGCTCCCTCAGCTTCCTTGATCTTCGCTCTCTTCACACCGTCAGCCACTGTTTCTGCGGCGGAAGCCATATCTATGGCAGCTATCTTTTCATTCTCAGCCTTCACAACCTTGTTCATCGTCTCCTGTACGTCCTTCGGAGGATCTATCTGCTTCAGCTCTGTCCGCACGATCTCTATACCCCAGCCCTGTGTCTCGGTATGAAGGGTGTTGTACAGCTCGGCATTGATCTTTCCTCGCTCACTGTTGGCCGACTTCAGTGTCATCGTACCAATAATGTTACGTAACGTGGTACGGGCAAGATTCACAATCTGGTACCTGAAGTTCGCTACATTGTAGATCGAACCCTTAACACTCTCCTCATCTGCTTTGACCCTGAAATATACCTGTGCGTCAACACTCGCATTGAGGTTGTCATTGGTGATTATCTCCTGAGGCTCAGCATCAACCATCTGCTCTGTGACATTCACCTGGTACATTTTATCTATTACCGGAATGATCCAGTGAAAACCCGGACCGGCAAAATTATGGTATTTGCCAAGTCTCTCAATAAGACCCCTGTGTGTAGGCCTTACAATTCTTATTCCCGCAAAGAAAATAATTACAACAAAAAAGATGATTACTCCGTAAGCCATGGCTGATATTGTTTAGTTGATACTCGCGATTATTGCACCAATTTAAGAAAAATGGTTGAATCTTTGCATCACTGAATCTTTGTATCCCTGAATTATTTCCATATCCCCTCCTCCCGGCCCGGAAGGCTTTCATTGCCATTCTGATGCACTGAAGTGAGGTAATAGAAATAAAGTTTGCCTTTTCGGGCAGTAATATCTATAAAGCGTTCCGTTCCGTGTGAGACAGTGACTATCGCAACCGGTTTCCCTCCGCGCTCATACCTGTAAACCCTGTATGATTTAATGTCCTCTTGCTCCGGCTCTTCCCACTCTATCGTAATGCCGTCAGTCTGCACAAACCCTGTATCCTGTGATCTCGGGATTTGTTCTGCTCATATCATCCCATACCATGTTCACATTGCCATTTTCGTAAGACACTGAAACATTATCAGGAGAAAAGGGCTTTGTTTCTGATACCGGATATACGGAAACAGTATCTGAAAACTCACTTAGTGCATGACTGGTGTTCTCCGCCAGCGTTGTGTAGCTCAGAATTGTATAGCCGCTGAAATACCTGCTTGTGTCCGTGTAAACGGCCTGGCCTCCCTCCGTCACCGTGACTACTGCCACAGGAGAAAACGCTGCTGCTCCTTTCATCCGCCTGTAAATCCTCACCGCCCTTATATCAGGGTTAAAGACCTTTACCTCAACCCTTGCGCCGTTAATAATTCCTTCAGATGATGATATTAATGGCCTGACAGGTGGTATCTTGTTTTCTGCGATGCCAAATACACGGACTCCGGGAGGTGACAGCTCATTAAAGAAACCTTCCATAATAAAATAATAGAAGTATTTGCGCATGGGCTCAACAGCTACATCTGTAAAGATTGTGTCTGAGGGTGCAATTTTGGCAAGGAGTACATAACCCGTATCATAGTCGGCACTCTTGTAAATATTGAGGCTTCTGATATCACGGGGCTGTGGAGAAAGCCGGCAGTTTCTATCAGATTGCCGTCTGCCTGCAGGCCCTCCCCTGTGGCACTGCCAATTATCGATGCAGGACGGTAAATGTCACCCTGTACCATGCAAAACCGTCATAATCTGAATAGCCCTGTTTCTCCCATGCCTGTGACGGAGAGATTGTCTTCCATTCAGAATCATTGTATTCCGGATCTGCATATTTCAGACTGTCTCCTGTCTGAAACTTCCATTCTTCCGGAGACAATCCCTGTGCTACAACCGTAACTGCCAGTGCAGCTAATAGCAGCAGTGAAATAAATACCTTTTTCATTATCATAAATTTTAGCTGTTGAACCTCATTGTTTCAACCTCAACCTTTTCCTTAGTCTCAGCCTCTACCTGGATATCTCCACACTCACCCGGCCAACCCTGCCTCCCATCACCGGATTCATCTTGGAGATTTTGACTGTGGCCTTTTCAATATCAGGAAAATCAGCATAGAGTGCATCAAGTATCCGCTTTGCAATGTGCTCAAGCAGGTGCGATTTGATCTCCATCTCCCTCTTGACTATCAGATAAGCCTTCTGGTAATTGATTGTATCCTTCAGATCGTCACTTTCACCTGCCTTTGAGGTATCAGTATCAATTGTCACATCAACAAGAAAGTGGCTCCCGACTATCTGCTCCTCGCGGTAGTGACCGTGAAAAGCGTAAAACTCCATATCTTCTATTCTGATCCTGCCCATTGTTACAAAATTTATCAGGCTGTAATTGCCTGTTTTGCTTTACTTTATGTCTTTCATGAAAGAAACTTCAAAAATAGTTGTCATACTATTAGGTTTATACTATAAACTACTTTATATTTGCAATATATTTATACAACAATCTACAATTAAATGTAAAATTAGCAATTGCCATGGAAAATGAAGAAAAATTAATGACTGGCGAAGAGAGCATGAAGATCATCACAGAAATGATCAACAAAACGAGGGTCAACATCAGCAACAGCAGCTTCCATCTTCTCTTCTGGGGGTGGCTGATATTGATCTGCGGCCTGTCGGAGTTTGTGCTTTACAAGTTCACTGACTTTACCAGTCCCTGGTATGTCTGGTTCTTTGTCATCCCGGGAGTTTTTGTCTCCTTCATTTACGGTTTCACAAAGGGAAGAAAGGCGACTGTTCACACCTATGCTGACGGTTTATACATGTGGGTCTGGATCGCATTCTTCTTCGCTTCGGTAATCCTGTTTGTAATAACAAAGGACCATATGCAGGACATTCCGAAGTACATTCTTATCCTGGCCGGCATTCCCACCTTCATCTCAGGGGCGATTCTTAAATTCCGTCCCCTGATGTACGGAGGCCTTGCAATCTGGTTTTTCGCGCTTGCAGCACACTTCGGGGGTGACACCGTTGCCTCCCTGTCTGTTCCTGCTGCCGTGCTGGCAGGGTATCTCATCCCCGGTTATATGTTCAGAACAAAGAGTCGCCATGACGCAGTTTAAGGACCTTGACCCCCTGCTTCATTCGCAGTTGAGGCTGGCGGTAATGTCAATACTGATAAGTGTTGAAGAGGCTGATTTCTCATACCTCAGGGAACAGACCGGGGCTACTGCAGGGAATATCAGCACCCAGATAACAAAACTTAAAGAGGGCGGGTATATCGAAGTTAAAAAGAGCTTCCGGGAAAATTACCCTCAGACGATGTGCCTGATAACTTCGTTTGGAAGGCAAAGATTTACCGAATATGTGTCTGCCCTGAATGAATATCTTAAACCGGGAAAATGAACCGATAATTTCTACCTTTAGGCAAAACACAGGAACATGAGGAATTTTTTGCAGTTAATAATTATTGTGTTATTGCCGTGGATCACCTGCTACGGCCAATCTGAAGGCAACAGTGTTACGGTAAATATCGACCGTGACAAGGAATTGGGCCCTTTTACAAATGCCTGGTCGTGGTTCGGATACGATGAACCGAATTATACCTATATGAATGACGGGAAGAAGCTGCTTACCGAGCTGGCAGAACTCAGTCCCTCTCCTGTGTTTATCAGGACTCACAACCTGCTGACTTCCGGCGACGGAACGGCCGCAATGAAGTGGGGTTCGACCAATGTATATACCGAGGATGGGCAGGGAAATCCGGTTTATGACTGGACGGTAATGGACAGGATATTTGACACCTGGATAGAGTGTGGCATAAAACCCATCGTTGAAATTGGATTCATGCCCGAGGCGCTCTCGTCGAAACCGCAGCCTTACAGACATTTCTGGAAACCCGGTGACTCATATGACGATGTTTATACAGGATGGCGGTACCCGCCGAATGATTATGATAAGTGGGCAGAACTTATTTACAGGTGGGTTATTCACTCCGTGGAGCGGTATGGCCGCCAGGAAGTAGAGTCCTGGTATTGGGAATTATGGAATGAGCCTGATATTAAATACTGGGGAGGCACTTTTGAAGAGTATTGTAAACTTTATGATTACTCCGCGGATGCCGTGAAGAGAGCTCTGCCAGCGGCAAGCGTCGGTGGTCCGCATGTAACCAGTCCCGGCTATTCGGGACCGGCCCGGTTTCTTAAGGCTTTCCTGGTTCATTGCGAATCAGGAACCAATTACGCCACGGGTCAGACGGGTGCTCCGCTCGACTTTATAGCATTCCATGCCAAAGGGGCCCCGCGATTCACCGATGGTATGGTGCAGATGGGCATCGGAAACCAGCTAAGACAGGTTGAGAAAGGTTTCGGAATCATAGCCTCCAACGCCCGCTTTAAGGATCTGCCAATCGTGATAGGTGAGTGCGACCCTGAAGGTTGCGCCGCATGCGGCATGAATGTCTCCCCGGAGAACGGATACCGTAACGGAACAATGTACTCAAGCTATACTGCATCATCGTTTGCGAGGATATTTGAAATGGCCCGGCATTTTAATGTCAATCTGCTCGGAATTGTTTCCTGGGCATTTGAGTTTGAAGACCAGCCCTGGTTTCACGGATTCCGAGACCTTGCAACCAACGGTGTCGACAAGCCGGTGCTGAATGTCTTCAGGATGTTCGGCATGATGGGCGGCACAGGTGTAGAGGTGCTGACTGACGGAGGATATACGTGGAGGGAGATCATTGACTCCGGAGTCAGAGGAACAAAATCAGATATAGGTGCAATAGCCACCAAAAGAGGCAATGAGACAGCTGTTTTATTCTGGAATTATCACGACAATGACAAGATGGCCCCTGATGCCGCGATTAATTTCGTGATAAAGGGGATCGCTTCCAACAAGGCAGAAGTTGTACAATACAGGATAGATAAAAGTCACAGCAATTCTTACGAGGCGTGGAAACAAATGGGCTCACCTCAAAACCCCTCCAGAAGGCAATATGTTAAGCTTGAGCAGGCCGGTCAGTTGCACAAGCCGGGCAAAACAGAAAGAATAAAGACGGAAAATGGTATTCTGACTATAAACACAATCCTTCAACGGCAGGGCGTAGGCCTGATAATCATTTCAGAATAATTCCCGGCCGTGAATTTCGTAGTATACCTAAACCTGTAAGCCCCTGACCATCGTGCATAAATATCTTCCGCTTCAGGTCATGAGGTCATTTTTTCCTTCTATTTTTGTACTTCCATAACCATTGAAGAATGAGAGAGCCGGAAGAAACCTTAAAGCCTGAATCACAGCATTTTATTGAACAGATCATTGAAAAAGACCTCAGCGAGGGTAAGAATGGCGGACGTGTTCACACCCGGTTTCCGCCCGAGCCCAACGGCTATCTTCATATCGGACATGCCAAGGCAATCTGCCTCGACTTCGGTATGGCTCAGAAATACGGCGGGAAATGCAATCTTCGCTTTGATGATACAAATCCGACAAAAGAGGATGTCGAGTATGTTGATGCAATAAAGGAGGACATCAACTGGCTGGGATTCACCTGGGAAGACAGGGAATTCTACGCCTCTGACTATTTCGGGAAACTGTTGGATTTCGCGGTTGTGCTCATTAAAAGAGGACTGGCATATGTTGATGACCAGAGCGCCGAAACGATTTCGGAACAGAAGGGAACGACCACCCAGCCGGGAGCAATAAGTCCTTTCCGTACCCGTACGGTGGAGGAAAACCTTGACCTCTTCCTGAGAATGAATGAGGGGGAGTTTGAGGAAGGCAGCCGTGTGCTCAGGGCAAAAATAGACATGGCATCACCGAATATGCACATGCGTGATCCGATCATCTACCGGATCTTAAATACACCGCACCACCGCACCGGAATGACGTGGAAGGTCTACCCCATGTACGACTTCGCACACGGGCAGAGCGACTGGTTTGAAGGCATCACCCACTCGCTCTGTACCCTGGAATTTGAAGTACACAGGCCGCTTTACGACTGGTTTGTTGACCAGCTTAAAGACAGTGATTACAGACCCAGACAGATTGAATTCAACCGGCTGAATCTCACCTACACCGTGATGAGCAAGCGAAAGCTCCTCGATCTGGTGAAGGACGAAGTGGTAAACGGCTGGGATGATCCGCGGATGCCGACCCTGTGCGGACTGCGACGCAGGGGTTACACTCCCGGATCGATACGCCGGTTTGTAGACCTGATCGGCTATACCAAGGTTGAAGCAATTAATGACGTCTCACTGCTGGAATATGCAATACGGGAGGATCTTAACAAAAGAGCGCCGCGTGTCTTTGGCGTGCTGAAGCCCCTGAAGGTTGTCATCACCAACTATCCCGAGGGAGTCACCGAGGAGGTGGAACTCATAAACAATCCTGAGGACGAAAGCCAGGGGAAACGCACGGTGCCGTTCACGCGCGAGCTCTTTATCGAACAGGACGATTTTATGGAGAATCCTGCACCTAAGTTTTTTCGCCTCGCCCCGGGACAGGAAGTCAGGCTGAAGGGAGCATATATCGTTAAATGCGTTGACGTTAAGAAGAATTCTTCGGGTGAAGTGGTTGAAGTCCATTGCACCTATGATCCTGATACGCGCAGCGGAGGGCCGCAGGCAGACCGTAAGGTGAAGGGCACACTTCACTGGGTCTCGGCACAGCATGCTGCTGACGCTGAGGTGAGACTGTATGACCGGCTTTTCATTGATGAGGACCCGTCGGGGCACAAAGATGTTGATCCGCGTGAATTCCTGAATCCGGAATCACTTACAGTGCTTTCAGGATGTAAGGTAGAACCCTCGCTTGCCGGAGCTAAGCCCCTTGACAAATTCCAGTTCCAGCGACTGGGATATTTCTGCGTTGATTATGATTCCACACCGGGGAAAATGGTGTTTAACCGAACCGTGCAGCTTAAGGATACCTGGCAGAAAATAAACAGGTAAGTTGTAACAGGCAGAATTATCTGTTGAGTTCATTGATATACCGGACGAGGTTGGATACATCCTCAAGGTTTTGGAAGTCAGTGTTGTTTTGTTTGATGAACTGTGACAATTCGCTTTTCCATTCATCGAACATTTTCAAAAACTGTTTCTTATTTGAAAATCTGCTCATAACACCGTCTTTTCTGACCCAAACCTCAGATATATCCACAACATTGTAATTGCTTGGGATACGCTGTTCCAGCACACCGCCCGGCCCGTAACTGATCGTGCGTCCTGCCAGGCCGCCCGATGCTGATCTGGTGTCAAAAGGTACCAGGCCGCCTGTGGATTCAAGAATGCATTTGTGTTCCATAAACAACGCCACTTTACCGGCGGCCAGAACCTCATTGTAACCGATTTCCATTGGCACAAATTTACTGTCTCCGATAATTATGGTGTCTACCAGATGCTTATCTCTCACAAGAAAGAATTGTCCGTTATTCACTACAAGCATCTGCTGATCCAGCATTTCATAATTCATTACCGCTTTATATGAGGCGCCTGTTTTAAGAATCACTGTCCCCTCCTTAAATTTCGGCAAGACCAGGTTGGGAAGGTTCTCCATCTTGCCTGTCTGGGCCTCCGTCTTAAGGATTGAGAGGAGGAAGCATGCTATGAGCAAAAAGTATCTGCCGTAAGTACGTATTGTAGACATCCTCTATGAGTGTTTATCGGTTAACTAATTATGCAAGTTAACAAGAACTCTGCCATTTTGTAAAGAGTTAACAATTATTATTAAATCCGGCATGCGGCAGTCCGTTATCTGTTGGTACACTTTTTGCGCTGTTACAGGGTATTTGCTTTCTTTTTTCACAACTAAAACCGAAGAAGTATGAGAACTTTAATCAGATCAATGCAATTATCCTTGATCCTGCTTGCTGTTTTAAGCCTTTCTTCCTGTGAAAAAAACTCCGAAAACAAAAGCAAGGGAACAGCCAAATTCTCGATCAGTTCGATTGAGGCATCCAACCAGACCAAATCCGCATTGACGGACACAGCGCTGGTTTCGTACCATTTAATGGTATCCGTTGAAGACATCGAAGGCAATCCTGTTCTGACTGACGAACTTATCCCCGTTTATATATTCGGGGCGGGGTTTGTAAGTGAGGATGTGGAGCTTGATGCGGGTGATTACAATCTGACCAAATTCATGGTGATAAACCCTGCCGGAGAGGTTATCTTCGCTACGCCTGTGGAGGGGGCGCCGCTGGCCTATCTTGTTGATGACCCTCTGCCGGTAAGCTTCGGCATTGTGGCGGGAACATCAACGTCTGTGGCTCCTGAGGTCCTTCCCGTTAACGGTCATACACCAGGAGATTTCGGATATGTAAGTTTCGGTATTCAGATAGTCAAACCCCTGAGTTTTTATGCAATCTGCATTCTTGACAATCCTCTGAGTATGGCCCCTGCCCCTCTTCTCACCACCGCAAAACTGACAGTGTTCGCCGGCGAAAACTGGAGGTACAGCTTTAAACTTGAAGCTGCACTTAATAACATAATCATAAGGGGAGGATTTGACACTTACCAGTTACTGCTTGAAAAAGAGGGCTATATGCCCCAGCGGTTCAATGTCACTGCCAGGGAGCTGAGGGCGGCAACAAAGGATAATCCATTGGTTCTGAAGATCCCCTGGGACAGTAACCAGTGGAAGATGCTGGTTCTGCAGCCGGGACCGGACAGGGGAAAGGATGCGATGATTTCCAATCTTGAACCCGACAAAAATTTCGGTGGCCACAAATATTTCGAGGCCACATTCATATCTGAACCTGTTCTAACAGTGATGCGGTCAAACAACAGTTTTATATGGTTCAATCTTGGTGAGCTTCCAAAGTCGGCTGCCATCAAAAAGGTCGTTTTGCGACTCAGCTATGATATACCCCTGTCGTGGGACAGTACAATAAATACAGCAGGTACTGACGGTGGATTGGTATGGTACGGCGGTGTGCTGCAGCAGATTACCGAACCGTGGGAAGAAGCCACGGTTAACTGGAATAAACAGCCGAAGACGGTGGAATATAATCAGATATACATTTCTCCCTTTATCAGGAATGTCAATTTCATTGATATTGATGTCACGCGGTTGTATGTACCCTCAGTCACAACAGATAATGCTGAGTATCCGAATCACGGCATCGCCTTCAGGCTGTGGCCGGGTGAGTGGGTTCCGGGGTTCCGGTTTGCCTCGAGCGACTATCCGACTGCTACGATGAGACCACAGTTGACTGTTTATTATTCAACACCCAACTGATACCGGGTTAGTAATATTAAAAGAGCAACGGGCCGGTGGCCGTTGCTCTTTTTTTAATGGCTCGTAATTGAAAAATTGCTTAAAGAATTATTTCCCTGAGATTTTTTTTATATTTGCACCCTCTAATAACTGTCCCGTGGTGTAATTGGCAACACGTCTGATTCTGGATCAGAAGAGTTCAGGTTCGAGACCTGACGGGACAACCAGGATGCCGGCACTTTAGCCGGCATTTTTATTCTGGCCCGGCAGGGCGGGAAGTTTCGATCCCTTGCAGATTATCAACCCAAGTTATTAACACTAAATGTTAACAATCAACACTTTAACTACTTTTTAAGGATCAACCAAATAAAATTATCTGAAAATTATTTCAAACAAATTTTAATTGTAACATTCTGTTTTTCTGGTAGTTTCAGCCAATACTTATTATCTTCGACAGTTATTACGGTACTCTTGTCACCTGTCATTGACTCTATTTTACCGGGTGCCATCAGCTGCACTTTCTGTGGAGCAGACGAGTAGAAAACTGCTGAAATATTTTTCCCGTTCCATGAAAGCTCTTTGAGAATAACCTGGCCACGGAGAGCAGCACCTTCTATTTTTCCTGAAGGCATACTGGCTGGCCATGCTGGCAACAAAGAGATCCATCCGGGTTGTGCATCCACCACCATCTTCACAATTATGGCAGGAAAACCTCCCGAAAGATCCGTATTGAAAATTCCCCTTATATTATGTGTTGTCATGAAATTATTGAACCAGTAACCATTGGAGAGCCAGTCAATAATTTCTGCACAATCGTCACCTTTATGAAGGCTGGCAGCGGCTAGACCCTGGTAAACAATTCCAAAGGCCATATCCCCTGCACTGAAATCTTTGAAAGATTCGCCCTTAAATCCGCGACGACGAAGATCGAGGCGTTTTGCGAGGGCTATTTCAAAGGCAGTTTTCAGCTTTACATCAGCAGCAATTTCCTCAGGCAGGAAATTGTAAAGAGCATACAGATGTGAGGCGTGACGGTGAGCATCATTATTATCGAGTAACGGAGTTGCCCATTCTTTAAGTTCGCCTGTGTTATCAATCAGATAGGGTGTCATCATATCAAGCATGGATTTCCAGCGAATGATATCATCGGCACCAACTTTCAGTATCTTACTGGCAGATATACAGTTATTCAAAAGTTCGCGTGCTGCACCGATATCCATTGCAGCATTAATACAAGTCTGCGATGGGCTGTTACCCGGATTATTCTCAGGGGAATAGCTGGGGCTGAAGATAAGTTTTCCATCGGGGCCAGGTACCAGGAAATCTTCATAGAACAGGGCCGCTTCTTTCATGAACGGGAGGGCTCTTTTACTCAGGAAATCGCAGTCGCCTGTATATAAATAATAATCATAAAAAAACTGACCCGCCCAAGCTGCACCTGCTGTCCAGAAGGTCATTGGCCAGGTTGCGTCGAAATGGTTATTCAGACCATGACTGCTGGCCCTGGAAGGAACCAGTATGCCCCGGCATCCATATAAATTTTTAGCATTAAGACGGAATTGATCCATATGATCCTCATGCCACCTGAAAAATGGCTCAAGACATTCCGCCATATTACCTGAAAGGTCAGCGGCAATTGCGCTCTGAACGTTGCCATTCAGAGTAAAATCGGCCGACCATTCCGGACCGTATGTTCCGCTCCAGATTCCCTGTAAATTCGGGAACATATCACCGCTGCTGGAAAGAATATTATAACGGGCTGCATCATATTGCTTTTCAAGCAAAGCCGTATTAAGAGTTCCCATTTTTGATTTTGCAAGAAGTTCTTCAGATGTAAGTTTTCGATCACTTCCTCCGTTTAGGTCGAGACGTGAACGGTTGAAAATTCCCCCATGAATTTTTGAATGTCTTTCAACAAGTGCCGTAAAATCAGTACTTATTTCTGAAAGAGATTTTTTAAGAACCTCAATCTGCGAATTACTATAATCATATAACAATTCAATGCGGGTAATCAACAACACCTCGTCTGCACCTGTAACGCAAACTGAGTCTCCCGCAGTTACATTATTGCCTCCGCGGACAACAATCCGTGATACACCTTCATACCCCTGGAGACTGCCAGTCCATGTTTTCTGAAAGCTGCTGCGGTAGGTCAGCCAGCCGGTTACCGCCTGACTCTTATACTCCTTAATGCCATCTTTGAATTTTTTCACCGGATCCCAGTAACCGCCGCCTTTGGGAGACTCCTGAGCCAGTTTGAGGGTACAATTTACCGTACCTTTTTTCTGTCCGGTAATTGTGAGTATAACGGCATCGTCAGCGCGGGAAACAAATAACCTTCGCTGGAATGAACCGCGGTTATCGCTCCAGTTTACTGAAGCCACGCCAGTCGAAAAATCAACAGACCGTGAATAGTTTTTTACTGGTCCGTCTGACGACATAACAACCCGGATATCGAATGCAGGAATATAGGGATCTGTCCATCTTTTCGCTCCATAATTTTCTTTTTTTGAAAGCTCAACTACCAAATCAGCAGCCTGCTGGTATTGTCCATCGACGAGCAGCTGACGGATCTCCTGCAGATGGGCTGCAGTATTTACGGGAGGAAGAGGCTCATGCAGAGGCAAATAAAGCCGGGCGTGATTTAGGATGATTGTCTCATCAATCGGTTGCCCGAAAACTAATGCTCCGAATTTGCCGTTACCACTTACCAGAGCATGCTCCCAGTTCTGTGCCGGCGTTATGCTGACAAACCCTCTTTCCGGAGAGACAACATTTGCAGGCAACTGTGCGACTAGCTGAGAATTCAGAATAAGAAATGCAGAAACTGCCATCACGGCTGAAAATCGATACAATAGGTGTGAATTCATAGATTATATCATTATAAAATAATTTGCGCTTTGTTATAGTATTTATTTTGTAATCTCAAGGACTACGACCGATTTTGAAGGCATTGTAATTGTTAATATTCCTTTATCGAGTTTATATCCTGTAAACGATGCCGGTTTTACGGTTTCAGGTTTCTCGAAACTGTTGTATGCAGTCATTTCGCCTGCAGTAAGAACTTCTCCCGCCACCTTACCGACATTATAGCCTATAATAGGACAGGTTACGACAATTTCCTTATTCGGATTTAAGTTAGCAAGTGAAATATGAATTTCCCCTGACTTATCTATTGAAGCTGAAGCAGAGATGGCCGGTATCTTTTTATCTCCATAAGTGTAATCTTCAAACTTTATATCAATATTAAGAAGCTGTGCCTCCTGATGTACTTTAAACATTCTGAATACATGATAGGTAGGAGTCAGAACCATCTTATCATCCTTTGTAAGTATTACAGACTGTAGAACATTGACCATCTGTGCAAGGTTAGCTACTTTAACCCTGTCGGCATTCTGATTAAAAATATTCAGATGAATAGCAGCTGTAATTGCATCTCTGAGGCTATTTTGCTGATATAGAAAATTTTCATTGGTTCCGGGTTCAACATTATACCAGTTTCCCCATTCGTCGACAACCAGTGACTTTGTCTTCTTTGGGTCGTATCTGTCCATTATGGCTTTATTATCCGTAATAATCTTTCCCATTTCGAGATTAAGCCGGAATGATTCGAACCATTCACGTTCATTGAATTTAGTAGCTGATCCTCTGTAACCCCAGCCATCAACCCAGGAATAATAATGAATTGATAACCCCTGGAACATTGCACGCGTTTTCGGATCTTTCATAAGTGTCTCTGTCCACTGAACATCAGAGCCATAGGGGCCGCAGGCAACCCTATATAGGCGATTGCCGGCATAGTCGCCAAGATATGTGGAATACTGCCTGAGGATGTTGCCGTAAAAATCGGCAGTCATATTGCCACCGCAGCCCCAGGTTTCGTTACCGATAGCGAAGTACTTAACCTTCCATGGATCTTCCCGTCCGTTTTGTTTGCGAAGAATTGTCATTGGACTCACGGCATCGGAAGTAAGGTACTCAACCCATTCAGCCATCTCTCTTACAGTACCGGTTCCGACATTTCCGTTAATATATGCATCGCATCCGATAAGTTCCGTCAGCTTCATAAATTCATGAGTCCCAAAGGAGTTATCTTCTGTCACGCCGCCCCAGTTGGTATTAACTATTGAAGCCCTATTATCCTGAGGACCTATTCCGTCCCTCCAGTGATAGGTATCGGCAAAGCAGCCGCCAGGCCACCGCACATTCGGGATCTTAATTTCCTTAAGTGCATTTATCACATCATTCCGTATTCCGTCGGTATTTGGTATTTTAGAATCTTTCCCAACCCATATTCCGCCATATATACAGCTGCCAAGATGTTCTGAGAAATGGCCATATATATCCTTACTAATTACCGGTCCCGGATTATTTGCCACTACAACAAGCTGATTAACCAGAAGAATATTCTCTTTCTGGGCAAAGGCCTGCAGGCCTGCCAGTAGAAGAAAAAAGGTGAAAACTGAGATTACTTTTTTCATATTTACCTTATTAAATGTTCCACTTAAAAATACTTTATTTTTTTTCAGTTTATTATCTTTCAATACCAAGACATAAACTGCGAATCAAACCGGTTTCTTCTTTCATATAAGGAGTACCATCTTTTCTGAAAACATCTGTAAACCATAGTTCAGGCTCTGATCCGTCGCGATGGCTATTGTCATCCCATGGATAGAAAAATATTAATATCACACTTGTTAAATGTATTAATTAATGTATATTTGTATAGTATTGATATATAATAGTATAAATGAAATATTTGTTAAATCACAAATACACACTTGTTAAATCTTTAATCCTATCTAGTTAAATGGCAGCTGCAAAATTTGTTCATTACGATTTGAAATTAATAGAACCAACATTCGACTCATCTCTTACTGATTTAGTCATTGAGTTGGACTATTTAAGGAAAAAGACTCCCGGTGGATCTACTCACCCAAGGGTATTCCATCAATTGAAACATATTTTTCATACACTGGAAAGTATTGGCTCTGCACGGATTGAAGGAAACAACACAACAATTGCAGAATATATTGAGACAAAGCTAGAGGCGAATAAAATTGTTCCATCAGGAATCAGGGAGATCCAAAATATAGAAAAAGCAATGGCTTTTATAGAAGAGAATGTTAAAGACTATCCTTTGAACAGGGCTTTTATAAGTGAGCTGCATAAAATGATTGTTGATGGGCTCTTACCCCCGCCGGACGGCGAAGGAGATATAACACCGGGTGACTATAGAAAAATAAATCTAAGAATAGCTAAGTCAGGACATCTCCCCCCGGATTGGTTATCGGTTGATACCTTTATGTCAGAACTCACTGATTTTATCGGTAAAAAAGACAGCCCGAAATATGACCTTCTTAAGGCAGCAATTGCACATCATCGTTTTGTTTGGATCCACCCGTTTGGAAACGGAAACGGAAGAACTGTAAGACTGTTTGCTTATGCAATGTTAGTTAAAACAAGCTTCAATGTTAATGCAGGCAGAATAATAAATCCTACAGCGGTCTTCTGTAGCAATCGTAACGATTATTATAATTTCTTATCGCAGGCCGATAAAGGGACTGATGCCGGAATTCTGGAATGGTCTGAATATGTATTAAAAGGGTTAAAGGATGAAATTCAAAAAATTGACAAGCTTTCGGAGTATAAATATCTTCGAAAAGAAATTCTTATTCCAGCAATAAATCATTCAATTGAGAGGAAATACATCACAGACAATGAAGGCAGAATACTTAAAAAGGTAGTTGATAAACAGGTAGTTCAGGCTGCTGATTTGAAAGAGTTTTTTGAAGGTAAAGTGCAGGCTGAAGTTTCGAGGCAAATCAAAAAACTGATAGATAAAAGGATGCTGGTCCCGGAATCAGAAGGAACCAGGAAATATGTGATCCGATTTGATAATAGTTTTCTTTTAAGAGGAATAATCAAAGCTCTGGATGAGAAAGGGTTCCTACCCATACGTTAAAATACATAATCCTCCTCGGGCCAGCCCACTCCCGGCCCATACTCTAATCTGTGAGGTATTCTTTCTTTCCCAGACTCGTATTTCTGGTTTGTGAAAATAATGATATGTTAACCGTATTCAATTTAATAACCAATTCTCCGGTTGCTCATATAAAAATACCTTCAGGAGCAGGAAGAAGATGGGAAGCCTGTCTCCAGAATGATTGTCTAAGAAGCCATATAATAAAGACTACTTAGGTTAAATTGGTTTGGTTTTTAAAAAAAAATGTGACCATATTTGGCTTTTAATTCAAAGCCCGTGTTTGCATGACGAGATACTTAACGCTTCTGGTAAGCTTCCTTTTAACCACTACATCATCTTTCCCACAGGTACAAAGCATTAAAGCAACTCGTTTACAGATTAGTCCGGTTATTGATGGGAAACTCAATGATGAAGAATGGACCAGGTCAATTCCTTTTTCAGGATTTCTTATGGTAGAACCGAAAACGGGTATTGAACCATCAGAAAAAACTGAGATCCGGGTTATCTATGATGAAAACAACCTTTATATCGGAATACGATGTTACGATGATGAGCCTTCAAAAATCACTGCGAATAACATGGAACACGATAATCAGGGTGAACGCAGTGAAGACCGGGTGAGCATATTGATTGATCCGTTTCAAAACAAAAGGGATGGATATATTTTCATAATAAATCCCACTGGTGCAAGAAGTGAAGGATTCGCACAGGGAGGTGAACATACAGATCTGTCATGGAATGGAATCTGGGAGGCCAACAGTAAAATTGATGGTGAAGGTTGGACATCCGAAATTCGCATACCATTTAAGACAATTTCTTTTAACCCAAAGCTCAATGAGTGGGGTATTAATGTTGAACGCTATATAGCTCGTAAGCAGGAAGTAATCCGTGCTTCAGGTATTAATATTAACAGTTCGTTTTCTAATCCGCGCGAAGCAATCTTACTTGAGGGTATAGACAGTATAAAACAGGGCTATGGTATTACATTCAGACCTTATGCCCTTGGCAGAGGATACAAAAGCATATCAGACTCCATTGGTATTGACGGAAAAATTGATGGTGGATTTGATTTATATAAAAATATTACACCTAACCTTGTAGGGGCGATAACCTATAATACTGATTTTGCTGAGACAGAAGTTGATCAACAACGACTTAATCTAACCCGGTTTCCTCTCTACTATCCTGAGAAAAGAACCTTTTTCCTTGAAGGCTCTGATGTATTTGATTTTGTCAGCGGCAGTGGAAATGGTTCTGCCTTTATTCCTTTCTATAGCCGACGCATTGGGTTGCATGAAGGAACTCCTGTTCCTATCCATTATGGAGCAAAGCTTTTTGGAAAACTTGGTAATATGAATCTGTCTGTATTGGATGTCCAGACCCGTACTTATGATAAATTACCATCTGATAACATGTTTGCTTCACGAATTTCACAAAATATTCTCGATGAATCAAAGGTTGGAATCATTTTTACAAACGGAGATCCATCAGGCAAGAAGAATACTCTTGCCGGAAGTGATATTTTATTGAAGACATCCCGTCTGTTCGGAAAGTATAACTTCTCTTCAAGTGCATGGGGAGTATATAACTGGAATGATAGAAAAGGAGGTCATAAAGAAGCTTATGGTGTAGAGATAAATTACCCAAATGACCTCTTCGAGATGCAATTGACTTATAATTTCTTAGGGGATTCAATTAATCCGGGACTTGGGTTTATGCCAAGACAGAGTTATCGCTATTTGTTTACAGGGTTCTCATATATGCCCCGTTTTGAGAAAGGTCTTATTGGAAAGCTTGTCAGACAATGGTTTTTTGAATTCAGAGTAACCAATTACTGGAATCTTAAAGGGGAATTGGAAAGCAGACGCATATTTACGGCTCCGATAAACCTTCGTACTGAAAGCGGAGAACATATTGAATTCAATATAATTCCTACAAGAGAAGTTCTGCCATATGATTTCGGAATATCTGAAGGAGTTGTTATCCCAAAGAACGATTATAAATATTTATGCTACAGGGCAGAGTTAAATACAGCCTCATACCGTAAAGTTCAACTTGATCTAAGCTACAATTTTGGTAAATTTTACAGCGGATCTTATGATAATCTTGATGCCGGGATTTCTCTTAAAATTGATGGATATGCAACCTTTCACCTTGGCGCCAACATTGTAAGAGGATACCTGCCACAAGGTGATTTCTCAGAAAATGTATATAGTGCAAAGCTTAACCTCTATTTGACTCCCGATCTGGGCTTGAGCAATTTTCTTCAATATGATGATGTGACAAATCAGATGGGTTATAATGGGAAGTTCTTCTGGCAATTTAAACCTGGGAATATAATATATCTTGTTTATAATAGTAACTCCCTTCGCACATGGGATCCGGAAAACAGATTCATTGGTCAGGAACAACAACTGACAATGAAACTCCAGTTAAGTGTTCGCTTCTAAACCAGCCAGTTTAGCTCAGTATCAGTTCATAATTCTACAGGTTGGCAGGCGTTGTGCAAAAGCCGGAGGTCTTGACCATATTCCGGCGAAATATGGTCAGCGGCACTGGTTTTTCCAGTAATGATCGACACACTTCTGATACTCATATTCTGGCATATGTAAATACCGGTTGAAAATTGCACAGGGTAACCAGTTGAAAACTGCACAGCTGAGTGATGTAAAAGTATCCTTTCTTGTGATGTTTGCAAACTCTTTTTTTCCGGGGAAGGAAGGATGAGGCCGGAGGCCGAAGACGACCTTCCCCGGAAAAAGCACTGAGATACCCCGAGTTGGATATTTTCAGTGCTTATTATTTCAGTAGTTTGACAGTTCATTTTTTCAATAAGTTAATTTTCAGTTAATTATACAGACTTAAGAGTCGTGTGACACTACATTCCTGTTTTGTTCATTCCATTTGCGGGTCTCTTTTACCCGATATGATGGACCGGTCATGTCCACCAAGTAGGCCCGATGGGTAAGCCTGTCAACCATGGCAGCGGTTAGAGTCGGGTCGCCAAAAATCTCCGGCCAGCGGTCAAAAGAGAGGTTGGTGGTGATGATTGTGGATTTATTCCCTGCCCTTAAAGAAAGATGATTAAACAGAAGTTCTGCCCCTTCCTTATCGTAGGAGATATACCCGAACTCATCGCAGATCACCAGATCGTATCTTTCGAAGCGATGCTCCAGCCGAGTTAACGTTTTCCCTGAGCGGCATTCCCGGAGTTGGGTCAACATTCGGGGAACGGTGGTAAACAAAACCCGGTACCCTTCCATACAAGATTTTATCCCAAGCCCAAGGGCGATATGAGTTTTTCCTGTGCCTGGTGAGCCGGCCATGATTACATTACGACCAGTGCCTATAAACTCCAGTCGTTCGAGTTGAGGCAGCCTCTCTTGTCCGTCTTTGGGAAGCTCCTCACGATCGAGATCCTGAAGGTACTTGAGTTGCGGAAAACCCGCCTGACGGATCAGGGTTTTCTTTCGGTTCTCAGTCCGGGCTTCATATTCCTGTAACAACAATGTGTGCAGGTATTGCTCAAAAGAGAGTTTCTCACGGGCGGCCTCTGTGGCTACCGCCAGGTAGTTCTTCCGGAAGGTGGGCAGGCGGAGCTCCTTAGTATAGGCCATAATGTCCTGTGCAATATCCTTTTCCATAGCTAATTCTTATGAAGTATATCACCCACATCGGTCAGTATTGCCCTTGCATGCCGGGAGATCTCTGTGTTAGGATAGGTGACAGCAACCTCTTGTGCTTTATTTCCCAACAACGCCTTAAACTTGTCCATACTGATGTCAGATGGGCAGGCAGACAGTAATTGCTGATAAACCTTCCACAATTGTTCATGGGAGACTTCGTAGGCTTTAGCATATTGCAGTACCTCGACAAAATCCCGGGCATTTTCAGTAAAGGCTGACTCATAGATTTGCCGTATTTGCCACGGAGCCTGTTTGAGAGCCGCCGAACCATGAAGGGCACCGGACTTTCTCTCCAGGGTGCGTAAGTAGTGACCCAGTGTAATGATCCAGCCTCCGGTGCCATAATCACGAACGTGGGAGCCCAGAACTTTCCCCTGATGGTAGACCTTCAACTGATTAGAATATACCTTTACATCAACCTTCTGTCCCACCAGATGATCAGGAACTGAGTAATGATTGTTCCCCAGCACGAAGGTGGAATACTTATCTACATGGGCTTCCTGCAGAAGAAAGCATTCCATACGTCCGGGATGCTGCAACATAAGGTTACGCTCTTCGGCCATCAGTTGGCATATGGTAAATGTGCTACCCGTCAGATTCTTGTCATTGAGTCCATTGCAAATAGTCTCCAGGTAGTTCTGACTCAAAGCGATTGTGTCGAACAGATCCTTACGGGCAAAAGCTTTCCGGCGGATGTACTCCACACTGCGCTCTACATGGCCTTTTTCGTGACCGCAGAAAATATTGCAAAACCGGAATGAAAAACCGTAAAACGTCGACAACTGTAACAAAGCGACTGTAGGCTTTTTCTCTTGAGGACCCACAAACTCGGCAATGGCAACTCGCATGTTGTCGTAGTTCATCCGCAGCGGAACCCTGCCTAAGTGATCAAAGAAGGCAATATGGGCCTCCATGAAAGCCAAGGTGTCCTGACGCTGGAAAATCATTGCAAACCGGTAATTGCTCTTGCACATTGTGAATACGGCCAGGTACAGCTTCCGCTCAACTCCACCGATGGTTATTTTGATATCGCACCAGTCAAACTCGCAGTTCTCCCCCGGATTATATTCCTGGCGAATGAAAGCCTCTTGTTTGCCGGACTTCTTTAAGAGAATGTATTCACAGACCACCGTGTAACCGATGTCATGACCTGTGGCCTGTAACATCTCCCAGATATCGATACCCTTGACAATCTGTTTGCCTTTGCCCGTTCGTCTCTTCTCATCGTTCTCTTGAAGATGTCGGTCGATCTCCTGAATTATCTCGCTCGTCAGCTTTCTTTTTCCCCGGTTCTTGACATTGTACTTAGGAACCGTCAGCAGGAAATCCGAGAGTATCGGCTCCGGTAACCCCGAAGCCTGGCTTTGTTCCAACGCCCGAACGAACGATTTGATGTACCGTCGGACCGTGTTGCGGCTAACCCCGAGTACCGAGGCTATTTCAACCTCTGACTTCTTCTCGACGTGCCAATATTGAATAATTTTTTGTTTATCTACCATGCTTACCATTTTTAGTGCCTTTTTTGTGTGAAAGGCAAGTTAATTTTCTTTGGTAAGCTGTGCAGTTTTCAACCGTTACCCTGTGCAATTTTCAACCGGTATTTACACGCTTTGTTGAAACCGCTTATAGTCGAGCTCCCTCCGTCGTTTTAGAAAAATGATAACCCACCCTATATAAAAGAAACTTCCAAGGAAGAATACACCCAGAATGCCCAGATTATAAGAAGCCATTATAATGGTGT
>JBBRXA010000046.1:0-21053 GCA_038248855.1 Bacteroidales bacterium | reverse complement strand
CCCGATGACCCCGAAGAACCCAATGATCTCGAACATCCCGATGACCCCGAAGAAAATAATTATCAGCCCCCTGAACTGGGGCTTCGGCCACGCCGGCCGTATGATCCCGCTGGCTCTGGAGCTCCGGAAAAGAGGGCATGAAATAATATTCTGCGCTGACAGGAGCGTCATTCCAATGCTCATACATGAGTTGCCCGGTACAGACTATTGTGAGATGCCCGGCCGGGTCAGCCCTGTAATGCCCGGCATCGTCATCACGGAATTGCCCGGCATCCATATCATGTATTTCCGGAAAATGCCCCAGTGGCTCAGCATTCTGTTGCACCTGCCGCATATAATTGCCGTTTCGGTAAGTGAGCACAACGCACTAAAGAACCTTGTAAAAAAGTATGAGCCGGATATCATTATCTCTGACAACAGGTTCGGCTTCCGGCACAAACAAATTTTCAGCGTATACCTGACCCATCAGATACGCATACCGTTCCCCTCACCTTTCCGGTTTATTGAACCTTTAGGGGTCTGGCTTCACAGGAAGGTCATCGAACGGTTCGACCTCTGTCTCATACCCGATTTCCCCGGCGACCTGAATCTGTCGGGCAGGCTTTCACACGGTGTCAGGCTGCCACGAAACACCGCCTGGACCGGACCTCTGTCAAGGTTTAATGTAACTGCCAATACCGGACCCGAGCCAGGAATTAATACCCCCGCCCATACCCGGCCGGAGTCAGGATTCAATGCCGCCGCTCGGACCCGGCCGGAGTCAGGATTCAATGCCGCCGGACCCCTGACTCCTGTCGTCACCGCTCCATCCCCGGCCTTCACCACGCCGTCTCCCGCCATCATCCTTTCTGACCCGTACCGTTGCCTGATACTGTCGGGCCCGGAGCCTCAGCGGTCAATACTTAAGGAAAAGGTAACTTCCGCTTCAACAGGCATGCACATTGTAGTACTTGAAGGAAAAGGTGAACATAACGCAATTGCACGGAGTGAAAATGTCACCGTTGTGTCCAATCCGGATACTGCCCTGATGAAGGCTATTATCACTGGAAGCGCTGCTGTCATAAGCCGGTCAGGGTACACGACCCTGATGGAGCTGGTGTCATTGCAAAAAGGTGCCGTTATTATCCCGACACCCGGCCAGCCGGAGCAGGAGTACCTGGGTGAGTATTTTGACAAGAAGCGGGGGTTTGTGACTCTGGATCAGAATAGAATCACGGGACCTGGAGGCCTTGCATCCTTACTGTCTCAGTTAAATGTCTTTGATTTACCCGTTCCCAGTCATCCTGCTTCCGATTCTGCTGCTCTTAAATCTCACTCTCCGGAATCGCCTGACGATGGTCATCATGGGGGCAATCCTCCCAATCCCAGTCATCCTGCGTCCGATTCTACCTCCCCGGAATTTCCTGACGCCGGTCTGCTGCTTGATGCGGCACTCGGGCAGTTAACTCAGCAGAAAATATAACGACAAAACCACAACACCGCCTCCGGTCAGCAGCCCTGTCCACACCTCGTGCGGTTCGTGCTTCCCGAGGCCGATCCTTGACGTCATCACCACCCCGGCAACAAGCAGCAGTATGACAACGTGGACCATTGATACCACATCAAACTGAACGGTCATGAAACCGGCAAGTGCAAGCACCCCCCCGACACCTGCGGAATGAAGTGAAATTTTGTAAAAACTTGTTATGATGAGTGATACAAGTGTTACCGCGGCTATCGAGACAAAATATGCCTTAAAAAGTGTCGGAACCGGAATCTTAACAAGCAGCAGTGCGGTTAAGGTGTACAAAAACAATGCAACGGAGAGAAGGATGATGCGTTCCCTTCGCTCATCGGCATAAATGGATTTGATTACTCCCCGTGAGTAGAGAATTGTTGCAACCGATAAGGGAAGTATGACATTATTTGCGATAACCATCATAAAGATGGCCCTCTTCATGTTGAACGGTATATAGGAAAGCAGTGTTGGTGCACTGAAGATGACAACGAGGCCGTAAAGTGGCATAAACAGAGGGTGAAATACAACTGAGACGAACTCTGCAGCCGTATGCTCCGGAGAACTTTTAACAGCGTTCATTTTATTTCCTTCCTCATCCTTGCCACCGGGATATTCAGCTGTTCACGGTACTTGGCCACCGTCCGCCTGGCTATCTGGTAACCCTTTTCCTGGAGGATTTCTGTAAGCTTCTCGTCTGTAAGCGGCTTGCGTTTGTCTTCACCTCCCAGGCACTCCTGAAGTATCCGCTTTATCTCCCTCGTCGATACCTCGTCGCCGCTGTCGGTCTGCATCCCCTCAGAGAAGAAAAACTTGAGCGGGAAGATGCCGAAGTGTGTCTGAATGTACTTGCTGTTCGCCACACGGGATATCGTCGAAATATCCAGTCCGGTCATCTCGGCAACGTCCTTCAGAATCATAGGCCTGAGCCTGGTATCATCGCCCTCCTCAAAATATTCTTTCTGATACTCGAGTATGGCGTTCATCGTCAGCAGAAGCGTATTCTGCCTTTGTTTCATGGCATCAATAAACCATTTGGCCGAGTCAAGCTTCTGCTTGACAAACATCACGGCATCACGGTTATGCTTGCTCTTTGCCTTGTCACGTGAATAGCTCTCCAGCATCTCGGAGTATCCTTTGCTTATCCTCAGTTCCGGAATATTACGGTTGTTCAGGCTCAGCTCCAGTCCGTATTCCGCGTTCTCAAGAAGAAAATCAGGAATAATGTGCTGTGCCGACTTGCTGTAAGGATCGGTGACCGACCCCCCCGGTTTGGGGTTGAGTTTCAGCACCTCATCAATGATGCCCTTCATCTCAGGATCACCGATGTTCAGCCGGGTCATTATTTTCTCATAGTGCCTTCTCGAAAACTCCTCGAAGAAATCCCTGATTACCGCCGTGGCCAGTCTCACTGAGGGTAACGACTGATCTTTCTTCTCGAGCTGCAGCAGCAGGCACTCACGCAGGTCGCGGGCACCCACTCCCGGAGGATCAAGCTCATGAATTACTTCCAGAACCCTGGTAAGTTCCTCCTCGTCAGTTGTTATGTTCTGCAGGAAGGCCAGATCGTCGACCATATTTTCAATCTCCCTGCGCAGGTATCCGTCCTCGTCTATGTTACCTATTATATATTCACCCAGGGTCTGCTCCCGTTCCGTGGATACACGGAGATTGAACTGCGAGATGAGCGTGTCGTGAAAGGAGGTCCCTGCCGAAAACGGAATGTCCTCCTTACGGTCTTCGTCTTTGGAGGTATTATTCACCTGTAGCCGGTAGTCCGGGATATCCTCGTCGTTGAGATAATCGTCGAGAGAGAATTCATCCTTTTGCGCATCTGTCTCTTCCGGTTCATTTTCCTCCTCGTCGGTCCTTACCTCTTCATCCTCCTCTCCCTCCTCGAGGGCGGGGTTCTCCTCCAGCTCCTTCTTGATGCGCTGCTCGATCTGCATGGCAGGAACCTCAAGCAGCTTGATCATCTGGATCTGCTGCGGGGAAAGTTTCTGAAGCAGTTTCTGCTGTAGCTTCTGGTCGAGCATAATCTTGTACTCCCTGCAGTCTAAAATTCAGCGTTGCGCGGTGTGCGCGGGAACGGCACCACATCGCGTATGTTCAACATACCTGTCATGAAAAGAATGAGCCTCTCAAAGCCGAGTCCGAAACCCGAATGAGGGGCGGTGCCGTACCTGCGGGTATCGAGATACCACATCAGATCCTTTGCCGGCAGTTTCATCTCCTCAATCCTAGCTGTCAGTTTCTCAAGGTCCTCCTCCCTCTGTGACCCGCCTATGATCTCGCCTATGCCGGGGAAGAGAACATCCATGGCCCTTACAGTTTTGCCGTCGTCGTTCTGTTTCATATAGAAGGCCTTAATCTCCCTGGGATAGTCGGTGAGAATCACAGGTCTCTTAAAATGCGTTTCCACCAGGAAGCGCTCATGCTCAGCCTGCAGGTCGCGTCCCCAACCAACCTGGTATTCCCATTTGCGGTCAGCAGCCTCTAGTATCTTTACAGCTTCAGTATAGGGCAGTCTTACAAAGTCATTGGCCACCACAAACTCCAGCCTTGTTATCAGCTCCTTATCAATCATCTTGTTCAGGAACTCAAGGTCTTCACGACAGTTGTCAAGGGCGTACCTGATGAGGTATTTGAGAAAACCCTCAGCCAGATCCATGTTGTCATTCAGATCCCAGAATGCCATTTCAGGCTCTATCATCCAGAACTCTGCGAGATGTCTCGGTGTGTTCGAGTTCTCCGCCCTGAATGTGGGGCCGAAAGTGTAAATCTCGCCCAGCGAAAGTGCCCCAAGCTCTCCCTCAAGCTGTCCGGAAACAGTGAGGTTGGTCGATTTCCCGAAGAAATCGGTGGTGAAGTCCACTTTCCCCTCCTCCGTACGCGGAAGATTGTCGAGATCGAGGGTCGTTACCCGGAACATTTCCCCGGCGCCTTCGGCGTCACTGCCGGTGATAATGGGTGTATGCAGATAAAAGAAGCCCCTGTCATTGAAATACTTGTGGATGGCAAAGGACATGGCATGCCTGATGCGAAAAACAGCGCCGAAAGTATTGGTGCGAAAACGGAGGTGGGCTATCTCGCGAAGGAATTCCATGGAGTGTCCCTTTTTCTGCAGGGGGTAGGTCTCGGGATCGCATTTGCCGTAAAGCACAAGCTCTGATGCCTGTATCTCCACACTCTGTCCCTGACCCTGCGATGCCACCAGCGTGCCCGTGGCGCCGACACTTGCACCTGTCGTTATATCCTTCAGGAGCTCCGCCGGGAATGAACCAAGGTCGACAACAACCTGGATGTTGTTGATCGTTGAGCCGTCATTCAGCGCAATGAATGCAACATTTTTGATCTCCCTTTTGGTTCTCACCCATCCCTTCACAATAACTTTTTCACCGGTCTGCGGGGCGGAGAGGAGCTCTTTTATTCTTATTCTCTTCATAAACTGTTCTCACTTTCTGAAAGCAAAAATAGCAATAAGTTCGGCTCCCGCCTATGCTTTGGAAACATTCGGCACTGTTTTTGTGCAACACCTTCCTTCTCTCAAAACTATGGCCGTATAATATAGACTGCTGAATCTATTTGATTTATCTTGGGAAAAAGGTAATTTTACCTTTCTAAACTGAAAATGTTTGAAGTATGGAAGTAGACAGCAAGATTATCGTTGTGCCATGGGACTTCACCCCGGTAGCGGAGTACGCCCTCGGGCATGCGGTAAAGATTTCCCGCATGACCCATAATGACATTTGCCTTCTTCATATCGTTGAAAAGATCACCACTGACGGAGGGATGAAAGCCAAGCAGGCTGCAATGGAAGTAAAGGCTATTGAAACGAACCGCAACTATGGCGTGACAGTCAAGACCCATGTCCAGAGGGGAACCATCTTCAAACAAATAGCCGAGTTTGTGAATGACCGCGGCGCTTCCATAGTCGTTATGGGAACCCACGGGATGGTGGGAATGCAGAAGTGGACAGGCAGCTGGGCACTGAAAGTGATTGCAAAATCAAAGGTTCCCTTCATGGTTGTCCAGGCGCCGCCGAAAGATCATGAGCGGTATCATAAAATCGTCTTCCCTGTAGACTTCAGGTCAGAAGAAAAAGAGAAGCTTTCGATGGCCATTTTTATGGGCAAATACTTCGACTCAAAGATCTATATCCTTAAAGCAACAAGAAAGGATGAGTCGCTGGCCAAAAAGACCAACCTGAACCTCAACTTCACAGTCAGGATGCTCATACAGAATAACATAGAGTATGAGATCCGGGAAATTGCCACTGAAAACATGGCTGATCGGACCATTGAGATTGCGCAGGAACTCGAGGCTGATCTTATCGTGATAATGACCACCAAGGATATCACTTTTGCAGACTATGTGGTCGGGGCCAAGGAGCAGGAGATTATCGCCAACAGTCAGAAAATACCTGTCTGCTGCGTCACGCCCACCTCGTCATTTGCAAACCTGGGGCAGTTCATGTACGGGTAGAAGAATGTCCATATCAGTATCTAATGTTACCAGGCTCTACGGTACTCAGAAAGCCCTGGACAACGTTTCCTTTGATATAAAGCAGGGGGAGATCGTCGGTTTTATAGGCCCCAACGGTGCCGGCAAATCAACAATGATGAAGATCATCACGGGCTTTATTGCTCCTGATGAAGGTTCGGTGTCTGTATGCGGACTGCCTTCAGGCCCCGGCGCCGTGGAGATGAAGCGCCTGATAGGCTACCTCCCCGAGAACAATCCGCTCTACCCCGAAATGTATGTCAGGGAATATCTCGGGTATGTAGCAGACATTTACAAGTTGGGGCCAAAGGCAAAGAACGCTGTGAGTGAGGTTATTGACCGGACAGGTCTCGGGCCCGAGCAGGGCAAGAAAATAGGAGCACTCTCCAAAGGCTACCGCCAGCGTGTGGGACTGGCACAGGCACTGATACATGATCCTTCAGTGCTTATCCTCGACGAGGCCACAACAGGTCTTGATCCGAACCAGATAATTGAGATCCGCAACCTCATCTCAGCCGTTGGGAAAGAAAAGACAGTCATGCTCTCCACGCATATAATGCAGGAGGTGGAGGCCATCTGCAGCAGGGTTATAATCATCAACCACGGGAAAATTGTCGCCGACGGTCCCGTTGCAGAAATCTCGGCTCTCTCCGGCGCCAGGCTTGAAGACACTTTCAGGCAGCTGACCGGAAACTGAACGGAAACTGAATGGCACCTGTCTGGAAATTGACCTGCAACTGACCTGAAGGCATGCTCCCCATCCTGTCTGATTTGGAGGAAGGTCCCCGGACACGGATTGCGACCAGCATCTCCTGATTAAAGCTTCTTTAACGAACAACCTTCGCAACCGTCACACTTGCTCGTCTTTTTCAGGCGCATCTTGTTTATAACCTTGTATACAGTGTATGATAACGCACCTGCCAGTATCATATAAACAATTATCTCCTGTCCCATTTTTTCTATCATTCAAATAAATAAGCTCCCTATCCGGTATGTCATGAATGCAACCAGCCAGGCTATGCCGGTGGTATAGAACATGACAAAAACAGCCCATTTGATGTCAGACTCCTTTTTTATTGCCGTAATGGTTGCGATACATGGAAAATATATCAGCACAAACAGCATAAATCCGTATGCCACCAGGGGCGTCAGATGACCCTGTTCCTTCAGTTTGTCCTGCAGGCTGTTTGACCCGTTGTCAGGATCCGCCTGATAGAGAATGCCCATTGTGCTGACAACAACCTCCTTGGCCGCCAGCCCTGTGAGGATGCTTACCCCGATCTTCCAGTCAAAACCCAGTGGCCTCATTACAGGGTCAATAAAATGACCTATTTGTCCTATGTACGACTTTTCCAGTCTTTCCATCTGCCCCGGCTTTTCAGGCCCATCATTCCGGGGGAAATACCCGAGCCCCCAGATAAGAATCGATGCCAGCAGGATGACCGTTCCCATTTTCTTAATGTACTGAACCCCTTTGTGCCACATATGCATTGAAGTGCTTTTCAATGTAGGAACCCGGTACGGCGGCAATTCCATTACAAAAGGTACATCCACCCCGGCAAATAGCATTCTTTTCATTGCAAGGGCAACCAGGATGGCAATTACAATACCGATAAGGTAAACCGAGATCAGGACCAGGCCCTGATGACTGGAAAAGAAGGCTGAGATAAGAATTAAATATATTGGCAGCCGCGCACTGCATGACATAAATGGAATTATCATCATGGTGAGCAACCGGTCCTTCCTGTTTTCAAGTGTCCGTGTCGCCATGATTGCAGGGACATTGCACCCGAATCCCATCAGAATAGGGATAAAAGATTTACCGTGCAGTCCTATCCTGTGCATGAGTTTGTCCATTATAAAAGAGGCTCTTGCCATATAACCGCTGTCCTCCATGAATGAGATGAAAAAGAAGAGGATAAGAATGTTGGGAAGGAAAATGATCACTCCTCCGACCCCTGCTATAATACCGTCAACGAGGAGGTCGCGAAGGGGCCCTTCAGCCATGATGGAACTTGTCAGATCTGCAAGACCGGTTACGCCACTGTTGATAAGGTCCATCGGATAACTTCCGAATGAGAAGGTAACCTGGAACATCAGCCACATAAAGAAAATGAATATTGGGAAACCTAAATATTTATGGGTGAGTATATCATCAAGGCTGAAGCCCTTCCTGTTATTATCAACCCCGTTGATATAAGTCTCATTCAGAGCCCCGGCAATAAACCCATACTTGGAATCGGTTATGATGGTCCCTGACTTTTCCCTGTACACTTTCTCGAGCCTGAGGATTTCAGCATCACAGCGAGATTTGATGCTCTCAAAATTTGACAGGCTGGCAATCTGCCCGACCGTCACCGAGTCTCTTTCAAGCAGCTTAACAGACAGGTAGCGTGACGAGATACTGTCACTGAGCCCTCCGGTTGCGTCAATCAGTTCCTGGATCCGTGAAATTGCGTGCTCAATGTCGGCGCCATAGTTTATATGAACCTGCCTGACAACGGGATCCCTGTTTTCATAAACATCAATGATCCTTCCAAAGAGGTCATCAATACCTTTCCCGGTTGATGCAACCGTAGGAATTATCGGAATCCCGATCATTTTCCCGAGTGCCTCGTGATCGAACCGGGCACCTTTCTTCTCCAGTTCATCATACATGTTAAGCGCAATGACCACCCTGATATCCATATCAATCAGCTGTGTTGTCAGGTAGAGGTTGCGCTCCAGGTTCGATGCATCAACTACATTTATCACAACATCAGGCTTATTCTCTGAGATATATTTCCGGACATAAAGCTCTTCAGGGGTATATTCAGTAATGGAATAGGTGCCGGGCAGATCAACAACATTGAATTTGTATCCTGATTTCCTGAATGTTGCCTCATGGGCATCAACTGTTACCCCGCCGTAGTTACCGACTCTGTCGTGCGAACCCGATGCACGGTTGTATAAAGATGTCTTTCCGCTGTTGGGGTTTCCAACCAGTGCAACATTAATGATCTTCCCCTTTTCGCCGGCAACGATACTCTCCTTTTCACCGGCAACGTTCTTCATGCTCCTCCTGTCAATCGTACCTTCGAACTTAGCCGTCTCAGCCTGACTGTCAGGGTCAGGGGGAATTACCGCTATCATAGCGGCTTCCGTCCTTCGCAGGGAGATCAGATAATCCAGGATGGCATATTCAACCGGATCCTGCAAAGGAGCATTTTTAATGACCCTGACTTTCTTCCCTTTTACGAACCCCATCTCGGTTATTCGCTTCCGGAATGCTCCGTGGCCGGAAACACCTGTAATAATCCCTTCCTCCCCGGTTTTGAGATCGGAAAGGAGTAAAACATCTGTATTATTTTGTATCATCATTAAATCCTTAGAGAGTTACCCCGAATCTTAAAAACCCGACAACAGCGTTCCTTAATTTCAGCCCGGTGCCTTCAGGATTAATTACATACTGAAAATCAGGCTGAACGAAAAGATTCTTCGTTAAATGCGCCTGATAGCTGATCTCTATTACCGTCTCACCCCTTTTACCCTGGTCTTTAAAACCTGCATGGGTGAAGGCGATACCCAGTTTATCGTTATTGCTCCCGGAAAGAAGTCCGTGATATGCCATGCCTAATCCAAAATACTGGTGATGTGAATTAATTGCTTTCGGACTTAATGCGATCTGTGCAAATATTCCCAGACCGCCTGTGCTGCCAGGCTTCTGACAGATCATCTGGTCAGCAATAAGATAAAATCCGTAATTACGGCTGGGGGTCCTTCCTGCCGTACTATCTGCACCAATACCGGTTCCCCCGGAATGAAAGTATGTGCCCGCTCTGAAGGAGCCCGCCAGTCTGCCCTGAATGGTTCCAGTAATCTGGTATTCAGTGACACCAAACACTCCTTCCTCCTTATTGAAAAGCATTATATGATTGGGTTTGCTACGCGAAAGGGCTGATGGCAATCCGTCAAAAACTGCGATTTTTAAGGTGCCTGTCTCCCTAATGTTCCACTTTAACGAAACCCCTGCCGAGGTAAACGGGAAAATGGGCGAGGGAACATTATCAGCGATTGTCGATGGCGTGCCGAACGTGCTGTTAATAAATGTGCTCCCATATTCTGTCGAAACAAAATCAGTGTTCAGGTCCTGCAACCCGATAATTACTTCAACCTTACCCATCGTCTGCTTATACCACAGTTCATGTATATAGGTTATCTCATCAGCCTCGATATTACTGATGGTATGAAAATCGCCTGTCAGTTCTGCCGAAGGGTTCCCGCCATGAGCATTGGCTGCATTGATAAATAACTGCCCGCCTTCCCACATGCGGGCACCTTTTGTATCAAGACTTACCCTTAGATTGACAAGTCCGAGATAAGAGGTGCCTTTTTTAATGCCACCTGAAAAATTCCTGACAACATCACCTGTATATGATGCACCTATGGATACCGGTGAAACTTTAACCTGTGACTCCTCCTGCCCGTTAATTCTGACCGCGATCAGTAAAAGAACCCATAACATTGTAAAATACCGCGAATGCACCTTTCTGATGTTTTTCATATCAACACCGCAAAGGTATTTCACCCCCGAAGACCGGAGAATCCCTAAAAATGATGACTTTTAATGAATACAGTCCCCGATATCGGCTGCCTGATTACTCCCGGTAGTTATCCAGTTTGATGATATTGTTAATAACGGCATATATAGTCAATCCCGACACTGATTTTATACCCGTTTTCTGAGAAATATTCTTCCGGTGGGAGATTACCGTGTGGGTGCTGATGTTCAGCTTGTCGGCAATCTCTTTGTTTGCATTCCCTGATACCAGTAATCTTAATACGTCTGTCTCCCTGTCGGTGAGGACTTCCTGCTGCAGCGCCGCTGTTCCGGCAGAATGGCCTGTCAGAAGCTGCCTTTGAATTGTTGCCGATATTTTTTCGGGTGAGTCATTGATATTTATGACGTCATCAAGCTCTGCTGATATCCGGGGATCGATCAGTGAATACGTAATCCCAATCCAGTGAGTGCCGGTCATATCTCTTTTTAATGAGAGAAAGTGTTTCAACTGATTTTGGATCAGTACAGGGTTGATGAGAATTAAATCAGCCCTGCTTTTCAAGTTCAGCTTTTCAAGTTCAAAAAGGTTATCTGCCGGATGAATGCTGAACGACTGACCGGTATTTGTCATGATCCCGAATAACCCCTCATAGATTATCCCGGATGCTTCAACAATAATTATATGAGCAGCTCTTGTGTTCATTTTAGTTTCCCGGCAAGCCTTTCCATTTCTTCAACCATGGGGATGAGAATGGATTCTTCTATCATGGAATGGATCTTCAGATCATATTCCAATTCAAAAAGACATAGTAACAACTTTCGTCTTATTTGCTGGTCGTCCTTCTGGGGCATGTATTTTATGAGAAGATTCTTTAAGTCTGCCAGCTTCTCTTCAATATCATCGTGATGCTCCCGGTATTCGGTAACAGAATAAGTGCCTGTTTTATTACCGGAGTTATTACCTGCCAGAATGGTGTTAAGACTGAGAACATACGGAAAGACCACTTTGCCTTCATAATCGAGATGTTCGGTTACTTCCCTGAAATATTTGTCGAAGAAGGTGCCGATCATTGAAATTTCCGCATGGGTATTGATCTTATTGATTTCCCCGATATAATGACGAATCTGCGGATATTTCTCGTTCAGGTAATACTGATGGCTGTTTTCCAGATATCTGATTATCGTTTGAACTGCTTCTTGTGAATATCGTGTGACTGATAAGGGTTTAAAACCGTTGAACATGTTGGCAATTGTCATGAACAGCTCAGTACTGATCCTGTTCTCAACACAAATCTGTTCAACACTCTTCTCACGGACCTCCATGTTAATTCCCAGGTGTTCCAGCATTACCAGCAGGTAAGGATTACCGGTAATGATGTCTGCCGTTTTCATTTCAGGTGTGACGAACATCCTGTATGTATGATGCATGATATCAGTTTTTAATCTTCCTGCTGCAAAGATAAAAAAGAACCACATAGGGTCCTGGCTTTTTCATGAGACCCATTATTGTCTTTCAAGCCACCGCGACAAAAAGAGATCGTAAACAGAGTAAAAAGTGCCATCCTTATCACTTTCACCGTATATCATTTCCTTTTCCATAAGTGCATCAAATGCCTTTTTTGTGGTTGCGGGAGTGCCTAAAGAATGTTTCTTAATAAATTCTCCTGACTGCGGTCTGTAGACTCTCTGTTCTTTCGCAATAGCCATGAGTACCTGCCATTGGTTGGATGTAAGAAGGCTGCGATACTGGAGGAAAGGCTTTTCCTGCTCCTCAAGTATTTCTGCACATACTGTTCTTGCCATCGTAATATCCGCATACCGCATTCCAGTGGCATATAAGGCATTGCATACCGACTGAGTATAGTATGTATGCCTGCGTGTCCATTCAAGAATAAAATCCACTGCGTCAGGTGTAACTGTTCTTCCTTTTTTGGCAAACTGTTGAGTTATAAAATCCGAATATTTTGCTTTTGGAATGGCTGACAGGCTGATGATCCTGGTACTGGCAAAAAAAGGTCTCTTTGCGTTGCTGAAGATTTCCTGCATCATATGCCTGTTGCTGCCGCAAAAAACGAAATGGACATTTTTCAGCGGTTGTATCATGGATCTTAACAAAGCCTCAGTATTCACCTCATGATACGAAGCAATCATCTGAAATTCATCAAAAGCAAGGTACACAGGCACTTTCTGCCCATCAAGCCAGGACATTAATGCTGAAACTGTCAGTTCGTAATCGGCCGTCGCACTGTATTCAAACCTCACTTCAGGAGCTCCGGTCAGAGGGTCATATGTAATCAGAGGCCTGAAGCCCTTGATAAAATCCAGAAACTTCCTTCCCGAGCTCTTCTTAACCGGTAGTTTTTTCATTACTGCAGTTGCCAGCTGACGGGTGAGATCTTTGATGCTTTGCGTTGGATAAAGGTCAATATAAAGACAAATAGCCGTCTCATTCTTCTCTATTTCATCAAATATTCGGTACAATAATGCTGTTTTGCCCATTCTCCTGACGGAGATAAGGGTAGTATTTATTCCTCCCTGAAGGTTTGCCGTGAGTTTGGCTATCTCTTTCTCCCTGTCGCAGAATAAGGCAGGGCCATAGTAGCCAACAACCTGAAAAGGATTGATCTGTTTCATTTTATGATAATTACAATACAAATATACTACTTTTTCATACATTTTGTATCATACATTTTGTATCATACATTTTGTATCAAATAATAATGTCTCCCGGCAGTTTGGGAAAACAGGCAGTCATCCGTGCTGAAAATGCCGGAAAAGATCTCCCGGTCTCTGATCAGAAAATAAAAATCAGGATACTTTGATTTTTTATTACTTTTGACCCGTTATCGACGGTGGAAGGATTTGTTCTGATTGCAACCACGGAAAAAAATGCTAAAACGGTTTCCCCCCGCTGCTTTTCAACAATCCGTCGCCGCCTTTGTTAAACTCTAAAAACAAAGACATGAGCTATTTATTTACTTCTGAATCAGTCTCCGAAGGCCACCCTGACAAGGTCGCCGACCAGATCTCGGATGCCCTGGTTGACAATTTCCTTGCCTGGGACCCCGATTCGAAGGTCGCCTGCGAAACACTCGTTACAACAGGCCAGGTGGTAGTTGCAGGTGAAGTCAAAACAAAAACATATATCGACGTACAGTCAATAATAAGGGATGTAATCAACAAGATAGGTTACACAAAAGCCGAATACATGTTTGACGGCAACTCATGCGGCATCTTTTCCGCTATTCACGAACAGTCTCCGGATATTAACCAGGGGGTCGTCCGCGAAAAGAAGGAAGACCAGGGCGCGGGCGACCAGGGAATGATGTTCGGTTATGCCATAAATGAAACTGAAAATTTCCTTCCCCTGTCACTTGACATTGCCCATGAACTGGTATACCAGCTCTCCGAAATCCGCCACGAAGGCAAGGTGATGAAATACCTCAGACCAGACTCAAAGTCGCAGGTGACAATTGAATACAACGACGACAACTCCCCAAAAAGAGTGCACACAATTGTCGTTTCCACGCAGCATGACGACTTTGACAAAGACGAGAAGAAGATGCTCGAGACAATCAAAAAAGACGTCATTGACATTCTTATTCCGAGGGTAAAGAGGCAGTTTAATGAGTCAGTACAGTCACTGTTCACTGACAAGATTAAATTTCACGTCAATCCTACCGGCAAGTTTGTGATAGGCGGTCCTCATGGCGACAGCGGGCTAACGGGACGCAAGATAATAGTCGACACCTACGGTGGCCGCGGCGCCCACGGCGGTGGCGCCTTTTCGGGTAAAGACCCCTCGAAGGTAGACCGCTCGGCGGCTTACGCAGCACGCCATATAGCCAAGAACATGGTTGCCGCCGGCGTGGCCAGTGAGATACTGGTGCAGGTCTCCTATGCAATCGGTGTTGCTAAACCGGTAGGCCTCTATGTGAACACCTACGGAACCTCAAAGGTCAGCCTGAGCGACGGTGAAATAGCAAAAAAGATCGAAAAGCTCTTCGACCTGCGCCCGGCAATAATCGAGAAAACCTTCGGGCTCCGTAAACCTATCTACAGCGAGACTGCAGCCTACGGTCACATGGGACGCAAGCCCCGGACCGTGGAAAAAGTATTCAAATCATTCAATGAGAAGCCGGACAAAACGGTAACTGTCCAGCTTTTCAGATGGGAGGAACTGAATAAAGTTGAAGCCATAAAGAAAGCCTTCGGTCTTTAGAACGAAGCCTTAACGATCCGCGCGATATTATCAGATCTGCCGAGGGTATAGTAATGTATCCCCGGCACTTCGTTTTTCAGGAGGTCCCTGCTCTGTATCGTTGCCCATTCTATACCAGTCTCACGCACCTCCTCATCAGTCCTGCATTTTGAAAACTCATGCACGAGCTCTTCAGGAATATCGATGTGGAATGTCTGGGGCAGCAGGCTCATATCATTAAGGGCTGATACGGGCTTGATGCCCGGAATTATCGGGACGGCTATCCCTGCCTCGTGGCAGGCGTCTCTGAAAGCATAAAACCTTGCATTGTCAAAAAACATCTGTGTGACCACATACTGCGCGCCGGCATCGACCTTGCGCTTCAGGTTGAGAAGGTCGGTTTTCAGGTTGGGAGCTTCAAAATGCTTCTCGGGATACCCTGCAACACCTATACAGAAAGAGGCCGGTGATGCATTCTTAAGATCAGGATCGAGATATTTCCCCGTGTTCATGTCACTTATCTGCTTCACCAGGTCACTCGTATATGAATGACCGTCCTTCTCAGGCAGAAAGACCCTGCTCCCTTTCGGCGGATCGCCGCGCAGGGCAAGCACATCATTGATGCCCAGAAAATTCATCTCTATGAGCACATTCTCCGTCTCCTCCTTTGTGAACCCGCCGCAGAGCACATGAGGCACCACGTTTACATTGTATTTGTATTTCACCGCGGCAGCAAGGGCAATAGTACCCGGACGCTTTCTCGTCACCCTCTTCTCCATCAGCCCGTCAGGCCTCTCCATCAGCACCACCTCATTGCGGTGTGATGTGAAGTTGATGTAAGCCGGGGCGTACTCCATCAGCCCTTCGATGGTGTGGTATATGCGGTCGATACTGTGCCCCTTGAGCGGGGGCAGCAGCTCGAAAGTGAAAAGCGGTCTCTTTGAACTGTTTATAAGATCTGCTACTGAAGGTCCTTTCATTTCTCTCTTTTAAAGGTTAGGCGCCAGCCATTTCGAAGCTTCTGCCACCGTAATACCGAGACGCGAAGCATAATCCTCAACCTGGTCTTTGTCGATCCTGCCTACATTGAAATAAGATGAGCCCCTGGCTGCAAAGATGTATCCGCAAACAGACGCGGGAGGATTCATGGCATAGCTCTCTGTAAGAGTCACACCAATGGTTTCAGGAGCACTCAGCAGGTCAAAAATGACCTGTTTCCCGGTATGATCAGGGCAGGCAGGATAACCCGGGGCAGGCCTGATGCCCTGGTATTTTACCTTGAAAAGTTCCTCCGCCGTCAGTTTTTCACCGGCAGCATAGCCCCAGTGTTTAACCCTTATCTCATGGTGCAGCCACTCTGCCGCTGCCTCTGCAAATCGGTCGGCAAGGATCCGGAACATTATGTTATTGTAATCGTCGCCGGTGATGTCAGCCGGCACGTTGTCATTAATCTTTACTGTAACTACAAAGACCCCGGCATGATCATCCTTCTCCGCCACGAAGTCCGACAGGCAGAGGTTTGGATGGCCCGGCTCCTTCTCTTCCTGGTTGCGCAGAAAGCGGAACCAGACACTGTCAACATCTTCAGCGGGTAATGAATTCACGCTATCGCCTGCTGTGCCGACAGGAATAACCTTCATGCCATCGCCTGCTCTGCCGACCGGAATAACCTTCACGTCATCCCCCACTCTCTCAGCAGGGAATATACCTGAAAGGGCTTCGGCAACCATAAGATCCTCACCTACTATCCGGGTGATCATTGCCACCGCATCATTGTACAGTTTCTTCGCCTCGGGACCCTTGACAGGATCATTGAAGATCTCGGGGTACCTCCCGTTGACCTTCCATGCAAAGAAGAAGAAGGTCCAGTCTATATAATCAACGAGCTCCAGAAGCGGGACAGGCCCTGAGTTAATGACCCCTGTGATTAAAGGAGCAGGGGCAGCAATATCTGTCCTGAATGCATTTCTTCTTGCAGCCTCCAGCGAAATGAATCTGCGGTCCTTTTTAGTTGCCTCGTGCTCCTCCCTGAGTTTCCGGTATTTTTCCTTCACGCTCACAGCCAGCGTACCGTCGGCTGACTTCAGTCCCGTCAGCACCGGCACCGCCCTTGAAGCATCCTTCACATAAACGCCAGAATATGAATAGACAGGGGCTATTTTGACAGCCGTATGTATTTCTGAAGTTGTGGCCCCGCCAATCAGAAGCGGTATCTTCATTCCCCGCGCTTCCATCAGGGAGGCAACATGCACCATCTCTTCAAGAGAGGGCGTTATCAGCCCTGAGAGGCCTATAAAATCAACATTCTCTTTAACTGCAGTGTCCAGTATCTTCTCGGCGGGTACCATAACACCCAGATCGATAATCTGATAGTTATTGCACGAGAGAATCACCCCCACAATATTCTTTCCTATGTCATGCACATCACCCTTAACGGTAGCAAGCAGCACCTTGCCGGCCGAGGCCATCACCCCGCCCTTTGTCTCTGCTTCGATGTGCGGAGTCAGCTGTGCCACCGCCTTCTTCATCACCCTGGCGCTTTTCACCACCTGCGGCAGGAACATGCGTCCCGAACCGAACAGGTCTCCGACCTCACCCATTCCGTCCATCAGCGGGCCCTCGATGATGTGCAGTGCCTTTTCAAACAGAGGCCTTGCCTCCTCAACATCGTCACAGATAAAGGTGTCTATCCCGTTCACCAGCGCGTGCTTTATGCGGGTGACCACGTCATTGCTCCGCCAGGCAAGCAGTTTGGGCTCTTCCCCGTGACTTTCCTTTTTAATGCCCGAGGCATACTGAAGCAGCCTGTCAGTGCCGTCCTTACGCCTGTTCATCACCACATCCTCCGTCAGATGCAGGAGGTCAGGCTCAATGTCGGTATAGACCTTCAGCAGGCCGGGATTGACAATCCCCATATCCATTCCAGCCTTTACCGCGTGGAACAGGAACACTGTATGAATGGCTTCTCTCACCGTGTCATTTCCCCGGAATGAGAATGAGAGGTTGCTCACACCGCCGCTCACCCTGGCATAGGGGAAATGAGCTTTGATGTATTCCGTCGCCCTCAGGAAATCGACAGCATAATTGTTGTGCTCCTCGATTCCCGTTGCAATTGCAAGCACATTGGGATCGAAGAAGATATCTTCAGGCGGAAACTGCACAGTTTCTGTCAGAAGCCTGTACGACCGTTCGGCTACCTCAATTTTTCTTTCCAGCGAGTCTGCCTGACCGCGCTCGTCGAAGAGCATCACCACAGCAGCAGCCCCGTAACGCCTGATCAGTTTTGCCTTTTTCAGGAAATCTGCCTCGCCCTCCTTAAGGCTGATGGAGTTAACCACCGGTTTTCCCTGGATACACTGCAGCCCCGTTTCAATCACCTCCCACTTCGACGAGTCGACCATCACCGGCAGTTTTGCGATGTCAGGCTCACTCATAAGCAGGTTTATGAAGCGCTTCATTGCCGCTGCCCCGTCTATCATGGCGTCATCCATGCATATGTCGATCACCTGTGCGCCGCCCTCAACCTGGTGGCGTGCCACATCCAGCGCAGCAGAGAAGCTGCCCTCCCTTATCAGGCGTGCGAACTTCAGCGAGCCTGAGACATTGGTTCTTTCCCCTATGTTGACGTAGTTGGTCTCCGGACGTATCACAAGCGGTTCGAGGCCGCTCAGGGATGTCAGGTGTGACTTCTCAGGTACCGCCCGTGGCTGGAACTGCCGGGCAAGTGATGAGACAACACTGATATGCTGCGGTGTGGTCCCGCAGCAGCCGCCGATTATATTCACCCAGCCTCTCTGCAGAAACTCATTCACAATTCTCCCCATCTCCTCAGCGCTCTGGTCATATCCGCCGAACTGGTTCGGCAGGCCCGCATTGGGATGTGCCGAGACGAAGAAAGGTGCCTTCTGCGCCAGTTCCTCTATGTATGGCTTGAGCTGCTCAGCTCCAAGGGCGCAGTTAAGCCCGATGCTCAGCAGCGGATAGTGAGACATTGTGATGAGGAAGGCCTCGAGGGTCTGCCCGGTGAGGGTGCGTCCGCTGGCATCAGTGATGGTCCCCGAGACCATCACGGGCAGATCAATCCCTTTTTCGTCAAGCACCCCGCTGATTGCGAAAAGAGCAGCCTTGGCGTTCAGCCCGTCAAATATCGTCTCGACAAGCAGGATGTCTGCTCCGCCGTCAATGAGGCCCCTCGCCTGTTCGGCATAAGCTTCGGCAAGCATGCTGAAGGTGACGGTTCGTGCACCCGGATCGCCGACATCAGCCGACATCGAAGCTGTACGGTTTGTGGGGCCAAGCGACCCGGCCACCCAGACACTCCGGCCTGTCTCCTGTGAAAAGACCGCAGCTGCCTCGGAAGCAATCCGCGCTGCCTCAACATTTATCCGGTACACCATTTCCTCCATGCCGTAATCCGACATCGAGATCCTGTTGGCATTGAAGGTGTTCGTGCTTATAATGTCAGCCCCCGACCGGAGGTAGTCAAGGTGAATAGTCCTGATTATTTCAGGCTGTGTGACCGAGAGAAGATCATTGTTTCCCTTCAGAGGCCTGGGATGCGAGGCAAACTCAGCTCCCCGGAACTGCTCCTCAGTCAGCCTGTGCTGCTGTATCTGGGTCCCCATTGCTCCGTCGAGCACAAGGATCCGTTCTTTAAGCGCTTCTTTTACATCTCTCTTCACCTGTCTGTCATTTTGCGTGGTAAAAATACCTCATGAACCGTTAATATCAAAACTGCATGTTATCGCCAGTCTATGCACCAATGTAAGAATATCAGATTACCGCCAGTCTATGCACCAATGTAAGAATATCAGATTACTGCCAATAACTTCCCCTTTATCAAACCTCCGTATCACTGGTGACCCCCGCCCCAGGAAGGACTGAATCTGTCCCAAATCTTCAGCAGGGCGACAAACATCCGGTTAACAGTAAACGGCAACCGGCGCGGGGCTACATAAAGCTCCCTGCCGCCGCGCCTGACCTGTCTGATTACTCCTGCTATATCTTTTTCCGACAGCCACGGATCAGCGCGCCTGCTGCTGTCACCCCGCGTCCTTATCTGCAGCCCGCTTTCAGTACTCATTGTCTCCGTGATCCGGTGAGCCACAAAACCGCCGTCGCGACTGACCGCAACAACATTTCCGACAGCCGGGCCGGCGCTGAGAGGACGGAAAGAGCCGGAAGGGTTGAGAGGATTGAGAGGGTTGAGAGGATTGAGAGGATTGAGAGGGTTGAGAGGATTGAGAGGGTTGAGAGGATTGAGAGGACTGAGAGGGTTGAGAGGATTGAGAGGATTGAGAGAGCTGTAAGGGCTGATTATCAGTCTGTCGCCGGGCCTCAGCGCCGGCCACATGCTGTAGCCTCCCGCAGTGATGACAATTCCCCGCTCTTCATTTAGCAGCCCCCTCGCTGCCAGAGCCGCATCACTGATTCCCTGATCCGACCTGATTAAAAGATAGTCTCTCACACTCCTGTCAGGAACAAACTGCAACCTGCTGACAGCAACGGAAGAAACAAGATCTGCAACCGCTGCAGCCAGCTTCGCAGTTACCTTTCCGTCCCAGTTCTGCTGGATGCAGTTTGCCAGCACCAGTCCCGCAGCTTCGGCTCCGGAAACCGGGGTTGAAATGTTTGAAAGGCCGTGACTTATTATCCGGAGATGATCAAGCTTTGCACTGCGGGGTTCATCGTTCCGGTAGACCGGCGTGCTGTGCATAGCCCATCCGTCAGCACCTTTACGCAGTATCAGCCTGTCGTCATGAATCACCCTGTCGCCGCAACTGTCAAATATCTTTGTCATGGTTGTCTTTCCCTGTCCCGACTTCCCCGAAAAAAGCCATCCCCTGCCGTCAGTAATGACGCCCGAACCGTGAATCATCAGCCCGCCTTTTTTCGAGTTCAGGTAATAAAGCAGCAGTCCGTCAAGGGGATAGGGCAAAGGATCAACGGCAAATGGAAGTGGCACTTCTGAGGGGATGGGAGGGGTATTCTCCGCCGTGGTAAGTGGTGTTCGCGCTACCGGACCCTGAGGATTATCCTCCGTCGGAGTAAGTGGTGTCCCCACCGCGGAGTTTCTCTCCTGACCTTTCTCCGGCCGGGAAAGACCGAGAAAAATATGCCATACATCCTTGTTTTCAGGAATTATAAGCAGCGGCCAGCTCACCGGATCAATGACCCTGGCCTGGACATAGAGAGTGTCAATACCCTTTGAAACATACCAGAAGGGCTCGTCTGAGTTTTTAAGCCCATCCGCGGTCTCCTCAACCAGAGGTGCGGTAAATACCTTTTCAACTCCCGTCGGCACATATGCCTTT
>JBBRXA010000045.1:0-21094 GCA_038248855.1 Bacteroidales bacterium | reverse complement strand
TCTTTGGCAGAGGTGATGCCGTTCTCAAGCCTCAAATGGGTTAAGAGCGATTCCTCTTCATCGCCTGAGAAAGATCGCAAGATGCCGTTGAGAGTGTATTCAATCATTGAAACAGGCTCCTGAGTTCATCGATTGAGGGATTAACTGACTCCGGCATCCGGATGATGCCTGACACTGCCTTCAGGTCTTTCAGTCCGCTGCCTGTGAGCATCACAACATTGTCAGTGTTCTCCCTGATCCGATTGTTCCGATGATAGGAGAGAAGTCCCGCAAAAGCTGCCGCTGCTGCAGGCTCGGCAAACAGACCTGTGGTGCGTGACAGTTCGGCTGAAGCCCCGAGTATCTCTTCGTCAGTGACAGTGACAGCTTCGCCTCCGTATTTCTGCATATACCGGCGCGTCATTCGAAAGTTCCTGGGAATATCAACTGAAATGGAGTCTGCCAGTGTTGAGGAGGGAATTACTGAGAACCTCTTCAACGGAAGATTCCTGACGAGGTTATCGCTTTTCTCCGACTGTACCGCAACGATGACCGGCATGCGGTCAATAATGTCAAGCAAGAGGAGATCCTCGAAACCCTTGTAGATCCCTGAGATTATCACCCCGTCGCCCACAGGCACGAAAATTCTGTCAGGGACACTCTGTTTCAGCTGGTCATACAGTTCGAATGAAACGGTTTTTTTACCCTCTATTGTAAGCGGATTATAGGCTGTATTGCGGTTGTACCAACCGAACTCCGATGACGTTCTGATGCTCAGGTCAAAGGCCTCGTCATAGGTGCCCCTGACCGGCACCAGGGTTGCGCCGTACATAATTATCTGTGTCAGCTTTGCCAGAGGGGCTTTTTCAGGCACAATCACGACTGCTCTCTGGCCCTGCGAAGCGCAAATTCCTGCCAGTGACGATCCGGCATTGCCCGTTGAGGCTGTGACTATGGTTTCCAGTCTCTTTTCCCTGGCGAAGGCTGACACCAGTGCCGAGGCTCTGTCTTTAAATGAATATGTAGGATTCTGTGAGTCGTCTTTCAGATGCACGCGGAAGTTAACTCTCTCTCCTCCGAGAGTGTTCCTGGAATAGAGCGGTGTGTGGCCCACGCGCAGGGGAGGGAGGCTGTCAACCGAACCAATCGGCAGGAGGTCAATGAAGCCGCTTCTCTTAAGATCGCCGAATCCGGGATTTTTTTTCCGGACAGCAGGATAATCATAGAGGACATTCAGAACGCCTGCAGGAGGTTCTGCGCGCGGTGATTCTGCGGGTGAATTGTCGCCACTGCATGAGGGGCACAGGTACATTGTGTCCCCGCCATTATATTCTCTGCCGCAGTCGGTGCATTTATATATAAACTTGTCCGGTTTCATATGATGAAATTCAAGGTGTCCCTGTGCCAGCCAGCAAGGGACTACAGGTCCTTAAGTAAGCCTGTCCTTTCGTTAAATTCATTTATGAGCATGTCCCAGCGTTCAACCTGGTTGAACATCCTGTTCCATATCTTTTCGTCTGACCAGAGCTGGTTCAGCTCTTCCACATCTTTACCCTGCTGCTCTACCCAGGTGTAATATTTAAGGTTATGAAGAGCCTTTCTGTCATTGTAGCCCAGCTCCTTCATGTTATCAGTGCAGACTCCCAAAATGCACTTCTCAAGATCCTTTACAGCCTGAATATCCGAATATTCTCCCCTTTCGGCAGAAAGCTCAGCGAGACGTGATTTGTACATATCGGCAGAGTCGGTTGCAATTGTGATTATGATATCATCGGCGGTCATCTCAAAATACTTCGCAGTCTTTATTGCAGAGATCATGTTGCTGATGCCCGAAATGCCTATCAGGTGAAGATCGTTTATGATATTACCGTCTATACCTGCCGACTTCAGGTACTCATGACCTTTTTTCTCATTGAAGAGCCTGAATATCCTCATACAGTCCTCATCGTCGATGGCGGTTACAACGTCGGTGTTTCTGACGTTATGTACCCAGGGAACATGCTTGTCGCCAATGCCCTCAATCCTGTGGCTTCCGAAACCGTTCCTCAGGAGGGTGGGGCACTGCAGCGCTTCAGAGGCTACAACCCTTACATGAGGTGCCGTTGTTCTGAGATAATCCCCTGCAGCAATTGTCCCGGCTGATCCTGTGGCGGAGATGTAAGCGGCAAGGTTGCTGTCAGGTCCTTTGACCCTGTCAAATACTTCCTCCACGGCATTGCCTGTGACGTTATAATGCCAGGCGGGATTGCCGAACTCGTCAAACTGGTTGAATATTATGCACTCAGGCCTGGTTCTTCGTATTTCCCAGCATTTGTCGTATATCTCCTTGACGTTTGACTCCGATCCCGGAGTGGCAATCACCTCTGAGCCGATGACATCGCGAAGCCAGGTAAATCGCTCCTTGCTCATCCCTTCAGGCAATATGGCCACCGATTCGGTGCCCATCAGCCTCGAGTCGAAGGCCCCGCCCCTGCAATAGTTGCCTGTCGAGGGCCATACAGCCTTGTGGTAGGTGGGATCAAATCCTCCGGTGATAATTCTTGGTGCCAGGCAGCCATATGCAGCTCCCACCTTGTGTGCACCTGTAGGGAACCATTTTCCGATGAGAAGGATGATGCGCGCCTCAACGCCGGTGAGGGCCTGCGGCAGTTCAATGAAGTTCACTCCCCCGTATAGCCCGCCGGCTTCAGTCGGTTCGTTTTTCCAGGTTATGCGGAACAGGTTCAGCGGATTGACATCCCAGAGCCCGATCTTTTTAAGCCGCGATTTGATTTTTTCCGGGATGAGATCCGGGTTCCTCTGCTGCTCAAAGGTCGGCAGAATTATACCCCTTTCCCTGAAACAGTTTACGGCATTCTGCAGTGCTTTGTCATTTGTGACCTTGTCAACGGGCTCTATCATATAAGTTGAGTATTTCAGAAAAACTATCCTGCAAGTTAACCATTATGGGTGTATTTATCCGGCCGTCCGCCTCATTCGAATACAAGGTCTTTCACTCCTTTCAGCAGAACACTCATCTCTGCCGCCTTCATAAAATGTGCCTCCCTGACACAGGGTGTCTTGAATGCAGCCTCCAGGAGCCTGAACCCTTCCCTGGAGAACCGTCCGGTCACGTAGTCATTTTCATAAACATATTCACCGGGCAGTTCCGTAAGTGTTGTGATATGATTTTTCTGTTTGAAGATCAGATTTTTACGGTCTTTAAGATTCGCAAAGTAGTAGCCTTCTTCGGCTTCGTTGAAGGAAGAAATTGTCAGGTAGAAGCTGGGCTTATCCCTGTAGGGTGCCCCTAACGAAGGACAGAAGGTATTGCAGTTGCCGCATTCATTGCAGAAATTGGCGATGTTCAGGATCTGGTATTTCTGCTTTACCGTGAAGACCCTGTCATCAGATATCTCCACCGTGCCGTTCTCTGACATTACTGCTTTCTGAAGGTCATATCTTACAGGTGTAATCTCATATCCGCGGTTCGCGAAATTAGGGCAGACGGTTGTGCAGATATTGCAAATCTCATCGCACCACAGGCATCTGTCAGCTTCACTCATCACGGCCTCCCTGTCCATGGTCAATGTGACGGGGCTGAAGTTTCTTATGTTACTCTGCTGCTGTTGCGGGCTCATTTGTTGTGGCCACTGATGCGCATGAGTTCGAATCGCCCGTTTTATAATCAACTCCCTTTTCGTCAGATTTTTCCTCCCCGCGGGTTTTTCAAGACTGAATTTTATTCCGGCGTCATCAATGATGCTTTCCGCAGCCTTTCTGCCGTCACCGATGGCGTTGATGGCAGTCGATGCGCCGCGCATTGCATCACCGCCGATATATATCTTTTCCAGGCTGGTTTTGTATGTTTTCTGGTCGGCAGCCAGATCTTCCGCGGTAGCAAAGACGATATCAGTCTGCTGACCTATTGCCGGAATGACAGTGTCGCAGGGTATCTCAAACTCAGAGCCTGTGATCTTTACCGGCACCGGTCTTCCGCTGCTGTCGATGCCCTTCAGCTCTATTCTGCTGCACAGCAAGCCGCGTACCCTGCCGTTGGTTTCCAGCACTTTCTCAGGTGCGGTAAGTTCAATTATCTCCACTCCCTCGTTCAGCACCGCCTTTATCTCGCCCTGGTCAGCAGGCATCTCGTTCACGGTGCGGCGGTAGACTACAGTCACTTTCCCGTTTTCACCAACCAGCCGCCAGGCTGTACGGGCGGCATCCATTGCGGTATTGCCGCCTCCTATGATCACCACATTCTTTCCTATTTCGGTGCTCTTTGACTGCCTGGCATCAAACAGGAACGACAGGGGTTCCATAACCCCGGCGACGCTGGCGCCTTCAGCTTCAAAAGGTGTTGAACGCTGTGCGCCGGCGGCAACAAATATGTAGTGATAGTCTTTCTTCAATGAAGCGAACAGCTGACTGTCGACCCTGCTGTTGTACCGGATGCTGACGCCGAGGTCCGTAATCCGTCTTATATCCCTGTCCACGGCATCATCAGTCAGCCTGAAGCCCGGAATGGCGAACTGCACCATGCCGCCTGCTTTCTCTTTTGACTCAAAAACATCGACTGCAAATCCTGCCAGGCGAAGGTAATATGCACAGGAGAGCCCCGAAGGTCCGGCGCCGATGACGGCTGCTTTCAGTCCGTTGTAATCCGCCGGTTTTAGCTTAACCTCATCCTGCTCAGAGATAAACCGTTTCACCTCACGGATCTGAACGGGATAATCATAATTAACGCGTGTGCATTTACCCTGGCAGAGATGATCACAGACCATTCCTGTGACAGAGGGGAAAGGGTTGGTTTTCAGTATCGTTTCATATGCCTTCTCGAACCGGCCGGCAGAAGTAAACCAGAGGTAGTCCGGCACATCCTGATTAGTAGCGCAGGTATCACGGCAGGGGGCCGAGATACAGTCGAACTTTTCGAGTTCACGCTTTGTCTTTATATCAGGCGGCCTGATGTAGTCTCTCCGGTATGCGTTTGAATGAAGTACCTCTCCGGCATAACGGCTGAGGTTTGACAGTGCCGCACTGCCGGTAAGAAGGCCCGGCTTGAAATTTCTTTTCTTAATCTCATCGAAGTACTGGTTCAGCCTCATGTAACCGCCGGGTTTTAAGAGATCAGTACAGACTGTGACTGTCTTAAAACCGCCTGATAAAAGATCGGATATGTTAAAGGCATCGGCTCCACCTGAGAATGACATCAGCAGCGCACCCCCGAACTCACGCTGAAGTTTTTCCGCAAGGCATACGGAAACCGGGTGTAGGGCGCGGCCACTCATGTACATCATCCCGGCATCGCTGTCAAAAACTTTCCCGTCATTAACAGCTTCAAGGGTGTTGGTGAGCTTCAGTCCGAACTGAAGGCCGTTATCTTTGCCTGCCTTTTGCAGGGCACTTATAATTCTTACAGCATCAGGGTATTTGAGGTCGTGTTCAAAAGCGCCGTCAGGCACCGAGGTCTTAAACCAGAGATTAATGTTGAGTATATCCCTGAGCCTGTCCGGTCCCAGGAGGGTGGGGTTCAGTTTAACCAGGGTGTGAAGCTTCTGCTTCTCAAGAAGGTAGCGGGCGATGTCTTCGATCTCGCCTGCCGGGCAGCCGTGCATTGTCGACAGGGTGATGTTGCCGGATATTTCAGAAGGAATGTGCAGATCAAAAATCTCCGGGCAGATATCGCTTATCTCTTCGCATTTTGCTGCAAGCTCAACTTCACAGTCTCTCATCTTTGACAGAAACCACTGAACATTGTCGTTCATGATCCCCTCCAGGTTATAACCCACGCTCATGTTGAAGACGGTGCCCGGATCATCTCCGTGCCCAAGTCTGCGGTTAAGAACATGGATAATTATCCAGGCGTTGAGGTACTCATTGAAACTCTCTTTTATCTTCAGTTCCTGTGACCACTCGCAGTTATACCCTTCGTCACGAATATCGATGCAGGGTTTCGGAACCTTGAGTTCGTCGAGGGTCTGAACCGTTTTCAGTTCAATGTACCTGGCTCCCGTGAGCCACGCAGCAATAATATTCTGTGCCATCTGGGAGTGAGGGCCTGCTGCAACGCCCACCGGCGTTTCAAGCCGGTGTCCGAAGAGAACGTTTACCAGGTCCGGATGCCAGTCAGGAATAAAGAACAGCTCTTCGGGGATGCCGAAAACGGTGCCCCGGCTATGCAGTTCGTTTAAGATGATTTTAAGAAGGTGCCTGAGCGAAACAGGATGAAATTTGTCGGACATGTGCGGCTGTAAGCATTAGTGGTTATAAAGTCTCATCAGCACCTTTTCCGGCGTCAGGGGGGCGTCAAAGTCTGTTTTAAACTCAGGCTTGAAGGATTTTATGGCGTTGCAGAGTGCAAAGAAAGCGCCGATGCCGTACATGAACGGAGGCTCACCCACAGCCTTTGACCCGAAGATGGCCAGTTCCGGTCCTGATGTCTCCAGGGCGTAACACACGACACGTGAAGGGGCAGAGTAGATATCAGGCACCTTATAGGTGGAAAGAGTGCCTGACAGAAGATGTCCGGCGTCACTGAACGAAACTTCCTCCATTGTCATCCATCCGATGCCCTGCATTACTCCGCCTTCTATCTGCCCGTTATCTATGACCAGGTTGATGCTGTTGCCGAAATCATGGACTATCAGCACATCATCAACCTTATACGTCCCTCTCAGGCAGTCGAGCGTGACGGTAACCGCCGCAGAGCCGTAAACATGATAGGCAAACGGATGGCCTTTTTCAATTGTCTTATCAAAGAAAATTTCCGGTGTTGAATAATGGCCGTTCTCCGTTAGCGAGACTCTTTTAAGGAAGGCCGTCTGCACCAGCTTCTCCCATGTTGTACCGGTCACGACACCTTTTATTACCACCTTCTCTTTAAGTATCTCTGCATCTTCGACGCTGCAGTCGTACATCAGGGCTGCAATGGATTTTAGTCTCAGGAGGAGTTCATTGCATGCTGCGAGCAGTGCGTTGCCGTTCAGGTCAGCTCCTGAACTGGCCGCCGTGGGGGAGGTGTTTGCCACCCTGGAGGTATTGGTCGATTCCAGCTTTATCCTTTCTATACCGACAGAGAAGACAGTTGCTGCTATCTGTGCAAGTTTGGTATTTACTCCCTGTCCCATCTCAATTGCGCCGGTGCTTATCCCGATGCTGCCGTCCTGATATATGTGCACCAGTGCGCGCGCCTGGTTCATCGAAGTATTTGTAAATGAGACGCCGAAGCAGACCGGCATTACTGCCATACCCCTTCTCCGGAAGTGGTCTTGGCTGTTAAAATGTGTGATCTCCTTTTCGATCTTTGCCAGGTTGAACTTTTTGTCAAGATTTTCCCAGCATTTACCGATGTTTACGTTTTCTGCCTCCTGACCGTACTGGAATTCATCACCTTCAGAGAGCAGGTTGGCATGCTGTACCAGATGTGCCGGTATCCCCAGCTCCTCAGCTGCTTTGGCGATAGCAGCCTCGATGACGAACATTCCCTGGGGAGCTCCGAAACCTCTGAAGGCGGTATTCGGGGGCAGGTTTGTCCTGCAGCTGTGCACCGTCACTTCAGTGTTCGGTATGTAGTATGCGTTTGTCGAATGGAACAGTGAACGCTCCATAATGGCCGGAGAAAGGTCCGCGGCCGCTCCGCCGTTCTGGAACATTACCGCACTGTAAGCTAATATTTTACCATCTTTTGTCAGGCCGATCCTGAAGTCTGAGGTGTACGGATGGCGTTTTCCTGTCATGCGCATGTCATCGGTACGGTTCAGGGTGATCTTTACCGGACGCTGCAGCCGGAACGATGCCAGGGCTGCCATGACGGCCACGGCAGTAGCCTGATCCTCTTTGCCTCCGAAGGCTCCGCCGAGACGTGTAACATCCACCTCGACACGGTTCATCGGGATCCCCAGCACCCGTGCGGCCACCTTTTGTACCAGCGTCGGTCCCTGAGTTGATGAGTGGATTTTGATGCAGCCATTTTCTGCAGGATAGGCATATGCACCCTGTGTCTCGAGATAGAGATGTTCCTGGCCTCCGCTCGAGGCTGTGCCCTCGAAAATATGATCACACTCTGACCAGGCGCCGGAGATGTCCCCCATGCTGAAAGTGCGCGAAGGGATAAGCAGCATCCCCTTCTCGTATGCCTTCCGCGGGTCAGTAATTACCTCCAGCTCCACGGTTTCAATTTTTATCAGCTCCAGAGCCTTGCGGGCAAGGTGCTCATCAGCAGCAACAACCAGCGCCAGGGGCTGTCCCCTGTAGTGTACCTCATCAGTAGCAAACAGCGGTTCATCAGGGATGATTCCTCCAATGTCATTATTGCCTGGAATGTCTCTCCAGGTGAATATACCTTCAATGCCGGGGAGCGATCGTGCATCGGTAACATCAAGGCGGGTTACTTTTGCATGTGGAAGCGGAGAGTCAAACACGACACCGTGCAGCGTATTCTTCAACACAGGTATATCGTCGAGGTACACTGATCTGCCTGTTGCATGGCTGGCTGAATCTATGTTATTCATAGCACATCAATGCTGAAGTTCATAATCTCCGGAAACAGCTTAATAAAATGAGCCACAAGTAATTGCCTCAGGAGCAGCCTCTTGTACTCGGCACTGCCCCTCACGTCACTTATGGGGGAAATTTCGTCCTGCATGATGATGCATGCCTTCATTATGATATCAGGCGTAACAGTCTTGCCCCTGAAGAACTTGCTTGTCTTCATCAGCAGAAGAGGTATGGGGCTCACCCCGCCTGCGGAGACATTGCAATCCCTTATTTTATCATCCTCCATTGACAAAAGCAGTGCACTGTTCACGCTGGCAATATCGAGGTGCTTCCTCCTGCTTACCTTTTCAAAACTGAAGAGGGCAGGCTCATGCCGGTAATCGAATGAGATGCGCTTAATTATTTCGCCGGCACCAAGATCCGTCTTTTTATAGCCTCGAAAAAAATCCTTAAGCATGACGTTTCTCTCACCGTCAGGTCCGCCAACGGCAAGTCTGGCATTCAGGGCAAGCAGCATGACAGTTATGTCACCGATGGGTGATGCATTGACGATATTGCCTGCGACGGTCGCCATGTTTCTTACAGATTCAGAAGCGACAAGCTTCAAACAGGAAGAAATATCCGGGATGAATTTGACTAAATCCGGAGACTCGGCTAACTCGCTGAAAGTGGTGGCTGAGCCGATATGGCACTTGCCGTTACTGATCCTTATGCCCCTGAGTTCTTCCCTGTTACCCAGAGAGACAATCTCAGCTCCCGAAAGCACCTCAGCCTTCTGTACCATCAGGTCAGTGGCGCCTGCAATTTTAAAATCGCCGCTCTCAGGCCGGGGATCAGATCTGAGTATTTCGATAAGCCTTAACCCGATTGTAAGGAAATAGTCAGGCAGATGCTTCTGCTGAACAAGCCACCACACAGGGTCATTGATATCTTTGTCCCTGAGGAGTATGGCAACAGCCTCAGCGGCTTTTTCTATTGATTTGTACCCGGTACACCGGCATATGTTACCGCTGACGGAAGCAATGGCTGATTCCACGGTGGTCTTCTCGGGAGACAGGCTGCAGGCGGTCAGTGACATCACAAACCCGGGGGTGCAAAAGCCGCACTGTGTCGCCCCGTGGTCTACGATAGCATCCTGAACCGGTGTCAGGCCTTCCATTTGCAGTCCTTCAACCGTGACAATATGTTTACCGTGCGCATTGATAAGAGGTGTAAGGCAGGAGACCACGCTTCTGTAACTTGTCGTCCCGTTTTCATATGTGCCCGTAAGAACAGTGCATGCTCCGCAATCGCCCTCGCGACATCCTATTTTGGTGCCGGTAAGGCCTTTTTCGTACCTTATAAAATCGAGGAGAGATGACCCGGAAGCAAGACCGGTACTGACCTTCTCATTATTAAGGATGAATGTTACCATCTAACAAAGATAAACCAATCGGGATTTAATATAACTTTGATTTCCCTTCAATTAAAAAGAAAATATGGAAAATATCCATCATACAATTAATGCGTTGTCTGAGAAGTACCGTGACTACACTGCGGGAAACCTGTCAAAGCTTGTAAGGATAAAGGCTACTACCGGGAAGGAAAAGGAGGTTCAGCTGGAACTGAAACGCCAGATGGAAGAGGCGGGCATCGATGAGGTCTTCATAGATGGTCTTGGCAACGTGATAGGGCGTATGGGCAGGGGAAAGAAAATCATTGCCATCGACGGCCACATGGATACAGTCGATCTCGGCAACCCGGACAACTGGAGCTTCGACCCGCTGGGCGGAGAGATCAGGGACGGATATGTCCACGGACGCGGATCAGTCGACCAGCGCGGAGGGGTTGCTGCATTTGTAACCTCAATCCGTATTCTCAAAGAGCTGGGTTTCGACAGCGATCTCACCCTCTATTTTGTAGGAAGCGTGATGGAGGAGGACTGTGACGGTCTCTGCTGGAAATACATCATTGAGGAGGATAAGATCATTCCCGACCTGGTCATCAGCACCGAACCCACCAATCTGGGAATTTACCGTGGTCAGAGAGGCCGGATGGAAATGCATGTTCACTTTAACGGCATTTCATCACACGGTTCAGCTCCTGAGCGCGGAAAGAATGCCATCTACATGGCTTCGCGGGCTGCACTGGAGATTGAGAAGCTGAATGAAAGGCTGGCATTCGACGGGTTTCTGGGGAAAGGAAGCGTAACGATCTCGGAGATAATATCATCAAGTCCTTCGCTGTGTGCAGTGTCGGATTATGCGCGTATTCACGTTGACCGAAGGCTTACTGCAGGAGAGACTCAGGAATCAGCAGTAAAGGAGATAGAAGAGATTGTCAGCGGAATGAATGCCCGGGTCAATACCCTGCACTATTCCGAAAAGGCTTATACAGGTCTCGAGTACGGCATGGACAAATACTATCCGACCTGGGTGGTGGATGAGAACCATGAGTCAGTGGTTACCGGCGTCAGCGTGTTCAAAAACCTGTTCGGCAGGGAGCCCAGGGTTGACAAATGGACATTCTCCACCAACGGCATTATGACCTGCGGCATCTATAAGATTCCAACGATTGGTTTTGGCCCCGGCAACGAGGTACTTGCCCACGCACCTGATGAAAAGGTGCCGGTAAGCGATCTGGTAGCCGCATCAGCATTTTATGCCGCATATGCCTTGGAAGAAGCCGGAAAACTGTAGCCGGCGGACTCACGCCGGTGATCTACCTAAACAATTATCAGAATGAACCTGAAAGATACGATTGAAGAGTTGTGCAAAACCAATTCCGGATTGCACAACCGTGATTTTCTGCTTACGTGGGAAAAGAGCGAAAGCGACCTCAGGCTGGTGCTGGATGTGGCTGCCATACTCATGGAACTGAGGAAAGAGAATATCTCTCCCCGGGTATTCGACTCTGGCCTCGCCATTTCCAACTTCCGTGACAACTCTACGCGCACCCGTTTTTCTTTTGCTTCGGCGAGCAACCTGCTGGGTCTGGCGGTTCAGGACCTGGATGAGGAAAAATCACAGATAGCTCACGGAGAAACTGTTCGTGAGACGGCGAACATGATCTCCTTCATGTCTGATTTTATAGGCATCCGCGATGATATATTCCTGGGAGAGGGCAACAGGTATATGCGTGAGGTGGGAGCCGCCCTCGATGAAGGTTTCAGCGAGGGGGTGCTGCCGGTCCGTCCCGGGATAATAAACCTGCAGTGCGACATGGATCACCCGACACAGTCGCTGGCTGATCTGATGCATCTTCGTGATGTCTTCGGTTCTCTTGAAAGCCTCAGGGGGAAGAAGATTGTGATGAGCTGGGCCTATTCACCCAGTTACGGAAAACCGCTTTCGGTGCCGCAGGGTATCATCTCACTTTTCTCCCGTTTCGGGATGAATATTGAACTTGCCTACCCCGAGGGTTACGGACTTATACCTGAGATTATCGATATTGCCGGGAAGAATGCACAGCAGAGCGGCGGATCGTTCAGCATCAGCCACTCGATGACTGAAGCAATGAAGGATGCAGATATTGTCTATCCAAAGAGCTGGGCTCCGTTCCACATAATGCAGCAGCGCACTGAACTTCTGAAAAATGCCGATAAGGCAGGCCTTAAGGAACTTGAGCAGACCTGTCTGGCCAATAATGCAAGGTTTGCCGACTGGGAGTATGACGAGGCGAAGATGAATACCACAAGGAACGGTGATGCTCTTTACATGCACTGCCTGCCTGCCGATATCAGCGGGATTTCATGCGAAAGGGGAGAGGTGAGTGCAGCTGCCTTTGAGCGTTACAGGATCAAAACTTACCGGGAGGCAGGTTTTAAACCCTATGTAATTGCCGCTATGATGCTGACAAACAGGTTTGCAAATCCCGGTGAGGTACTGCGCGATATTCTTGAAAGGAACAGGAAAAGGGTGGGTTCAGCCCAGAGGTCGCGATAAGAATTTGCCGCCTGTCTGCTGACCCGTCATAATGCCGTTTTCAATTATGACCCTGCCGCCTGCAATGACGCAGTCTGCATTTCCCCTGACAGAAAATCCTTCGTAGATATTGATATCACAGTTCTGGTGGTGCGTCGCTGATGAAATGATGCTCTGTACATCAGGATTCCATATGACAAGGTCAGCATCTGAACCTGCCGCCACAGTTCCCTTCCGCGGACAGAGTCCGAATATCGCAGCCGGGTTTGCAGAAATAAGATCAACCATCCGGTTAATACTAATGCGGTTCTCCATGACGCCGTAAGTATAGAGCAGTGACAGGCGGTGTTCGACACCGCCGGCTCCACCAGGAATTTTTCTGAAGTCGTCGATGCCTGTTTCCTTCTGTGCCATTGTCCAGGGGCAATGATCAGTGCCTACGACGCTCACGGTTCCGTCAGCCAATGCGTTCCACAACGCCTCACAGTCTTCCCTGCTGCGCAGGGGAGGACTAATTATGTAGGGCACCGTGTGATTAAAATCGCTCAGGTATCTGGAACTGTCAAGAAGCAGATATTGCGGGCAGGTCTCGGCAACCACCTTCTGTCCTCTGGCCTGCGCCTCCCTGATATATTTCAGCGACTCTTTGGCCGAAACATGTACTATGTACAAGGGGCAGTCTGCCCTTCCGGCCAGCCCGACAGCCCTGGCCACGGCGTCACTCTCCGTTGCTGAAGGCCGTGACAGATGGTGATAGAACGGCTCGACGTATCCATCGGAGTAATAACTGTTGCGCAGCCTCTCAATTTCATCACCCGTTTCGCAGTGTACCGTTACAATTCCTCCGGCTCCGGCTACAGATTTCATAACCTCCATAATGTCCTGATCATTCATCCCCACCGTATTCCTGTAGGCCATGTAAACCTTGAAGGAGGTCACCCCTGCAGAAAGGCATGCCCTGATTTCGTCTGCTGTTGTTTTTCTCCATTCGACAGGGCTGACATGAAATGAAAAATCTGTCAGTGAGTTTTTCGCTTCCTCCATCCTTTTTTCAAGGGCTTCAGTAAGCGACACCCCTCTTGCCGGGGTGACAAAATCGATGAGGGTTGTTGTTCCGCCATACAGGGCGGCCCTGCTGCCGGTAAAGAAATCGTCGGAAGAAAACCCTGCCGGTCCGGGAAGATGCATATGCACGTGAGGGTCGACACCTCCAGGGAAGATGTATTTTCCGCCTGCCTCTACTACCCGGTCTGCGCCCTCTTCGGGTAAGCCGGGCCCCACCTCAGTCACAGTGCCGTCAAGAATGAGAACATCAGCAGTCTTAATCTCAGAACCTGTAACAACGGTGCCGTTTCTGACAAGGATTTTCACTGGTTTCATGTCGGGTTACATGATGGCGTAGCATCATTAGTAAAATTAACATAATTGCCCGAGCGAACCGGCACCGTTATATAAATAATGAATCAGCCGGATAATTATTGAAAAATTGCTTTTACTTAGCCGGGATTTCAGGAAAAAGAAACTTATGCGAAAATCAGAATTCAGGGTCTACGGATACAGGTGGATTATGCTCAGCGTGTTCATGCTGGTGATTGCAGTCAACCAGCTTATGTGGATCACCTTTGCACCGATAACAAGTGATGCCACCGTTTACTACGGTGTCTCAGACCTTAAGATCGGGATTCTTTCGATGTGCTTTATGATTGTTTACCTGTTCGTTTCAATCCCGGCATCATGGATTATCGACACTTACGGTATCCGTACCGGGGTAGGCATCGGGGTAATATTTACCGCGGTCTTTGGATTGATGCGCGGGCTTGTTGGCGTAGACTATAATATGCTCCTGATATCGCAGATCGGCATTGCAATCGGGCAGCCATTTTTGTTAAATTCAATTACCAAGGTTGCGGCAAGATGGTTTCCGATAAGTGAAAGGGCCACTGCTTCAGGACTGGGAACGCTGTCAATGTATGTCGGGATACTTGCCGGAATGAGTCTCACGCCCTTTCTGGTCAACGGGTCAGGCATAGGCGGTACACTCTACATATACGGAATTCTTTCAGTTGTTTCGGCAGTTGTTTTCATAGTTCTGGCCAGGGAACGACCCCTGACGGCACCGTGCCTTCCGGGACAGGAAGAACGGGCCCTGGCTATTGACGGCCTTAAACTGATTTTCAGGAACAGGGACTTTAAATGGCTGATGCTTATCTTCTTTATAGGACTGGGGGTGTTCAATGCCGTCACAACGTGGATCGAGAATATCCTGGGTCCGAGAGGCTTCACCGCAGAACAGGCAGGGATCACCGGAGGACTGATGATAATCGGAGGCATTTTTGGTGCTCTGATTATCCCAATGCTTTCTGACCGCCGCAAGAAGCGGATACCTTTTATACTCATCGCACTGGCAGGGTCTACTCTGGGCCTTGCAGGCGTCACCTTCGCCACGAATTATCCGCTGCTCCTGGTCTCCGGCACTGTATTCGGATTTTTCCTGCTCAGTTCCGGTCCCATAGGTTTTCAGTACGGTGCAGAAGTTACCTATCCTGTTTCCGAAGGCACTTCAAACGGTTTTCTTCTGATGATGGGACAGGTTTCAGGGATAGCATTCATTTTTGGCATGGATGCATTCAAGGCTGCTGGAACAGGCTCAATGACCAGGCCGCTGATTATCATGACGGGATTAATGCTGTTAAGTTTTATATGCTCTACCAGGCTCAGGGAGTCTGCACTTTTAACCGGTAATAACAAATAGGAGGTATTAATGAAAGGAATATTCAGTAAAACCGGCCTCAGGACAATACCGTTTTTGCTCATTTTTCTGCTGCAGCTTTCACCGCTTTCAGGGCAGGAGGTTTCCGCTGATTCAACGGTGGATAAGATGATTCAGGATCTCCGTGAACTGGCAAATCAGGACAGGGTCCGTGCACAGGCATGGTGGTACGCCTGGCTGGGGGCATACAGTGCGGCAACGGCAGGACAGGGGGTAGTATATTTTACTTCTGAGAAAAAAGCGACAAGGCAGGACATGGCCCTGGGGGCGGCGACGACTTTCCTGGGAGCCATGGGGCAGCTGCTCACACCCATGCTGCCGCGTGATGCATCATACGGAAGGCAGGCTGGCGGTTATAACCCTGAAGGAGCTGGGCCCCTGTCGTCAGAACAGTCGGCAGAATTGCTGAAAGCCCTGGCGCAAAGGGAAAAAGATGGAAGATCATGGAAGGTGCATGCCCTTGCAGGCGCCGTTAATCTGGGAAGCGGGCTGATAACATGGCTGGGGTTTAAACGCACTTTCCTCGACGGTCTGGAAAATTTTGCGCTAAATACTGTTATTACTGAAGCCCAGATATGGACCCAGCCCACCAGGGCGATAAGGGATTACGAGCGGTATGGCAGGGAGCAGGGCCTGGGCGGAGATCGGGGATTCATCAGACCTGAAAGTGAATGGACTGTAAATGTCTATCCCGGTGGATTTTCCGTCAGACTTGATTTTTAAACGATCAGCCAGAAGTAGTTATTTTTAGGAAATATTCCTGATGACACGGGGCACAAAAGATAATATTACAGGGATTTCAGCAAGGGCAAAGACAGTGTTCCGCTCGCTTCAGTACAGGAACTACCGTCTCTTCTTCAGCGGCCAGAGTTTCTCCCTGATAGGCACCTGGATGCAGAGGATTGCTCTTCCCTGGATCGTGTATCAAATGACCGGGTCTGCATTTCTTCTGGGTGTGGTTGGTTTTGCAGGTCAGATACCCGGCTTCCTCCTTGCTCCGGTTGCGGGAGTGCTGACAGACCGCTGGAGCAGGTACAGGGTCCTGGTGGTGACCCAGATACTCTCAATGATCCAGGCCGGAGTACTCGCGGGGCTGAGTCTCGCAGGTATGCTGGATATATGGCATATTGTCATTCTAAGTATTGCGGGGGGCTGTATAAATGCCCTTGACATGCCGGCCAGGCAATCATTTGTAATTGACATGGTTGAGAAAAAGGAGGACCTGGGTAATGCCATAGCCCTTAACTCGATGATGTTTAACGGGGCTAGACTGCTCGGCCCTTCTCTTGCAGGAATTATTCTTGCCTCAGCAGGGGAGGGGATATGTTTTCTTATAAATGCAATCAGTTATGTCTTCGTCATTATATCTCTATTAATGATGCATGTTCCTGAAAGAGTAACCTTGCCAAAAAAGGCTCATATATTAAGAGAACTGAAAGAAGGCATGGACTACACATTTGGTTTCCCTCCCATAAAAAGCATTTTACTGTTACTTGCGGTGGTCAGTCTTATGGGTACCTCATATCAGGTCCTGATGCCGGTGTTCGTCAGGGAGATCCTTCACGGAGACTCCCACACGTATGGGTTCCTCATGGCGGCAGCAGGGTCCGGGGCATTGATAGGGGCGATTTTCCTTGCCTCGAGGGAAACGGTATTGAAACTTGGCAGAATAATTCCTGCTGCCGCCATGCTGATCGGAGCAGGTCTGATCATACTGTCATTTAGTGTATGGTTTCTTCTTTCGGTGGTTCTGATGTTATTTATTGGCCTCGGCATGATGATGCATGCTGCCGCGAGCAACACAATCCTGCAGACAATAACCGATGATGATAAGCGGGGCAGGGTGATGAGCTTTTATACCATGGCCATAATGGGTACAGCACCATTCGGCAGTCTGCTGGCAGGATGGCTGGCAAAAGTGGCCGGTGCCCCTGCAGCAATCATGATAGGTGGTATCGCATGCCTGCTGGGAGCCATAGCATTCTTTAAAAAACTGCCGGAACTGAGAAAGAATGTCCGTCCCGTATATGTCAAAATGGGGATCATCCCTGAAGTGGCTACAGGACTTCAGACAGCTTCCGAACCTGTTGCAGGGGGTTAATGTCCCGCCTCCTCCTTTCAATTCTGAATTCTACTTTATCCGGAAGACTACCGGCAGTGAGAAGTATACGGCAACGGGGTTACCGTCCTGTTTACCGGGCTTCCACTTTGGCAGAATGGAGACAACCCTCTCAGCCTCAGCATCGAGAAGCGGGTTTGCCTTACGGGTAACAACGATCCTGTTTATGTCGCCCGTTGCCGTGACCACAAACTGGAGGATGACCGTGATGTATGTTTTCGGCTCCGGAGGTGTGATGGGTTCCGGATCAGAAAGGACAACGGGAACTGCGTTCGGATCACCGTCGACTGCTGTCTCAATCCTCTGATCAGTGGTAGGCATTTCACCGGCAGGCACCATGGTGTCTGCAACTACCTCAGGAAATAGTGCCACTAATGCTTAAAAAATCAAATAAAGAAAACCGGATTAATGATTGTCAGGGTGCCGGAAGCAGTCAGTGAGGTGATCATTTACAATGCCTGCTGCCTGCATGAAGGCGTAGCAGATTGTTGAGCCCACGAAGTTAAAGCCTCTCTTCTTCAGGTCTTTGCTGACAGCATCGGAGAGGGGCGTTCTGGCCGGGATTTCTTTAAGGCTTTCCCAGCGGTTTATTACCGGTTCTCCACCGCTGAATCCCCAGATGTAGTTGTCAAAACTGCCGAATTCCTCCTGTATTTTGAGGAATGCCCTGGCATTGCTGACCGCAGATCTTATTTTCAGGCGGTTCCGGATAATGCCGGCGTCATCCATAAGCCGGGCGATTTTCTGTTCATCAAAGGCTGCCACCTTTGCAGGGTCAAACCCTTCAAATGCCCTGCGATAGCCTTCCCGCCTGTGAAGAATGGTCTTCCAGCTCAGTCCGGCCTGCGCCCCGTCAAGAACAATATGCTCGAACCATCTGAAGTCATCATGCACCGGCGTTCCCCACTCGCTGTCATGGTATTCCGTCATCAGGGGATCACCAGAAGGCCACTCACAACTGCTGCTCATATGTATTATCTTAGTCCGAACCTGTATGAGAACTTGAGGAGGAAAATGTTGTAAGGCTTATTCTGCCTGAAGACATCCCTGAACTGGGTCCCAAGGTCAAAAAGACCGTCGCCGGTATAGTAATCACGGTTCTGCGACCATACCAGGTACGCTGTTGAACCGGGAAGAAACTCCCAGCGCACCACCAGGTTGCTCAGGAACTCGCTGACTGTAAAATCGGGATTTTCAAAGCTATAGTCAGGAAGCAGGTCAGTATCTTCATAGACAAAATATTCCTGCGCGGAAGGCTCATAGTAAATCTCACCGCTGCCGGTTATGGTTTCCCTGACAGTATACACATGAAAACGGTCTGTATAAACATCAGCCACCGGATCAGTTATTTTTTTGAAATCGTTGTACCTGCCTGATCCGAAGAAGGGTTGTCCCCAGTACTGGACTGTAAGGTCAGGGGTGATATTGTAATCGATCCTGAATGACATGCTGACGATCTTCTGATCAATATTTGCGAAGACATACTGCGGGGTATAAAATCCGCCTGAAGTGGTGGTGACATACTGCATTGAATGCTGTGTCTTCTCCCATTCGGGCTCAGCGCTTATTGTAATGTTGTCTGAAGGTCTGTAGCTCAGTTCCAGACCGATGCTTTTCTGCGAATATACATTTTCATAGCCCCAGCCGTACCTGGCATTGAGTTCCGCCACCAGCTTTTTGCGTTCACTGGTATTGATGCCACCGTAGAAGCGTCCTGTCCCGGGCATTTTCATGGAAGGTCCGCCGCGCAGCAACAGGTTGTCTCTCTCCCTGCTGTTGAATCCTCCTCCGAAATTGGTATGCCAGAGATTTTTGAAACCGGCGTTCCATGAGAAATCATTGCCTACCAGAAGGGTATTACCGCCGAAGTCCATAAGATGAATCACGTTACTCCCGAAACTCATTCTGTTGAATATGCCGAAAGGCTTATAGATGCTGTAATTGATAACGGCAACTCCAAGATACTGGTCGGCAACCCGCATGTAGCCTATATCATTAAGTTCCAATCCCGGCGATTTCCAGGCAGCAATGTAAAGAAGCTGCATGTTGCCTCCTATTTTTCCGGCCATCAGATTGCCTCCGAAACCGTTCAGGGATGTGCGGGTGGGGTCATACTCCACGTAGCCGGCGTCAGGGCGCGCAAAATTATGTACGGCTGACTTCTGCGTACGTGCGATTGACACCTTGTTTCCCTGAACGTCGCTGAAGACGGTCCGCAGCTGGAAAATGTACTTCATCTCCTTGAAATACTGTGTAAAATCAAGACCGGCTGTTGAGGCCGACTTATGAAAATAGTCCTGCGTGGTTTCATCAAGTGATCTGATGGTGCTGGTGACCATACCCCCGATTATGGTATTACCCTTGTTCATGTCCTGCTGCACCCTGCCCACAGCATAATTGGCCAGTGGTTCAGCGGTCACATGATGCGTTTCACCTGTAAGTTCATTGTATATCCGGGTGTTCACCTGTGCCGTGACTGCTTCAATCACTCCAAGGGAAAGCCCGTTGCCTGATTTGCCTGTTATTTTGGCTGCTCCGAGAATGGGAATGAATCCGGGAGTGTAGGCATACTCGTCATCAGAGGGTTCGGCCGGCCGTTTGGGGCTTCTGCCTATCCTTCTGGAATAGAAGAGGTTGTCATTGCCAACATCCCCGTCTCCTATGCCAAGGCCGTAGCTGGTAATGTTTTTTCCCTCTATGAAGAAAGGTCTCTTCTCCCTGAAGAAGGTCTCAAAGGCTGACAGGTTTACTTCCGAAGGATCCGCCTCCACCTGCCCGAAGTCGGGATTCACAGTCAGGCTGAGCGTCATGTTGTTCGATATCCCGATCTTGGCATCGAGGCCGGCATTGGCTTTCAGGTCCTTTCCGTCGAGCCATGGGTTTCCGGCCTCTCCTTCGTAACTTTCAAATTTTGCAACCGTGTAGGGGGTGACGTCGAAGATAGTGTGCGGCCTGATTCCCTTCAGCCCTTCCAGAAGACCTGCATTATGAACAAGGCCTGAAGCATTCCTCGCCATGGGCTGCCACATGTCAGTCTCGGCATTCCTGTAGATATTTCTGATGACTTCCATCCCCCAGGTCTGTTCATCCTTTGCGGAAAACCGAAGCTGGGTAAGGGGGATCCGCATCTCGGCCGCCCATCCCCAGTCATAGATGCCAGTCTTAACATACCAGATGGGATCATATGACTCATCCTCACTCATTCCGTCCTCGGTCCATATGAGATCGCCTTTCACACCTGCAGCACTTACGCCGAATCCGAAGGCTGTCCGCTGGTCAAAGTAGGAGTCAATCGCAAGTACAACCTCATCGCCGTCGGTGTCGTCACGGCGGGTCATCCTCGTTACAATGCTGTCCGGTGAAGAGTCATACGCTTTTATCGCAACATAGATATTATTGTCGTCGTACAGGAGCTTAAACTCTGTCTTTTGTGACACCGGTTTTCCTTCTGCCGGTTCATACTGTCTGAAGTCTCCTTCCCATTCGCCGTGAGTCCAGACTTCATCGCTGAATTCACCGTTGATTACGGGAGGGGTTTCAATCCGCTGAGCAGTGTATTTCCTTTTCTCATAATCCTGACCGTGGATCACAGCAGGGAGAAGAAGGACAAACAGGATTATGAATCTTTTCATATCATACCGGAAAGTAAAACAGTAAGAAATGGTTTTCAGACGTAATACAAATATATTCAAATAATCTTCAGCAACATTCTGCATGTTCAGATCATCACACATAAGAAAAGAGCAGGAAAACTAATTTCTGCTCTTTAAGGACGTTTGCATTTTAATACCTACCGGAGTCCGAACCTGTAAGTAAATTTTACCAGGAATATATCACTGGGTTTTT